>CAZXYZ010000062.1:0-60311 GCA_964645045.1 uncultured Pirellulaceae bacterium | reverse complement strand
GCCGTTCGCCAATCGGAACACCGGCCGGCTGACGCCGGCCGTTCGCCAATCGGAAAACCGGCGGGCTGACGCCGGCCGCTCGCCGCCCTGTCCCATTCACACGTTGAAGGAGAATGTCCCGATGACCATCCGCACCACCTCGATTGCCACACCGACGGCCCATGTGGTCGGCCCCGGAAAACTGAAAGTCGTTAATGGCCGGCTCAGCTTCACGACGGGCGAAGGAACGCCGCTGCGGCTGGACCCGGAGCAGCTCGAGACGGTCCTTTGCTACGGCGCCGTCGGGGCGACAGACGAGGCGCTCCAAGTCCTGTTCCAGCACGACGTCCACGTGGCGTGGATGAGTCCCAACGGGCACCGCTGCCGCGGGCGGCTGGTGGGCTTCGGAGACAACGGCACGACGTTGCGCATGATGCAGCACCAGGCCCTGTCGGACCCGGCCGTCAAGTTGAACCTGGCCCGCCGGGCGGTCTCCGGCAAGATCGACTCGCAGATGCTGGGAGCCCGGCATCATCAGCGGCACGGTGTGCGCGAGGCGGCGGGAACGATCCAGCGATTGCAGGACCGGTTGCGGCAGTGCAACACGTGTACCGATCTGGACGTGCTGCGCGGCGTCGAGGGAGCGGCGACACTCGCCTGGTTCGATCTGCTGGGCAAGGTGCTGGTCGCCCCCTGGCGGTTCGACCAGCGGACGCGGCGGCCGCCCACCGACCCGGTCAACGCCTTGCTGAGCCTCGGTTACACGCTGCTGCTGAACCGCATCCTCGCGCGCTGCCAGGCGGCCGGCCTGGAGGTCAATCTGGGCGCGCTGCACGAGTACCGGCCCGGGCGCCCCTCGCTGCCTTGCGATCTGATCGAACCGCACCGCGTGGGCGTGGTGGACCGCTGGGTCGTCGAACTGTGCAACCAGATGCGGATCAAGCCGGACGATTTCGTGACCCAGGACGGCGGCGTCCGGCTCAAGCCCGAGCGGTTCGGGACCGTCCTCGGCTGGTGGGAGGAACGCTGGGCCTCGCAGCAGTTCGACAAACTGGTCGAACAGACCGTGGAGGCGTTTATGAAAGGGATCCGCGACGCTGCCCAGTAGCGGCGCTCACGAAACAACTTCCTCATTCGAACAAGCCAGCCGCCGAGCGCTAGCCCAATGCCGCTTACGTTGTAGCGGCGCGGCGCGAGCCGTCCGGTATTACGGTCAGGAAACCGGGCGGCTTGCGCCGCTCCGCTAACAAGAACGCCCCCAATGGTCCCAAAGTAAGCGGCATTGAGCGTTAGCCGGAGGCAGTCCATTGGGCCGGCAATCCGGAAAAAATTCTTTTACCGCCAGTTGCGTCCGTTGCCGCAACTGCTACATTCAACCCGTCCTTCGGCTGCTATCAAGACCCACAAGGAACGCGGGGGATGACGACACCTGTGCCCCAACCCGTTTTCTCCGACGTGCAGGAATCGATCGCGCTGCTCCGGGATCCGCATGCCCCGGTCCAGCAAGAGACGCCGGCGGACGGCCGCGGCGATCCGCAGCTGCCGCAGCCGATGCCGGAGCGCGAGCAAGCCATCCTGACTTTGGTGCAGTTGGCCGCCGATCCGGATCAGTCGCCGGAGCTGAAAAACCGGGCCATGGAAGGACTGTTACCGGTGATCCAGGCGGTGGCCCGCCGAGCCGCATCGCGATTCGACCGCCGCTGGCGGGAGGATCTGTTGGCCGAGGCCCCGCTGATCATTTGGGGAAAGCTGGAGTGGTTTGATCCTAGCCGCGGACGATTCTACGCGTTTTGCTCGGCCGTTCTCTATCACGAGTTTGTGAATTTCGTCAGGAAGGCGGCTCGTTACGAAGCGGCGGGAGTGGCGGGCAGGGACGAGTACCAGGAGCGGGAGGCCCCGGGCGACGACGAGGCGGATGAAGCGGCGAAGTCCCATCGGCAGGGCCATCGGCGCGCGCGACTGGCCGCAGGCAAACGCGATGACTGGACCGCGGAAATCGCGAAGTGCCACGACCGCCGGACGCGGATCCGGGAAGTCCTGGACCATATCGCCTGCAAGCCGGGCAACGACCGCCAAGTCTATTTGTATGCGGTGCTGCTCATGCGTCTGCGCCAGTCGATGCCCGTCCTCGCCGGCAAGGCCGACGGCGGTCCAGCGGAGCGGGCGTGTACCTTGTCGGAGCTGATCGAGAACTGGCTTCTCCCGTGGCGCGAGTGGGAGGAAACGGAACGATTCAAGCCCGGCTTCCCGACGCTGTTGGCGATCTGGACGGCGCTGCGGCCGATCGTGGACGATCCGCCGCATAACGTGGTGTCCGCCGACTTGTGCAAGTGTTTGGCCGCCCTCATGCCGGGCCGGACGGGGCCCTCGCCAAGCTGCTGGAACCGCTGGGTGTACCGGGCCAAGAACTGTGCCCGCAAGAAGATCCCGCCGGCGGACTGGGACGAGTTGTTTGCCCCCTTGCTGCCCGATTCCAGCCGGTTTGCCGGGCCGGAGGAAGGAGAGATCCGATGATGGCGACCGAACCGGCCGGCGGGACGGCGTTACAGCTGCGCACGATCCCTCATCCCGCGCGGGGCGGCGTTGCGGTCCAGTTGTTCGCCGACTGGCAGACGGCGTGCGCCCACTTGCGCGATCATTGGCTGACCGCGCCGGAATGCGAGGCTTGGGCGCTGGTCGCTCCCGCGTACACCGCGCTGCTGGATCCCAGCGACGCCGACGCCCGATACCGTTATGCCGAGCAGGGCCGCACGACGGCCGGCTTGTCCGCCCAGCCGCTGTACGACCTGTGTGTCGCGGCCGTGGCGGCCGAAGCGGGCGACGCCGCGCGGCTGCATTGGATCCAGGACCACGGCCGTGTGACGGCCGCGATGGGGACCAGCGGCGTGGTGCTGCTGATCGAAAACGTGGTGCGCACCGCGTTCCTGGCGGGACAAGGCGATCCGCAGGCGACGAAGGAAGGTCAGCGGCAGCGGCTGGAACGCCGCGGGCTGCCGCGCGAGCGGCCCCTGCGGTCGAGGCGGCAGGGCGGCGATCCGCACGGCCCGCCGCAGCGCCGTTGCCCGTGGGAAGGCAAGTGGTCGGTGGAAGAGCGCTTGTACTATCGTGTTTTCCGTCCCGCCGTCCAGTTGGTCAAACGGGCCCATCATCGTTCGCGGGACATGCTGGGCGGCATCGTGCGCGCCGACTATGCCTTGCTGAAAGGCCTGTTGCCGACGCGCAGCCGATTGAAATACGAGGACTGGCTGGAATTGCGGCGGGCGTGCCGGGGAGACCTTCGGTCGGCCGTTTCGGCGGGGTCGGGAGACCCGCGCCGAGCTATGGATTGAGGTGGATCATGGCGGAGCCCTACATTCGACCCAACTTGGCTGCTACGCGGGACGGAATCCCGGACGCGGCCGCCGAAGTTGCGTGCTGGCTGGACCGGTTGGAAGACGCGGTGCGCGACGCGGGGCCGGAGGTCACGGCCGAGGCGCCGGGGCCGCAGGAGGCGTATGACGGGTTGGCACTGGCGGCCAAGCTGAACCGCGTCCGGCCCGAGTTGATCGAACAGTGTGGCGGCGGCGAGGAGTTGCAGCGGGCCCGGGCGACGCTGGACGGTCGCGGCGCGGAGCTGGCCCGCCGGGCGCTGACCGTCCTGAACCCGGACGCCTGGCTCGAGGCGGCCCGTGATTTTGAGAGTTCGCTGGACGATCCCCTGGACGAGAGCGAGGAAATCGAGGGGGCCGTGGAATTGCTGGAGGATTTGGATGAAGGGGAACTGGTGCTGGCCGCCGCGCGGCGATTCGGGGTTGCCGATGCCGGTTTGGAAGCCGGGATCGAGCGGTGTGTGGACTGGCTGTGCCGGCACGCGGACGCGTTCCTCGCCGCCAGTGTCTACGTCCAGGCGGTGGGCTTGGCGATGCGTCCCGACTTGGAAGCGGAGGACTACGAATTGGCCGTGACGGCCCTCAAGTTCGTCCACCTCCTGGACGCTGCCGAAGACGCCGAAGCCGAACTCACGCTGGCCCACGTCCAACCGCTGCCCGCGGCGGTGGTGAACGGGCTGTATGACAAGTACCTGGAAGAGCGCCAGCGGCTGCGGGCCGTATTCCTGGCCGCCTTGGCCCTGAAGTGGCTCCCGCCTTTAGGCCGCCGTGTCGCGGGACGCGGCGAGGAGGCAGTTCAGGTCGAAGCCCGCGTTTGGGAGTGGAATTCTCCCGACGGCCAGTGGCTGGCCCGGCTCGTGATCCCCGATCCGCCGCCGCGAGGCGAGGACGAACTGCTGTCCCTGGCGTTCTTCGACATGGCTCACCACGAGGCGGCGGCCTTGGCCGGGCGGCCGGTCGTGTTGGCCGGCGCCGAACAGACCATCGACTCGCGGGGCCGCGCGCCGTTTGAGTTGGGAGCCTTGCGGGCGACGGGCCAACCGCCTCGCCTGTGCGTCGGCACGGACCAAGTCGAATGGGAACTGCACATGGAGCGGCCGGACGAATGAGCACCAGATTGGACTGGCAATATCTCCGACGGGAATGCGGCCGCCCCTGGGGCGGGTTGCAGCCGTTGGATGCCAGCCGGCTGTGTTTGGGCTTTGGCGGTTTGGCCCGCTGGTGTTTGCGTCCGGACGTCCTTGCGCTCGCCGCCACGGACGACTCGGTGCCGGAGGTGATCCGCCGCACGTGGCAGGTGCCAACGGGCGTCCCGGCGGCGCACGGCGCTTGCTGGGTCGTCTTCGGAACCGACCATCCGGACGAAGTGCCCTTGATGCGTCCCGCCTTTGTCCTGCCGTTGCGCTGGGTTCAGAACGCCGCCGACGGGCCGAGCCCGCCGGCGGACACCGGCAGCGCGGAGCACGAAGCGGTCGGTGAGCCGCGGCATGCGAACCACGAGGTGTTGCCGGGCGACTTGACAAGTCTCCGCGACCGTGTGCAGGACGAGTTGCGTGGGAGCCCGCAGGTCGCCGGCCGGCGGTGGACGCTCCAGTTGGCCGGCGAGTTGGGCTCGCCGGATCTGCGGCGTTTCGATCTGGCCTGCGCGTCGGGCTGGGCATCGCTGGCGGCGGGTCTGCTGGTGGCCGCGGAAGGCGGTGTCCCGGACGAGCACGTTTTCGCCACGGGTTGTTGGTCGCAAGGTGCGGGAATCCGGCCGGTGGGCGAGGAGCATCTAGCCGCCAAGTTGACCGTGGCGTCGGAACTCAGCGCCAGCCACTTCTTCGTGCCGGACTCGCAAGCGTCGCGGGCCCGGGCCTTGGTGGACGATCGGTGCGGCGGGCCGCTGGAAATCGGGACGCTGTACGAGTCCGTGCCGGATGCCCACCGGGCGCTGCGCGACTACCTGCGGCACTTCGACCTTCCTCCCGACCGAGGCGCGTCGCGCGACAGCCGCCGGCGTTACTACCTGCGTCAAGGCGACGAAGCGTGGGCCAAGGAGTATTATCGGCGGAACTTGTTGCCGGAGATCATCGGGCACTGCCGGACGCAACTGCACGCGGCGGGTTGGACGGATCGCCCGACCCACTTGGTCACGATCGCCAGCGACAATTCGGAACTCGTCCCGCTGGGGATCGAGGTCTTGCGGCCGGCCAGTTGTCTGGTCGTCTACACGGAAGATTACGCTGCCAAGACCGCATTGACCCGCGGCATGGCCATGAACAACACGGTGGGTTGCGAAGTGCATGAGCGGGGATTCGCGGACTTGGAGGACTTGCGGGCAGGCATGCGGGGGGCGATCGGGGAATTCCTGACCGGCAGCAGCGCGGAGCGGGTCGTCTTCGACCTGACTCCGGGCCCGAAAGACATCAGTTTCGCCTGGATGCTGGAGCTTGCGGCGCCCGAAAACCGCCTGTACTACCTCCGCCATCGCCGTCAGGGCTTCAAGGTGGACCCGTTCAGCGAACAGCCCCAGATCTGGATCGCCGGGAGGGGATGGGACGGTGAAAGATAACGATCGGGGGATTTCCTGTCATAGGAAAGACCGTCGGTACGTAGATGATAGAGCGGGGAATTGATGACGAACGCGGGCAGGTGAATGTCGGACAGAGGAATTGAGGAAGAAGATTCCGTTGCCCAAAATCCCTTCCCCAAGAGAAGTGGCAGAAAAATTAGGGGCAGAAAGATGACATACACGAAAGCAGGCCGGACTAAGGCTTTCGAAGTTGCGCACGAATGCCCGGCGGTTGGCAGACCGCGAAGCGGGCGCAGAAATTAGCCGGTGGTCAAGCGGAGCGCCGACCACCGGGAGGTGGAACGTCATTTAGGGCGGCATCCCGGAGGGATGCTAGACAACGGACGAAATCACGAGTACATCCAGGAGCAAACCGCCAGAGGGCGTCAGCGAATTCCAGTTGGGCCGTTCTGGCGTCTCTCTGGAATGCACCAACGACAAGCTTTGAGGTACACGCATGGCACGCTTGATTTCTAAGCCTAGTCCGGACGCGTCCGCGGAAACGGTCCCCGGAGCACCACGCCCGGTCAGCCAGTTGTGTTCCGAAGTGCAGAAGCGTCGATCTGCAGAGTCTGCCACCTGGACCATCCCCTGTGAACTGATCACGCCGCTGTTCGGCGGAGGCCCGCAGGCAGGCTACGTTGATGAGGTGACCCCCGTGTCGGCAAAAGGAATCCGCGGGCAATTGCGGTTTTGGTGGCGCCTCATTCGCGGGCCCACGTTGATTAACGAAACGGGGCTCGATCCCACGGAACTGCTTCTCGTGCGCGAGTCCGAGGTTTTCGGTTCTTCGGAAACGGCCAGTCCGTTCGACTTGAAGGTTACGGTCACGCAGCACAACGGGTTTCGCGAACTGGATCAACAACGGCCGTACGAATTCGACAAGTTTGGCACGGAGATGTACGCCCTGTTCCCGGCAACTCAGGACTCGAGACGCAAGATCCCGAAGATTCTGCGCGAGGGGCTTCAATTCCAGATGGAGATCTCCTGGCCGACGCACGAGCAATTCTCTACGCGTGTGAAGCGCGAATCGCGGAAGCGTGAGGAAGAAAACGAGCGGCGTACGCGGGGCGCGAGACGACCGGTAACGACGATCCCGCCCCTTTGGGCCGATCTGGATAAGGTGCGGGAGGAGTTGACCGCTGCGCTGTGGGCATGGCTTAATTTCGGTGGCATTGGAAGTCGAACGCGACGCGGGGTGGGCGCAGTTTCGACGCGCGATCCGCGTTACGCATACCTCTCGGATCGTGATCGCGCACGCTATCCCCTTTCCGGCATCATTTTGCTGACAGCAAACGCGAGGACCGGCGGTGGGAATCCGGCGATGGAGGCATGGCGCGAGACTCTGGCCACATATCGCGAGTTCCGCCAAGGATGCCGCGGCGGAAAACACAGGAAAGACCGGTTGTCAACCGATCGCCACACGGGCCGGCTTCGTATCGAGAACAATGTTCCGGTTCCCGCAGGTGAGACCGATTGGCCCGAACCGGATTCAATTCGGTTGGCGACTGGATGCAGCCTCAAAGGTCAGACCGTCGCGGTGCCGGGTGCCGGCTCGTACACACAACATGACCATTCCCCACTCAGCACTCCCGAACGACCTTTACCGCGCTACCCCCGGGCACAGCTTGGGCTTCCGATCAATTTTCAATTCGCCGACGGCCCGGGCCAAGCATCCGATGCTGCCGGGATTTCGTGTAGCGAACGCGATCCGGATATCACTCAGCTCGTTCCCCAGGTTATCGATTCGCGGGGTAACAAGGTTCCCGGCGAGCGCATGGCAAGTCCGGTCCTGACTCGGCCAATCCTCGTGAACGGTCACTGGTTACCTGCGATAGTCATTCTGCGGTGCCCCTGGGTAGGCACCATCGAAGCATATCTTGAATTCGCGGGTAGATCCGTTTTTGTCCCCAACGCCCAGATTGTGGATCCTTCTCTCTGCGTTCCCAAGCGAAAGGACCTCAGACACACGGATACGCTTGCCGCGTTGGAGTGGTTCGCGGGGCAGCGAGGCTTTACATCGCGTGTTGATGGAGGACAAAGCTGATGTCTGAACATCTCCTCGCCATTTCAATCGGTCCGGTTCAGGGATTCATCGTAGCGGCGCGGCGGACACGGGATTTCTGGATGGGATCGGCGATCCTGTCGGAAGTTGCCAAGGCGGTCGCGCTGGCGGCGGTAAGACGAGAAGAGGGGGCCGCTCCGGACTTGGATCGGCTCGTCTTTCCTGCGCCCTTGAAGCCGGAAGATTTGCAGCCGATGGCGTTCGACGCGGAGAACCGCGAACTGAAGAACGAGTTCGACGTCACGAACGTGATCTTGTGCGTGCTGGAAGCGGCTCCCGAGGAGATTGCCGAAGAAGCCCGACGCTTGCGCAGCGTGACGCAGGCGCGATGGCGCGAGATCGCCCGCAAGGCGGCGAATCGTTGCGGCGGGGAACTGAGGCCCGATTGGGAGACACAGCTGCGCGACGAATTGATCGAGTTTTACGCAGCGTGGGTTCCGCTTTCGGACGATGCGGGCTATGCCGATGCCCGACGGCGGGTGACACGACTTCTCGGCGGGCGAAAGGCGTGCCGCGACTTCGAACCCTGGCAGGGTATCGCCGGTGTGCCCAAGTCATCGCTGGATGCGTCGCGCGAAACCGTTCTCGAAGACCTTCCAAGGAGCAAATCGCGGCGGCGGCGATTGCGGGTCAAGTCCGGAGAACAACTGGATCTGGCCGGCGTGATGAAGCGGGCAGAGTGGGGACATGACTCCATCCGGTATCCGTCCCTCTCGCGCGTGGCCATCGATCCGTGGATCCGCGGCATTGTAGCGGCTGGTATCCGCGGTCAGGGGATCCGGGAACGATTCGATGAGATCCAAGAGGTCTGTCAAGAACTTGCTCGACTGGGCGTGTTGCGTGAGCGGAAATCTACGAACCGCAAAGGGATCGAGAACGATTTGGACAAGTTCCCGTGGTTGAAGGACTTTCCTTTCGAAGGTACGCCCTTGTACGTGAACCGGCACCAGGAACTGCGCGATGAGTTGGCCAAGGAAGCGGTCCTGCCGGAACACGACGACGAGCAGGCCGATGCAGATGTCGTCGAGGACCAACTGACGCGACTGCAGGTGCTGCTGCGGGAACTCGGAAGAGCACATCCCTTCACGAAGCCCTGGGAGTACGCGGCCTTCTTGGCGGCGGACGGCGATCGCATGGGCGCAACGCTGTCGGAAATCGCCAAGTTGCCCGATGGATTGAGGAAGCACCGCGAGTTCTCGCGCCGACAATCGGAGTTTGCGGTGGAGGTCCGGAGAATCATGGGCCGGGATTTTTCCGGCGCGTGCTTCTACGCGGGCGCCGATGATGTCTTGGCGATGGTCGCCGTGGATCAGGCAATTGCCTGTGCCCGACGTTTGCACGACCGTTTCGGGGAACTGCTCGGCGAGTTAGTCCAGTCGTGGGGGCTCGCCCCGCCCACGCTTTCCGTCGGCATCGCGGTCGGGCACTTCCTGGAGCCGCTGGAGGACCTGCTTCGATATGCCCGCAAGGCCGAGGACCGGGCCAAGAATCCAACCGAGGATGAACGTGCGAAAGGACAAGCCGAACGAAATGGACTGGCGGTGTCCCTGCACCCGCGCGGGGGTGCATCGTTCACGGTGCGGGACAATTGGATGGCGACGGCAGATCAACCCCGAATCGATGAACGGATCGAGTCCTGGGCAAAACTCCACCGCCAACGGCAACTTTCGGCCAAGGCAGCTTACGATCTCCGCCTGCTTGCCGCGCAATATGGACGGGAATGGCGCGACCCGGCGGCGTTGTGTCAAGCAATTCGTCGCGACGCAGTCCGGCTGTTACGCCGCAAACGCGGGCTTTCGGGGGTACCGCTGGAGGACGTTCGGCCCCTGGTCGAGCGCCTCCTGCAAACGGTTGCCACGCCACGCGACCTGTTTGTTGCCGCTCATGAACTGATGCTGGGCCAGTGGATCGGGGACGCCCTCGACCAGGCCGCGGGCGTTTCGCGTCGAAGTCAATCCTCGCTAACGGCGATCCGCGAAGGAGAAAACGTATGACGGTTGCGGAACAGTTCTTGACACTCACGCCGCGTGACCCCCTGATTGCTCGAGACGGCCGGCCGTTTGGATTCGGGCTGCGAATGAAGTCGCTGCCGTGGCTCTACCCGTCCGTGTTAGCAGGTTCGCTGCGCACGTTTCTGGGTGGATTGGAGGGTGGGTTCGAAACGAATCCTGGAAAGTACGCACAGCAGATCGAGCGGCTCAAGGCGACTGAGGTGGCGGGGCCATTTCCGACCGTCGAGGGCGAGCTTTACTTTCCGGCTCCGCAAGACTTCATCGTCCGGAAGAACCAAGACGAGTCGTTAGATGCATTCGGAGTGCGTCCCGTACCGCTGGCCGATGATGAGGGTGGCTGCGATTTGCCCAGCGGGCTTGCCCCGGTCCTCTTGCCGGACGAGGTAGGCGACGATTTCAAGCCGGCCACCGTGCCGCAGTTCTGGGCCTGCCGCCAGCTGACGCGATGGCTGGCGAACGAGGATGGTCGCGGCTTTTTGACCGCCGGCGAGACGAGTTGGCCTGCGGGGTTTCTGGGGCCGGCGCCACAGGACGTTCGGATGCACGTTCAGATGGAGTTCGATTCCGGGGCCGGCAAGAAGGGCATGCTGTTCCAGTCGATAGGACTCGATCTGCACCGGTTCCCACGTGCAAACGAGGAATACACACTGACTGGCGTCCCGGATGTGCTTGCGGCCCGTGTGCGAAGCAAGAACGCAATCCCGGACGTGATCTCGTCCATGTGCGGATTTCATCCGCTGGGCGGCGAGCGCAGGCTGATCCACTGGCAAGCGGGCACCACGCCTCACAAGTCGGGTTGGACCTGCCCCCGGGAGATTCGCGATGTGCTGGGGGTGTCCCCCGGTTCGCCGTTGATGGTCCGCATGGTGCTTGCCACACCCGGACTGTTCCGCGCGGGCTGGCGGCCGGGATGGTTGAAACGCCACGAGTCAGAGGGCCATGTCCGTTGGGAAGGGCAGGTGCCTGAGACTGACGTCCGCGTGCAGCTGATCGGCGCTTGTGTTGAGCGCTGGCGTCCCATCTCTGGGTGGTCATACGAGACAGGAACAAAGGCAAAGCCAGGGCCAAAGGCGGTGCGGAGGCTGGTTCCGGCGGGCGGTGTCTATTTCTTTCAGGTCCTGGCAGGGAATCCGGCCGAACTGGCCGATCGCTGGCTGGAATCGGTCTGCGACTTGAGCGAAAACGCGGATGACGAGGCGTTCCTGGGCAGCGGCGAGCAGAACCGGCGGGACGGATTCGGGCTCGCTCTGTGGGGAGTCTGGAAGCCGTTCGACGAGTCACACACTTTTTGAGGCATCGCGGCCGTAGCGGGCCGTTTTCTCGAAGAAGGACAAGAACCAATGAGTGAGAGCAACACGGTTCAGAACCAGGTGGATTCGCGGGCCTACTGGCTCCACGCCCTGTCGCCCCTGCACGTCGGTGCGGGGCGCGGGATCGGTTTCGTGGACTTGCCAATTGTGCGCGAGGTCGTTACGAACTTCCCTTACGTACCAGGTTCGGCGGTGAAAGGCGTCCTGGCGGACTATTTCGGCGTCACGGCCGAGACGCGGAAAAAGAACGACTCACTGCACTATCAGGCGTTCGGACGTGCGGACGAGGACGGGGAGGCGGCGAATTCAGGGTCGCTGGTTTTCACCGATGCCCACCTGATCTGCCTACCGGTTCGCAGTTTGTATGGCACGTTCGCATGGTGTACGTGTCCCGTTGTCCTCGCGCGGCTCAAACGGGACTTGCGGCACGCAGGACAGGACGTGGCCAAATTGCCGACAATCGACGTGTTGATGACCGAGGGCGATGCACCGCTCAACCTGCTCGTGCCGGCGGTCGAGGGAGAGTTGCGCTCGGTACTGCCGGATGCGAATAGCGCAGCTTTCTTCGAAGACCTTGATTTCCTGGCCAAACCGGCCGCGCAAGCAGCCGCGTGGGCCGACCGGATAGCGGCCTGGGTGTTCGGCGACGACCAAGTGTGGAGGACGCACTTCCAGCAACGTTTTGCGGTCGTCGCGGATGACATATTTGCGTTCCTTGCCGAAACCGCGACACAGGTCGATGCGCGAGTGCGAATCGACGACGATTCGAAGACAGTCGCCGATGGGCAACTCTGGTATGAGGAGTCCCTTCCGGCTGAATCCCTTCTGGCCGGAATCGCTTGGTGCGGACCGACGTTCGGATCAGGCAAACGGAACGATGCGGCCAAGCGGCAGGAGTTGATGCGCAGTTTCTGTGAGCGAGTCGCCCACATCCAGCTGGGCGGCAAGGCAACGGTGGGCCGCGGACAGGTCAAGCTGGCATTTGTTTCGGGTTGAACGGCCACCACGGCAATCAAGTGAGAATGATCATGACCACAGTCACCACGCGCCAACAACGAATGGCGGAACGTTCCTACGGACGAGTGTCCGACCGACATACGAAAAAGCGGAGCGAATTCAAAGAGTACGCGTCGTTCGCCAAATCTTTTCCCGCCTTGCTTCATGCGGCCGGCCTGTGTCAAGCGGTTGCTTTCGCGCAGGCCAAAGGCGGGACGCAGTCGCAGGTTCTGGAGGATGTCGTCGCCGCGGCAGGCCTGGCCGGTATCGACAAAGCGGACGACCTGCGCGCTCGCTCGCACAAAGCCGGGGTGGTCGAGTACCTGCGTTTGTCCCGCGCCACGATCCAAGCTGCAACTTGGATCAAGCGTTACGCGGAGGCGTTCGAGAAATCGGAACCGCGTCCGACCCCCGAAACACAAACTTGATTCTTCTCTCGTGTGAGGTCTCCCATGCTTCCCGCACGCCGCAGCCGCCTGCCCAACGTCGCTAACGTCCGCATGATTGCTCATGCAGGCCTCGTCCTCAGCCGCTATCTGGGCGTTCCCGCGAGCGAGAAAACGCATCCTGGGGCGCGCGAAGAGGTCCAGAGGGCGGCGATTGCCGCAACGGGGCAGGCGGGGCATGTCTACGGTGCAGCGTTTCAACGCCGTGCCTCCTGGCTGACGGCCATTGATCAGCAGGGCCGGAAGGAGTTGCCGAGCGGGACGCCACGAGGTCCCGCAGTCGTGGAGTTCACGCTGCGCACGCCGCCGCACAACCGGCTGGTGATCGGACTTGGATGCGAATCACCACTGGAAACGGGCCTGACGCTCCACCATGCCTACGGGGTGCCGATCATTCCCGGTTCGGCGCTCAAGGGACTGGCAGCACATTACTGCGATAAGGTGTTCGGCGAAGTGGATGGCACGCTGAGGAAGTTCTTTAAGCAGATCCAGAAGGACGCGCAGGGACGAAGTCGAATCACCTACGGCCGCCATCGGACCATTTTCGGCGCTACGGACGACGCCGGTTTTATCACCTTCCACGACGCGTGGCTCACACCAGATTCCCTGACATCAGGCGAAGGACTCGTGCGCGATGTCACGACGCCGCACCACGAAGACTACTACGGCCAGAAGAGGTATTCCGGGGGCGAGCGTCAGGGCCAACAGATTCCGCCAACCGACTTCGACGACCCGATTCCCGTGCAGTTCCTGTCCGTTCGTGGCACGTTTCACTTCGCAATGACCTGCGACGATGCGACGGACGTTGGCCGCGAATGGTTGGCTTGGACGTCAGACCTGCTGAAGGCGGCGCTGCGTGATTGCGGCATCGGCGGTAAGACATCCAGCGGCTACGGCCGGCTCGTTTCCGCCGAAGCTGCACCGGTACAAACACCTTCGAACACGACGAGAATGGAGCTTGCTTCCCCTCCAATTCCGGCATTCCCAAAGGGTGGCAACGTCGTCGAGGCGGAATTGCTGGCCGAAAAGTCGAAGAAGGGCGGGCGGATGGCACAAATTGTCGGGACCTTGCACAAGGGCTCGATCACCAATTCCGCCGCTGTGCCAGAGGCGATGCAACCGGGTGACAGGCTTCAGTTGAAGGTGCGATCCGCGAACGCCCAGCAGATTCAGTTCGACTATCTCAAGCCAGAGGAACTCGCTCGTCTCGATCAACAAACTCAGAAGATAGTGGACCAAGGTTCGAGACGACGGGACACCCACCGAAGAGGTCGCTAGAGGGATGGTCCGCGACACGGGTGCCCGACGAGGGGCGAGGTGAGGCGTGACGTGGCGGAAGGGAAGCAATGAGTAGCGAGAATTCTCATACATACCTCCTGAACACCCCCATTCTCACCGCCTACGGCATGTGGCGGTTTGAAGGGCCGGTGGCGGTGGAGCGGGCGGCGGAGGTGTTGCGGGAAGGCTTTGTGTCGGCGGTGGGGCACGCGGGGGCGGCGGAGTTTCTGACGCGGTTGCTGGGGGTGCCGGTTCCGGTAAACCGCACGAGCGTGGAGATGCAGCCGGGCGATCGCGCGGTGGTGCTGCGTCTGAAGGCCAGGCTGCCGGAAGGGGTGCTGTTGACGGACGAGCAGATGCGGGACTTGCCGTTCGAGTTGGGACTGTTGAGCCGCTTCCAGTAGGCGAAATGTGGTAGTGCAAAAGGGACCCTATGGCGAAGAACCTCTCTCAGGCTGCACGCGTCTTCTTCAATTATGAAGCCCTGCTGCCGTTCTTGTTTGGCTCAGTCTGTTTGGGCGTCCTCTCGAACGCCGTCTACCAGATCTTGGTGAACTGGTTGGGCGGCGAGGCGCCGGTTGCGGTAGGCATTGCACTCGCCGCGACGGTGGTTCTGGTCTTTGCCGTGTGGTCCCTCGGCCGCTTTGTAAAAGCCCTGCAACTGGAACCACCCGACAGATTCATCACCCGCCATCCGGCTCCGCACAAAGGCTTGATCTTGATGGTCAGCCGCCTCGACCCCTCGGTCAAGGCCATCGAGTATCATGCCGAGGCACTCCAACAGTGCTGGCTGATCTGCTCGATCCGCACCCTCGATTTGGCCCGGCAGTTGATCGACACCTTCCCCAAGATCCGCTTTCCTGAACCGGTCCTGATCAACGACATCCACAATCCGCTCGAGTACCGGGACTGCGTCCAAAAGATCTATCAAAACCTGCCGGATGGCTGGCAGGAGTCCGACGTGATCGCCGACTACCTGGGAATGACCTCTCACGCATCCGTCGGGATGGCCTTGGCTTGCGTGCCCGCGCGGCGTCCACTCCAGTACACGCCGGCTCGCTACGACGAACAGCTGCGGCCTGTCGAGCCGCTGGATCCGATCGAAATCGTGGTGGAACCATAGGACGCGGTGCGGGACCCGCGTGCGCACGTTTCCGGCGAAGAATCAAGTGAACAGCGTTACTTGGGTGAGCCGATGAGTTTGGCAAGCCATCTAATCCGACACCTGAACGATCTGCCAATTCTGCCGCGGCGTTTCCTGCTGGAGACGCCGGGCGTGCAGGCCACGACTCCCATGTTGCGCGGGGTGTGGGGGGCGGCTCTGCACGATTCGGACCGGGCCGCCTATCAGGCCGTGTTTTCGCCGCCGGACGGCAGTTCCCCGGGATACGTGCTGCGGCCGGCACCGCCCGATCCGCAGTTCGCTCCGGCGATCGACTGGATTCTGGCCGGCAAAGGCATGCAGCACGAACCGCCGCTGCTGCGGGCGTGGATCATCGCCTGCGGCATGGGACTCGGCAAGCAACGACGGCGGTTCCACATCCTGCAGGCGCGCGGGCTGCGGCCGGATGGCACGCCCATGGCGGACGCCGATGCGTGGCGGCTGGGCGACGTGCCTTGGCCGCTGCCCGTGGATCGCCCGTGCCGGCTCGTGTTTTCCTCGCCCTTGAGGATACTGCGGCGGGACCGGCTGATCCGCGAACCCACGCTGACGGATCTGACGGTGGCAGCTTGTCGGCGGCTGCGTTCGTTCCTGCCTGAAGGATCGCGGGAGGAATGGGACCAGCTGACCGAAGGTGCCATTACCGCTTCGCACCAAATACCGCAGGAACCTTGGATCGGCGACCGGCTCGATCTGCTCCGCTACTCGGCCAGCCAGGAACAAGAGCTGCAGATCAACGGAGTCAGCGGCTGGCTCGATCTGCCTGCCGGCCCGGGGCCTCTATGGCCGCTGCTGGCTGCGGCTCAATGGCTCCACATCGGCAAGAGCACGGTGATCGGACTGGGGCAGTTGCAGATCACCTTCACGCCGGGCGATGGATCAGATGCCGCGGCCAGCGCGGGGCGAGACGGGAAAGGACCATGAGCCGTACGCCGCCTATTTCCCAGGTGGTGAAACCCCGCGGCAGTTTCGTCACAGGGGCTGTTCTAGTCATGCCCCTGAAGACGTCTGTTATAGATTGAATTGTTGAGCCTCCACCATACCCTTCACTTATAACCTCCCATTTATAACCAGCTCTCAACTGCCCCATCGGGGCCTCGACTTCCTGGCGTCGTCCAAGACGTCGCGGCTTACGGCGGCGGACAAAACTCCGCCTCGACTTGATCCACCTCGTCCGCTGTCAAGCGGTACAGTTGATAGATACAAGCATCGATTGGCCGCTCCAGTGCAAGAATGTGGACCTGCGCCACTTCTGTCGGCATCGTGGTGCCTGCCCCGCTGTTGTGCAGCTGCTCCAGCCGCTGGACGCAGCGCACGATTTGCTGCCGGATCTGCACCGCAGCATGGTCCTCCGAAGGCACGATGCGAATGGGAAGCTGGTCGAGCTGACTCTTGTTGATCGCCAGAAAGCCCCCCGACAACTGCTTGGCTCGAAACCGGCCGCGAAAGAGAAACGAGAACAATTTTGAGTTCAGCAGCCCCAAAACGTAATGGCGGTCTTCCTGAAGGTCGGCCGCCGCAAAAACCTGGACTCCCAGGGCCAAACCGCCCGGATCCCAGGCGGCCTCGATCCGCCGCGTCATCCCGGCGATGACAATTTTGGGTCCGCCAAACAGCCGCCGCTTGCCGTCGGTCAGTACGGGCGACGTGCGCGACAGGACCGGCTGGATCAACGTGCGTTTCATAAAGCGGGCCCGGCCCCAGCAGATGCGGTATCGATCGATATTGCCGCTGACGACAAACCGGAAGGATTCGCCAGCGCGGGTCGAATCGGCGCCAGCGGGTTCGCCCGTCAATTCGCGGGCTACGGCCGCAGCTTGGAATCCGGTTGTTCCGCTGTGCAGTCGAGCGAGCATCCGCAAGGGGCGAGTCGGTACGCGGGACTCGACGTCCAGCGTGCCGTGCAGGTGCCAGCCGGCGGTCGCCGACAACGCGGATTGCCGTACGTACCGCGCGCTGCGGTCGGCCGCTAGTTCCGCCTCCGACGCCGCCTGAACCACCGCGATCCGGTGCTCGGCCTCGGGCGGCTGCTTTTGCCAGATGATGATATACGGATATACGCCGGCACCCGGGAACACCCGCCAGTGCGACAAGTCCACAATCCGCCGGATCGTCGTCTGCTCGGACAACTGGGCGCGGCAGGGTCCGGCGTAGGTCAGGCCAGCGAGCTTGTTAGGGACGATCATGCCGCACAGGCCGCCGGGCCGCAGCACGCGGAACGCGAGTTCCAGGAAGAGCACGTACAGGTCATACGCACCACGGGCGCACTGGTAATGCGCCCGCAAGTACCGCTTGACTGCCGCCGAGCGTGAGAGCGTCAGCCGGCGGATGTTGACATAAGGCGGGTTGCCGATCACGGCGTCGAAACCGCCGCCGGACGCGTCCCAGATGCCGGCGAAGTCCCGTTCCCAGTCGACGGGCTGGTCCCCGCCGTTCGCCTCTGGAGGTGGCTCGAAGTCGGGTCCCAGCAGCGCATCGCCGCAACGGATATTGGTCCGCAGCACGCGTTCCAGCGACTGCAGCGGGGCTTCCTTGCCCGCGGCCAGCAGACCGGCCAACGCCCGCCGCGTCGCCGAGACGAACTCGGGATTGATGTCCAAGCCGAAACAGCTCGACGACATCAGCCCGATCTGCTCGTCGTCGCTCAATTGCCGCTCGCCCTCCAAGTCTCGGCGCCGGTGCGCGGGACCGAGAGGCCCCTGCACCGCGGTGCGCTGGTCGAATTCCTGCAGCCGATGCTGGCGCACGTAGCGAAACACCTCGGTCAGGATCGCGCCGTCGCCGCAAGCCGGTTCAAGGACCCGCAACGGATGATCGCCACGCTGGTCGTCCAGCAGCGGCTCCAAGGTGTGGCGGACCAGGTAGCGGACCACAGCCGGGGGCGTGAAGAAGACGCCGGCCGATCTGCGTTGTTCGGGTGCCGGAGCACGTCCATTCGCTGTCTCCTTCCATTCGCTGTCGGAAGCGGAATTTGGCAGCGCAGGAAAAGAGGCAGCGAATGAAGGCCGTTGCGGGATGGTCGGAGGATTCGCTGCGTCCATGGTTCGTGCTCTCACCGACCAGTGTCCCACATGCGGCCAGCCCCGTCTGCGCCCCGTCGGGATCCGTCGCGGGTTACTCCCGGATCCATCAACGCGTGGGATAGGCTTCCAGCCTGTCAGCAAGAAAAACAGGCAAAATGCCTATCCCACTCTGCCAGTTCGTGAATCAACCGGGTTACTCTGGACCCGTTCCATCCCGGACTCGTTGAGAACAACTCGTTCAGAAGGCATTGTTGCAGATGTCTCCGGCATCTGATAGGCTAGCGGCGTTGGATCTGACCGATCTTTTGGCAGCCGATCGAGTTGCCGCCGCTTGGCCGTAAGGCCTGATCTCCTATATTGTGGCATTACGGCCCGCTTCACCCGAGATCCTGCTGTTGTTGAAAACGGAGCCGATGCGGCCAAGACAAGATCATCCCGAGGGACCGTACCATGAGACCGTCAACTGTCGTTGCTCTCCTGACCATGATTGGGGGCGCGGGCCTGGGCCTCGCCCAAGAAACCGGGGCCAAGCCGCCGGTGCCAAACACGGCGGCAGAACGCCGTGAATCTTCGCCGGACCTGGACGCGATTCACGCCGGGTCGCAGGCCTTCGTTGCCGCTTTCAACAAGGCCGACGCCAAGGCCGTAGCGGCGCTATGGACCGAGGACGGCCAATACAGCGACGACACGGGACGCGTCTTCTCCGGGCGCGAGGCAATTGGAAATGCTTACGCGGAGTTCTTTGCCAAGAACCCCGGTGCTCAGATGCGCATCGTCGTCGATTCGTTGCGGTTGTTGAGCCCGGATGCGGCGATCGAGGACGGGCGGGCCATGGTGGCCCTGAAACCCGACGGCCCTTCCGGCATCAGCGGCTACACCGTCGTTCACGTCAAGGTTGACGGAAAATGGCTGATGGCGACGGTCCGCGACACACCAGACAACGCCCCGTCCGCAGGCCAAAATGCCGCTGACCTCGCGTGGTTGGTCGGCACCTGGGTGGCGGAGGAGCATGGCGTCAAAACGGAATCGGTCTGCAGCTGGGTGGCCGGCAAGAGTTTCCTCGAGCGGAAGCATACGACCACTCGTCCCGATGGCACGACGGCATCCGGAGTGCAACTGATCGGCTGGAATCCACAGGGCGGCCACGTCCAGTCGTGGAGCTTCACTTCCGATGGCGGGCACGCCGTTGGCGTTTGGATGCCGATCGAGGGCGGCTGGCAAGCCAAGGTTTACGGAATTGCGGGCGACGGATCCTCGACCGCCGCGGTGAATGTGCTGCGGCGTTTGGATGACAATGCCTACGTCTGGCAGTCCGTGCAGCGTTTCCTCGGGGAATCCGCTCTGCCGGATACGGACGAAATCATCATCAAGCGTCGCCCGACGGCGAAATGACCGTTGATTTTTCCTTGACCGATCACAATGCCCAAGAGCATATTCGCTTGGAGAATTAACATGGTACGGCGATTCCTGTTCGTCACGTTTTGCGTCACGGTCTTGATGTTGCCTCCGGCCCACTGCTGGGGTCGCGGTTTCGGTGGCGGCGGCGGTGGCGGTCGAGGGGGTGGCGGCTTCGGAGGAGGGATGAGTGCGGGAGGGATGCACGGGGGCGGCTTTGGTGGGGGCGGATTCGGTGGCGCAGGCGGACCTGGCGGAGGTGGCTTCGGCGGCGGAGGGCTTGGCGGAGCCGGCGGCTTTGGTGGTGATGGTGGGTTTGGTGGCGGTGGCGGGTTTGGTGGGGGATCGCGGCCTAGTCCTGGCGGGTTCGGCGGAGGATTCGGCGGGGCGGGGTCGGGTGCAGGCGGCTTTGGCGGCGGCGGTTTCGGCGGACCTCGCGGCGGCGCGGGTGCAGGTGGTTTCGGTGCAGGTGGTTTCGGCGGGGCCGGTGAACGAGGCCCAGGTTCTGCAGGCTTGGCTGGCGACCGGTTCTCGACGCCCAGTCGTAGTCAGCTCAATAGCTTCCTGGGGATGCCGTCCGATGAGGGAATGCATGGCCTGAGCGGCAATCGGCAATTCTCCGGTGACAATTTCGATGTCAACTACGGTACCGCGGAAGGGCCACGTGGCGGCCAGGCGGCGCGCATTGCGGTGACAGGTCCCCAAGGCAACACCGCGGGCCGTGCGGTCGGCGTTGGTCCGCAGGGCGGCGCTGCCACGGTGGGAGGCGTAAAGGGTGCTGACGGTGGTGCGGCGGCCCGGGGCGTCGCAGTCGGCCCCGGCGGCGGTATCGCCGCTGGTGGAGCAGTCCGCGGACCCGAAGGCGGCGCTGCAGCGCGCGGCGTTGCGGTCGGTCCCCGTGGCGGCGTCGCAGCCGGTGGCGCAATCCGTGGTCCCGCTGGTGGGGCCGCGGCGGGTTTCGTACGCGTCAGCCCGTCGGGCCGCTACTCGGCTGCCGTCGCCGTCCGCGGCAACTTTGCCCACTGGGATGTCTATGGCCGCGGCTGGTACGGGCGATACCCCGGCGCGTGGTTCGCCACGGGCTGGGCGGCCGGGGCCGTTTGGCGGGCTTGCGAGTGGGGCACGTGTGCGTCCTTCTGCGGCTACGCCGAGACGCCGCCGGTGTACTACGATTACGGCAACAACGTGACGTACGAGGACAACAGCGTGTACGTCAACGGCGACAACGTGGGCACCTCCGAGCAGTACTACACCCAGGCAACGCAGATCGCCTCGACGGGCGCGGCTGCCCAAGCCCCGTCCGACGGCGACTGGATGCCGCTGGGGGTGTTCGCCCTGACCAAACCGGATCAGACGAAGTCCGACGTCAGCATCCAGCTGGCGGTAAACAAGCAAGGCTTCATTCGCGGCAACTACACCGATACGGCGACCGAACAGAACCAGGTCGTCCAGGGCTCGGTGGACAAGCAAACGCAGCGCGTCGCCTTTACCGTGGGCGAGAACACCAAGAACGTTATCGAAACCGGCCTGTACAATCTGACCAAAGACGAGGCCCCGTGCCTGCTCCATTTCGGCACCGAGCGCACCGAACAATGGCTGTTGGTGCGGTTGCAGAAGCCGGAGAACGCCGACTAGTGTTTCTTCAAGGCGAGGAGTTGGAGTCGCGATGAGTGAGCGGCACGGCGCTAGCCGCCGGTTTTGAGCGTTTGAAGACGCACGAGCCGGATGGTTCATCGTATTCGCAGTGGATCGATTTTGCGATTATGGGGAGAGAGACGTTATGAGAATCGGAGCATGCCTCGTTTTCTGTACCATCCTGCTGGCCAACGCGGCCGGCGGCGAGCCCAAGTCGCAGCCGCCATCGTCCCCGACCGATGCTCGGGCGGAGGATCGCGCGGCCATTCGTCAAGCGATCGACGCGTTTGCCAAGGCGTTTGAGGCTCGGGACGCGAAAGCGCTGGCCGGGCACTTTACGGCCGAGGGAGAATTCCAGAACGTCCAAGGAACGACACTGCGGAGGCGAGAAGCTCTGGAGCGTGGGTTTGCGGAGTTCTTCGCCAGGACGCCCGAAGTGGCCGCCCAGATCCAATCCGATTCGCTGCGGTTTCTGTCCACCGATTCGGCGATCGACGAGGGCTTGGTCATCGTCCAACGCGGCCCAACCAATCCAGCCGCCAAGGCTCGCTACAGTGCGCTGGTCGTGCGTGAAGCTGGGGTCTGGCTGTTGGCGCACCTGAGTGAATCGCCCGCCGAAACACAACCGTCGATCGCGGACCTCGGCTGGCTCGTCGGCCAGTGGAAATCGGCCGGCGGCGGCGGAGCCGAGATGCAAACGAACTACGCCTGGGATCCCGGTAAGAAGTTCATTTACATGCGATTCACGAGAAAGGACGCGGACCTCGCCTTGAGCGGCACCCAAATCATCGGGCTGGACCCCGCCACCGGGATGATCCACTCCTGGACGTTCGAGACCAACGGGGGCATCGGCGAGGCTGACTGGCATCGCGACGACGACCACTGGGTGCTCGACGCCGCGGGCACCTTGGCCGATGGCCGGACGCTGGCGGAAACCAATGTTCTCAGACGCGTGAACGACGACACGTTCACTTGGCAATCGATCAACCGCATGCTCGACAACGCCGAGTTGCCGGACCTGCCCCCAACGAAAATAACGCGAATCAAGACGGGCCAGTGAGCCGGTGTCACGGCAATGTCGGCTTTCGCTCCGCGAAAGCACGTCCTTTCGCGGAGCGAAAGGCGACTTTGTCGGTGACTCATTCTTCTGCGCAGCCTTAGCCGCGTCTCGCTGCACGCAAACCTAGAGAATCAGGAGCAACGTATCATGCGATTCAATTATCTGGCATCGGCAATGGTTATCCTCTCGCTCGTACTCCTGCATCCGCACGCGATGGCGCAACGCGGCGGCCGTGGCGGTGGTGGCCGCGGTGGCGCCGGCGGCGGTGGCGGAGGAGGAGGCGGATTCGGCGGTGGCGGCGGGATGCAAGGTGGCGGCGGATTCGGCGGCAGCGGTGGCGGTTCGCAACGCGGCGGCGCCGGAGGATTTGGCGGTGGCGGTGGGATGCAAGGCGGTGGCGGCTTTGGCGGTGGTGGTCCGCAACGCGGCGGCGCCGGCGGATTCGGGGCTGGTGGCTTCGGAGCAGGCGGAGGCGGCATGCAACGTGGTGGCGCGGGCGGATTCGGCGCGGGCGGATTCGGCGCCGGTGGGGCTGCTTCCGGCGGCGGATTTGGCGGCGGCCTTTCCTCCCATAGCCCCTCGGGTGAAATGCAACGCGGTGGCGCTGCCATGGGCCCCTACGGCCACTCAGGCGCAACGGGGCGTGGCGGATCTGACGGCGGACCTGCTAGTGGGTTGGGCGCTCGCCCAGGCGCCGGTGCAGGCGGCTCGGGTGGCCCCGCCAGCGGGATCGGCGCTCGTCCCGGCGTCGGTGCCGGAGGGACGGGAGGGGCAGCCAGTGGAATTGGAGTCCGCCCAGGTGCCGGCGCAGGAAGCTCGGGCGGACCCGCCAGCGGAATTGGTGTCTTGCCGGGCGCCGGTGCGGGCGGAGCAGGCGGACCGGCCAGCGGGATCGGGACGCGTCCCGGCACCGGTGCTGGCAGCGCGGGTGGACTGGCCAGTGGAGTCGGCGTTCGACCTGGCGCTGGTACAGGCGGTGCGGGCGGACCAGCCAGTGGAGTTGGAGTTCGACCAGGCGCCGGTGCCGGATATGCCGGGGCCCCGGCGGCTTACGGCACGCGCTACGCGTCGTCGGCCGCGCTCGCGGACCAGGGAGCGGCCTACCGCGCCGCGGCAGTCGGGCATCCAGCCTACACGCCGGCCATGTATGCGGGCTATCCCAACGCCTGGGCGCCCACCAACGTAGTCACAACGTCGCTGTATACGCACCCGGGATACAATAATTTGGCCGTCGGGCTGGGAATGGCCGCGCAGCCGATCCCGTACGACTACGGCGGGAATGTCGTCGTTCAGTCCAATGCCGTGTACGTCAACGGGGACGCTGCGGGGACGCCCCAGCAGTACGCGAGCCAGGCGAGCCAGCTCGCCGTCAGTGGGCAGGCGGCCCAGCCGGCAGAGGACACCAAGTGGCTGCCGCTGGGCGTCTTCGCCCTGGTCGAAGGCGACGAAACCAACTCGGACGACGTCTTCCAGCTGGCCGTCGATCGGCAGGGCATCCTCCGCGGCAACTACCACAATCTGCGGACCAACCAGGTCGAGAGCATGTCCGGTGCGGTGGACAAGACGACCCAGCGTGCGGCCTGGACCATCGGCAACGACCAGACTCCCGTGTACGAGGCCGGGCTGGCCAACCTGACCAAGGACCAGACGCCGATCCTCGTCCACACCGCAGACGGCCAGACGCAACAGGTTTCGTTGATTCGCGTTCCCCAACCAGCCTCCTGATCCTCGCCGACAAGCGGCGAGGATTTCAAGACCCAATTTGGGCAATTCCGCGTCGATGTTTCGCCCAGGAAGGGCTACGTTGATCCCGTCAAGTTCACGCCACGAGGAGAAAGAGAAATGAAAACGATCCGGCTCGAAAGGTTCAGCAGCGTGTTGGCCGCCGCTGTCTTGCTCACGGCCACCGCCCGCTCGGCGGAAATCCCGGCCACCGGCATTCGGGGTGCGGGCAGCGAGATCCAGTCCAAACATCGCTCGCATCTGCCCATGCCGAACACGGTGCGGCCCAGCCTGATCACCTATGATGCGAAGGACCCGGACACGAAGTTTCCTCCCATCCCGCAACTGCGCCCTCCCCAGGGCGCACCCAACGTGCTGATCGTGCTGATCGACGACGCCGGGTTCGGTTCGTCCAGCGCCTTCGGCGGTCCGTGCCAGACGCCGACGGTGGAAAAACTGGCGGCCAGCGGCCTGAAGTACACCCGTTTCCACACCACCGCGCTGTGCTCGCCGACCCGCCAGGCGTTGCTGACCGGCCGCAACCACCACTCGGCCGGCATGGGCAATATCACCGAGATCGCCAGCGGTGCGCCGGGCTACAGTTCGGTGCTGCCCAACTCGATGTCGCCCTTGGCCCGGACGCTGGTGCTCAACGGCTACTCGACGGCCCAGTTTGGCAAGTGCCACGAAGTGCCGGTCTGGCAGACGAGTCCCGCCGGACCCTTCGACTCGTGGCCTACGGGCGGCGGCGGCTTCGAGTATTTCTACGGCTTCATCGGCGGCGAGGCGAACCAATGGTACCCGACGCTGTTCGAAGGAACCACGCCGGTCGAACTGAAGAAGACTCCCGAGGAAGGCTATCACCTGGTGGCGGACATGACCGACAAGGCCATCAAGTGGATCGGGCAGCAGAAAGCACTCACGCCGGACAAGCCGTTCTTCGTCTATTTCGCCCCCGGTGCCACCCATGCGCCGCACCATGTTCCGAAGGAGTGGGCTGACAAATACAAAGGCCAGTTTGACCAAGGTTGGGACCAGCTGCGCGCGGAGACCTTCGCCCGCCAGAAGAAGCTTGGCGTGATTCCGGCCGACTGCCAGCCGACCGCGCGTCCCGCCGAGATCCCGGCCTGGGAGCAGATGCCGGAGGCGTTGCTGCCCGTCCTGCGCCGGCAGATGGAAGTGTACGCGGGCTATCTGGAGTACACGGACCACCACGTCGGCCGGATCGTGGAGATGCTCGACAAGCTGAAGATCCTCGACGACACGCTAATCTACTACATCGTCGGCGATAACGGCGCTTCGGCCGAGGGCACGTTGAACGGCGCGTACAACGAGATGGCCAACTTCAACGGCCTGGCGGCCCTTGAAACGCCGGAGTTCCTCATGGCTCGGCTCGACAAACTTGGCGGGCCGGATTCCTACAACCACTACGCGGTGGGCTGGGCGCACGCCCTGGACACTCCGTACCAGTGGACCAAGCAGATCGCCTCGCACTGGGGCGGGACGCGCAACGGCACCGTCGTCCACTGGCCCGAGGGGATCAAGGCCCGGGGCGAGATCCGCACCCAGTTCACCCACGTCATCGACGTGGCGCCGACCGTCCTCGAGGTGGCCGGCCTTCCGCAACCGGAGTCGGTGTACGGCATCCAGCAGGACCCCATCGAGGGCGTCAGCATGCGCTACTCGTTCGACGATGCCCAGGCCGCCGAGCGTCACCAGACTCAGTACTTCGAGATCTTCGGCAACCGCGGCATCTATCACCAGGGCTGGACCGCGGTAACCAAGCACCGGACACCTTGGCTGCTGATCGGCGCCAAGACGGTGGCGTTCGACGACGACGTGTGGGAGCTGTACGATGACAAGGACTGGAGCCAGGCGAACAACCTCGCCCAGCAGATGCCGGAGAAACTCCACGAATTGCAGCGTCAATTCCTGATCGAGGCGACGCGCTACAAGGTGCTGCCGCTGGACGACCGGGTGGGTGAACGGATGAATTCCGATACCGCCGGCCGGCCGACGTTGATCCGGGGCAACACCCAGCTCCTGTTCGGCGGCATGGGGCGGCTGAGCGAGAATTGCGTCCTGAACCTGAAGAATAAATCCCATTCCGTCACCGCCGAGATCGACGTGCCCAAGTCGAGAGCCGAGGGCGTGATCGTGGCCCAGGGCGCGAACATCGGCGGCTGGAGCCTGTACGCAAAAGGCGGCAAGCTCAAGTACTGCTACAACGTAGCCGGAGTGAACCACTACTTTGTCGAGTCCACCAGCGCGCTGCCCGCGGGTGCGCACCAGGTGCGCATGGAGTTTGCCTACGCCGGCGGCGGCCTCGGCAAGGGCGGCAAGGTGACCTTGTTCGTCGACGGCAAGCCGGTGGGACAAGGCAACATTGCGATGACGCAGGCGATGATCTTCTCCGCCGACGACGGCTGCGACGTCGGCGAGGACTCGGGTGCCCCCGTCTCGCCGGACTACGGCCCGGTCGGCAACGCCTTCAACGGCGACGTCAGGGGCGCGCTGCTCTCGATCGCGGATGACCCGAACAATTCGGGACATCTGGTCTCGCCGGAGGACGCCATCCGCGCCGCGATGGGGCGGCAGTAAGACGGCGGCCGAGAATGGATGTTTCCGCGGGAAACCGCAAAGGAGACCTGCGGTCGGCGGTTTCGGCGGGGTCAGGAAACCCGCGCCGAGCACGGTCGGGCTTGTTGGAGTCCACGCTTTAGCGTGCCAGGCGGGCTATGCCCGCCGCAAATAACACGCTGAAGCGTACACTCCAGCCCGGTTAGCGCCGTCACCGGGAACGACGCCGCAACCGGCGGACCGCCAGGACGATCAGCACCAGCACCAACGGCACGGGCAGCCAGGGGACGAAAGCGACCGCCACCAGGGACACTGCCTGGGCCGTGATGATGAGGGTGCTCGTCGAGGCGGCCAGCGCGCGGCGGACGCGGGTCAAGTAGGTGGGAGCCTGCTCGGGGACGTAGTTCTTGATCTCAGTCACGCTGACGGTCACCGTCGTCAACTCGGTGACATCCTTTAGCACGCGCAGCCGGCCTTGGGCCTGCTCGATTTCGCCGCGCACCCGGGACAGTTCCCGCTCGACCGCAAGGACTTCCTCCAGCTTGCCGGTGGCCTCCGCCAGCAATTTCAACAGCCGTTCCTCCTCCTGCTGCTTGTTGCGGATGCGGGCCTCGACATCGTAGTATTCGGCGGTCACATCGTCGGACGTCGAGTTGATGCTGCGGACTTCGCCCAACTGCCGCACGGCCGTGAGAAAATCGGCGAACCGGTCCACCGGCACGCGGGTCGTCCAGCGTCCGCTGCGCGGGCTGCCCGGGGAGCCTGTGATGTTGGACGCGGAGACAAAGCCGCCATGTTGCTTCACCACCGCCTCGATCTGTTCCGGCAGCGGCTCGAACTGCTCAACCACCAGATCGACGTCCGCGCGGTAGATAATCCGCCGTTTCGTCACGTCCGTCTCGGTGACCGACCGCTTGCCGGGCAGGTTCTGCTCGGATGACGCAGCCGCTGACAGGGCCTCGACGGCCGACTGCGGAGACACGTTTGGCGCTGGCACGGCCGTGCTCGTCGCGTAGTCCGACTTCATCTCGGCGCCGCACCCCAGCACGGCCACGAGGCAGGCACACCAAGCCACCGATCGATTCTGCGTCATGATTGCATCCCCCGCTGCAGTGCCATTCCTTCACAAGGACTGATCCACGAACAACCGGGGGCGGACGCCCAATGCCACTTACTTTGTAGCGGTACGGCGCGAGCCGTCCGGTATTACAGTCGGAAAACCGGGCGGCTCGCGCCGCTCCGCTAAGAAAAACGTCCCCAAATGGTCCCAAAGAAAGTGGCATTGGGCTGACGCCGCCCGGTTCGCCAAAAGCAAAGTGGTCCTTCCCTCACAAGTAATGATCCAAGTGGACGGCGGTTTATTCCCGAACGCCCGCCGCACGGCACGAAGACGGAGCGAATGCGAGATCGACCGAGGCGAGATCTTCCGTGTTTTTGAGCCTCGTTCCCGGGCCTCCGCCTGGAAACGCCCTGTCCGCCGAGGTCTTTCCGGTCTGGCCGCCCCGGGCCGGGGAAATTGCTGCCGACCCCGCTGGGTTCCGGCCACCGGCGGCGGTATGATGCTCGTCTTTCGCTGCACCCCAAGCTTGGAGAAAGCATCGTGCCCAAACGTTTTGCCCGCATGGTTGGATTCGTGTGCCTGGGAGCTTTGACGGCCGCTGCGCCGTTGACGACAGCTGCGCAAGAGCCGACGCCGACGTTGATTGCCGCCGCGGCATCGGACTGGCCGCAATGGCGAGGTCCCCGCCGGGACGGAATCTCTGCGGAAACGGGACTGCTGCCATCCTGGCCCGACGGCGGCCCGAAACTGCTGTGGCAAGTCTCCGGCATCGGCCAAGGTTACTCGTCCCCGATCGTTGTCGCGGATCGAGTCTACATCACAGGCGACCAGGACAAGGAGCTGGCGATCAGCGCGTTCACGCTGGATGGCCAGCCCCATTGGAAAACCGCGAACGGCGAGCCCTGGAAGAATTCGTACCCCGGCGCACGGTCGTCCTGCACCTACGACGACGGCAAGCTGTACCACCTAAACGCGCATGGACGCTTGGCGTGTCTGGATGCCGCGACGGGCGCCGAAGCATGGGCTGTGAATGTGCTGCAGCAATACGAAGCGAAGAACATTATGTGGGGCATCAGCGAGTCCGTCGTCGTGCATGGTAACCGTGTGTTTGCGACGCCTGCGGGGGCCAAGGGACTGATGGTGGCTCACGACAAGCGGTCCGGCGCGCCGATTTGGGCCACGCCGGCACTGGACGGCGAACAGGCATCCTATTCTTCGCCGATCCTGATCAGCGCTGGCAATCGCAAGCTGCTGGTCAACGGCGGTTCGAATTATGTGTTTGCCGTGGACGAGGAAGACGGCACCCTGGTTTGGCAACTGCCGCAAGTGGATCCGAACAATACGGTCAACACGACGCCGGTGCTCGACGGTTCGCGGCTGCTGTTGACCAATTCCAGCCGCGGATACGGCGCTGTGTTTGGCGTCCAGCTTGGCGACGGCTCGGCGACACGGGCCTGGACTCGCGAGCTGTCGATCAGTCATGGCGGGACGGTCTGCGCCGACGGCCGGCTGTGCGGAGCGAGCAGCCGCGGCGAGATGCGGGGCTGGGTCATGATCGACGTGGCGACGGGGAAACCGACGCAGGTGAGCGACCAGCCCGGCGGTTCGGTGATCTTCGCTGAAGAACGGTTCTACTGTCTGACCGCACCGGGCGTCATGCTGCTGCAGGAACGGACGGATGCCGGATTTCAAACCGTTGGCACGTTACGGCTGGCAGAAGGTAAAGACGTCTGGGCCCATCCCGTGCTTTGTCAAGGCAGGCTGTTCCTGCGGTATCACGATACGCTGTACTGTTACGACGTCCGGCGATGACGAGCACCCGACCAGGGCCATCGCTGGCCGGCGACGCGGCACTGCCTCTGAGTCAACCTCGATTCCCGGAATCAAACCATGCGAAACCTCTACCCCGCGATTCTGCTCTTGGTTTGCTGGCCGGCCTCCCTCACCTACGGCTCGGACCCCGAACATGTGCCGCTGTTCGTCTCCGGGCAGGGCGGTTATCACACCTACCGCATCCCGGCGATCGTCGTGAGCGCCCGGGGCACGGTGTTGGCCTTCTGTGAGGGGCGTAAGACCAGCGCCCGCGACGACGGCGATATCGACCTGCTGCTGCGGCGGAGCCTGGACGGAGGCAGAACCTGGCAACCGGTGCAGGTGGTGCATGAAGAAGGCGGCGATCAGCCGATCACGATTGGGAATCCCTGCGCCATCCCTGCGGCCGACGGGACAATTCACCTCTTGTTTTGCCGCAATAATCGCCAGGCGTTCTGCACACAGACCACCGACGACGGCTGGACGTTCTCCAAGCCCCGGGAGATCACCGAGGCTTTGCGGCCGTTTGCATTCCCGTTCGCCCGACTCGGCACCGGGCCCGGGCACGGGATTCAAACGGCAGCGGGCCGCCTGCTGGCGCCGCTGTGGCTGAACGACAAGATCGGCAAGGACTACCGCAGCGGCGTGGCCTACAGCGACGACGGCGGGATGACCTGGAAGGCGGGCGGGATCGTGCCGGCCGACGTCAAGGGGTTGAACGAGTGCACCGTCGCAGAGCTGCCCGGGGGAAACCTGCTGCTTAACATGCGAAATCGTCAGGCGAAGTGCCGGGCGGTGGCCACCAGCGCCGACGGCGGCCTGAGTTGAAGCCGGCCCCAATTGGTGGAAGAACTGGTCGACCCGCAATGCCAAGGCGCCCTGCTGCGTCTGCCCGGCAGCGGGCCCGCCCGCCTGCTCTTTTCCAACGCCGCCGACCCGAAACGCCTGCGGCTGACGGTGCGTCTGAGCGCCGATGCGGGCCAAACCTGGTCGGCCGGCCAGTTGCTTCACGCCGGGCCCTCGGCCTACTCCGACCTGGCGATCACCGCCGACGGTACGGTCTTGTGTGTCTACGAGCGTGGCGGGAAATCGCCCTACGAACAAATTGCTCTGGCCCGCTGGAAATCGGAATAGTTGCCCGTGTCTGGCCGTCGCCGTTGGCTCCGAGTTAAAACGAGTCAGAGGCAGTCGCGATCTGCAGGAAAAGGAACCATGAGATACCCGTACGCGATGATCCTGACAGTACTTGGGGTCGCGATATCGGGCACCCTCGCCAGCGCCCAGAGCGAGCAACCCCAGGTGCAGACCCGCTGCGGCGACGTGCCGATCAAGCGGTTCGGATTTTGCTGGGTCTTGGGCGAGGGTCCCAATTTGCTCGACGATGCGCCGCTGCAGGCCGGCAATTTGGCCCCGCGCGTGAAAGTGCCTCCCAAGGACAGCAGCCAGATCCGGCGGAACTATCTGGGCGTGACCACGACCCGCATGCCGCGTTCCACGGCGAATGACTATCTGCCGGTCGAGGCGATCCACCTGATCGACGGCAACCGCCAGACGTGCTGGATGAGCCACGGCCAATCGCGGCCCGACGCGCAGCCCGTGTGGATCCGCATCGATCTGCCGCTGGAACGTCAGATCGATCGCGTGGTGCTTCGCAAACGTCCGCCCTCCGCTCAACCCCGCAGCACGCTGGGCTGGGTGCCGATCCGCGATGCGGCGGAAGTGGGCCGCGGCGTGCCGGCCACGGTGACCATCAAGGTCAGCCGCGACAGCAGCCACTGGGCGACCGTCTTCGACGGCCCCTCGGACGATTCGCCGGCAAAACTCGACTGCGAGTTCCGCTTTGCGGCTCAACCGGCGAAGCAAATCTGGATCCTGGCAGGCGACCTGCCGCTGGTCGAGAACATCCTGTACGCGTTCTCGCTGGCCGAGGTCGAGGTCTACGACGTCGCCGGCCGCAACGTGGCGTTGGCCACGTGCGGCAGCGGGGTCACGGTCAATTCCACCCATCACGGCCCGGGCATGGATCTCGCCTCGCACCGCTGGTACTGGCCGCTGCACTACGACGCCGGTTTCAAGTGGGCCCGCGTGGGCTATCACGACGATCCGATCAACTGGCATTGGGTGGAGAAACAGAAAGGACTGCTCGTGAGCGACGCACCGCTGATCATCCGCCTGGGCGACAAGTAAGCACCGTTCGAGACGGTATCCGACTGCGGATTCGCAATTCGTCGCTGCGATATCCGACCGCGTTCGGGACCCTATTACGGAATCAAGGAGAGCCGCGTTTTCGCTGCGACCTATTGACAATTAGGGGGTTACGCTGTCGAGTCAATCATCCGGTCGGCCGCGATAGGGCACCGTTTTTGCTGCTTATCGCGGGTACCACGTTCGGTGATTACCGGTTTCGCAAATTAGTGGTTCGTGCCATCGGGTGCGCGGATCTGGGATGGCGACGTGAATTGGCTCGAGGGCTCGGGCGGTGGTACTTCGGTGTCCGCGATTGGGATGGGTTGATTGGCTTCACGTGGCAGCAGCGTGCTGCTGATGGCGGCAATGCAAGGCTCGGCGCGCTGGCCGCTCGCACCCATGGATCAGCGCGACGGCGTGGCGACGGGCAGTCCGGGGCTTCACCGCCGACTTCGTGTCGGCGGAAGTGTGACTGGCAGGCTAAGAGGGCGCCCCGGAAAGTCCCACCCCATTCCTTCCCTCTCCCTTCCGCCGCCGCAGGCGGCGGAAGGGAGAGGGAAGGGGTACGCGGGGGCGGGTGACGCGGCATCTAGCCTTTCCGTCGTCGCTCCACCGACGCGGGGTCGGTGGCGGCGTGCGCGGCTTTGTCGTGGTTGCTGATGCCCTGGTGGGTGGTAGAATCATGTGCCGATCGGCCCGTCGCGGCGATCCACCACGATGAGGCACGAACCAACGGGTGGACGAGCGAAGCGGAGTTTGCGTCCAGCGGGATGGTTGCCCTGTCCTGTCGCCGCTCGGTCACCCGGAACGTTCTGATCATCAGCGTTGATTAGCGGTTCTCCTCGACCTCGCCCGGAGTCGGAGGTGACCGAGAGCACGGGAGCCATACGCGTGAACCAGTCGTTCAAACGGCTGGGGCATCTGTACCATGCGGCCCGCCTTTCCCGTGTTCAAGCGGTGAGTATGGCAATCACCTGACGCCAAGACAGCCCCGCTGTGGATTCGACCGGGCATTGGATGCCACGGCTATCCACATCTTCGGGCGCCGCAAGTTCCCGCTGGAAGCATGGTCGCGGGACGAGCCGTGCAGTTCCAGCGGGCTGGCCGCCACGCGGCTGGAATTGTTGCCCTGCCGTTGCCAGGCCGAGCCGCGGTGTGACGATTGAAGGTGAATGCGGAAGAAGGACTAGGCCACGATCAAGATCATCGCCCCGACCACCAGGCTGATTACCGGTACTTGCCGATACGCCCGTTCCGGCAAGTTGGAGGTATCCACGGCTTGGTTCGAATTCTACAATCGGCTGACGGACACGCCGGAAAAGGGAATTCATAGGAAAGCCTCCACAATCACCTATCGGGGTTATCAACCATGAGTTCCGGGTTCAAGTCCGTTCCCTAAGCCGACACTCCCCACCTCAACCACCCATCGCACAAGGATTCTATCATGCGGATTTCCACCGCTCTGATGCTGCCTGTCTTGCTGGCCATTTCCACGATCACCTTGTGCGCAGAGGCGATCCGTCCGACCGACGCCGTCATCCGCCCCTTCAACGGCCGCGACCTCGACGGCTTGGTCACCTGGCTCCAGGATGCTAAGCACGAGGACCCGCGTCGCGTGTTCACCGTCGAGCAGGGGATGCTCCACATTTCCGGCGACGGGTTGGGCTACGTCCGGACCCAGGACGGTTACCAGGACTACCACTTGATCCTCGAGTTCCGCTGGGGAGGCAAGACCTGGGGCAAGCGGGTGGACCGCGCCCGCGACTCGGGCGTGATCGTCCACTGCGCCGAGCCCGACGGGAGCTACGCCGGCATCTTCATGGCCGGCATCGAGGCCCAGATGATCGAAGGGGGCACGGGCGACTTCATCGTCTGTTCCGGCAAGCGGTCCGACGGCAATCCCATCGTGGCTTCGCTGACCGCGGAGGCAACCAAGGACCGCGACGGAGAAACGGTGTGGCAAGCCGGAGGCGAACGCTGCACGCTGCACGACGGGCGTGTGAATTGGTACGGCCGCGACCCCGACTGGAAAGATGTCGTCGGCTACCGCGGCCGCGAGGAACTGGAGAACCCGCTGGGCCAATGGAACCGGCTGGAGGTGATCTGCGACGGCCGGCGCATCGAGCAGCGGCTCAACGGAGTCAAGTGCAGCGAAGGGTTCGAAGCCGATCCCTCGGCGGGGGCGATCCTGATTCAGACCGAACTGGCGGAGGTCTACGTCCGGCGCTGGGAACTGTGGCCGCTGGGCAAAGCCCCGCCGACGGCCGCTCGCTGGACAGATGGAAAGCCCTAGCGTGACCAATCCCTAACGCCCGGACTGAAGCGGAACGGGACGGTCCCTGACAAAAGCGTCGTGGTGCCCGTGCCGAAATGAAAAAGGGATTCTCCATGTACCGAAACGCAACGCTCTCCCTTGGCTTGTTGTTGGCCGGTTCGCCGTGCTTCGATTCGACCGCTGCGGCGGCACAAGATTCCAAACTCGATTCGCGGATGGGCATCGACGACAACTTCCAGGCCCTTGACGAAGCACGAACCGTTCGGGGATTTCGGGCCTATGGCGGAACGTGGCAGGTCGAAAACGGCGTGCTCCATGCCCCGGCGGGGCCGGGGCCGAAATTGGTTGCCGACGAGCCGCAATTTGCCCGCGGCGAGGTTGGCGTCGAAGTGCTGCTGCCCGATGCCGCGCAGGGCAACGCGGGTCTGATTGTCAAGCTGAGCGATCCGGGCGTGGGGGCGGACAGCTTTGCTGGCTACGAAGTCGCCTTGGACGCCGCCGCCGGACATTCGCGTCTCGGCCGGCACCGGCAGAATTTCAAGCCGATCCAGGACGTTCCCTGCCCCGTGCCCGTCAACCGCTGGATTGCCTTGGTCATCCGCATGTCGGAAACCACGCTGGAAATTGTTGTCGATGGCAAGAGCATGCTGGTTTACGAAGACCGCGTGTACCCACTGATTGGCGGCGGCGTGGCCTTTCGATCCTGGCAGCGGGAAGCGCGTTACCGCAACTTCTGGATCTCCACCGCAGACACGAGAAAACCGATCGCGTTGGAACCTGCCGGCATCGCTACCGAGATTTGCGATCCCTGGATGCCAGTGTGCCGCGGGTCCGCACGAGGCGAATTCACCATCGTCGATGGCCCGGATCCCAAGCGGCGCGCCCAGCGGATCGCTTTCTTGGGTGGTGAAGGCGAGGTCGGTTTCGAGCACCGCGGTCCCGAGGGTCGGAGTCTTGCCTGGCTGGCAGGCCGCCGCTATCAGGGTTGGCTCTGGGTCCGCTGTGACCGACCAACCGAGTTGCTGCTGGCCGCAGAGTCGGTTGACGGGCAGGCGTTGGCGGCAACTCGATCGTCCGTGGCGGGCGGAGATTGGCAAACGGTGCCTTTCACGCTGATACCCGAGCGCGGCGATGACGCGGGCCGTTTCGTCATCAAACTCGCCGCGCCTGGCAGCGTCTGGGTGGCCCGGGTGCTGGTGCAGCCCGGGGATTGGGCTTGGCCGGAGACGCTGGCCACCGAAACCCTGCCGCCGATTGCGATGGTGGTCCGGCATCCGCTCAGCGCCCCGCCGGCCGCGGGCCAAGACCTTTGGGCGGCGAGGCCTCGCAGTCCGGGGTGCAGTATTCGCATCGTCGATCCTTCTCGGCCGGAGCAGTCACGGTCCATTTTCAGCGATCCGGACGGCTGCAGCACCGCTTGCCGCGGCACCGCTGCCATTGGCGGCACGGCATCCGCCACAGCAACTCGAACATCCGGCCTGAGGCCACGACGGTGTGGTCGATTTCCCCAGCGTGGTTCAGCCGGTGCTCGACAACTATTGTGTCGAGTGCCACCACGGCGCCGATCCGGCGGGTGGATGTGACCTGAGTGCGGAAGCAGGACGCACTTCGAGCAGTCGCTGGAGGCGACCTACGCCCGCCAGGAACGGGCGTTTTCGACGGCACCAGGCATCAGCAGGCCCATGCCTTCTATCAAATGGGTGGTCTTTCGAGACATCCGAGAAAGGGATGATCTGAGGAGACGGCAGGGCCCGAACTGCATGCCACGACTTTAGAAATGCACACAATCGTCTAATGTCGCCATGATTGACATGTGCTCAGCAAGATACTTGTGTATTGCTTTAGCCCTTAGTGCATTTTCTCGTGTATTTGAATCCGGGTAACCGTTCACGGATTCTGCCTGAGGTGCCGGGCCTTGGCAAGTGACTCAAGATCGGGGCCGTGCTTGTTTCACGTTCCCGATCGGCAGCGAGCGGCGTGAATCGCTGTTGCGCGGGAAGCGTTCTACGCGGCACGGTGCCAGGGCACAGGAGGGAATTCAGCGGGTCCCGGCGGCCTCACCTACGGAGCATCATCGCGGATCGCCGGGAGGAAGGGAAGCCGGGCTTGGTGAGGCCTCGGCCCCCGTGGCGCGGACGGCGAACGGCAAGCGACGGTGAGCAGCGACTGGCGTGGCAAAGCGGTACGCCAGAATGCGTCACGTCCCGCCCGGCGCTAGCGACGGAGTCGGTTCGTCGGCGAAGAATTGCGTGACCACCTCGCGGAGGAAGAGGAACACAGATCGGCCCTGTTGCCCACACGTCGCGACGACCGTGCAGATCCGTTCCCACCAACGTTGCCCGGCCGGGCCGCGGGTGCCTTGGGTCAAGCGTCGATGGATGGCCACGAACCGGAGCACTTGTTCGGCCAGGTTGTTGGTAGGTTCAATTTCGGGTTCGCTGATGAAGCGGAAGTAGCTCTCGCTGTGTTGGAAGAACCGCTCGGCGAGGTTGTCGGCTTCCTTGGTGGCAGGGGCTTCGAAGGTGGCGTCCCAGAGGAGCGCATTTCGGGCGCAAGTTAAGGCTTGGCGAAACGTGGCGTCCGAAGCGTACTCCTCACGCCGATGAATCGTGCCGAAGAGTTTTCGCAAATCGTCTACCAGCCGCCGGCCGTAGGCTTGGTTCTGCGGATCGGGGTGCTCGACGAGAAACTTCACATCTCGGATGAAGTGGGCCAAACAGAACTGGAGCAGGACGTTTTCGTTGAGTCGGGCGTACTTCCGATACGCAGAGAAATAGTCACAGCCCAGCAAACCGGAGAACTCTTGTCCCAAGACCTCCAGCAACACGTCGGATCCCCGGGACGGCGAAACCTTGAAGACGTATAGAGCGCCGCCCGGAAGGCCCAGGTCCACATCCGCTGCCCGGAGTCCTTATGGCCGGTCTCGTCCACATTCAGCACCGCTTCGCTCGGCAACTGATCCAACAGTTCCTGATAGACGGGCTGCAAGCTGGCGCTCACCCGATGATGATCGATGCGGCCATGGCGCCTGTGTGGATGGCGGTGAATATGTTCCTGCTGTGGGCCGGGTGGCGCGCGAGCCGGCTGCTGATGCCCGAGGCGGGTGCGATTGTGCGCGCTTGCCAGATCGCGCTGTTCTGGTGGGCCGCGGTGGTCCTGGCCGCCGTGACGACGGGCGCTGCGGAGCTGCTGAACGGTCCGGCGCTGCTGGTCAGCGGCACGTTGTGCGGTTGGGTGCTGCTGGCCAGTGCCAAGCGTCTTGGCCAACCGGTGGAACTCCGCCCGGCGGCAGCAGAGGATTCGACGGGACTTGCGGCCGGGGGCTGGTGGTTTGGCGAACGGTTCTGGGTGTTTCTGTGGGGATCTGGCTGGCGTGGATGGCAGCCCGCGTGGGCGGCGTGGCGCTGCTGAATTTCCCCAGCGACTGGGACACGTTGATGTACCACCTGCCGCTGGTCGACCAGTGGCTGCGCGCCGGCAGCCTGTACGCGCCGGACGATCCTGTGTGGTACAACGCGGCGAACGTGGAACTGGTCGGGCTGTGGTGTGTGGGGCCGTTTTCTGGGGACTTTCTGACGGGCCTGACCAACTTGCCGGCGCTGGTGCTGTTTGCCGGGGCGGCGGTCGAGTTGGGCGGCGAACTTGGATTGGGGCGCCGCCTGAGCCACGTGGCGGGATTGGCCGTTGTCTCGAACTGGGTCGTGTTCCGGCAGTCGCCGGACGCCAAGAACGACATGGCCGTGGCGGCACTCTTCCTGGCAACCCTGCTGTTCGGGATGCGGTATCTGAGGTTGAGCCAACGCGGGGCGCTGGTCTACGCCGCGTGCGCGTTCGGATTGTTGTGCGGCGTCAAGTACTATGCGGTGGGATACGCGGGCGGCCGGACGGCCCGTGTTGGCGGCGGTGGGCAGCGTGGTCCAAGCGTGCCATCCCGGTTGGCACATCTGGGGTTCGGGGCTGATCGCCGGCGACGCGCGGATCCCCGCCGGGCTGACCGTTCACGCCGTGCGGGGGCCACGGACGCGGGCGGCTCTGGCCCGCTGTGGGTATCCGGCTGACGTGCCGTTAGGCGATCCGGCCTTGCTCGTGCCGTTGCTCTTCCCGGGGCGTTCGGATCCGGTCCACGACTGGGGCATCATCCCGCACTTCATCGATTATCCGCTGCTGGCCTGGATCCTGTTTGCCGAGCGTCTGCGTCCGCGCCCGGCGGATCGTCGGCGAGTGATCCTGATCAACCCCTGTTCGTCACCGGCGCGGTACATCCGGCGGCTGACCGCCTGCCGGCGAGTGGCCGCCAGCAGCCTGCACGGCCTGGTGGTGGCCGACGCCTATGGGATCCCCAACGCGTGGTTCGCTACGGGACGGAATCCGCTCAAGGATTTCTGTCTGCGTCGCACGACGTTCGTGCATGACGATTTCAAGTACTTCGACTATCTTGAATCGGTCGGGCGGATGGATGCGACGGGGACGCTCGTCCAGCGGCGGATTCCGTGGGACGAGTGGGAGGAACAGGTTCGGCGGTGGTCCCGGATCGCCTGGGATCCCCTTCCGCTGCTGGAATCGTTTCCGTGGAAGTCGAGTGGATGGGAGGGCCGCGTAACGGGACCTGCGCGAGAGTACTGGCGTTAGTCCAATGCCGCTTACTTTGGGACCATTTGGGGGCGTTTTTGTTAGCGGAGCGGCGCGAGCCGCCCGGTTTTACGACTGTAATACCGGACGGCTCGCGCCGTGCCGCTACAAAGTAAGTGGCATTGGGCGCTAGCCGCCGGTAATGCTGCCAATCCGGACGATCAGGAACCGGCGACTAGCGCCTTGCCGCTCACTTATTTCTCGAACGGTGCTGAGGTGGCTATCCCTATCAGACGGCCATTGCTTCGTGTGTCTGCCGGCACTGCAAGCCGACTGGATCGCACTACGGCAGCAACTCCCACATCCACTGCAGAGCCGTACCGCGGGTGACGGCGGCTTGGGGTTCCGTCACTTTCGCCATCGCGGCCCCTGGCAGCAGGCGGGCGAAGGCTTCGGCGGACAGCGGCGGTCCGTCCCCAGTTTCGGCTTGGGCGATCTTCCGGGCCAGGGCGTTGGGGTCGAGTTGGCCCTGCCCGACCCTGCCAAAACCTTCGGCCCACAGCCGGCCGGTCGCGGCCTTCAGCGGTTCGCCCGGCCGCGCGTCGTAATCGTGAAAGAAGCCCTTGGTGCCGAAATACTGCGCGGCAGGCAGCCACGGCTCCGGACCGTCGACGCGCAGGTCGTTGAAGAAACTCACCAGATGCCGCCGCGCGGCGAGCGTGCGCAGCAACAGGTCGGGATCCAGTTGGGCAGGAGTGGTCCGGTGCTGCTTGGACAACGCGGCGGCCACTCCGGCGGCTTCGCCGGTCTGCATCCAGACCGGCTCGAGCCGCACGGCGCCCCAGGCCACGTGGGTCGCGCTCAAGCACACGGGCACCAGCAGGTTGTCCACCCCCTGCGGCAACAGCGCACGGTAGGGAATCTGCGCCGGCCGGGATTCTTCGGTCAGGATCAACTTGCCGTCATAGTGATAGCCCGGCCGGCTCTCGGTGGTGCAAGCGTGCGAGTCCATGTACCAGTCGGTGACGGCGATGCTGTCCGGGTGGATCGGAGTGCGAGCCAAACCGCGAGCAAGCGAGTTGTCGTGCTCGCTGAACACGTGCCGCCCGACGATCCGCCGCGTTTCGCGCACGTACATCTCGTACGGAATGTGGCCGTTGTCGGCAAATTCGTCTTTGGGCAAACCCCACTCGCGGAACCGCTCGCGGGCCGTCGGTGACACCGATCCGTCGTTTTGCAGAAAGTACATCAGTCCCAGGCCAAACTGTAAGTGCCGGCGGATAATCTCTTCCCGCTGTGGCCAATCGGCCTCCGGATAGGCGTGGTTTTCGCCGGGCAGGATCGGGCTGTTCATGTGGGACTTGAAGTTCGGGCCGGCGTTGGTCGCGATGCTCTTCCGCTCGTAGTGCAGGTATTCGTCGCGGCGGTAGTTCGGCGGCGGCTCGGCGAGCAGGATGCGGTTCGCAGGGTCTTTGGTGACGCAGAAGCGATAGTTGGAGGCTTGCACCGCGCCGTCGGCGGTGAACGGACTGGCCGGATCGATGGTTCCTTGGTGCGAACCGTAGGGCCGGATGTTCAGCCGGCCTTCGACCGCGTCGCGCGGAGCCGGTCCGGTGGCGATGTTGCAGAACACTTTGCCCGCATGCGGCTCGTCGAATTCCTCGCGCGCTTCGCGGCCGACGCGATACGGCACGCGGGCGAGGGCTAGCAGGTCGCCTTCGTACGTGGCATCGGCGAACCGTTCGCCGCGGACACGGATTTCCCGCGTGCCGCCATACTCGCGCAACGTGACGCTCCGCAGCAACGGACCGTCGCGCTCGACGGCTGTCGGATAGTGGTCCAAAACCAGCGTGATGTTCTTCTCGGCCGCGACAAGGCGATTGAATTCCCGTTCGGCCACGTGCGGCTCGGCCCAGCCGATTGGATAATGTTCGTGCGTGTAACGGATGGTCTGGTGGTCCGGCGAGTTCTCGCCGTAGACCGCGCGGTAATGCCGTTCGATGTTGCCCAACAACTCGGTAAACAGCGGTGCTCGCGGCCCGCCGTCCAAGGCATCCCACTGCATCAGGCCGTTGGTCATCATGCCGCCGAGGTGCTGGTTGTGTTGGACCAGGAGCACCGTGCAGCCCTCGCGGGCCGCACGAACCGCACAGGCCACGCCGCCGCCGGTGGCGCCGACCACGACCAGATCGGACATCTTGCCGTCCACTTCGGCGGGCCGCGTGTCGCGAGCCAACTGGACCGGTTCCGCATTCGGGCGAGGCGGATTCAAACGTTCGGCGGTTCTTGCGGCGAGAGGCGAAACGGCGACGGCCGCAGCCATTTGCTTTCGCACTGCGCCGGCACCAGGCTCGCCGCCGGCGCTCGTCCGTTCCGGGAAGCCCGTCTCGCGCTGGCCCGCGCGTTCCGCTCGCGCGATTTCGACCGGCACGAATTGCACGGCGTCGACCACGACGAAGCCGTCAGCTGCGAGGTTCGAGACCTCGACATAACCCTGCTCGCCCGCTTCGAAACGGAACACACCCAGGGCCCGCGGCACGCCTCGCTCGAGCACGTCTTCACGTTGATTGACGGTGACCTGCGCCGTGCCATCCGCACTGACCACGGTGACGGGCACGGTGGTGGCCCGATTCGAAGTGGCGACGTAGATCAGCCGCACTTCGTAGGTCCCGGCCTCGGCGATGTTCGGCGCGAACCTCGCCGTCTTCCGTCCCTGGCCGCGCTGGTCGTCGTGCCGGTAGGCGCGGCCCACCAGTGGCGGCTGTTTTGAACTCTGCACCCAATCGCCCGAATAAGCAGCGGCGTCATCGTCCATGACAATTCCCGCCGGCTGGGGCCGGTTTTCGGCCTGCCGGGCAGGCTCGCCGCCGAAGCCATTAGCGGCCTGGGACAACATCCACAGACAGAGTACGGACAAGGGTCCGAACGAGGCGGATAAATTTTGGATCATGGGATGTGCCTTCATCAACAAACAGGGGGTTCAATTTAGCCACGATTCTGCCTGCTCACTGCGGTGGGAAGTACCGCGTTGGGTCGAGGATCCGGCGGCGTCTCGCCGACGTCGATCGTCCGCGACGAATCATCGACCGCCCGTCGCATGCCGGCGTAGGTGCGGAGTTCACAGATGCCGGGCGGCACGCACACCTCGAACCGGCCCCCCGCATCGACCCACGTCTGGCGCCACACGGAAATGGCCGATTGATCGGGCACCTTGGTAATCCGGCACGATACCGTCGCTTCCGGTAGCGGTTCTCCGGTCACCGCGTCCACCACTCGACCGCTGATCCGCACGCCTTCGCGGACGGCAAAGTCCGCCCGGGCCATCTTCCCTGTTTCGACTTGCACGGGATCGTGAACCGGCACCACCAGCCGCGGGTCCGCCGCTACGGATTCGGCCTGGACGCTGTAATAGGCCGGCTCCAGCCCGCCGATCGAGTATCGGCCGTTGGCATCGGTCGTCCCCCTGCCTTCGCCACGCCACGTTAATCCGTGCGCAATGACCTGAACGCCGGGCAGAGGCGCCCCTGTGCGGGAGTCGGAGACGCACCCGGCGATCTTGCCGGTCGGCGCCAATTCAATTTGTCCCAGGTCAGCCTCCCTGTTGGGCGACGTCGTGTCATCCAGCGTCACGACGGCGCCGGTCGATTCGCCTGGGGCCGCCGGTTCCTGAGCCGATGCCGCCACAGCGATCCACGCCACGACGGAGATCCACGCCGCGGCGACCGCCAGCGCGCCATGTCGTTCCCGGTCGGCTCGTGCATGGCCGCCGTTTGCACCGGTCCGGCTCGGGGTCCCGCTTGGTCGTCCAGCGAACTCGAAACTGATCATGTCGTCTGATCTCCGTCCGATTAACCGTCGTCTGGATGCCTTGCCGATTCCAAGTATTTTGGATCGTGACTCTGCATCCCGTCAACGGTTTCTGGAACGTCGCTCCTTGACGAGTTGTCCCTTTGTTGGCTCAATCCTTCGACGGCGGATCTGCGGTTTTGCCCGCCGCGTCGAGGACCTTAGAGATGACGGATGCGTACAGTCGGAAGCCGTATACGCCTGCAGTGTCGTCCACATCAGACTCGAAGGCGTTAATATCCGGGCCGACGTTTCGCGTGCGCAATCGCAACGACCAGCACCCGCTTGTCGACGAGTCGGAAGACGATGCGAAAAGGAAACTTCCTGACCGGGCACTCTCGATGCACACCGTCTGGACGCGGAAATTTGGTTGGATTCGCGGCAACCTCTACCAGTGCCGCATCCACGGCTGCCGCGAATCGCACGGCTGTCTGCGCACTGCTTTCGGCATACCAGTCGAACGACTCGTCGAAATCGAGCCGTGCGCCGGAAAGATAGTCAATAGGAAGCATCCGGCGCCGCCATTCCGACCCGGCGCAGCGCCTCGGCCTTCACCTGTTCCCAAGACACTGTTTCGGCGGAACCAGCATCGTACTCGGCTGAGCGTCTTTGAATCTCCGTGACCCATTCGTCACTTAGTGGCGGCAGGGAATCGCTAGGCAGCGTGTCCCAGATCGCGTCAATCAACTGAATACGATCCGCGACCGGCAAGCGGATCGCGTCCGCAAGCAACGTTTCGTACGTCGGCATGACAGCACCTCCACTGCCAAGTATACCGGCTTGACCGACGACCATTCAAGGACGGCAACTCAAGGACGGCAACGATTTCGGGGAGCCGAGCGCGATCGAGGCCCGAACCAGTAGCAACGCTCACGAAACAACTTCCTCATTCAAACCAACCAGCCGACACGAGCTGGCCGAACGATCCGGTTCTGCAATTTGGATGCCACGGGCTTGTCCCGTGGAGGCTCACGCTTCCAGCTACATGAGGCGGCCCCACACCCCCTTCCTCCCCCGCTTCGCCCGCGGCGGCGAAGCCGCCGCGGGCGAAGCGGGGGAGGCGGGAGTAGGCCCAGCGTGTGTAGCGAGAAACGTAAGGATCCCCCGGGCAAGCCGGGGGCATTCACCAGTTGCGGCTCGTATGCACGACGCTCCGAACAAACGGGGAAGTTGATTCGTGAGCGTTCCTAAGCGGTCTATTTGAACAACGGATCAGTCACCTTGCCTGATTCCAAGTATTTTGGACCGAGCTTCTGCATCGCGATGAATTCGCATCCCGGAGGGATGCCAGAGATGAACAACCGCCTGCGGAAACCATGCACCGGTGGGCTTACGCCCCACCGTTCGCCATGATATGTCTGGGAACCCTCCGGGTTCAGCGGCAAGAGGTTTTCCGCCATCATTTCCACAGCATTTCGGCCCCGACCGGATCGCCGTCCGGGCGGAGCTTGCGCGCCGGGCTGTTCGGGCCCGGGCGGTAGTCGTCGTGCGGCGCATCGACGAACGCCGGATCGGCGAACCGCGAGTGGGCATCGAGTCCTGTGGTTTGGCGGTACTCGTCGAACCCGGCGATCTTTTCCCGAAACCAGTAGGCCATCACCCCGGTCTGGCTGAACCACAGGTTGAAATCCATGTCGGGCAGCACTTGCCAGCCGCTGGAATACCGGCTGCCCCAGTCGGTCGCGCCGTAGAAAATGTTGTACATGATCTCGACGCCCGACGTAGCGGCCGTGTTGGTGTAGAACATCAGGTGACTGCCGTTGGGATCGGGACGCTGCGCATGAGCCCACCCGCCTCCTGCGTTGACGCAGGTGTTGTTGATGAAGCGGATGTTTTCCGTAACGGCCGATTCGGGATTGTTCCAGTACTCGAACGAGTATTCGGAATTGCGGATCACGTTGTTGCGGTAGGTGATATTGATCTGCCTGGAATCGGCGCCCCGCCCCTGGTTGGTCAGGGCGGCGTCGTAGACTTCCCAAATCCGGCAGCCTTCGACCAGGTTGTCGTGCGCGGCGCCCCAGAACTCGATGGCGTTGCCAAACCGCACCGGCTTGCCGTCCGGCCGGGTGAACTGGTGCGCCCCGCCGATGTAGCCCAGATCGCAGTTCCGGATCACCAGGTGGTGTGTGCCTCCCCCGCCGAAACCGTGAGCCGCGCCGTACATCACGGCCAGTCCGTCGTAGACCACGTGATGCTTGCCGCCCTGGTTGACGACGTGCCGGGCCAGGGCCAGTTCGATGCTCCGGTGGCGCGACGGTGGAGCGGCCTCGCTGACCAGATAGACCCGTTGCGACGCGCCGTCATAGTAGTAGTCATAGGGTTTGGAGAGTTCATCCAGCGACCATTTCTTCCAACCGCAGACGGCGCCGCCGTCGAAGATGATGTTGCCCACGTCAACGGTCAGCGGATCGGCGATATTGGGCGTGGCGGCCTGCAGGACTTGCGGCTGGAAATCGAACACGGCGCCGGCGGGCAGTCGTCCGCCCAGGCTGACGTGCAGCCGTCCGGTCTCTGCCGACTGCGAGACGTCGAACGCCACTTGATACGTGTCCCAGTCCGTGCCCACCGGACGGTCGGCCGGACCTGACTTGGCATACCGTGTGTATGGCGAACCTCCCTGCAGGATCTCGGCACCGGGGAAGCTGAACGGCTTGCTGCTGCGGGCGCGGAAAGTAAATAGCAGGCAGTCGCCTTTCGTCACGGACAACACGGGGCCCCACAATTGCAGATGATTCGACGCCGATCCGCTGTCCGCCGACGTTATCCGGACAAGCGGTCCTGCCGGTTCGTCCACGTGAGCAAGCTCGACGTGCGCCCCGCCCTCTTGATGGTGGTTCCATCGGCTGCCGCGCAGATCTGAGATCTGCTCGCCCAACTGGTACCCCGTCGGCAAGGTGGCCCAGATGTTGTCTCGAACCAGCACCCAGTCCTCCGTGCGATTGCGCGGCAGCGAACCGAGGATCATCGGTTTGGGGCCATGCCCAAACGCCGTATACGTGACGGGCGCGCCTTCGTCCCCACTGGCCGGCACGAGGGAGCCTCGCCATGCGCCGCCGCTGTTGAAACGGACCGTATCGCCCGGCTTCAATTCGGCGGCGTTTACGCGGTCGAGGCTCTGCCAGGCGCGGTCCGGGGACAGCCCGTCGTTGTTGTCACGTCCCGTCTCCGAGTCGACATAGAATGTCCGCACGCCGCCGTCGCCTTCCGCCGTGGCCTCCGCGCCGGAACACGCTCCCCACGCGGTAAGCAAGATCAACAGCCAGCCTGCGAGACAGCCGAGAGGCACGAGTGACGTGACCGAGGTGGATATGCTTCTCATAAAAGTCTCCCTTGGGTTCAGCTTGACCCCGTCGTTGCATACGGAGAGGCGAACGGCCGGCGTAAGCCCGCCGCTTTTCCACATGCCGGCACATTTGCGCTAGGAGTTCGCAAGAGCACCTTCGGTAAAATCAGCAGACGGTCGGAAACGTGGTCGCCGGGATACTGCACCGATGGGCTGACGCCCAACGTTCGCCGGGATACTGCACCGATGGGCTGACGCCCAACGTTCGCCGGGATACTGCACCGATGGGCTGACGCCCAACGTTCGCCGGGATGTCTGCAACGCATCGAGTTCATCGCCGCTTGCCTGCCTCGACGCTGCCTTCGGGCAGGTACAGCATGCATCCACAGACCTTGCAGAAGATGGGTTTGGACAGGAACAGCTGGTTCATGATCTGGGGCGTTAGCATGGTGTTGCAGCCGCCGCAGGATTCGCCTTCGACAGCGGCCAGGCTGGCCTCGCCGCGCGCCTTGATGATCCGTTCGTATTCGATTTTGAACTCCGGCGGCAAGGAGGCTTCGGCGTGTTTCAACTGGTCTTTGATGCGGGCCAGATCGGCGTGCAGCGAGGTCTGTTCCTTCGCCACCCGCTCTTCGGTGTGCTGCAGTTCCTCGCGCACCCGGGCCAGTTTCTGTTCCGCGTCGTGGACCTGCTTCTGGAGTTCGTCGACTTTCTCCAGCCGGTCCAGGATTTCATCTTCCAACACGGCGTTGGCCGCTTTGTCCGCGGCGATTTGGTCCTTGAACGCTTTGAATTCGGCGTTGCTCTGGGCCTCGTTCAACTTCCGCTGCAGCTCGACGATCTTGGCTTCGCGCTGCCGCAGGCTGAGTTGCTTTTCGTCCGCTTCCATGCGTGTGCGTTTCACGGCCTCCTTGGCCGTCGTGTGTTCTTTATCGAGTTGTTCGACGGCCTGGTGCCCGACGCGGACCTGGCGGGGGCCTTTCTGCAGACGATCTTTCACGTCCGACAGTTGACGATGGATGCGGTGCAGTTCGCGTAACACTTCAGCGGATACTTGCATGGAACTCTCCTGTCGAAAGCGGTGACAAGTCACCGCACTCCAAACCTTGTCTGCCGGTCAAGAAAACAAAAAAGCCGCTGATCGTTAGACCAGCGGCTGAGGTTGGCTCGGGACGGGCGATGCGCTCAGGCGACACCACGCAGAAAGCCCGCCAACTGTTGGCTGCGGACCGGATGCTGCAGCTTGCGGACTGCCTTGGCTTCGATCTGCCGCACGCGCTCGCGCGTAACTTTGAAGATCCGGCCGACTTCCTCCAGCGTGTAGGTATAGCCGTCGCCCAGCCCGTAACGCAGGCGAATGATCTCTCGTTCGCGGTACGTGAGCGTCTTGAGCAGGGCTTCGATTTTCTGCCGCAACAGGCCGTTGTTGGCGTTGCGGACGGGGTTGTCGGACTGTACATCTTCAATCAATTCGCCGAAACAGCAATCTTCGCCGTCGCCCACCGGCCGGTCCAAACTGACCGGGTGCCGGCCGATGCCCAGGACGCGCTTCACCTCGTCCACATCCAGACCCGCCCGGACGGCAACTTCCTCTGTTGTCGGCTCTCGATGCAGTTCTTGCAAGAGCCTCTTCTCAATATTTCGCAGTTTCGACAGCACATCGATCATGTGGACCGGGATGCGGATGGTCCGCGCCTGGTCGGCAATAGCCCGCGTGATGGCTTGGCGGATCCACCAGGTGGCGTAGGTCGAGAACTTGAATCCGCGGCGGTATTCGAACTTGTCCACGGCCCGCATCAGGCCCGTGTTGCCCTCTTGGATCAGGTCTAGGAAACTCAGGCCGCGATTGCGGTATTTTTTGGCGATGGACACCACCAACCGCAAGTTGCCGCTGGACAGCTGCCGCTTGACCGCCTCGTACTCGGCGAATTGCTGCCGGATGGTATCGACCCGCCGCCGCATACTGCGCGGGCTTTCTTGCGTCAGTTGCATCAAGTCGCGCAATTCGTGGCGGAGGTTGGCCCGTTCGTCTTTGTACCGCGAATCGCTGCCGATTTCGTGCAGCCGCTCGCGGATTTCGGCCATGCGGTCGGCAAACTCGGCCAGCTGCTGGATCAGAGGCTGGACGCGGCGGGTCCGCAGGCTCAGTTCCTCGACCAGCTGCAGGCACTTGCGCCGGCGGCGGAGAAACGCCGCGCGGACCTGCTGGCGGACCTCGGGCGGCGTCGATTTGCGGATCAGGATGGCAAAATCCTCGCGGTTCCGGTCCAGCAGATGTTCCAGCGTCCGCAGGTTGTGGGGCATGCGGGCCTGAATCTGTTCCTTGGTCAGCCGCTCGGTCAGCGAGACCTTGATCGTGCGATCGAAAGGCAATTCGCCCTTGAATACTTTCTTCAGCGTGTCCACGGTCTTGCGCATGGCGAAATCGCAGGCCAACACGCTGCGGCGGAACTGCCGGCGGTTCTGCTCGATCCGCGTCGCCAGGGCGACTTCTTCCTCGCGCGACAGCAGCGGGATGACGGCCATTTGGCTGAGGTACATCCGGATCGGATCGTCCGTCATCTTGGGAAGATCTTCCGTCGCAATCAAGATCGCCGAGGGGGCGACAGGCTCCTCGGCCAACGCTGCGACGGGCGGCAGCGGCTCGACGGCGACCGGTAATGCGGCCTCCGGTTCTTCCGGAACCTCGACCGCCTGCTGGGGCGGCTCGTCAACCAACTCGATTTGCTCGGCTTTCAACGTCAACAACAGTTCCTCGAACTGGTCGATGTTGAAATCGTCCTCCGGCAGAAACTTGTTGACCTCGTCAAAGGTCACAAAGCCCTGGGTCCGGCCTTTGTTGATCAGATCATGCAATTCCTGGTTCACTAGCTCCACGATTCCCCTCCTGTGCGCGTTCTTGCGCTCGTACGGACACCGTTGCGGGGTGAAGTACCTACCCGTCCTTGGGCGCGGAAATACCGTGCCGGCCTCGTTCCTGGGCGATCAAGCTTTGTAGAACGGCGAGTTCCTGCTCATCGTCCAGACGCTTCTCTTCCAGAGCAGCCAGCTGATGCCGGCGATCTCTGGTTATCGTGGCGTAGCGGAAGATGTCGATTAGCCCCTGCAATCTGTCGCGCGATTGGGTCAGCGCGGACTCTGCTTTCGCGTGGGCTCGTTCATCCAACTCCACCCAGATATTTTTTAGACCCGGGTCGTCCAGCGCCGTCAGCACGTTGCCAAAATCCGGCGTGGCGCCCGTGTCGTGAATGCCGTGAATCGTCCGGTAAATAATCCTTACACATTCCGATTTTAGCTGTCCGACCTCGATTTCGCGAAGGGCCAACTCCGCCAACTCGGGGTGAACCACCAAAATTTCCAAAAGTTCAATTTCCCGCGAGTCCAAATCCCGCAGTTTGGGCACGGCCTGGGGCTTGGCCGGAGCCGCCGGGCGGCTTGAGACTGGTCCCGCCGTTCCCCGCTGCTGCTGACGGCGTAATTCGTGGACTCGCGACCGCAGCTCATCTTCCGCCAGGCCAAATTGCCGGGCCAACCGCGACAGGAATTGCTGTTCGCGGAGTCGCGTGTCCGCCGCGCCGCCGGTCGCCTGCGCCGGTGCTTTGGCGATCGTGGACAGGATGTCCTCGAGCGCCTGGTTCGCCTGGTGCGTTTCCCGCATCAGATCGATGCCTCGCGTGGCCGTGCGGGTTTTATGTTCCAAGGCGTCGACGGCGCCGCCGAGCATCTGCAGGAACGGCTCCGCGCCGTGTTCCAACAGGAACTCGCACGGATCCAGTTCCTCCGGCAAGGTGAGGATCCGCAAATCGATCTGCGCCGCCACGAACAGTTCCAGGATCTCGTTGGTCCGCCGCTGGCCGGCTTCGTCGCCGTCCAAGACCAGGATGACACGGTCCACGAACCGCCGCAGCAACTGGATGTGACGCGGCCCCAAAGCCGTTCCCAGCACCGCCACCACGTGATCGACGCCCACCTGATGGGCCATGATCACGTCGGTATAGCCTTCGACGACGACGATTTCCTTCTCGCCCTCGCGCATCTTTGCGATGGGCTCGCGGGCGAGGTCCAGGGCGTATAAATTGTCGCTCTTGGAAAACAGCTTGGTTTCCGGCGAATTGATGTATTTCGCGGGGTTATCGCCGGCGGCGCCGGGCAAAATCCGCCCGCCAAAGGCAATCGTGCGGCCTTGCACGTCGCGGATCGGGAAAATTAGCCGCCCGCGGAACCGGTCGTAGTACCGGCCCGTGTTGGAACTGCGGCCGCACAAGCCGACGGCCTCCAGCACTTGCGGCGAAAACCCTTTGCCTCGAGCGCGATCCAGCAACCACTGCCAGCCGTCCGGGGAAAATCCCAGGCCAAAGCGTTCGACGCTTTGGGGCGTCAAGCCGCGTTCTTCGACGTATCGGCGGGCGGCTTCCGCCTCGGGTGCCAGCAGCAAGCATTGCTGGAACTGCTGAGCCGCCCACTGCAACGAGTTGTACAGCGTTTTCTTGTCTTGCGGACTGCCGGGAGTAATCTTCGCTTCGGCCGCCGCCCGCAGCGGAATGCCGGCGCGGTCGGCCAGCAACTCGAGCGCTTCGCGGAACCCGATCCGCTCGTGCTGCATGATGAAACTGAACACGTCGCCGCCAATGTCGCAAACCCAGCATTTCCAGGATTGGCGTTCGGGGTTGACCTGCAAACTGGGGCGGGAATCGTCGTGCCAAGGGCAGGTGCCGACGTAGATCCGGCCCTGTCGGCGCAGGGGCAAATAGCGACCGACCAAGTCGACAATATCTGTCGCTTGGCGGACTTGTTCCTTGACGTCCTGGTCCAGCGGGGATGCTAAGGACACCGGGCAGTCCTGTGGCGTTGGGCCTGCGGGAAGGAGTGGGGCCGCGGGCAGAGAGTCACTTCCCTGGTTCTGGTTTGCGTACCGCCGGCATCTGGGTCAAGTTGGCGGCGCCGTGCCCTCCATAGCACAGGGACGAATTATAAGGGCCGCCTCGGAACGGGTCAACATCGGGTTTTGCGTTTCGCAACCCGCTGCCGGTCATGGCGGATTGCCAAAAAAGGAAGCCCGGCTTCTTCGCCGAAGCCGGGCGGTGGAATGACGCCAACACGGGGCTGGCGTCTGTGCGTCTACGACGGCTTGACCGCGATGCGTTTGCCACGGCTCTTTTCGCCCTTGGGCAGGTGCAGTTCCAAGATGCCGTTGCGGTACCGCGCGTCGATCTTGTCGGGCTCGACACCCAACGGCAACGGCAGACTGCGATAGAACGTGCCGTGGTGGTAGGCGGAGCCGGCCTCTTCCTTGCGTTCCTCCTTATGCTCGGCCCGGATCACCAGTTGGTCGCCGCGGACCTGGACATCGAACTCGCCGGCCTCAAACCCGGGAGCTTCGGTTCGCACGAGATACTCGCTGTCGCTCTCGTCCACGTCCAGGCCCCAGCCGCGGCTGAACCAATCGCCGCCCACGCTTGGCCATTCGTTCCAAAAACGATTCACAAGGCTGTCGAATTCATCGCGGAGGCGCGTCAGTTGACGTTCGACCGGTTCTCCTGACACGCTGCCGATTTCGTCGCCTCGCTTCTTCCACGGGATCAAGTTGAACATGGTCTTTACCTCCTTTCTACGTTCGTCGAAGTAGGACGGATTGGCGATCCGGCCGGAAGATACCGGCCGGATCGCCAATCCGTCCTACGGCCAGTCGTTCATGCTATTTCTGCGCGGTCGCTTGATTCGTGTCCGCGCCCTTCGTCAGCCTGCGTTCACGACAATCCGCTTGGGCTTCACGGCTTCGGTTTTCGGCAGGTGCAGGGTGAGCACGCCGTTCTTCAGTTCGGCGGAAATCTTGCCGGCGTCAATCGTCTCGCCGATGGAGAAGGTCCGGTAGAAGTCGCCGATGCCGTACTCGCCGTGCAGGTGCCGCCGTTCGGCGTGGCGCGGCACGACCTTGCCGAGCACGGTCAACTCGCGGTTCTCGAACCGAATGTCCAGGTCCGCGGGCTCCACGCCGGGCAGATCGCCATACAGGATCAGTTCTTCGTCCGTTTCCCAGATGTCGAATCGCGGAGTGTACGTCGGAGCCTCGCGCGTCCGCTCCACCGTCGCCGACTCGTCGGGATGCTGTTGTTTCATGACTTGGGACATCGCTTTTCCTCCTTTATCGTCAGTTGTTTTGAGTTGCACGAATTTCGGGGACGGCGAGCGAACCTAGTCCGCGCGGACTTCGATCCGCCGCGGCTTGGCTTCGGCCCGCTTGGGCAGCGCGATCGTCAACACGCCGTTCTTGAAAGCCGCCTCGACCTTGTTCTCATCCACGGCCAAGGGCAGTTCCAGCACGCGCGCGAACTTGCCGTAACCGCGCTCGCGGCGGTGCCAGGTGCTCTTTTCGCACGTCGGCTCTTTCCGCTCGCCTTTGACGGCCAACTGATCGCCATGCACGTAGATCTCCAGGTCGCCCAGCTCCATGCCCGGAAGCTCCGCTTCCACGAACAGATTCTCCTCGTCTTCCCACAGGTTCATCAGGGGATAGGCCGTCGGCGCCAACGGGAACCGCCGGCCGGTCCACCGTCCGAACAGCCGATCCATTTCGTCGCGCAGGCGGGTCACTTCCGCCTGAACATCCGCCATCGGTTGCCAACGTGTGCTCGTCATGGTCTTCTCCTCCTCTACGAGTTATGCATGCCTGTGCCGATCGTTCGGCCCCACTTGTTGGATTTGGCGTTGGCATGTTGCCGACGCCGTCTTTTCACAGTAAGCAACCAGCGTGCCAATTGGATTCCCCGCCCGGCAGGAGGTCGGAGATGAGCGTCAAAAGCCGGGAAAAGAAGGGGAAATCCGTTTCCGCTCAAGGTCTTGCGAACGCGCACGCCCCCCCAGGAACGCCGCAGCAACGCGGAACGAGCAAGATCGGCTTAGAAAAAGTCCGTCAAACTGACAGAACCCGCTCTGCCAAAGTGACAAGACGGGACACTAGCGCGCGGATCCGGAGTGGGCGCGAAGGGAGACCCGGAATGAAACGGAACGACGATCGGCCCCGGTGGGCTGTCGATCTACGGGAGCGAACCTACGTGGGATAGGCTTCCAGCCTGTCAGGATTGCCCAGTTAAGAGTGACTATTCTGCGCCGTTTTTCCATTCGACAGGCTGGAAGCCTATCCCACGAATAAATCAACAGCCCGCCGACGGAGCAGCCTGCATCTGGACGCGGGGGCACGCATGTCCTACAACACAGGCCGGCCGCACCGGTTCCACTTCGACGGTAGCACACCCCGCGGCCGAGTCTATGACCAGCAGCTATGCAGAAAACCAGTTCGTTCACCTTAACGCGCGTGCTCACAATCCTGGCAGCGCTCCTGATCTGGAAAGTGACGCTGAGCGTCGTGATCGAATATCGAAACTACGTTCCGCCCAATTTCGAATCGGACTTCTTGCGCGGGCGGGAACCTTATTTCTGGGGCCCATACCGATGGGCTTTCTACACGCATTTGGTGTCGGGGCCCGCGTCGCTCATCCTCGGCACGATTCTGGTCAGCGATCGTTTTCGGAGGCGTGCTCCCGTCTGGCACCGGCGTGTCGGACGTGTGCAAGCCGCTTGCGTTTTGCTGCTCGTGGCACCCAGCGGCCTGTGGATGGCCTATTACGCAATGACGGGTGCCGTCGCCGCTGCCGGACTTGGCACGCTGGCAATAGCCACGGCGGCGTGCGTGGCGCTCGGGTGGAGATCCGCCGTAATGCGGAGATTGGCGAACCACCGGCGCTGGATGTGGCGCACATTCATCCTCCTGTGCTCGGCCGTCGTGCTCCGGATGATCGGTGGATTGGCGACCGTCGCGGACTTCGATGCCCCGTGGCTGTACCCGTTTTCGACTTGGGCGAGTTGGCTCGGGCCGCTGCTGGTTTTCGAGTCAAACCGGTTACTCAACCGGCCCTTCGACCGGGCCGCTCACAGCCCAAGATATTAGCCTTGAACACGCACTAGCTCCAAAGGGAATTTTCGACGCCTGTTGTTTGGAATGGGATGTCACGGTTTGACGTGGGAATCACCCCAACGAATGAAGGGATCAACGAATGTGAGAATCCGTGAATGGCTCGCCATCGGCCATTCGTTGACTCCTTCATTCGTTGGGATCCGATCGCTTGAAACCACGAAATGGCAAAGCGAACGTTCGGTCGGCGGTTTCCTATTTGGTGCTAGTCCGCCTGCTGAGCAACTGCGTCGTCATGTCCATCGATCGAGATCAGCGCGCGAAGCGTTGCTGCCTTTGAACCCGAGCCCAAGATGATAACGTTGCCGCCGACACACACTGCCTGAACGCCTCCCGGATGCGGCAGTCTGGCAGGATCCCCGAGTTGGAGAAGCCATTGCTCGTCCGCATCCGAGGGCGACATCCACGGCACTCCGTGATCCGGGTCTACGTCCACCACCATCAGGGTCAAATCGCGGCTGTCGGTGATCTCGGAGAGTTTTCGGGGCCCGGCTGGTCGAAAGCAGCCACCGGGGGCTACGACAGCCAGATACGTCGTATGGCCCGGGGGACAAACGGCCGATGGGCATTGATACACGGCAAGCGTGGTTTCGCGTACCTCTTTGTTCGCAGGATCATCCCACGGTTTGGAGAGGTCGATTCGGTCGTACAGGGATTTCTGTTCCACGTACGGCAGAATCAGCGTTCGCCAACTGTGGAGAGGTTTTCCCTCCGTGTCGACCGTGTAGGCCGGGGGCAGGGAGTGGTACACCGATTCGTAGTTCTGCAAGGCCAGCGCGATTTGCTTGAGGTTGTTGGCACATTGGGTGCGACGTGCGGGTTCTCTGCTTGTACGCACGGCGGGAAGAAGCAACGCCACCAAGATCCCGATAATGGCGACAACCGTGAGTAATTCGGCCAACCTGCGTCCCAGCGTGCCACGCTGCCGCACGGGCGTTTCGCTAGGTGTATGTGGACTTTCGTAGGGGTTATTGCTCATGGCCACCAATCCCGATTTTCCGCAGCCGGATGAATCGCAGTGATCGACGCTCGCACGCCATTGTAATCCTCCGTCGGTGGACGTTCCAGGTGCGCCGGCGAAAGGAAGACCAGGCGAGCGGCGGGCGTCAGCCCGTCCGGTGGGCGCTGTCCCGGCCAATCACCGTGGGGCTGACGCCACCACGCTCGCCAATTCCAGACGGATTGAAGGGTGCGGCGTCAGGCTGTTAAATGATGGATTCCAGGAAACGAAGTGCGTCTTTTTCTTCACGGAACTGGCACTGGACAGGTGAGCCGGCCCCTGCGGGCGGCCCGAACGCTAACAAAAGGTATTTGTATGTACGAAATCCGATCCGTTGTGCGGCTGGCCGTTCTGGGAACGTGCCTTTTTCAAGCCCTGTGCGGCGTGGCCAGCGAACCATCCGCAGGCGACCGGCCGAAGCGGACACCGGATTCGGTGTTCGTGCCCACGCCGGACGACATCGTGGCCAAGATGCTGGAAGTCGCCAGCGTCACAAAGGACGATGTCCTGTACGATCCCGGCTGTGGCGACGGGCGGATCGTGATCACGGCGGCCAAGAAGTATGGTTGCCGAGGAGTCGGAATCGAACTCAGCCCCAAACTGGTCCGCGACGCGCGGGCCAGTGCCGTCCGGAATCACGTCGAAGGATTGGTGCGGATCCTGGAGGAGGACATCTATGCCGTGGACATGAGCGAGGCGACCGTCGTTACCCTGTACCTGCTGCCGGGGATGAACGTGAAGCTGATTCCGCAACTCCAGAAACTCAAGCCCGGCGCGCGGATCGTGGCCCACGACTACGGCTTCCAGGACCGCGTCGAGGAGCCGGGGAAGAAGATCACCATCAACTCCAAGGAAGATGCGGTCGAGCATTACATTTACCTCTGGACCGCACCGCTCGAGCTGAAGTCTTCGGCCAACTGACGGCGTTTCCAATTCGCATCCGCCGCAGGCGGACCGGACGGCGGCAAGCTCCGCCGTGGCGTTGCCCCCGCGGGCGGATGCCCAATGCCACTTACTTTGGGACCATTGGGGCGTTTTTGTTAGCGGAGCGGCGCAAGCCGCCCGGTTTTCCGATTGTAACACCGGACGGCTCGCGCCGTGCCGCGACAACGTAAGTGGTATCGGGCGGATTCCGTCGGCTGGCTTTTTCAGTCTGAGGTGGGTTTTGGACAAGCGACAGGGCAGAAACAACGTGACAACAGCAGGCGGCAGCCTGGGGGACGCTGGCAATACGTTCCGCCGGTGGTGGCTGGCTTGTCTGACGTTGACGGTCTTGCTGGCGTGGCCGGCAGCGGGAGCGGAAAGCGAAGATGCCCGCTTTGCCGACGGTCTGCGCCAACGGCGTCTGTTTCCGCTGGCCGAGGCGTTCTGCCGCGACCGTTTGGCCGACGCACAACTGGGCGACGCAGACCGCGTCGACCTGGTCATCCAGCTGGTGCGCTGCTACGCGGCCCATGCGGCCCAAGCCATCCCCGCAGACCGCGATCCGCTGTGGCAAGCCGCACGGCAAGCCGCGGCGGATTTTCTGCGCGATCATGCCGCCAGCCCGCGCCAGATCCTGGTCCGCGTCCAGGATGCGCTGACCGTCGCCGCACGGGGAGAATTGCTGCGTTTGGAAGCGGAGCTGTTATCCGAGTCGGGCAGTGCGCTCGACGACGCCAAGAGCGCGTTTCGCGAGGCCGGCCGGTTGTTGGAACAGGGGGACGAGGAACTGACCCGCGAGATCCCCCAGCGTCATCGGCAGGCGCCGCGTGCGGAGGAACTGTCGGCCGAAGAGCTGGCCACCTTACAGCATCATGTCCGCTACCAACGCAGCCGAGTGCAGCTGGGTTTGGCGCTGTGTTATGGGCCAGACAGCGACGACCGGATCGCGATGCTGACACAGGCCGTGGACACGCTGCAACAACCGCTGACGCAGCTGGCGGCCGGCGATCCGTTGGCCGATCGTTTGCGCATCCAGTTGGCCGGCTGTTACCGTCTGTTGGGCAACTTTGCTGCCGCGGCGCAGACGCTGCGTGAAGTGCAACCGTCCGCGGGGCCGGCGGACGCGGCGCTGGAGGCCCGGGCGGAAACGGCGCGTCTGGAGCTGGCCCGGGGCCGGCCGCAGCAAGCCCTGGACGTGCTCGGACAAGGCCGCGAAATCGGCGGCCGCGTGTCGCCCGAATTGGATTTCGCCCACGTGGAAATGTACCTCGCCCTGTGGCGCGCGGCCCACGAGCAGAGCGATGCGAGCCAAGCGGAAAACTGGCAGACCAAGGCGGTCGCGATGGTCAAGTTGATCGAACAAACCCACGGTCCTGCGTGGGGCCGCCGATCCGACCTGCTGCTGGTCCACGCCATCGGCGGCATCCGCGGCGGGGCGGACCTGGACGTCCTGGTTCGTACCGGGGACAACTTGTACCGCAAAGGTCAAGCCGACCAGGCGATCGCCACGTACGAGAAGGCCGCCACGGTCGCGGCGGCCTCAGGCCAGACCGGCCAGACGTTCCAGCTGCGCTACAAAGCGGCTCTGGTGGACCAAAATCGTCAACGTTACGGCTCCGCCAGCGAGAAACTGCGGGCGCTGGGAGGCGGCCTGCGGGCGGAGCCGAAAGCCGCCGAAGTGCATTTATTGGCGGCTTGGAATGCGGCCCAAGAGGCCCGGCAGAACGAGGCGGCGCTGGACGTCTATGAGAAAATCCTAAACGAGCACCTGGCCTTCTGGCCCCAAGGCAAAACGTCCGATGCGGCCCGCTTGTGGCTGGGACGGCTCCGCGAACGTCGGCACCAGTGGTCGGCGGCGGCCGAAGTCTATCAAGGGATCGGGCGGGAATCCGAGCAGGCGGACGAGGCGCTGACGGCTGCGGTCCGCTGCTGGGAGAAACAACTGAACGAACTTCGTGCCGGCCAGCAGTCCCCCGAGCCGACGGCGCTCGAAGTGGCCGGCCGGATGGCTGCACGTGTGGAACGGCTCGTGGCAGACCCGTCCCAGACCTGGACCAGCCAAGACCGCTTCTGCGCCGAATCGGCGGCGCGGTTCCTGGTGCAATTCACGTCGCGCGGCGGACCGCAGGCGGAATCGTTGCTGGTGGCGGCCTTGAGCGGCAAACCGCCGCCGGAGCCGGCGTGGCGAGCCACCGCGGAATCGCTGCTCGTGCTGGCGTTGGCGGCCCAAGAAGGGAAGCGGGCCGAAGCCGAACGGGTGCTGCGGCAACTCGGCAGCCTGCCTGCCAAAGAAGTCGCGGAAGTCATCGCCAATCTGTCGGCGTTTGCCGAGTCAGCCTCGTCCGCCGGGCAACGGGAAACCGCCTCGCTGCGGCTGGCCGCCCTGGACGTGCTCGGCGGCCGCAAGTCGCAACTCGATGCGGCCGTTCAGAGCCGGCTGGAACGGTGGCGGGCCGAGTCGCTGGCCTTGGCGGGCCGGCGTGCCGATGCCCTGGAAGCCTATGGCGTTTTGGCGGGCCGCGCTCCGGATGACGCCCAATTGCAGGCCACCTATGCCGAGCTGTTGCTGAGCGACAGCGACTCCAAATCGTGGACCCGGGCATTGGAACATTGGCGCCGCATCGCAGCCCGCGCGCGTCCCCAGAGTGAGCTTTGGTATCGCGCCAAATTCTCGACCGTTCTGGCGCTAAAAAAGCTCGGGCAGAAACAGGAAGCCGCCGACCGCATCCGCTATATCCAAGCCACGACGCCGGCACTGGCGACAACCCCTTGGGGCCAGAAATTCGCGGATCTGTTGCGGGACTGCCAGTGAATCCGCTGTGCGAGGGTCTCCCGACCCCGCACCACGCCCGGCCGATAGGTCTCAAGACTCCGGGAGACCTGCGGTCGGCGGTTTCGGCGAGGTCGGGAGACCTGCGCCGAGCGCGCCGTTCTTTCGCGGAGCGAAAGACGACACTAGTCCCGCCGCTCCAACAGCACCACCGACGTATCGTCATGCCGGCCGCTGCCGTGCGTGGCTTCGTTCGAATCGTGGAACAGCCTTTCCAGGGCATCGGCCAGCGGCAGGTCAATGGATTCCTTGAGCGTCTTGATAATGCCCGCCTCCCCGAACTGGTCTTGTTCCTTGCCGTCTTCCGGAAAGGCTTCGTCCAGGCCATCCGTGTACAGCAGGATGCGGCAGTTCCGCGGGACTTCGATTTCGCACTTTTCGTACGCCCAGTCTTCGTCGATGATCAGCGGCAGTCCGCCTTCTTCTTTGCTGCCCAGCTTGTGGACCTCGTTGGTAGCCAAGTCCTGCAACATGGGCATGGGATGGCCCGCCGAAGTCCACTCAAAGCGATTCGTGACGGCGTCGAGGGTGCAGTACAGCAGCGTGATGAAGCCCCCCTGGTCCGCACTGATGACGGCGCTGTTGCACAAGCGTTTGTTCACTTCGGTCACGAATTCGGCGGTGTCGGCAAAGCGGCGGTCGCGGATCATGCTGATCAAGGTGTGCATGGTCATGATCGACATGCAGGCCTTGACGCCGTGCCCGGCGGCATCCCCCAGGACGATGACGACCTCGTTGCCCTGCATGTTGAACACGTCGTAGTAGTCGCCGCCAGCCATGACGACGGGCCGGTCGCCGAACACGCGAATCTGCGACGGTTCGTAACGGGCGACGATCTTGTAGCCGGCCGGCATCGGCAAATCGTGCGGCAGGACCGCCTCCTGCAACTGCCGCACGGCTTCGACCTCTTCCCGCAACTTCTCGGCCACGACCTGAGCCCGCTGGGCCTGGACCGTCAGGAAAGCGGCTTCCATGATCGACGTCAGCAGAAAGACGAAATCGCCGCTTTCGTCGCGGGAGATGAACGAGTGCAGCCCGTTCTTGATAAACTTGGCCACTTGATTGATCTCGCCCGGCCGCCAAGCACCGACGACCGGAGCATTGGGCAGCCGGCGGCGGATGGTTTCGAACAACTCGAAGGCAAGGCCCTCCGACGGAAAGCTCAAATCCATCAGCACCGCGTCAAATTCGTCGGACGTCGCACTCTGCGTAAAGCCTTCGGCCTCGGTGAACACCAGCGCGGTGTTCTCGTCGACGTTCAGGAACGTATCGATCAATTCGGCTTCGGCAATGTCGTCCCAACCGACCAGAATCCGCATAAGGATGTTCCCCTTCTGAAAGCCAGACTTTCACTTAGTCTAGTCTTAGCACAGAAAGAGTGTAACGCCAACCACGGCTAGACTTCAAGTTAAGGGGGAAAGGAAAACTGCAACTTGCCCATTTCCTTTCTGTCAACAGGCGTATTCGGCATACTGGCGGCCAAGTTTTCAGGCGTCTGCGGCGATTGCCACCGGAAAACACTCAAACCGCACGGGCCGTGAGCGTTGGGACGGTGGTAGGCGGTGGCGAAACAGAACTTTACAATACCAGAGTTTTTGGCAACTCGGAATCTCAGCGACCGGTTGCCGCACCTTGCCCCGATTCACGAAAACCAGCTAAGTCCGACTCGTTCCCCTTGCACAGGAGAGCACGCATGTACGTCGTCAGCGTCACCGTCCAAGTCAAACCCGATGAATTGGATAATTTTATCCAGTCCACCCTGGACAACGCCCGAAACACTCGCCAGGAGCCGGGCAATATCCGTTTCGACGTGCTGCAGGCTGAGGACGACCCGGCCCGATTCCTCCTTTACGAAGTGTACCAGACCAAAGAGGACTTCGCCAAACACCAGCAGACCCCCCACTACCTGCGTTGGAAACAGGGCGTCGCCGACGCGATGGCCCAGCCGCGCCAGGGGATCAAGCATCACAG
>CAZXYZ010000061.1:39943-64442 GCA_964645045.1 uncultured Pirellulaceae bacterium | reverse complement strand
CGGCGGCGGTGGGCGCGCCTTGTTCCAGCAGCAGCTTCTTCGGCACCCGCTGATCTACGCGGGCGTCCGGTGGCAAGGCCAGCGCGTCGATGAGCGTGGCGACGTTCATGGTTTTTCAGCAACCAACCGGCGGCGGCCTTTGGCGGTCAGACGGTATCGCTGGAGACGACTGGATGGTTTTTCGGGGAAGGCAAGTTCAATGAAGCCCCGGCTTATGGCGGGGTGAAGGTAATTCCTGCGGAACGTCGGCCGATGCTTTAGTCCGAGCGTTTGACGAAGTTCCCCCGACGACTTTTCCCCGGATTCTAGAGATTGCAGGAGACGCACGACTGGGTCGCACGACTGGGTCGGTGTCTGGGTCGGTGTCTGGGTCGGTGTCTTCTGTCCGACTTGGGCCTCTTGGGCCTTACTTGGTGCCGACTTGGTGCCGGCAGGTCGTCCCGCTTGTGAGCCTGCGACTCCAGCTGTCGATGTCCTGTTTGGCGGGTTTTTGGCGGGTTTCGGTGTGCGGGCGGAGGATGCGTGAGCCCTTTGCGAGCCCTTTGGTTTTCCTGGGCCTCGTGAGCCCTTTGAGCCCTTTGTGAGCCCTTTCCCATCCAGCACGTAGTACGTGCCCTTGCCCGTTGTGCCGACCTTGGCAAGGACACCCAGACCGCGCAGTTGTTCGAGGTCCCGGGTCGCTGTCGGCTTCGAGACGGTGAACAGGTTCTGGTAATCCAGATTGCTGATTCGCTCATGAACGCGTAGGTGGCGAACGACTTGCCGCTGGCGATCGTTCAGCCCCAAGCTCAGGACGACTTTCTGCGTCAGCCAGTCGCGCCAAACGGTGGCGACGAACTCGCCTCCGCGTTGCTCGAAATCCGGCTCCGGCAGCGCGTGTTCGACGCTTTCGCGGATCATCATCAGCGTGCCCGTGCCGTACTTCTCGATGTAGCGGGCCAGAAACAACGCTTCGCAGATGCGGGCGTTGCGGGGCAACGAACTGTGCGGCTCGCGCAGCCGCTGCGGGGTCAGCGGCGGCGGCAACATGCCGGGGTTCCAGACCTCGACGCGATCGGCAAACACCGAGACCTGGACTGACGCGGCGGAGGCGTAGTCGCGATGGGCTACGGCGTTGACGATTGCTTCGCGCACTACGTCTGGTGGAATTTCGTAGGTGACGGGAGCCCGGGTGCTCAACGCCCGCGTGCCAACGCTGCGCGGGAGCACGGAGAGCACGAAGTCCAGCGCGCGGTCGACCTGCTCGAACAGCCGGCCTTGGAAGATTTGGTAGGACGGGGCCGGCCGCTGGATTTCCGTGCCGTGGAAGTGCATGCAGCGCACCTCGGCACAGGACACGAACCGTTGCGGATCGCGGCCGAAGAGCAGCAGGGCGGCGTTGGTGGGCCGCCGGTCGTCTAGCAGGTTTAGGTGCGTCAAGGTATCCGCCGTCGGAGTCCCGTCCGGCAGCGGAAACTGCCGTTCGTGACGCGCGCGGCGGACAAAGTCGGCTACGGATTGCGGGTCGATGTCATCGAGGGTGGCACCGTGACAGATGCGCTCATCGAACGGGCGGTTTTGGATCAGGGCCTGATGATCCAGGTAGTCCACGAGGCTGGCGTACAACGCGGCAGTAAGGTCGGCAGCGGTAGCGAAGCGGCGGCGGATGACTTGGTTGCCGGCTTTCCGGAGCAGCGTGCGCATCTTGGGATGGCGGGCCGAGTCATCGTCACCCTTGACAAACACCAGGCGCTCCTTGCCCGCCGCCGTGGCCCGGTCGAACTCGCGTTCGGTGGGCGAAAGGCCGGCGACATCCTCGTACCCATAGTCGTTTCCGAACAGGCCGACATACACGTCGCAACGGTCCACTTCGTCCAGATACACCTGATCGGCGCGGCGGCCCGAGGCGGGCAGGTCCTCGAACAGGAACACCTCGAAGAAGCGGCGCAGGAGGGGATCACGCTGGATGTAGTCCTTCAGCGCCCGGCGCTCGGCGGCCAGTTCCTTTTGCACGGAGCTGATGAAGATTCTTCGCTTGTCGGTCATGGCGTCGCCTCTTCGCCATTGTCCGGCAACACGACCAGAAAAGCCACGACCTCAAAGTCGTTGATGCCCTGAAATTCGCCCTTCATCGCGTGTGTGCCGCCGGGCGTGAACAGGCTGGCGACGGCCCGCTCTTCCTTCTTGCCGATGATGGACGTTACGGCTTTGCCCAACAGGTTCTGGGCGGCCGTCATGTCCCGGCCGTCCTTGGTGGCCCGGTCGAAGCGGACGCAGGCCCCGGCGTCGGGCAGGTCGCGCCCGATGCAGAGCCGCTTCAGGCGGTCCAGGGCCTGCTTGGCTTGATTGAACGGCAGCAGGACGGCGCCGTCGTCGCCGACGTGGACGAGATAATGCGGGGCGAGCGGATAGCTGGGCTCGGCGGCCTTTAGGGCGCCTTCGCCCACCGCACGCAGGCAGAAGATGATTCCGGGCGGGATGGCCGATTCGCCGCTGTCGAGTGTGGTGGTCACGGCAAACGTGCCCAACGGGAGCGAGTCAAGCCGTCCGGGATGCTCCTTCAGGTAGCCCGCCAGGTCGATGCGGAAATCGTTCAGCGTCAGATCGGCGATAGACACGCCGCTGCTCAGATCTTCCAAGTCGATCACGGCGTCCTGGAGCTTCAGGAGTTGTCGGCGGCGGTATTCCAGGTCATTCATCTGGTTGCCGGACTGCTGCTCGATCAGGTTTTCTTCGCCCGTGGCGGAGATGTCCAACAGCACCATCTTGCCGCTGACCCGTTGTTCCAGGTTGATGTATTCCTCCAACTCCATGTTGGGCCAGAAGTTGATCAGTTGGATGCGTTCGTTGGTCGAGCCGATGCGGTCGATACGCCCGAAACGCTGGATGATGCGGACCGGATTCCAGTGAATGTCGTAGTTGATCAGGTAGTCGCAGTCCTGGAGGTTCTGACCTTCGCTGATACAGTCGGTGGCGATCAACAGGTCCAGTTCGCCTTCGTCGGCAAATTCTTCCGGGCGTTCCTTGGACCGTGGCGAGAAGGCGGTGAGGATGCTGCCCAAGTCCTTGCGCAGGTTGGGCAGCGTGGTCTGGTTGCGGCCGGCGCCGGTGACGAGGGCCGCGTGCAGCCCCAGTTTCTTCAGCGCCCAGGGAGCAACTTCCCGGTACAGATACTGAGCCGTATCGGCGAACGCGGTAAACACAAGCACCTTGCGGTTGCCGGGGTTCAGCGGGTCGCGGCATTTGCCCTGGATGACTTCGCGCAGGGCAGCCAGCTTGGCGTCGCGGGCCGCGCCCACTTGCTTGGCCGCCGACAGCAGCGTGGCCAGGCGGTTGCGGTCCTCGATCAAGTCCTGTCGCCAGCGAACGCGGTCTACGTCCTGGAGCAGTACCTTGACCTTGCGTCCGACCAGCAGGCTCTCGAACGCCGGGTCATCTACGTCCACGTCTTCGATGTCGATCTCGTCCACCGACTCCGCGTGGGCTTCGATCCTGGCCAGCGTGGCTTCCACGTCGGCCAGTTGTCGCCCCAAGGTCAGGGCGAACGAGGTAACGGCGCTCTCCATGCGTTTCAGCACGTTCACCCGCAGCAGGTGGACCAGGCTCTCTTCTCGGTCCGCTTGCCGGAAAAAGCTCTCGCCGCCGCGAATCCGGGTACTGTATTTCTGGTCGTAGGCGGGTTGTTTATGCGGCAGGACGTAACGCAAGGGGGCGTAGGCCGCCAGGGTCAAGCGGCGGATTTCGTTGTTGATCTCGCGGATCGAGCGGAATTCGCCGGCCAGGTCCACGTCGGGCTTGATGTTGATCGGCTTGAGGCGATCCGGGAAGCGGCCCATTTCGAGGGTGCCGTAGTACCGTTCGATGTGCTTCCGCGAGCGGGCGATGGTCAGCAGGTCGAGCAGCTTGAAGTAATCGAAGCCGAGCATGTCCATCAGCCGCGCCGGGCGACGATCGGCTTCTTCCAGCGCCAGCCAGCGGTTGAATTGAAGCTGGGCTTGGCGGACCGTCGCCTCGATGCTGGGGATGCCGTGCGTATCCAAAGCCGTGTCGTCCGCTTCGGTGACGAAGGCAATCTGGTTTTTCAGGTCGGCCAAGCGGTTGTTGACCGGTGTAGCGGACAGCATCAGGACGCGCGTCTTGACGCCTTCCTTGATGATCCGCCGCATCAGCCGGTCGTAGCGGGTCTCGTGTTCCCTGTGGGTGGCCTTGTTACGGAAGTTGTGCGACTCGTCGATGACCACCAGGTCGTAGTTGCCCCAGTTGACGTTGGCCAGGTCGATGTCGCCGGACTGGCCGCCGTCGCGGGACAGGTCCGTGTGGTTCAGCACGTCGTAGTTGAAGCGGTCAGAAGCGAGGAAGTTGCGCCGGTCATTAGCCTTGTACAGCGTCCAGTTGTCGCGCAGACGTTTGGGCACCAACACCAGCACCCGGTCATTCCGCAACTCGAAGTACTTGATGATGGCCAGCGCCTCGAATGTTTTGCCGAGGCCCACGCTGTCCGCGATGATACAACCGCCGAACCGCTCTAGCTTGTCGATGGCCCCAATTACGCCGTCGCGTTGGAACTTGAACAGCTTCTTCCAGACGGTCGTATTGCGGATGCCCGTGGCCGACTTGACGATGCGGTCCTCGTCCAGTTCGTCGCCCAAGTCCTTGAACAAGTGGTACAGCGTCAGGAAGTAGATCAGGGACGGCTCGCAATGGTCCGTCAGAGCCTTGAGGCGGGCAAGGAGGGCACGCTTCGGCTCCGGTGTGGCGGGCAAGCTGTTCCAAAGTGCGGAGAACCATGCGACGAGAAGGGCGCATTCTTCAGGGCTTTCGGCCGACTGGATCAAGCTAAACTGGTTGCCGGGGGTGATTCCAAGACCTTCGGTCGTGAACGGGCAGTTGCCGGTGATGACACGGGTAGGCGAGCCGTCCGCGTTGCCGGCGATCAGCGTGGCCTGCGGCAATCCCGCCGGCGCGTTCTTCACTTCCGCCTTGGCTTCCAGCCAAGCCGCACACTGCTTGGCCAGCCAGCGGCCCAGCAGCCGATTCCGGTAGGCACGGTCGGACGGTCCGCCAAGCAGGGTCAAGTCGGTTGCCTCGCCATCGGGAACCACAAGCCGGCATTTATCCAGCTTGGACAGCAACTCCAGGACTTCGGCGAAGGCGAACAACGAAAATGCCGCCGTCGCGACATCCAGGGCGCCCTGTGGAGCCAAGCACTGGCGCAGTTCATCGACCACGCGGTCGCCGCCGCTGTTCTTGATCAGTCGCATGATAGACGCCAGCCTCCCTTTCATCGGGCACGGCCGATGGACGCCAGCGGAAAGGCAGGCAGAAACGCCAACGTCCTCGGCCCGATTTGAGCCGTGCGGTTAGCTAGACCGCACGGCACCCGATGGGAACAATCTACTCCCCATAGGATCGGTTTTCAACTGGCTTGGCATTATGAGGACTGTTTTGTCCAAGAACGCTCCGAATCTGCCCTGCCGCCGCAATCGTTCCGGGAATCGCCCCACGATGGCCGCGAGCCGGCTTGGGCGTGTCCCGCGAGCCCGACCGGTGACCACTTCATCGGCAAGGCGTGGGTGTCCAAACGGTTGTTCAGCCCCAGGAACGCCACGGGCAAAGAACCGCCAAGAAACGAAAAAAGCCCGTGTTTTACGGGCTTTTCTCGAGGGGTGGCTGAAGGGGTTCGAACCCTCGACCCTCAGAGCCACAAAGGATATTTGCCGGTTATCGCCACTTGCGGGAAACACAAGAAAACCCGGTGTTTTCAGGGCTCAAACGGCCTTCGGGCCAACGTGCCACGTTTGCGAAAACGGGGCTGAAATGGCGTTTCCGGTTGTCACTGACAACCGCTCTTGCGTGAACGGGTGAACAGTTCGGCCGTTGTCGGCTCGTCGGCCGCGGGAAAGCGTCAGCATGGAACGGGGCCTTCTGTCTAAACGTGAAAAAAAACGCGGCGGGGGCCACCAGCAACACCCGCCGCAACATGCCGGCCACAAGCCGACGTGTTCTACTCCCCCGCGGCGACTTGCTCCGCGATCCATTCCAGGGCGCGGGCGGGGCTGTTCACGGGCGCGCCGCCGGCCAGCGTTGTGCTGGCGTCCAGCATGCCGGCGAAAACTCGGCGTATCGTGTCCTTCGACGTGGGCGAGAAATCCGCGATGGTCAATTCTTCGCTCATGTGCAGCCCCTCGGCGGGGATGCTCGCGGCGATCGGGATAGAAACGGAAACAGGCATTTTCGGAACCTCCAAAAGGTGAAACTGAGAAACAACAAAATCGAAAACGCCGGGGCAGGCGGAAACCACCAACGGAAACCGCCTCCCCGGCTTCGCTGGCCCGCTCAGCGTTTCCGCCGATCACCGCGTCCGTCTGGCATCCGCAAAGGAACGGATCGCGGCCACGGGCCAGACTTCCCGCCTCATCGGACGTAGAACGAAAGCAACGTCTCCCGCTTCTCGATCAGCGGCGTGGCTTCGGCTTCAAGTCGCTCGAGCTCGGGCTGCAGAGCCTCATCGGCCGCACGCCGCTCGTCCAGGTGGCGATTCCAGCCGGCCACGTCAACTATCGTAGGAACGGCTGAATCGTGACCGGTTCGCACTCGCTGAAAACAGGGAAGCCCTAACTGCTCGGCGTAGCCCGTCGCTTCGTTGTAGGGCGGCTTCATCGCGCACAACCGCTCGGTCAACTCGATCTGTCCGCGGAGATCGCGGATTCGGGCGGCGTATCCGTCGCGGTGCCGGATCTGGGCGTCGTCGAGTTCCTGCTGGAGCTGCACCGGGAGTAGCTCCCGGCAGCGGAGCGATTTGACCGCGGCGGTTTGCTGTTCCGTAATCTTCTGAGTCTGGGCGGCTTCGCTCTCCAACTTGGCCAGTTCGCGGTGCAAGGCCGCAATCTGCTGTTCGATCTCCGGGCCACGGGTGGCGAGTTCGGTCGCGGCGGTCTCGGCGGCCTGGCGTGCCTGGTCGCGCTCTTCGGCGGTGCCTGTCTTGGCCTGCCACGAAAGGACGCGTTTGAGCCGAACGACTTCGGCGTCCCGTCGGGCGGCGACGAACCCCATAGACACAAGCAAGGATTGAGACTCGGCGGTCGGGGATTCACCGCGGGCAATCGCGGTCAGCACTTGCTCTGCGGCGTCCAGCAAGAGGCTGGATTCTTTCGCGCGGCGGTCGAGGATGGCCTGTACTTCCGGCGTCGTCACGACCACGGGCGGCGTGGTCACCGGCTGGGCCTTCGGCCGCGGCGGGGGCTGGGCGGGCGGCTCCTGGTGCAGGGCCACGTGTTCGGGCTCGGCGGCGGGGGTCTGGGTCTGGGGTCGGTTGTAAATTCGAGGCATGATCATCAATCCTTTGGTCTCGTTGGTTTCGGGTGAAAACCGCCTCGCCGGTGACTGCTGGCCGAAACCAAACCAGCAGCCACGCGGCGGGCGGGGTGAATTGTTAGCGGCCGTTGGCGGCCTGGATGTACTGCTGCCGGAGGTCCGGTTCGATCTCGTCAATTTCATGTGCGGCGCGGGAAAAGCTCCATCCGTTGTGGCGGGCCAGTGCCTTGACGATCTCCGGCCACGTTTTGCCTTTGGAGGCGGTAGCCGTTTGCTTGACGGCCTTGGCGGCGACGGGCTGCCGGCCGTTGGCCGCGGCGACAAAGGCGGCGTGCAAGGCGGGATGCTCGATCACAACGGCGCGGACGGCCTGCGATTTGTTCAGTCCGCGCGCCATCGCAAGTTGCACGTGTGCCTCGAAGGTCTGCGGAATGGGGGATTGCTTCGGGCTGTTCCTGAATCGTCGCGCGTCGAACGTCGCAGCCATCGCCAACGGTGCCGATGTGCGATCTGCGAACCCCGCTTCAACGGCCTGCCGTCCGGTCATCCAGGTTTCGGCGGCCATCAACCTGCGTACTTCGGCAACGGGCTTCTTGCTCCGGGTGCTGTAGATCGCGGCGAGCTGGTCTCGCATCCCGTCAAGCAGGCTGGCCATCTGGCGGAGGTCGTCCCCGTCGCCGGCCGCTTCGTTGGCGGGGTTGTGGATCATCATCCAAGCATTCTCGGGAACGACCAACTCATCGGCGGCCATCGCGATTACTGAGGCGATGGATAGGGCCATCCCGTCGACGTGTACCGTCTTTCGGCCGCGGTACTCGCGCAGGATGTTGAAGCACGCAACGCCGTCAATCACGTTTCCGCCTTCCGAATTAAGGCGGATCGTCACCGGCTGGCCGGCGGCGAGTGCAAGATCCTGTCGTAGCATCTCGGGTCCGTATTCGCCTGGCTGGCTTCCGATGCTCTTGTAAATCGAAATCTCTCGGGTCATCTGAAAAGCTCCTCGGGTAGTGCGGTCTGGACGTCGGCCCGATGTGGGAACCGGATCCGGCCGCTGGTGTCATCATCGGTGGCAACGAAGATACGGCGCGTCGACCGGCAGTCGGGCGGCTTGTCGGCCGCGCTCATCGCAGACCGCGGCGTCAACCAAGGCGGTCAGCAGTTGCTCGTATGTCCGCTGGTCGTCACGTTCGGCGGCGCGGCGTAGGGCCTGCCAGACTTTGGGGTCGATCTTCACGGGTGGGCTCCTTACTTGTTGGCGATCAGTCGCAAAATCGGGTCTGTCTGTTCGCTCGCTTTGCGGCGTGTCTTACTCTTAGGCGTCAACTTCAACTCGCTGGCCCATTGCCTCATCTGCCGCTGGGCCTGGGCGGCGATCGCCACGTAGGGATTCTGGACGGGGAAGCCTTGCGGCGACTTGACCACGGGGCCAAGCTCCTGGACTTTCGCCTCGGCCGCCGTCCAACGGCTCCACGCCGAACAATAGGCGGCCAGCGCGTCCAAGCTGCCGGGCTCCTGGTCCGCCAACGTCGGCAGCATCTCGCGCCATTTCTTCGCGGCGGTCTCGTCCAGGTGCTTGGGCGACTGTGGGCGTCTGCTCATTTCGTGCTGGCCTTTTGGAAAAGCTCGTCAATCCACTTGTGGTGAAAGGCGGTCAGTTCTTCGGCCGCGGTCACGGTCGTTAACTCGGCCATGTTGCAGGATCGCAAGTTCGCGGAACTCTCAACTGCTATTCGCCGGCCGTCTGCGAAGTCGAACGCCATTACCTTGACGTGAACACGGGCGGCGAGATGCCGGGAGCCACGCCGGGCAAGCTCCGCTGTCCACCATGCGTGCAGGTCGGGGAAGTGCGACTGAGCATAGACGCAACTGAGCATAGACAGGTGGGTTATTCGGTCGTTGTCCAGTTCTCCCAAGATCGTGCTACAGGTCTTGCGGTCATAGCCCAACGTGCAGACTGAAAGCTTTTCGCATCGCTCGCCGGCAAGGTCCAGAATCGCGGGGATAAAATCGCTGTTGCGGAAATGGCCGCTCAACAAGACGTGTACGCTTTCACCGTCGCCGGGCAACATGGTCAAGCAGTCCTTCGCCTTGCCGATGCGGGTTGCATCGTCCGCGGTGTGGGTACCTTTTCGCTTGTGCGTCTGCTCATCGTCCAGGGCAAGCCGCGCGTCCTTTCGGATCGCATCGCCGGGGAACACGGGCTGCAGGCCGTCCAGGTCGATCGGCTTCAAGGTCTCGGCGTCAAGCTGCTGCAGGCCGATCATCGGGCGGCCCCCCATAGTCGAAGGCAAGCCGCTAAGCTCCCCCATCCCTGCGAACAAGCCACGGGCGGGCAAAGGTTTTGCGGGTTGTCCGGCTTGGCCCTGGCAAGGTCTCTTCCGGCCGCGTCCCATAGTCGCTCATAGAGCGCGGCCGCCTCCTGGCTGAACTCGATGCCTTCGGGCGCGTCGGCTGGTGGGGCGCCGTCCAGGGCGGCGAGTCCCGCGGGAGTGAGTTTCAACCAGAAGCATCGGCCAGCCGGGTTGCCGTCGCCGGCCGTTTCGACGTACCCCGCGGCCAGAAGCGGGACAAGCCGTTGTCGCATCAAGGCGATTTCCTCGGCCTGCTCGTCGCTCCCGTCGTACTTTTCGACCCCGGCCGCAAGATGTTCGGGGAACGCGCGGCCGCAAAATTCCTGCCACTCGGCCAGATATTGGAGAAGATCCCAACATTCCGCGACGGTCGGCATGCAACAAAGGCGGCGTGTGACCGCATCGCCCAGCGCGGTAAGGCGAACTCCCTCGCGCCGTCCGGTCGGGCGAAAAATCAACAGCAGTCCGGCCGCTTCAAGTTCGCCCAGCAGTCGGCCCCCGGCCAGACGGGCGGCGACTTGTCCCCCGGTCGTGAAGTCGATGCCGCTGGCGAAAAACTCGCGGCGTCGTTCCATCGCAACTTGCTCACGCGCCATGGCGAACGGCGCACGGTCCGGCCAGAAAATGCGGTCGGTTTTGGCGAGTACGTCAATCATCGTCCGGCGTGTTTCGGTCAGCTTCATTTTTTTAGCTCCCTGAAATACAAAATCTGTCTCTCGTCACAGCCCCCACTGAAGGTGGGTAAGGGCGAGGCTACCCCCCCTGCCAAAGAACCTAACCCCTGCCGGTAGGGGGTGGCTCCTCTCGGCCCGTCTGCGGCCCGCTGCCGCCGCTGGTCTCGTTGATCGTCTCGGCCTGCTCGCGTGCGTCTGCGTGCGACTGGTGGCCCGCTACGGCCTGCCCCGTCCGATCGGCAAGCCACCGTTGCAACCGCTCCCGAAACTGCGCCGGCTTCTCGCGGTGGTTGCATGACGGATGAACAATCGCCCACGCCGGAATACTGCCGCCTCGGAAAAACTTGCTGAGGGTCAATTTTCGTCCGGTGTACCGGGCGCAGATGTGACACCAGCCCGGACCGTGTAGCGGGCTTTTCGTTTTCGGTTTTGGTTTTTCGGCGGTTTGCGTTTTCATTTTTCCGGTTCCGTTTTTCTGGTTTCCGTTCCACTCGCCTGAACAGTCTGAACAGTCTGAAGGCTTTTTCCTGTTAAGCTCTCGCATGCGTGTGCGTGTGCGCGTGTGTGTGTGGAATAGGAAAAACTGTTCAGACTGTTCAGACTGTTCAGAAACCATGTTCGCCCCCTGGCTCGCGTGCGATGTCCTTGGGCATGTCCATTACCGTTGTCGTCTTGCGAAGTCGAATTCCCAGCCGCGTAATTTTCCCGCTGGACGTGTCACGGTCCTTTGAGAATCCGCGCGTTTCCAGTTGCGTGCCAAACCGGGTTTGGCTAACCGGCCGCTCGCCTCGCTCTGTAATCCATGCGGCGTAAGCGTGGTAAAGCTCGCTGGCGAATTCGATCAGACCGTCTTGCTCAATGCATCGCTCGGCTATGAAGTCGCCAAGGACGTCCATTTCCGTGCGGTACTCGTTGGTTGCTTCCTTCACGGCCGACGGTTCGCCCAGTCCGAACCGCTGCCACTCCTGGCACCCCTGCAACGCCCAGTTCAGAATTCCCGGCAGTTCACCCAGCAGCTTGACCGGCAATTCCTTGTCCTGCTTGTCGTCGGGGATCGTCACGGTGAACGGGATCAGCTTGATCCGTCGCCATATCCCGTGGTCAGTTCCACGCACTTGCGGCTTGTGGTTCGCCCCCAGCCAAATTTTGTGGGTCGCGCTGAACTCCCAAAAATCCTCGCGCATTCGCCTGGCCCGGATCCTGTCGCCGCCCGTCAGTTCCTTGACAAGGCTTTCGGCCAGTCGGCGGCCGTCCTCGGCTTCGATGCAAGCCACGAACCGCTTACCAAACAGGTCCGCCAACTCCGTTGGGTGCGCCTCGTTTTTCTTGGCAAGCAGCAAATCGGTAGGGGCCTTGATGGCGTAATCCGTGCCCAGCAACGCCAACACGACGCCCAGCAACGTACTCTTGCCGTTGGATCCGCCGCCGTGCAGAAACGGCAAAACATGCTCTTGGGTCGAACCCGTCAAGCAGTAGCCGACAAGCCGACGCATGAACGATCGCAGCTCCATATCGGGCAAGATCGCTTCCAAGAACTCGGACCACGTTTTGCAGTCCGCCCCGTCTTGGAACTCGACCGGCGCCAGCTTCGTTATGCGGTCGGCGCGGTCGTGTTGTCGTAGCTTTCCCGTGCGCAGGTCGATGGTGCCGTTCTCGACGTTGAACAACCACGGGTCTTGGTCAAGGGACAACGGAAGGACGGGGATACCCGGTTCGCTACGGGCGATCGCTAACAACGCTCGCAGCCCGTGGTCAGAATTCGAGGCTCGGCAAAATGCAGCCATCTGCTTGATGGCGGAATTATCTTCCTCGGAATCCATGTCGGCCGTCAATTCTTCGTGCTCTTTCCACAGCTCTCGGCCGATCTCTTTGGCCATTGCATCGACCGCGCGGCAGTCGTCAATCCTCCATCGCTTGCCGTCCCAAGTAAGCCACTTGTTCCACGGCTCGACGTAGCGGGCATCCGGCCCGAACCGGACCGCGAACCGTCGCGCGTTCATTGCCTCGGTTGTGCCCTTGGGGGTGCAAATCGGCTCGATTCCATTTTCTGCCGGCGGCATGCTTTTTGATTTTGCGGTTATCCGATTCTTGGTGCCATTGCTTCGTGTCTTGCGGGGCTGTTGCTGGCCTTTTGATCCGAACTCGCCAGCTGCGGTTACTTCGTCCCTCGCGTCTTGCAGCTTGTGGTCAAGCTCTTTTTCCGTCCATTGCTCTCCGCCCGTCTTGGTGCCGTTGAAACGGCGAAGAACTTCGCCGGCTTCGGAGTCCGTCAGTCCGAACCGGAAACACTCGCAAGCCGCGGTGAACGTAGCATCATGCCCCCCCTGGCCACTTATCGCGTCCGGCTTTTTCTGAACGTATCGCCAGCAACGTTCAATTAGCTCCACTCGCGTCGGGCCTGATGCCGGCTTTGATTTCCGGGCGGCCTGCTTCTCGGCAATGCAAGATGGGACAACGGGCAACTCTGCAACCGGCCTTAGCGGTCGCTCCCAGTGGTATCGCTTCCCGTCGATCTCCGATGGTTGAACCAGGATGTACCCGCCATCTGCGCGGGTGTCCACCTTGGGCGCAATCTTGCTTTGTGTGTTGCGCAGAACTTGGCCGTTCTGCCGGCAAACGAAATGTTTCCCTCCGTGCGGTGTGTGCTGTAGCGGGGCCTGCAAGATCGGTCTTAGCGGCGGGGTCGCCAGCATAAGCACAAAGGGGTTTTCTTGGCCGTCCACGTCGACCACGCACAAGCCATCTGTGCGGATGGCAAGATTCTGTTTTGCCCCCGGCCCGTCGAACCATCTCGCGATTTGCTCCGGGTCGGTTGTCGCGTCAAGTAATCCGTTTTCGGTGGCAGGCTTCTTGTCATTCTCGCGGCATGGAAATACGGGGTAGCCCATTGCGGCATGCTGCAGGGCGGCTTCCTTGACCGGGTTTCCTTCGGTGGCTATCATGCTCTTGGTTCCGTTTACTTTGGGCACGTTGCTTCTTGGCGGTGGCAACGTGCCCAACTTTTGCGCCTCAATAGAACTTGATTACGCGGGAATCGTCCGGCCGCCGTCGCCGTCGATGTTGTGCCACGGGAGCCCCGGCCCGATTCGAGCGAACCAACTGGAACGCCTCCCATGCTTCCCGCGGGATTCGCCAGCGCGGCCGCCCGGTGGCTTGCTCGGCAATGTTCACGGCCTGCAGTTCGCCCTTGTGAATCCAGAGCAAGATTTTTGCCGGGTCGCATCCAAGTGAATCGGCCAACTGCTTGACGGTCAGATATTCGCGGGTGTCACTTGGCATCGGTCACCCCTTCCGTCGGCTGTCGATGTTCATCCACCCATCGCCACAGGTCCACTTCGCGGAAACGGTACTCGTCACCGGGCAAGCGAACGTGCGGGATGCCTCCGGCCTTCGCCAGTCGCACAACTCGCCGGCTTGGTAGGCGGAGTAACTCGCCTGCCTCCAACGGCGTCAACAGTGTTGATGTAGCGTTCATGGCGGGAAGTCTACGCGCAAAAAAAAAGTGGCCAACAGGCAAGGCGGCCTGTTGTCCACTTGTGGTAACTTCTGGTTAGATCTGGTCGAAGATTTCTTAGCGTTTCAACGTCGGCATGTCTCGCAAATCGACCATGATGTTCTTGGGGTCTATCACCTTCACGCGGATCTTGCCGGCTTTAATCCACCTGGTGAACGTGCGAGCGCTGACGCCGAAATGTCCCGCCCATGCTTTGGGCGAGTCAACCTTGCTCCATCGCGTCTCCGGTTCGCTTTCCTGGTCCCTCGCCGGCCTGCCCAGCCGCTCGGCGCCGATGGCTTGGACGTAGGACGTGTCGCCGTTTTCGTCCGTCACGAGGACAGCGAACCGGGATCGCGGGGTTTTCTTGTGCTTTTCCCATTCTCGATCTTGCTCCTCGCGAAGTTTTAGGCGGGGGCGCGGAGTCAGTTCTAGCTTCCGGCCTGCGCCGGTTGTTGCGAATTTGCGATCCTTGTTGAATAGCATTTTGTTCAACTCCCGTAGTTGGTCCCGATGTGGAAGGAAACCGGGCGGGGCGGTCGGGAACCGCCGTTCGGAGCAACCCTAGCCCGGTTCGTGAATTGTATCCCGTTCCTACCCTCCGACAACGCGAAGTTGGGGTTTCTCGCCGGCGTCCTGGTCCGCCTCGGGAGCCACGCCCGCCACGTCCGCAAACAACCAGCGTCGAACCGTCTCGACCACGGCCCGCAACCGATCGTCGTTGATGCGCTCGCGGTAGGTGGCCGCCATGCTGTTATCGTGGTGGCCCATGATGGCCCCGGCCGCTGGCTGGTCTTTTGCTTCATCGGCCACGGTGCGGAACGTATGCCGCAACGCGTAGAACCCCACGCCGGCCCGATCGATGCCCAACGAGACAAGCAGCTTCTTGAACTCCTTGCCCAACGCATCATCGGGGGTGGCCCCCTCTCGCCCTTCCTTGCGATTCAGTTTGAGCCAACGCGCACCGAACCGGGTAAGGAACGCCACGCCCTCATCGGCCTTGTCTTTCGGCGCCGGCCGCTGGTCAATGGCTGCTCGGACCGCTTCGACCGTTTCCGGCCATAACGGGATCCGTCGCCCGATTCCCGTTTTCCCTCTGGCGTAGTCAATCCATCCGGTCTGCAGGTCGATGGCGTCTTTCGGCAGATTGGCAATGTCCGTCGAACCGAAAGCGCAGTTGACGCCTAGCAAAACGAAAGCCCGCATCGGAACGCCGGCAGCGTCCAGGATGGCCCGCAGTTCGGCCGCCTCGAACATCTTGGAGCCACGCCGGGCACGTTCTACCCGCAATGTCTTGCGGGTCGGCTTGTCGAACGATTGCCCGTAGCGGATCGGCTTGTCCAGGAACGCCTGGTCATAGGCGAACTTGAAAACCATGCGGGCAACGGTGATTTCGGATCCAAGAGAAACCGGACCGCGGCCAGCCGCCAACTTCTCGCGCAGGTGTCCGAAGTCGGTAGGCGTCAACGCGTCCACGATTCGCCCCGGCCCCAACGCCTCGACCAACCGGCCGCAAGTGGTGTCGTACTGGCGAAAGGTCCGCTCCGAAAGCTCGCCCGATCGGATCAGCGCGGCCTTGGCGGTCAGGAAGTGATTGACCAACTGTTGAACCGTCAACCCGCTCGGATCGTCGGGCGGGGTTAAGCCATTCAGCAAATAGTCTTTTTGGGCAAGCCACTTTTCTAGGGCGGCTTTTCCCTCGGGATCGTCGCGGACGTTCCCAAAGTAGAACATCCTCCCGCGTACCTTCTTGCACCATCGGCCGTCAGACTTGCGGCGGGTCAAAGGGAAGTCGGAATGAGGCTTCCGAGATGGGGTATTTTTGCTAGACTTGGACACGGCAGCTACCTCCTCGTAACGGTTGTCAGGTGGTTGTCACAGACGCCCATCCGGTTGCAACGGATGGGCGTCTCCATTTCGAAATAGCCTATCAAACCCCCTTGCGGTTGTCAATTCGGTTGTCAGACCGGATCGGCAGCCATCGGCGAGAACCGCCAAGAAACGAAAAAAGCCCGTTTTTTACGGGCTTTTCTCTAGGGGTGGCTGAAGGGGTTCGAACCCTCGACCCTCAGAGCCACAATCTGATGCTCTATCCAGCTGAGCTACAGCCACCATGTGGGTGATCGGCAGGAGATCCTTCGATCAACTCGATGGCCCTAGTTTACAGGCGTGGCCGGTCGTGGTCAATGACCGCGAATCGGCGTTGCCGCCTGGCGTCACTTGACACGGGGCAACGGTCTGGTACGGTACACAAAACTCGGCACGGCCGCTGCCGATCCATCACAAACCTTGTGGGTTGGGGAACTTATGGCAAATATCGAACTGCGCACAATGGGGGACGAGGATTGGGGCGAAGTGGCGTCCCTGATCTACGATTCGACCAATGCCTGGTATGTCGCCCGGGGCCGGCCGCCGATCTTTGCCGGCCCCAAGGACGGCCCCACCCTGTTTTGCGCGGTGTATGAGCAACTGGACCCGGGTTGCTGCGTCGTAGCGGACGACCGGGATGCCAATCGCTTGGCGGGATCCTGTTTCTACCACCCGCGTTCGACCCACGTGTCGCTGGGAATTATGAACGTCCACCCGGATTACTTTGGTCAAGGCGTGGCCAGCCTGCTGTTGAGGTACGTGACCGATGTGGCGGATCGTCAAGGGAAACCAATGCGGCTGGTTTCCAGCGCACTCAATCTGGATTCCTATTCGCTGTACAACCGCGCCGGCTTTGTGCCGCGGGCGATCTATCACGACATGATCATGCGAGTGCCGGACGGCGGGCTCGATCAACGCGTACCGGGGTCGCAGCGCGTGCGCCAGGCGACTCAACACGACCTCGCGGCGATGGTCGAGTTGGAGTGGAGCGTTCAACACATCCGGCGAGAGAACGATTTGCGGTACTTCGTCGAAAACCCGGACGGGATCTGGCACGTTTCGGTCCTGGACGGAATGCAGGGCGGCCTGGACGGTTTCCTCGTCTCGGTGGCCCATCCCGCCAGCAACATGCTCGGTCCCGGCGTCATGCGCACCGAAGAAGACGCGGCGGCTTTGATCTTGGCCGAACTGAATCAGAATCGGGGCCGCCAACCGGTGTGGCTGGTGCCTGCAGAATATCCGCAACTGGTTCACACGATGTACTCGTGGGGAGCGGTCAATTGCGAACTGCACGTCGCCCAATCGCGTGGCGACTGGACGCCACCCCGGGGCATCGTCATGCCGACCTTCATGCCGGAAACCGGCTGAGTGGATTCCTGTGGAGAGCGGATACGAGTAGGAGCCCTTTATGAAGGAATTGTTCTTTTTTGTCGCGTTGCTGGTTCTGCCAGCGACGGTCCTGATTGCGCTGCTCTATTCGGCCGGGAAATACCTATTTACGCTGTTCGAAGAGCACCGGGAGCTGAAGGAACTGGATGCGATTCAAGCCGAAAGCGCCGCACGCCGGGAGCGCAACCTGGAGGAGAACGCCCAGCGACTGAAAAACGGATGCGGGCACGCCTTTGACACTGGAATTGGTTTTCCGCCCGGCGTCTGCCCCAAGTGCGGAATGTCGAAACAAAAACCGCCAGGAGAGTGCGATCACGTCTGGCGCCGGGTCGATTCGACTTCGGCCGCCAGCGCATGCATCAAATGCGGGAAAGCGTATCGAATGGAGCTTTGAGCTGCACGGCTTAGTACGCCGGGCGGCGTTCGGTGCGAAAGTCGACGGTGCCGCCGATGGCCATCAGGCCCAGCGTGGCGGCACCCGACAGCCACGTGCTGTGACCGGTTTGGATGCCGATCATGGTCGCCAGACCGACTGCTAGCAGAAAAATAAAGAACCACTTCTGGGAAGTCGCGGCTGCCAGCGAGCCTTCCTTCAGCCGAGTGTAAACAATGCTGGCGGCCCCGGCCAGCTGAATTGCGAAAATCGCCACGACGGCAAGAACCTCAACAAGCGGCGGCATGGTTCGTAACTCCCAGACTCCGTTCCAGGTGGCAGGAGAAGCAGCAGGCGAAATATACCAGCTGCCAAGCATACCAGGGAGTGCGATTTCCGTGCCTTTGGGACTTGAACTGCGAAAAGACGGCAAGATCGTCGTAAGAGAAATGCAGCAATGCGGTTGCGCGAAACCATGCGAAGACGAAGTCCCGCGCGAAATGACTTACGGAACCAGCTGTTTTTGAAAATTCTGCAAATGATCCTAAAGAATTGGCTATCGCAGGCGTTTTCCCAATTCGTTATCCAGTTCGGCGGCGTGGATGTTCCGGTTGACCACTTTGCCTTCCTTGTCGATCAGAATCATGGTTGGGAGCGTTAAGACACCCAACTCGGTGGCCGGCAGGCTGTCCAATCCGCCGGGTTCATGCATCTGCGGCCATGACAACGGATTGGTCTGCAGGTAGGCGATCGCCGTGGATCGGTCGGTATCCAGATTGATGCCCAGCAGCGTGAAGCCTTGCTTGGCGTACTTCGCCTGTACTTGCTTGAGTACGGCTAAATCCTGTTTGCAGGGCTCGCACCACGTGGCCCAGTAGTGAATCAAGACGGTGCGTCCGCGGAACAGATCCAAGGTGGCGGTCTTGCCATCCAACGTGTTTCCGCTCAGCGAGATCATCTTGCCCACGGATTCCAGCCGCCGCTTTGCGCCGGTGGCCTTGGCCGCTTGCGGCGTCTGGGGAAATCCTTCGACAATCCGCGTGTACCAACCTATCGCTTCCGCCGTCTTGTCGTCGAATTCCTCGCCGAGGGCCAGCTGCAGCATGGCTTCGGGCGCATCTTCCGATTTCGGGTTGTCTGCAACGAACTTCCGCAAATCGCCCTGCCACTGCTCCTGGATCTTGGGGTAGTCCGCGTCGGGTTGCAGCAGCTGTTGGCTGTAGCTGGCGGACAGGAAGAGGTACTCGACGTGCGCGGCCAGTTCCGCGTCGGCCGCTTGCGGCTTCAACTTTTCGTGCAGCGATTTCAGTCGCTGAACGCCACCCGGATAGCCGCCGGCCTGGACCGCAGCCGTGATCCCGTCCGCCAGTTGGCGAAGCCAGTTCTCGCGATCCTCGGCCGAGGATGCGTTCTGGGCCAGTTGCTCCAGGACTTCCGACCGGCTGGCATGCAATTTGGCAAGTTCCTCCGGGCCGGCGGCGGCCTCCAGCGACTTGTCGAGCCGCTCCAAATCGCGGAGCAGTTTCTGCACGGCTTCGCTGAGCCCTTCCTCGGTGCCGGCTGTTTCCGGTTGCCGCAGAATCGCCTGCTGGAAGAAATAGCCGCCGGAAACACTCGTCGTGCGGGCATCGGAAAGATTGGCTGGCAGATCGATGACCCGCCAGCCCCCGTCGACTTGGATCAGCGTCCCCACGGCAATTTGCGCCGTCTTACCGTCCGTATCAACGATCGCCGACGCATTGTCGTAGACCGTCACGTCCCGCGTCGCGCCTTCCCAGCCCGCTGCGATTACCCCGGGGCGATTGGCGCCAAAGTTGATCCATTTGGACTTGCCGTCGACCACCGACTGGCCGGCGGCCACGGCGGCGAACCCGCTCGACGCTTCGGCGACCTTCTTGGCGATATCCCGTGCTTGGACTTCGCCCAGCCCCAGTGCGGTCAGCTCTTGAGCCGAGGGCAGGACGCACTGGAACCGCGGCGCATCGCGGGCTGCCAGCGCTGCGACGATTTCGGCCGTAACCTCTTCCGCCGAAATGGTCTTCCAACGCTCGATCTTGCCGTCTTCGTTGGTGTCGAGCCCCCAGCGGATGCCCGCCGTGCCCAACCAGCGGTACTGATCCGCTTTGCCGTTGAAATCGGCGTCGATGTCCCGATACACCTCGATGCCACCCTTGTAGTAGCACCACAGGTCGACTTTGTTGTCGCCGTTGGTATCCAAAAACCGGCGCAGCAGCTGACCGCCTTGGTCCAGCACCAACCAGCCGGCGGTCCCACCGTCGGTCTTGACCTGAACGCTGCACTTGGCCAGGTCCGCTTCGGCAGGCGTGTCGTACTCGACATCGCTCTGGATGGGACGAAGTCCCAACGCTTGAGCCGGCGTCACTTTCGTTCCGGCCGCTTCGACGACCCCCAGGCTGGATGCAATCACGAGACTGAGCACAAGAGAAATCCGGCCGATGGCGAGCAACATGTCTGGTCTCTCCCTGAACCAAGTTGGGAAACTTCGTCTAATTGTTCGGTCATGTATCGCGGTTGGGGATAGCAAATATGGGCTGATTTTGACGATTATTCCGGCGATGCCGCTAGCGTGCGCTAGGTATCCACCAGGAAAGGTGGATAAATGCGGTCAGGAATTGGTGTGAAACAATTTCCGCATTGAAACCCTCTCCCGCGGAGAGAGGGCCAGGTGAGGGCAGGCGATATCGCGAGGTTATTTCGGGCTAATTCCACTATCCGATCGGCCTTTTTGGGTCCGCGTGCGGGATCGTATTCTGCTCCCCTTTGACAGCGGCCGTGAAGCGTTTAGAATTGGGGCCATGCCGGAAACGTTGGGCGCATAGCTCAGTTGGTTAGAGCGCGTCGCTGATAACGACGAGGTCCGAGGTTCGACTCCTCGTGCGCCCACTCAATTCGCATCCCAAGCACGGATTGCGAGCCAATCCCCCGTTAGCGGTGAAACATCGGCCGGGGCACAAGTGCTTCCTCTTCGGTGTGTTTCCCCCGTGTGTGGTTCAGAGTAACACTTGGTCGCTAAGCCCGCTTTATTCTCGAACGGGCAAACTGAGGTAGGCATCGTGCCAGCCTTTCCTGACCAACAGGTTGGAAGACCATCCTATACATGAGTTAGTCCAGGCTAAACGAGCCAATGGCAATCAGAACGCCTGGCGTTCGTTTTCAGGACGGGTCGTCACGCGTTGAGACTGGCACTGGAATACTTGCACGCGGCGTCACCAATCGCGAGAATAAGCACCGTGACATGACATCCACGAGGTGCCGGCGTAAACGAAATCCCACGGATGGCAGAGCGGACCCACGGATGAGGAACCGAAGATGCCGGGAGACGCAAACGGAATCCCACGGATGGCCTCGCTCCTTATCCGTGGGTCCGCTCTGCCATCCGTGGGACAATAACAAACCCCGCCTCCCGCGCCAGGGGGCGCAATCAAGCCTGGAGAACGAAGATGCAACCGAACGGACACGCGAATACGCAACGGACGTCTTTCCACCGGCGGCGTTGGGTAGCCGCGCTGGCGATGGTGTTGATTGCGGCGGCGGAAATCTGCGTGGCTCAGGACGGCACCGTTGGCGCTGCCCGCGCGAGCGTCAACAAGGCGCCGCTGGCCAACTTCATCACCCGCCAGGGTGACAAGCTGATGGACGGCGACCGGGAATTCCGGTTTATCGGCGCGAATATGCCGGGGCTGGTCCTGCCCTACGACTGGACGCTGTATCTCCCGGAACGGCTGCATCTGCCCACGCCGTGGGAGCAGGAGGACGCCTTCAAGACGCTGGACCAGATGAATCTGCGCGTCGTGCGGCTGTGGAACCTGCCGATCCGCGACCCCAAAGAACAACCGGCCGATGGCGGTATGACCTGGCATTATGTGCAAGGCCCCGGCCAGTTCAACGACGCGGCGTTCAAGACGGTCGATCATTTGTTCGCACTGGCCAACAAGTACGGCGTACGCGTGATCTTCGACTTTACGGCCGAGGCAGGCGATTACCTGGGGGGCATCGGCACCTACGCCGCCCACCGCGGCAAGAAGCGGCAGGAGTTTTACACCGACGCTCAGGTCAAGGAGGACTACAAGGCGACGATCCGCTATGTGCTGACCCGCACCAACACCGTCACCGGCGTGCCCTACCGGGACGACAAGGCCGTGCTTGCCTGGCAGTTCGGCAACGAGATGCACAGCGCCCCGCCGGAGTGGCTGGCGGAAATGGCCGCCTACATCAAGAGCTTGGCTCCGAACCAACTGGTGGCCGAAACACGCCACACGTCGGGCAAGCCGCATGTGATCGACCCGAACATCGACCTGTACACGCGGCATTACTACGGCAACTACGCCGCGGTCGGCAACAACTGGATCGAGGCCTGCCGCAAAGAGGTCGCGTCGCTCAAGGGCCAGCGTCCGTTCTTCGTCGGCGAGTTCGGGCCCTACATCGACGGGAAGAGCTTTACGCACGAGAACGTCGTCGACCGGATCCAGGAGTTTCTCGGTTTCGTTTGTGGCCAGGAGGGCATGTCCGGCGCGATGCTCTGGAGCATGTACTTCCACCATCAGGACGGTGGCTTCTACTGGCACCAGATCATGACCTATCCCGCCGTCTGGTCGTACCACTGGCCGGGCTTTGCCAGCGCCGAGGCGCAGCGCGAGCAGGGCATCATGTCGGCGATGCGCGAGGCCGCGTTCCGGATTCAAGGTCTGCCGGTCCCGCCGCTGCCCGTGCCCGAGACGCCCGAACTGCTGCCCATCGGCGAGGTGCCGTTGATCTCGTGGCGCGGGTCGGCGGGTGCAACCGGCTACGACATCGAACGCGCCGCGCAGGCCGCCGGCCCCTGGACGGCCATCGCCACCAACGTCTGCGATGCCGACGTGGCCTACCGTCCGCTGTTCAGTGACACGACCGCTCGCGCCGGCGATACCTGGTTCTATCGCGTCGCCGCCCGCAACGCTTCGGGGGTTTCTGCGCCGTCCAACATCGTCGGGCCCGTTGTGGTAAAACGAGTCTGCCTGGCCGACGAGTTGCAGGATTTTTCCCGCACGCACGCCCGGTCCGACGGTCTGCAGTTGTCCAACGACTACAACGCCCTGTACGCCGAATACCTGTTTCGCGCCAAAGGCGAAGCCGGCGACTGGATTACCTACCAGGTTCCCACGGCCATCGAATCGGTCAAGGTCGTGGCCTTTTTCGCCAAAGATATCGCCGACCTGACTCTGCAAACGTCCGCCGATGGGACCGCGTTCACGTCTGTCGAGCCGCGGCGGACGGAGCGCCGTCTGCCCAGCCCGCCTGGCGGTGCCGCGGGCGGCCAGCGCCGCACGCTGGTGGAATACGAAGCCCAGGTATCGCCGGGCCAGCGTTTCTTACAGATCCGCTGGAACGGCCCGGCGGAACTGGATCGAGTGGAGATCTACCATCGCTAAGCACCGTTCGAGAAACAAGTGGCGTAAGCTTCCAGCTTGCGATGCCATGATCTCACGCAAGCTGGAAGCTTACGCCACGGAGAAACCGGACAGGTATTTCTCGAACGATGCCGAACCCTAACCCCCGGCCACTCCAAGCCGCTCGCCCACTAATGCCTCAGGGAGAACCCCATGCGAACGCACTTCCATCGACGCCGTTTCCTCCAGTCCTCGCTGCTCGGAACCGCCGGGCTGATGATTCTCAAGGACGCCCGCTCCGCCCGGGCCTATCAGGCGAACGAGAAACTCGCCATCGCCATCATTGGCGCTTGCGGCCAGGGCGGCTCAAACACCAACGCCGTCGCCGCCGAGAACCTTGTAGCGTTGTGCGACGTGGACCAGCGGCGGGCGGACGAGACGCACAAGAAATATCCGCAAGCCAAGCGGTACACGGATTTCCGCAAGATGCTGGACGAGTTGCACGGCCAGATTGACGCGGTCGTGGTCAGCACGCCCGACCACACGCACGCCGTCGCCGCGGTGGCTGCGATGAAACTGGGCAAGCACGTGTATTGCGAAAAGCCGCTGACGCGCACAATCCACGAGGCCCGCGTCATGCGTCAGACCGCCAGGCAGCACAAGGTCGTAACACAGATGGGCAACCAGGGCTCGGCGAGCGAAGCCCTGCGGCGCGCGGTGGAATTGGCCTGGGCGGGGACCGTAGGCGAGATCCGCGAGGCGCACATCTGGCTGGCCGGAGGCAACGGCCCGCAGGAGCGTCCGCAAGACCAGCCGCCCGTTCCGGAGGGATTGGAATGGGACCTATGGCTCGGCCCGGCTCCCACGCGTCCCTATCATCCCGAATACCTGCCCGGCTCGTGGCGGAAATGGCGCGCGTTCGGCAGCGGCTCAGGCGGCGACATGGGCTGCCATACGGCGAATATGGCGTTTCGCGCTCTGAAGTTGGATCTGCTGTGGAACGTCGAGCCACCGGCCCCGCCCGCCGCGCCGCCCATCATCCGCGTCGAATGCGAGGCGTCGGAGATCCATCCGGAGACGTATCCGCGGCGCATGGTCGCCAAGTTCGATTTCCCGGCCCGCGGCGATTTGCCGCCGGTGAAATTGACGTGGTACAACGGCGGCCCCAAGCCGCCCAAGGAAGTGCTGCTCGGCTACGGGATGACCGATTGGGGTTGTCTGGTCACGGGCGGCGACGCGGCCATCTTCTCGTCGTGTCCGTGGAACACGCGGTACCTGCTGTTGCCGGAACCCAAGTTCGCGGGCTTCCAGGCACCCGCGCCCACCCTGCCGCGCACCGCCAACCACCACGCCGAATGGATCAGCGCCTGCAAGGGAGGACCGCCCACATTCTCCAGTTTCGACATCGGCGGGCCCCTGACCGAGGTGATCCAGCTGGTCCACGTCGCGTCGCTCGCCGGCCAGCCCATCGAGTACGATCCACTCGCCGGCCGGATCGTCAATCGTGCCGACGCCAACCAGTTCCTGCACCGCGAATACCGGCCGGGCTGGACGCTGTAGGCGGACGGCGCCATCCTGAGCCGACCTCAGTGATCGCAAACGTGGCAAAGATCTTGGCGAACGGTGGGGCGTAAGCCCACCGGTGCCTGGTTTGATCTTGGCGAACGGTG
>CAZXYZ010000061.1:35115-39843 GCA_964645045.1 uncultured Pirellulaceae bacterium | reverse complement strand
GGCGAACGGTGGGGCGTAAGCCCACCGGTGCCTGGTTTGATCTTGGCGAACGGTGAGGCGTAAGCCCACCGGTGCCTGGTTTGATCTTGGCGAACGGTGAGGCGTAAGCCCACCGGTGCCTGGTTCGATCTTGGCGAACGGTGGGGCGTAAGCCCACCGGTGCCTGCGGACCCTTCACCCGCCCGCAGTTGTCTTCGCCGAAGGTGACCTGGTCAACCCCTCGCGCAAACGTGCGGGAATGCGGAAAACCGGCGGGCTTACGCCGGCCGCTCGCCACTCGGCACCTTGTTGGATCGAGCGTTCGCTTTTCCCTCGCCTTCGGACGCGGAGCCCCCGCCCCCCACGGCAGATGCATGCGTGCCTCGCATGGTCCAGTTTGTGATATCTGAAATATTCGCAAGTACAACAGTTTGTCAGTTATTTGACAATACAATAGGTTGCAGTTTTCATTGCCTAACGGTATCTTCATTTTGTAGAAAGTGTAATTTTAGCCCTTGCCGGCTCAAATTCCCATGAAGACCGTGCTGATCTACTCCGGTGGTTTGGACTCGACCGTCCTGCTGTATGAACTGTTAGCCACAGAGGACACGGTCCTTGCCCTGTCCGTCGATTACGGGCAGCGCCATCGGGTCGAGATCGAGCATGCGCGGCGGACGGCGGAATCGCTGCGCGTCGAATGGCAACTTGCAGACCTGTCCGGAATCGCGCATCTGCTGGCCGGTTCGAGTCTGACCCGTGCTGAGATCGCCGTTCCGCATGGGCATTACGCCGAAGACACCATGAAACAGACCGTGGTCCCGAACCGGAACATGATCATGTTGGCCGTGGCGGCCGGGTGGGCGATCGGCCGGCAAGCGGATCGCGTGGCCTATGCGGCCCACGCGGGCGACCACACCATCTATCCCGACTGCCGCCCCGAGTTCGCCGCAGCCGTCGACGGGGCTTTCCGCCTGGCCGACTGGCACCCGATCGAGTTGTACTGTCCTTTCATCGCGATGACCAAAGCGGAGATCGTCGCGCGAGGCGCAGCATTGCGAGTGGATTTCGGACGCACCTGGTCGTGTTACGAAGGCGGGCCGATTCACTGCGGCCGGTGCGGAACGTGCTTCGAGCGGCGGGAAGCCTTCCTGCGGGCCCGTGTGCCGGATCCCACCCCGTACGCGGCGACACCCGATTATCCCGCCCCCGTGCCCTCGGCTGGTGAAGGGAGCTGAAGCCGTGTCGTACAGCGTCAAAGAGATTTACTATACGTTGCAGGGCGAAGGCTGCCAGGCGGGGCGACCCGCCATCATTTGCCGTTTCGCCGGCTGCAATCTGTGGAGCGGTCTCGAACCGGATCGGGCGACGGCCATCTGCCGCTTTTGCGATACGAATTTCGTCGGCCTGAATGGTCCGCGCGGCGGGCGTTTTGAATCGGCCCAAAAACTTGCCCATGCCGTCGCCGCGGCATGGCCCGGCAACGGGCGCTGGTCGCATCGCAAGTTCGTCGTGTGTACGGGTGGAGAACCACTGCTGCAATTGGATCGCGCGGCGATCGACGCCTTGCACGACGCGGGCTTCGAGGTGGCCGTCGAGACGAACGGGACGATTGCGCCTCCGGAGGGCCTGGACTGGATCTGTGTCAGCCCCAAGGCCGAAGCGGAGTTGAAGGCCAGACAGGGCAACGAGTTGAAGTTGGTCTTTCCGCAGCTCGATGCGTTGCCGGAGCGATTCGTGGACCTTCCGTTTGACCACTTCTTTCTGCAGCCCCTGGATGGTCCTGATCTGGAACAAAACATCCAGCTTGCCGTCCAGTACTGCCTTGATCACCCGCAGTGGCGATTCAACCTGCAGTTGCACAAGGTGATCCCGTTGCGCGAATCCGGGTCACGGCTGAGTGGATACCCGCCCGTGGCGGCCAAGTTGGCCGGGGGAGTTCCGTTGCCATGAACACCGTCAACCTCGTCGTGACTTGCACGAAGAAAAAGACCCGCGAGCCGGGGCGCGACTTGATGCTGCGCCATCTGCGCGGGGCTTCGACCGAATCGCGAGCGGCGGCGTGGCTGGAACGTCTCGACGGGCACACGGGGGAACGCCTGGCCGCACGCGACCTGTACGCAGGCGATCATTGGAGCATCGCCAAAGAACTCGACGGCTCCCGCCTGGGTCGTGGTTCCCGCGTTCGCGTCTGGGTCGCCTCGGCCGGGTACGGGCTGCTGTCCATGGACAATCCCCTTCAGCCTTACTCGGCAACCTTTGCCGTGAATCATCCGGATTCGGTGGTGGGCAAGCCGTTTCGACCGTCGCCTCTGGCGGCCCAGCGAGGCTGGTGGCGGCTCGTCACGAATTGGGCCGGGCCCTGGGGACCGCAACCTCGGTGCCTCGCCGACCTGGCCCGCGAGTACCGACGGTCCCCGCTGGTCGTGGTCGCCTCGGAGATTTACCTGCGAGCGCTCCGGGACGACTTGGCCGACGCGCGACAAGCGTTGGCCGATCCGAGTTGGATGTCGATCATCTCGGCCGGAACGCGAAGACTCGACGGGCTGCAGGAAAACATGGTGGCCTGCGACGCGCGACTACAATCGCTGGTGGGCGGCGCCCGGCGTTCGCTCAACATCCGTCTGACGCGGCACCTGCTTCAGAACCTGGGCTCCTCCCTCCCGGCGCTCGACGTCCTGAATGCACTTTGCTCCCACTGGTTGGCGTCCGCGCCGGATCTGAAACGGTACGACCGCCGTCCCCGCAGCGACCAGCAGGTTCGTCGCTTTATCGCTCGTATCCTCCAGCGCGAGCCATCCTTGCGGCCGACGCCGTTGCTGCGGCGTTTGCGGGACGAGGGGTACGCGTGCGAATACGGCCGTTTCATGAAACTGTTTCGCGCAGGTGAAGACTGACCGATGATTGAGGAAAGCCCTTCGTCTCCGTCCGGTTGCCTGTTTCCCTTTCGCAACATGGCGACGGGCGAGACCGATTTCGATGGGATCTGCAACCTGCTGGTGGTGTACTGGACGGCGGTCCGCAAGGTGTTTTCGGACGCGTGGGGCAAGCCCCCTGAAACCAGCCGTTTGATGCACGGCGCCGGCATCCGCTCGATGGGCCGCTTGATGGACCGGGTCATGCCGGCCCTCGCCGCCCGGGAAGCCAAGGCCGTCGATCTGGCGGCCCGCGAGCTGCGACTGGTCGCCCCCGTGTGCCGCTGGACCGAAGGCAGCTGGGACGAGCTGGGGGGCCTGAAGTGGAACGAAGTGCAGAACGTTCCGCGGCACATCAACCTGTTGGCCAAACGTGCTGGTGCGCGCGTACCTGAAGGCCAAGGGGCTGGCGTCATGAAGTTCTTTTTTCCCGACAGCCACGATCTGGTCGACCCCAGCTTCGACTTTGTGACCGAGGCGCGGTCGGAGACCCGGATTCGGCACCGGAACGACCAGTACGCACACGAGGTATTTGAAGCGCCGCCGTACAGCGGCCTGCTGGTCTCCAAGGCGATTGTCGACGGCACCGAAAAGGGCTCGGGAAAATACACGATCGCCCAGCGTCACCGGCTGTTGCGCGTGGGCGTTCACGAGTTCTTTCGGATCGGCGACCGGCCGCTGGAGACGATGGGCGATTGCGGGGCGTTTTCTTATGTGCGCGAACCAGTCCCGCCGTACACCGTCGAACAAGTCATCGACTTCTACCTGAACTGCCGCGTCGACTACGGCGTCTCGGTGGATCACGTCATCCTGGCATTCCAGTCCGAAGAGTCCGCCGCCACGGAAGCCGGCCGGGAAGCCCTGGACGGTTATCGACGGCGGCAAGACATCACGCTGCAGTTAGCCCGGGAGTTCTTGACCCTGCACCAGGGCCGCAAGCTGCCTTTCACGCCGTTGGGCGTGGCGCAAGGCTGGAGTCCCGCGTCGTATGCCCGCGCGGTCAAAGAGTTGCAGAAAATGGGCTACACGTACATCGGCGTGGGCGGCCTGGTTCCGCTGCAATCCGACGATATTCTGGCGGCGTTGAGTGCGATCGACAAAGTCCGCAAACCGGCCACCGCGTTGCATCTGTTCGGCGTCAACCGCTGCGAACACCTCGACGAGTTCCGCGACTATGGCGTGGTCAGCTTCGACAGCACGTCGCCGCTGCTGCAAGCCTTCAAGCACGACCGCGACAACTACTACACCGAATCGTTCAAGTATTCGGCCCTGCGCGTGCCGCAAGTCGAGGGCAATGCCAAATTCGGCAGCCGGATCCGGGCCGGGGAGGTGAACCAGGACCAGGCGCGGAAACTCGAACAGGCTTGCCTGCAGGGGCTGATGCGATTCGACCGCCAGGGTGGCAGCGTCCCGCGTCTGGTCAAATTGCTCCGCGACTACGACCTGATCCACGACGGCCGCAAGGACCGTTCCGAAGACTATGGCAAGACGCTGGAGGATCAACCCTGGAAGACGTGCCCCTGCCGCGTGTGCCGCGACCTGGGAATTCACGTCGTCATCTTCCGCGGCGCCGAGCGCAAACGCCGCCGCGGTTTTCACAACCTGTATGTCACGTACCACCATTTCCATCAACCGACATGAACGCCCAAATCCAACCCGAAACCCTCCAGAAAACGCAGGCGGCACTCCGCGCCGTGATCGACCAGTACGCCGACGACGATTACGCCGAAGGCGATTCCTACGCCGTCCGCCTGTGCCGCGAAGCCTTAGCCGCCATCGAAGCCGACCAGTCACCCACGCCCACGCCCGCGTAACTGACAACTGACAACTGACCAGT
>CAZXYZ010000061.1:0-35015 GCA_964645045.1 uncultured Pirellulaceae bacterium | reverse complement strand
GACCAATGACCAATGACCAATGACCAATGACCAATGACCAATGACCAATGACCAATGACCAAACCCTCCCCCCCTGACCTCCGTCTTCCCGCGTTGCAAATCCGCCAAGGCAAATCGCGGGTGATCTACAGCTTTGCGGTCGATGGCAAACGGTTGCCCGAGTTTACCTCGATTTCCCGCATCGCCCGGGACGACCAGCGGTTGATCCAGGGCTACCAGCGGCCCGAGGTGTTATCCCACATCGCCCAGATCCGGCAGTATGTGGAATCCGAAGCGCCGTTGCTGCCGAACTCGATCGTCGTCGCCTTTGACCAGCGGGTCCGCTTCGTTCCCGACCGTCGCCAGGCGGCCAGTCCCTACAGCAGCACTGGGACGATCGTGATCCCGTTGAACGGCCACGGCGACACGCCGAAGCCGGGTTGGATCGTGGACGGCCAGCAGCGGGTGGCGGCGATCCGCGAGGCGCGGGTCAAGTGTTTCCCGATCTCGGTGGTCGGTTTCATCGCCGACAGCGACGACGAGCAGCGGGAGCAGTTCATCCTGGTCAATTCGACCAAGCCGTTGCCCAAGGGGCTGTTGTACGAATTGTTGCCCAGCACCACCGCCCGCCTGCCCGACCTGCTCCAGCGCCGCCGCTTCCCCGCCCGCTTGCTGGACCTGCTGAACCAGCACGACGACTCGCCGCTGCGGGGCTTGATCAGCACCCCCACCACGCCCACGGGCGTGATCAAAGACAATTCTATTTTGAAGATGCTGGAACACAGCCTCAGCGATGGCGTGCTGTTTCGCTTCCGCGATCCCGACGGCGACGACGTGGACTCGATGTTCGGTATTCTGAAGAACTTCTGGCAGGCCGTGCAGCAAACGTTCAAGACCGCGTGGGGCCTTCCGCCGAACAAGTCGCGGCTGATGCACGGCGCCGGCGTCGTCAGCCTGGGCTTCCTAATGGACGCGATCGCCGATCGGCACCGCCATCTGCGGATTCCGCCCGTCGACGTATTCGCCGCGGACCTGCTGCCCTTGCGCGACGAGTGCCGCTGGACGGATGGCTACTGGGATTTCGGGCCCGGCGCTCAGCCCAAGTGGAACGAAATCCAAAACACGACGCGGGACATCCAGGTGCTGTCGAACCACCTCTTGGTCCGCTACAAAGCGTTGGTCTGGAATCGGCCAATGGTGCCGACCGACAGTGTGACTGCCGAGCCGAGCAAGAAACGGGCCGGACGAAAGACGGGCTGATCGGTACGGCCGCTTTGGGACTTACCCGACACTTACCCACCAATTCGTTCTTCACCAGCGATGTGGATTTCGTTACAATACGGCAATGTCAACCGCCATCGAAAAAACGCATGTTGAGAGCACGCCGGGGGTATGCGGAGGCAGACCGCGTATCGCCGGACACCGGATTCGCGTCCAGGACATCGTTATCTGGACGGAGCAGGGGTTGTCGCCGGACGAAATTGTCGATCGCTTCCCACAGCTGTCCCTGGCCGATGTGCATGCCGCACTGGCGTACTACCACGATCACCGCGAGGACGTCGATCGGCAAATCCGGGACGATGATGAACTCGCCGCGCGATTCAGGTCGGAGAGTGGTCCTGGACTGCTCGATCGACTGAGGGGAGCGACTCTTGGAAATCCGGTTTCATCTTGATGAGCACATGGATCCCGCCATCGCCGCCGGGTTGCGTCGGCGCGGCGTGGATGTCACCACGACGGTCGCGGAGGGACTGGCGGCGGCAAGTGATTTGGAACAACTGACGTACGCCGCCGGTCGCGAACGTGTGCTTGTGACTCGCGACACTGACTTTCTTGTCTTGAGCGGCGAGGGCATGCCTCACGCCGGGAGCGCCTTCTGGCCCTCGCGACATCGCAGTTTGGGGCAACTGATCCTCGATCTGACCTTGCTCTGGCGGATCTATACCGCTGAGGAAATGGCGGGCCGCGTCGAATACTTGTAAGCGCCCGGCACGACGCAGGATCCGAGAGCGGCCAACCCGCCCCGACAGAGACGTCCGCCGAAATCGAATTACGCCTGTTCCACAGATTCTTCGAGTGAATTCGGTGGTCGGCGTTCGGAGGAGGGTAACCCAAAACGCCAGTGAGAGCGCCCAAATCCCTCACTCGCTGGCGATTCGGGTAACAGAGCTGGAAATGCCCCAGGGCACCATTTTCCGGGCAAACAAGATTCTCGGACCCGTGCCCGACACGGAAGTCAATGGGATCGATCCGCGAGTGCCTGACCATCTTTGATCTTGAAAACTGTATTTGCGATGTACAAAGTCGCCTGGTACAATTGCAGCAATAAAGAGACTACTCTCAACGCAGTTTTCCACAACTTAGGTACGCAAAGTGGATGGCGAGACTACATCATGGTGACCACCTGTGCCCCACTGAAACGTCGATGTTTGCGGCTACTTCAGGCAACCGGACACGACGTATTCTTGCTCAGCCTGTCGCCTACGGACATTTTCGCTCTGGCGAACGCGACGCCCGACCAGAACTCGTCCTTGGGCGAGATTCTTGAGTCTGACCGGCCCACAGTCAAACGACACGTTGCGAGCATTCAGTCGAGTCTCGAACCCGACCATGCCACGTTGGCGACGGCGATCGTGCTTGCCCTGTCCCCGGAGGTCCGCTTTCGGGGCAGCCGTGGCCCGGATGTATCGGATGGGTTGGCCACGGCCGGAACGCTGGAGATTCCCCTGCGGACGCGGGCCGGCCGAAAGCCGGCATGGATTCTGGACGGATTCCACCGGCTGCTGGCCCTTTCCGCTCCCCAACACAAAGATTTCGCGGTTCCTGTCTGCGCCTTCATCGCAGATGATGCGGAGGAGCTTCGGGAACAGTTCGAGCGCATTCACTGCACCCATCCTCTGCCCGCGGGCTTTGCCGATCTGCTGTTTCCCCGGCGAGCCGTCGCCATTTCGCCTCGCATCAGCGCCCCGGAGCTGCCGGACGCTGTCTGTCAGTGGCTGAACGACGACCTCCAGTCGCCTTTCCACCAGTTGATCGGCTCTCGGGAATCGGAAAGGGCCGGATCCCGACACCCGGTGTCTCGAACCACCCTGTGCGAGATCCTTGCCGACAGTCTGTCGAGCCCCTACGGCGCTCTGTTCCCGTATCGCAACATCGCCGGTGGGGAAACGGACGTGGACGGACTTTGCAGCGCGCTCCATACGTACTGGTCTGCCGTGAAAGCCGTTTTCCCGGAAGCCTGGGGCAAGTCGCCCAAGAAGAGCCGATTGATGCATCCCGCCGGTCTGCGCATCATGGGGCGGGTGATGAATCGAGTGCTTCCGGCGGTGGAGCCAGCGGCAGACGATTGTATCCAACAGGCCGTTCGGGAACTGAAAAAAATCCAATCGCTGTGCCGCTGGACCAACGGCATCTGGGAATCGCTCGATCAGCTTGCCTGGGACAAGCTCGAGAACACAACACGTCATGTGGACCTGGTGTCCAATTTCCTGATCCGGGCCTATCTCACCCCATAGCAGCACATTCTGCTTGAGGCGACATCATGGGTGCGATTACGGAATACCTGCAGGACAGTTTTGGGGCGTTCTGCCCAGCTGGTTGGACGTGTCGCCGTGAGGTTCCGGTTTTGGATTCGTCGCTGGCGGAATTGTTCGGCTATGCGCCGCGAGCGGATGTGGTCCTGGAACGCGACGACGGCCTGCGACGGCTGTGGATCGAATTTGAAGTCAGCAGGGCGGATCCCGTCGCCAACCACGCCAAGTTCGCCACGGCGCACTTATTTCAGCCGCAGCGCCCGACCGAGACATTCGTATCGATGGTTAGTTGGCATGTGGCGCGGGGCCGTCGTAACCTGGCCGCCAACACCGTCGCCTTGATGCGGCACATCGGCATGAATGCCTTTCAGACGACGCTCTTCCCCAGTCTTGCCCCCGCCGAGATTCGCCGGCTCAACCACTTGGACAAGGGGGCCCTCGCCGAACTGGATTTGGGGCCGCAGCGCGAAATTGCCCGCGCGATGCAGGTCTCCGAGCCGTTGGTGACGGCTGACCGGTATCGCGTGTTCTTTGTCGGCGATGTGCTGGACGTGACCTGCAACCTGCATTCCTGGAACCGGTCGCTGTTGACGGAGGCTGGCCGCGAGTTGTGGGGCCGACGGCGCGTGCGCTATTTCGTGCTCGACCCCAAGACGGCTTTGTTTGCCCCGTCGAAATTCTGCGCGTACCAGCCGATTCTGAGTGGCGTCCCCAAGACGCTTCCGATTTCGGCTGACATCATGTCGATGGAGCTTTACGCGAGCCTAAACGAGGATGATCCACGCTTCGACGGCCATCGGGCGTGGCGGCATCTCCATGACAATTTGGGAATGACGCTTCGGCCCGTCACAGACAGCACGGCAATCTCGGCCATGTTCGAGGCATGGCTGCGCGGAGTTGGGGAAGCGGTGCAAGTCGACGGCCGGGGACCTCAGGTGCTTTCTCCTCCGATGTGGTTTGGGTAGGTTGGGGATACTGGGCGCAACCGCTTCGCGCCACTCGGAACCATCCAGTTGCAGAACGCCAATTCCACTGTCGCGGGCTTCTTGCTCGAGCGAGCGTATTCGTTCCTTGTGAGTGAATGGCAACGCTAAAAAAGCGTGATGTACGCCGTTGCGGTAAACGCCTGCTTGCGTGAGGCCCTTCGGCCAATCGGCGACATTCGCCTTGACTTCAAAACCCGCAACCATCGAGTAGGAGTCCCGCCTTACCGAACACACCAGATCGGGGCGAAAGCCGTCGATCCACACGGTGGCCATCGGCTTCAACGCTTTCGCGTGCGGCGAGGCTTGATACGCCCCGTCGGCGTCGACGATCAACACGTAGACTCGTCCCCCCGCAGAGGCCCTCCGAAAGCAGGTGCCGCTTTAGCGAGTCGACAACACTCGCTTCGGGGCTGTTGTGAGTTCGCACGTTGATACTCCATGCACCCATTCTGCACTGCAAGGTCGGCGATATCGCATCAGCGGCCGTCGGAAAGCTGGACCACGGCAAAATCGTCGAACCGGACCCAGCGGACCTCGTCCTGCGGGCCGTTCTGCGTGAACAACCCAAAACGCGGGTCCCCCGGGGCGTCGAATTCGCTGGAGCCGGCATCCGACCACGCGTCGTCGGGCTGCAGTCGCCACTGCCCGGTCACGCGGCCTGCTTGGACCTGCAGACGCAACTGCAGATTGGCCGCGGGCACTTCGACTTTGCCCACGACGGTGCCTTTGCCGCCCTGCTCCCGGGCCGTCACCACGTACATCTTGCCGTCGATGTGCTCGCTGATGAGCTTCACGAAGTTGTCGTCGTCGACGTACCAGAGCAGGCCAGCTTGCTCCCATTTCTCCGCGGGCTGGTGGGCGACACGCACCGAGGCCGCCAAGTCCGTCCGTTTCAGGAGGCCGCGCAGCAGCAGATTCTTCGCATCGTTTCCGCCCCAGATGCGGCCGGACTGCGAGCGGACCTCAAGCTGGTTGTCCCGGATGCGCCACTCGGCCTGGTCCTCGCGGATCCATTGCCAGCCCACCTGCAGACGGCCGTCGAAGGGCTCTTCGAACAGCACCTTCGCTTCGCCGCCCGATGCCAGTAGCAGCAGGCTCGATAGAATCAACTCGCACGCGTTCATCGTCTCGGCTCCGTTTCTTGAGTGGCACGTTTTCGGGGTCGGGCCACCAGACGGTCCACTTTTTCACGGCAAGCGGGACCACGGCTTGCGTCACGTTTTATCGTTCTTGGGCACGTTTGGAAACCGGGGCGATTGCGATTCTTGATTGCGATTCGGCCGTAAGCATGACTTCTTTGTCGTGCGTAAGCATCGTTCGAGAAATAACTGTCGCACACGATCGCTTCTCGGTCACTTCTCCCTCTGGGAGAGGTCGGGCTCTCAGGCCCGGGAGAAGGCCAGCGCCGTCGGCGCAGACGCGGAGAACGCCCGCTGAACGGCCCCCTCCCGGCCGCTACCGCGTCCGACCTCCCCCGCTGCGCGGGAGAGGTGTCATGTCTGACCGCCATGAGATGCAACACTCATTCCTCGAACGATGCTAAACTCGCCGGCCGAGACGTGGAGTACTTGGATCTGCACAGTCCCGAAGTCCGGCAAGCCGTTCCCGCGTAAATGGTCGACGCCGAACTCGACGGCCAGATGATCTGCGGCTTGCAGCCCGCCGCCGACCTGCCCGCGCGGTTGAAACTCGATGGGGAAGTCCTTTCGGCCACCGTTGCTGAAGCGTGACCTCCAGCTTGGGCTACCGGCCGCATTAGGCAGAGTGCCGCACCGATGTCGTTGGGGTGGCTTCCCGTGTCAGGCTCCGGCGTGTAAGATACCGCACCCGGCCGAGATTCGGAACAGGTGCTTATTGATCGATGATAGGAGTCCTCCAACATGGAATTGTCCCGCGCGAGCATCGAGCAGATTGTCGAAGAACTCGCCAAGCGCCCGATCGAGTTTTCATTAATCGTCAGCACCGAGCCGGAAAATGGCGATGATCCGGAGTCCGTGGAATATCGCGTGTACGGGTCCGAGGCACTCCAGGGGGAACCCACATTGCCCCAGGCGGTGCGTTGTCTGTTCGGCGGCCTGCAAGTACTGATGGGCCTGGCGGAAGAATTCGACGAGCTGGAGGAGTATGACAAATCGCACGACGTGCGGCGCTGGGTGGCGGTCGACGAGGTCTTGCTGAACGATCTTTTCCAAACGTCCGAACAGTGGCCCGAGATTGCCGGCGCGTCAGACGGTCCTTCCAGACGCTAATGCCAGCTTCCACAGCACCAGTCCCAGCACGCCCGCGGGCAGTACCAGAACCGTCAGCATCAGCCCTTCGCCCCAGAAGGCCCAGACGATGCCGCTCACGGCCCCCACAAGGCATGCGCCCAACACCCAGCGGTTGGCCGTCAACAAGGGCAGCAGCAATAGCATCGCGACCCAGGCGGTGACCGCGGCGGCCGGCCAACGGCCCCAGAATTGACGCAGCAATCCGCTGACCACACCGGTCGTCAGCATAACCAGCAGCATCGTGCGCAGGCTGAACTGCAACGGTGCGTGCGGCCCGGGCGGATCGTCATCCACCGCCGTTTCCTCGGCTTCCCGGCGGCGTCCCTCCTGGAGGAAGAGCAGGAAGATTGCCGGCCCAAAGGACCAGATCATTACGTACAGGCCGCTCAAAATCCCGATCGCGGTGGCCAGGCCGACCAGGCACCCGGGGCGGCGGCTGACGATCAGGTGCGCCGGCACCGCAGCCAACATCTCGGCGACGCCGCCGGCAAACATCAGGCGGGCCAAATGGAAGATGGCGCGATAACGCTGCATCTTCCGCGTGTATACGGTCAGCAGCACGCCCCAGAAGATCCAGGTGGCCAATAACGTTACCCAGACGAGCCACCATCCGCCTTCCGTCGTATCGTCCCGGAAGCGGAACAACTCGCTCAAAGCCATCGTCAGTCCGCCGACCAGGCCCGCCAGCATGAACGAAGCGGCGGCCACCGGCATTAGCAGACGAGGCTTGCGGATCGGACGGCACAAATCCTTGTGGCCCGCACCCAGAATGAACAAGGCCAAGCTGGACAAGGTGACCGCCAGCAGAATGATGGCGGGCCACGGATCGCCGTCACTGACGCCCAGCGCGAACAGGCCGCCGAGCAACCCGACGTACAACAGGAGTAGAATCCAGCAGACAGCTCGCATCTTGGAGTGCGGTGACTTGTCACCGCTTTCTGAACCGGAATCGCATCGTGGGGGGGGGAAATTCTCGTAGGAGGGATTGGCAATCCGTCCCACATTTTTCTGCGCGGAAGCTAAAGCGGTGACAAGTCCCCGCGCCAAATTGTACCCGCGGCGGGCCGGAATGCACACGCGACAGCTACGGTTTTGCCGCCGCCTTCGTCGCGGCCAACATCTGCAGGAACTGGTCGACCTCGCCGTGGACCTTAATCGAATTGCGGACAATCAGCACGCCGTCGAAGACCGAAATGGCGCCCGGGCCGCCCAGATGGATGGTGCCGGGCATTCCGCCCGGTTGGCCTGATCCTGGCGGCATCGCCGCACTCATGCCCATCGCCCCGCCGCTCATGCCGGGGACGCCAGCGCCAGCGCTGACGGGAAACGCCCCCACTTCGACCACGCCCCACGTCTCGGGCGCGACCTGGGTGGCGATGATGCCGGCCAAGCGGCCTGCCTGTCGGTCGATCTGCTCGGTGGGCAAATCGGGCAACAGCGTCGGAAGCCGGTACGCGCGGACAACCAGCTTGGCCTGCATGTCCTCGGGCGTCGAGATGATCACCAGCCCGCGGTCGATGGCAAATTCCAGCTGCAAGTCGTCCAGGATCAGTTCCAAGGCGGTCGCCACAGTGACATCCTTGAAGTTTGACGTAACCGGTTCGTCCGGCGACAGGCCGACGTCGGCCAGCGCGCGGGTCTTGATGTGAAACGGCACATCCACGGCATCGCTAAGAAAGTCCAGCACTTGACTGAACGGCGTTTCGATAAAAGCCGCATCCGTCCGCCTGGCCAGGTTTGCCCGGACGTCCGCATTCCGCTCCTCGTCCGTCGCCGGCCCGCGAGCGACGGGCGGCTTGACGTCAGCGGCCCTCGTCGGCGGATCGGCCGCCCAAGCCGCTGGCAAGACGGCCGCTCCTGCCAAGAAAACGACAACCCCGATTCCAACGTTCCAGCCTGCACCGATGCGCATAACTCATCTCCCCATTTTCCAATTGGAAAACCTGACGCCCCTTCCGCCAACTCGCTCGCAAGTCCAGTCACCCACACGTGGGATAGGCTTCCGGCCCGTCAGTCCAGTACGACAGGCAAGATGCCCATCCCCGTTTGCCTGTTCGTGAAGAATCCGGGTTAGCACGCATTTCTCGGCGAGCATCGCCCGTTTGACACGCTGAAGCGTGTACTCCAACAATGCCAGGATCCCATGCGAACGTGACTTCCGTCAGCATGTCGCGTGCGACGAGGTTTGTCCAGAGTTTCTATTTTCCCGCAGGCTGCGAATCGACGGTCAATTCGTGGATCGACCAGAATAGTCCCTCGGCACGGCCGGTCTGGACGATCTTGATCGCCCGGCCCCGGACGCCTTGCGGGAAGACGATCTTCGTCACCGCTCCCTCGCCTTGACCCTTCAGGACCAGTTGACCGTCGCCCAGGCTGCTGGGCGAGACGTAGATCTCATACCCGCGGGGATAATCGCCGCCCGAACCGCTGGCGTCCAGGAACAGGCCCTTGATCAAGCAGTCTTCATCCAATTCGATGCGGAACCATTCGCCGCCTCGTTGAGCTCCGCCCGTGTCCCAGCGGGTGTTGGGGTCCTTGTCGATGGCATTATTCGCCTTGTCGGGACTGTGCGAAGCGGTCACGCGTGCCGGCGCGGCCAGAAGCTTCTCGATGTTCTGCGCAGCCGCTTCGGCCGCTTGCTTCAAGGCCGGGTCGGCACTCCATTGCCGAGCCATTTCCAACGCCCGGCGGTGCCGGAACAGGCCCAATTTGGACAACACCAACTGCTTGTCTTCGTTGCGGCCCGCCAACTCCATCGCCTTGGCATAGCTGTCCAGGATCTGATCGTCGGTGGCCTCGGGTTGCTTGGTGATCATCACCACGTAGCCCCGCAATGCCAGCACGCGATGAACTTGAGACGCTGCGGCATCGCCCGCGATTCCGAACAGCACTGGAGCAGGTTCCCCCGTGGGCCAGTCGGCCAGCGCGCGAATGGCCGCGTCCTTGATGCCCGCATCCGCATCCCGGGCGGCCTGGATCAGGACCGGCAAGGCCGACGCATGGGCGATTCGGCCCAGTACGCGCAACAGCGACGCGCGGACTTCCGGCGAGCCTGCGCCGGGCACCGCGGCCAGGAGCGGCTCGGCCGGATTCTTGCCGGCTTCGGTCGTGGCCGCAGCCGCGGCCACGGCGTTTTCCGCTTCGCCGCGCACCCCGCCGTCCTTGGTGGTCGTAAGCAGTTTGACCAATGCGGGCACGTGTTCCGCTTTGGCGATGACGCGGATGGCCTTAAAGACTTCCGCCGCCACCCCCGGGTCTTGATCCTCGGCGGCGTCCAGCAAGGCGGCCACTTGATCCGCCGCGCTGCGTGACGCCAGCGCCTTGGCCGCTTCGGCCCGCACGCCGGGATTCCCGGCTGACAGCTGCTTGGCGATGGCCGCATTGGTGCCGGCGGCGCGGAGCAGGTTCAAACTGTTGCGTGCGGCCTGCTGCTCCGCCGGTTCCTGCGCCTCGGCGGCACGCTGGGCGAGCAGGGCAACGGCCGCCGCATCGCCCAAGACGGACAGCGCGTTCAGCGCTGCCGTGCGGACCGCCAGCGGTGCGGCATCGGCCGCCTGGACAACGGCCGGCAAGGCCGCCGGATCGCCCCGATCCGCCAGCACGCCCAGCAATTGGGCCTGCACTTCCTCGCCCTGCCGCGACAATTCCGCCACGATGGCCTGGGTCGCACTTGCGCCGGGAACGTTCCGCAGCGCCGGCACCGCGACGCGGCGGACTTCAGGATCTTCGTCCCCCAGAGCGGCGATGACCAGCGACACCGATTGGTCCCTCTGGGCTGCGATCAGTCCGTTCAAGGCGGCGACGCGGCACATTGATGGCTCGCTGGCAGCGAACAGCTGCCGATAGACCGCCAATGCCGGCTCGATCTTGCCCTGCTTGAGCATCCTGGCCGCACAATCCAGATAGGCGTCGGTCGCGGCGGGCTTCAGCTTCGCGGGCACAGTGCCGCGCGCCTTGGCAACGGCTGCGACGGCAGCCTCGGAGTCGATGCGGCCGAGCGCGGCGAGCGACGAGGCGGCTAATTCTTCGTGGGGGCTGCTGACGAATGCGGCGATCCGCTCCACCGCCTCGCGGCAGTTGCGGGCTCCCAGCGAGTTAACAATGCCCACTTTGAGTTTGTCATCGGCCTTGCCCAGTGCATCGAGCAGCGCCGCGTCGGCGGCCGCGCCAGGAATCCGCGCCAGGGCGTAGCGGGCGACGTGGGACGATTCGGGGACCGTCAGCAGTTTGGCGAGTTCCGAAACTGCCGCTTCGCTGCCGATCATCACCAGTTGGCGGCAGAAGAAGTCGCGCCCGGCGCGGGTCTGAGCACCGGCCAACCCCTGGATCATCAACGTTTCCGTGCCGGCCCGCTTGGCCGGATCCGCCGCGGCGGCCACCACCTGCTCGGCGAGGAAATTCAAGGCATTGGCCGGATCGCCGTCCTGCCGGGTTTGGGCCGTCCCGATCGCGGCGCTGATGCGTTCGTCGGCAGCCTCCGCCGCGCGGCCGAACTGAGGTTGGTAACAGGCCACGACGACGGCCAACAACACCAAGGGGTTCCGGACACAGATCATCGCTTTCGTCTCCAGGGAATGGGCAGCACGTTGTCTTGGGCATCGGGCTCAGACGTACAGAATTCAATTTTCGCGGCCAATCGTCCTGCCAAATGGATACGCGTCTCACCGCGACAATTGAATTCTGTACGTCTGAGCCCTTCCCAATGTACCCAACCTCAAGCGTGTCAACCACAACCCCACGGCCGGCTTTTGGAGTGCGGTGCCTTGTCACCGCTTTGGAGTACGGCCCCCCGTCTGGCTGGGCAAGACGCAATAAAAAAACAGAAAATCTGGCAAGTAGGGATGACAGAATGCCCATGCAACAGAAAAATGTAGCGATACGATCCCCACGAACAAGGCTGCAAGAAAAGAGGAGCATAACCGATGGTCAACTCGAAGCTGTCCGCGATTTCCCGCCGTGAGTTTTTGTACGAGGCCGGCTGCCTGGCCGGAGGCGTAGCGCTCGGCACAGGAGCCGCGTCGGGGATCGCCGCCGAGGCCTTGCCGACGGCAGGCGATTGGCCCACCCGCGTCCTGGGGCGGACCGGCGTGCCCGTCACGCTGATGACGCTGGGCACGGCGCCGTGCGGATTGAGCAAGCACGTCTCGATCGACCAGATCTCCGGCATCGTCAACGAAGCTCTCGATCTGGGCATTACTTCGATCGATACGGCGCCCAAGTACATCAAGTCGGAGGAGGGTATCGGCAAAGCGCTCGGTTCGCGCCGCAAAGACGTGTTTCTGGCCACCAAGGTTTGGGCGGACACGATCGCCGAGGCGGAGGAATCGTTTTCCAGTTCGCTGAAACTGCTGAAGACCGACCACGTGGATCTGGTTTACTATCACAGCGTCGGGCACCGCGAAGTCGAGAATGCGATGAGCCCGGACGGCGTGTTCACGTGGCTGCTGAAACAGAAGCAGGCCGGCAAGTGCCGCTTTGTGGGCATCTCGGCGCATCATCTATCGGCCAAGTGCCACGGGTTCTTGGAAAGCGGCGACGTGGACGTGTTGTTGACCATCCTCAACTTTGCCGACCGCTATACCTACCGCTTCGAGTCCGAGGTGCTGCCGCTGGCCCGCAAGCACCATGTCGGCGTCGTGGCCATGAAGGTGTTCGGCGGCGCTAAGAAGATGGACTACGACCAGCCCATCCCGCAGGTGGACGTCGACCATTTAGAACTGGCCGTGCGCTATACGGCCGCTGTCCCCGGCGTCAGCACGCTGAACCTGGGCGTGTATGACAAGGACCAACTGCGCAAGGACGTGCAGATGGTCAAAAATTGTCAGCCCCTGGAGCCCCAGCAGCAGACGATGCTGGCCAAGCTGGGCCGCGACCTGGCATCGCAGTGGGGACCGCACTTCGGACCCGCGGTGTAAGCACCGTTCGAGAAATAAGTGGCGTAAGCTTCCAGCTTGCGGTGCTCCCATCTTCCGCAAGCCGGAAGCTTGCGCCACGGAAAAATCGGACAGTTATTTCTCGAACGGTGCTAAGGCGTACCCGATGGTCAAACCAAACTTCCTGTACTTCGATCTGGGCAACGTCATACTGCCCTTCGACTATTTGATCGCCGTCCGCCAGATGGCCGATGTGGCGGGCGTGCCGCCCGCCGTGATTCAGGAAGTCGTGTTCGACAGCGGTCTGGAAATCGCCTACGAACGAGGCGAGATGACGACCGACCAGTTCTACGAGACGTTTTGCCAGCGGATCGGCAAGCGTCCGGATTTCGATGCCCTGCTGATCGCTTCCAGCGATATGTTTCGTCTGGACGATGCGGTCGTAGATTTCATTTTGCAGCTGCGCAACGCCGGGCATCGCACCGGGCTGTTGTCGAATACTTGCGAAGCCCACTGGCGGTTCTGCGTGGATCGCAAGTTCCCGATCCTGCAGCAGCTGTTCGAAGTCACAGCGCTCAGCTACGAATTGCGGGTGATGAAGCCCGATCCGGCGATCTACCGGGCCGCTGCCGACTTGGCCGGCATCGCCCCCGGCGAGATCTTCTTCGTCGACGATCGATCGGAAAACGTCGATGGCGCCCGGCAAGCCGGCTTTGACGCCGTGCTGTTCACCGGGGCAGCCGACCTGACTGCCACCCTGGCAAGCCGAGGCGTCCGCCCGAAGGGATGACCCATGAACATGGCGTATTCCTGCACCAGGATCTGCCAAGTGCCCGCGCGAGTCAGAGATCATCCTCGGTTAGCCCTGCGTCCTTCGTCAATTGTCGAAGTGTTCCGCGTTTCAGGTCTCGATTTCCGTGAACGGGCACCGTCAGTATTACTGGGTTCCCGGGTTGTGCATAGATGTGGTGCGACCCATGAATTCGCTGTAGTAGCCACCCGTGCTCCTCCAGGATTTTGCACAGATGCTTCCCCGAAACAATTTTCACAACTCGATCTCCGCGAGTTGGGTGTCGGCGCCAGTTGCCGCGCGCTGGCTGGCAACTACCAGCCATCCTTCGGCCGCCTCTCGGATGTTCACCAGCGTTTCCGAGAGCGTTTCGCCCTCCGAAACGCAGCCAGGCAACGCAGGAATCTCGGCCCAAAAGCCGCCTTCTTCTGCCGGATGCATCACAACAGCAAGCTTCAAGGGAATGACTCCAATCGAGTTTGGATTCATCAGGATACACGACATAAATAATACTACCAGGGCACCCTGCGAGGCAACCCGGGGCAGCGCTTCGTCAGCTCATCGAAGGCGATCCGTGTCATGGTTCCATCGGTCATCCTAACGCGATACAGGTTCGGCCTTGGCGAATTCCGCCGCTTGCGGATCCTGCTATACTAAGCTCCGTTCGATCAGTGCTCAGCCCCCATCGAAGGAACGAACCGATGCCCACGCGCCCCACCGGCTGCCGCCGTCTACTGCTCGTTGTCCTTGTCCTTCTGTCCCTGTCGCCCGCCGCCCCGGCAGCCGACCAACCGCAATGGGGTCAACGCTACTCGCGGAACATGGTGTCGGACGAGAAGGGCTTGCCCGACCGCTTCGATCCTCAGACGGGCCAGAACATCAAATGGTCGGCGGCGCTCGGGTCGCAGTGCTGGGCGACGCCCGTCGTGGCCGGCGGCCGTGTGCTGATCGGGACGAACAACAGCCAGCCGCGGGACCCAAAACACGAAGGCGACCGCGGCGTGCTGATGTGCCTGAACGAAGCCGACGGCAGTTTGGCTTGGCAGTTGGTGGTGCCCAAGCTGTCGGAGGACATCTACTTCGACTGGCCCCAAGCCGGGATCTGCTCGCCGCCCACCGTCGATGGCGACCGGGTGTACACGCTGACCAATCGGGACGAAGTGGTCTGTTTGGACCTGTACGGCATGGCCAACGGCAACGACGGCCCGTACCGGGAAGAAGGCCGGCACATGGCGCCGGCCGACCAGCCGGCACTTGAACCCGGTTCGATGGATGCCGACATCCTCTGGCTGCTCGATTTACGTATCGCGGCGGGCGTCCGGCCGCACGATTCGACGCACTGCTCGATCCTGTTGGACGGCTCGTACCTGTACGTGAATACGAGCAACGGGCTGACCAGCCGCCACGATGGCGTGGACAAACCGAACGCCCCGGCCTTGGTCGTTGTGGACAAGAACACCGGGACCCTGCTCGCCCGGGAACGCGAAGGCATCAGCCAGCGGATTTTCCACTGCCAGTGGTCCTCGCCGGCGCTGGGCACCGTCAATGGCCAGCGGTTGATCTTTCTGGGCGGCGGCGATGGCTGGTGCTATGCGTTTGAGGCACTGCCGGGAGCGGAGAGCAAAGAGCGGAAAGCGGAGAGCCGGAAGCTGGGAGCGGGAAACGAGGAGCAGGGAGCAGAAGGAAGGGTCGCGGAAATCCCCTCGTTGCGTTGTATGTGGCGGTTTGACTGCGATCCAACGGCCCCTAAGGAGAATATCCACTCGTACATCCGCAACCGCCGCGAGAGTCCCAGCATCATCAAGAGCATGCCCGTCTTCTCCGGGGACCGGCTGTTTGTGACGGTCGGCGGGGACATCTGGTGGGGCAAAACGCAGGCCTGGCTGCAGTGCATCGACGCCACCGGCAGCGGGGATGTGACGGCCAGCGGCCTGCGGTGGTCGTATCCTGTCGAGCGGCATTGCGTCTCGACGCCCGCGATCGACGACGGCTTGGCCTACGTGGCCGACTGTGCCGGCAAGGTCCATTGCGTCGACATCCAGACCGGCCGTGCCTGCTGGGTTCACGACGCCGGCAGCGAAATCTGGTCCTCGCCCCTGGTGGCCGACGGCAAAGTCTACGCCGGCACCCGCCGCGGCGATTTCACCGTCCTGGCCGTCGGCAAAGAACTGCAGGTCCTCAGCACGATCCGCCTGGACGAAGCCGTCATCAGCACCCCCGTCGCCGCCAACGGCACCCTGTACGTAGGAACCATGCCGCGCTTATTCGCCCTGCAACAGGGCGCAACCGCCGCCCGCAACAACTGACCGCTGAAGCATTTTCTGACCTCAAATTGGGCGGAACGGAGTAGCCGCGTTCGCCAGAACGCGGGCCCAGTGTCCCGAAAGCCCCGCATTCTGGCGAATGCGGCTACGAAAAATGCGTCACAGCGTTGCCCGCTGGGGAGAGGGCAGGGCGAGAGGACCGGGAAATGGGAAACTACCAGAATTGGTTAATCGGGGCCCAACACGACATCCAACTCGGCGACAGCGGCGAACGGTTTTCCCTCGTGGCCCGATAGGGCCACCAAGCGGATAAACCGGGCACGCTGCGGCGAGTCGAAGGACACCAGCTTCTCGTCGCGGTCCGTTTTCCAGGCACCCTGCGACACGACGGGCCGCCATTGCTTGCCCTCGTCGCTCAGGTGGATTTCGAATTGACTGATCCAGCCGTTGGCCATGTCTTGCCGCGGCAGGTAGCGAATGCCGGCCAGCGGGGTTACCGTCTGCAGGTCGAGCACCAGTTCGTGCGGAAATCCCGGAGCATTATCGCCCCAGGGGGTGTGCCAGATCGTGTTCGGGTCGCCATCCATAACGTACGCGGCGGGATAATCGGGCTGCGCCGAACTGGCGCGAATCGTCGCGCCCAGTTTCTGCAGCGTGCTGGCCGGTTGAAACAGCTGCTGGACCGCCGCCAAGTCGACGGCGACCGACGGCTGGCAGGCATCGCCGGCCAGGTACTTGACCAGACTGTGGCGGAATTGGCGGGCGACGGGGCGGGAATCGAGATCGCGCGTCAGGTCGATGCTGCAGACTAGCAACCGGCCGCGGCCGACGCGAGCCTCGAAGACCAAGCCCAGACGGCGATTGGTGAACCAGTCGTCGACCAGCGATACGATCGGCCGCAACTCCGGCGGCAGATCGTTCAGGATCATCGCCTGCGACTTGGTGACCAGGTCCCACCATTGCCAATTGCTGTGGTATTCGGTGGGAAACGCGGCCAGAGCCGGCTGCTTTGGATCGCACAGGATGCCCATCGTGTGCGGCGGCTGCCGCCGCGTCCAGGCAGTGTTCCAAAAGATCGACGAGAAGCCCGGTGGAATCTTGCCGTAGCGATCGCCCTTGACCGTACCGGCTGCGGGCAACAACAAGACCTTGCCCCCGGACTCCAGGTGTTTGACGGCCGCTTCATCCAGAGCCGTGGCCACCTGGACGTCCTGCGGCGCGGCTGTCTCGACGGCCGGAGCGTAGGCCCAGACGTCCCAGTCGTTGACGTACGGCGTACCTTCGATCGCCACCTGCAAGCGGAGCTTGGCGGGCGCGGCCACTTTGGCCAACGAGCAGTTCACGCGACCGGCGTCGGACAGCCGGCCCGTGGGAACGGACTCGGGTTCCCAAGTGCCGGAATCCACCGGTTGGCCGGCTTCGTCGAGCAGCGACCAGACAACTTTGGGCGACGCCAGGTCTGTCGGTCCGAAATGGGCGATCTGGACATCGGCGGTGAACGGCTCGTCGGTCGTCCAAACACGCTTGGTCAGCCTGGCCAGCGGCACGGTCTCGCAAGCATAGCGATGGTACTGTTCGGGCGACACGTACGGCTTGGAATCCCAGAACGGATCCAGCACGCCGACCAGGGCCGTGCCTTGGCCCGGAAAGTCGTGCAGATCCAGCAACTCGAAGCCGCCCATGCCTGGCGTGCGGAGCGCGGATTCGATTTCTTCCTTGTAGCACAGCGTCTGCAGTTTTCCCGAGGCCATCAGCAATTCGTGAGCTCGGTCGCCCATCGCGTTAGCCTGCAACGAATCGCGGAAGACGTCGAAATTCCTGGCCTTCACCACGCCGGTGTACTTGGCGATTTCGTCGAAGTTCGGGTACACGCACCACTGGCCGATCTCGTGGCTGACGACGGGCACTTGGTACTTGCCCACGAAATCCCGGTAATCCGCCGTCGTCGCCGGCGGCTGCGCATTCAGTCGGCCCTGCAGCCCTGCGCCCCATTGGTGCAGCCGGGGCGCCGGCGTGCAGTGCCATTGATTCTCCGGGATCAGCGGCCAGCCCGCCGCGCTGGTGTACAGCCGCCGCGGATCACGAGTTTTCCACGTGTTGACCAGGTCGCCCAGGAAGCGGTTCTGGTTGCGGCCGGCCGGCTCGTTGCCGTACGACATCAGCACGAACGAAGGATGATTTCCGTACCAGCGGAGAATCCGGTCGGCTTCGGCCTTCAGCCAGTCGTCCAGCGGCTTGCCGTCCCCAACCGTCGCGCCTTGATTGGCCCAGGAACCGCATTCGACGTACAACAGCACCCCCGCCTCGTCGGCCGCGTCGAAAGCCGCTGCCGGAGGACACCAGGAGTGGAACCGCAGGTGGTTCAACCCGTGCGCCTTCAGGATGCGACATATTCGCTGCCAGGCCGCAAGGTCGGTCGGCGGATATCCCGTGGCGGGAAAGATGGCACATTCCAGCGTGCCCCGCAGCATCACAGGCCGGCGGTTCAAGACAAACTGGGTTCCTTGGGCCGCGAACTCCCGCAGTCCGAAGCGGCCGACGCGCTGGTCGCTGTTCCCGTTGGCGGTGAGCTTGACGGTCAACTCGTACACGTGCGGCGAGAACTCGTCCCACCGCTTTGCGCCCTCGCCCAACGCATAGACTCGGCTGATGCTGAACACTCCCGCACCCGACTCCAACCGTTCGCTGAACGCCAGCGCTGGGGCCCGATGGTCGCCGCAGCTCGCCGAAACTGCGAATTGAGCTTCCACATCGCGGTCTAAACGCGTGCTGCCTGCGATCACCAGCCGCACGCTGTTGTTTTTCAAGTCCGGGAAGACCTGGACGTCGTCGAGTTGCACTTGCCGCGGCCCGCTGTGCAACGCGATCCGTCCCACGATGCCGTTCCAGTTCGTCTGTGTGTGGTCGGAGACACTGTGCGAATTCGGGCCGACGTCGACGTGCAAGCGGTTGTCCACGCGGATCGTCAGACGATGTGGTCCCGGTGCAGCGCCGGTCAGGTCGAATTCGTGCGGGGTGGACAAGCTCTCTCCGCGGCCACACTCGCGGTCGTCCAGCCAAACCTGAGTCGACCAGTGAGGCCGTTCCAAGTGCAACACGATGCGGCGATCGGTCCAGTCGGCGGGCACATCGACGGTGCGCTGGTACCAAGCCGGGCCCACGTAATGCTTGTCAGGTTGTAGCCAGAACGTGACTTTCACGTTTCCGTCCTGGCGATACTTGGCATACTGCGGATCGTCGAACCAGGAACGGTCGATGATATCGCCGGTCCACTTCGTGTCGACGGCGGGATTGTTGCCGTAGCCCTGCGACTGCAGCGATCCGGGCAACCGGATGAGATGAGGCAAATCTGCGGCAAACCAGCGTTGCGCGACGCCGATATCATCGACGTCCAAACGAAACCGCCACTCGCCGGACAGATCGACGGAGGTATCGTCGGCGGCTAATCCCGCCGAGGCGAACGAAACCGCCAGCAGCGTCAGGACGGCGGCGGCCAGCCGACCACGCGGCGCTGCTCCCGTACTTGCACACCGAGAGGCGAACGGCGGGCGTAAGCCCGTCGGTTCTGCGCGTGCCCGCGCGTTTGCGCGAGGGGGGCACGCTATCACTTGCGCTGGAATCAACTGACGGAAGGAGAAGTGCTCGCACAGGCGATACACCGGTGGGCTGACGCCCACCGTTCGCCAGGAGTTCTGCAACGAGGTTGGTTCCGTCCGTTTCTTCATGACGCTCCTTCCTCACTTGCTCCAAACACTTGATTCGCAAGCTGTTTGACCCCGCGGAGGTCCAGTTTTCCGGTGCCCAAGACCGGGATGGCCTCGATCTGATGGAAGCTGTCTTCCGACGGGATGTACAGATTGGGCAGACCGAGTTCGCTGAGTCCTTTCCGCAATTGTTCGGGCGTCTTCGTGATGGAGGTGTGCAAGACGACGATCCGTTCGCCTTTTTTCTCGTCCGGCACGGCGGTCACGACGGCCCGGAAGCCCTCTTCTTCATCCGCGCCGATGACTTGAGCCAAGGCTTCCTCGATCTTCATGTGCGGCACCATCTCCCCGCCGATCTTGGAGAAACGGCTCTGCCGGCCGGTGATTTGAATGAACCCGTCTTCGTCGATCAGGGCGATGTCGCCGGTCATGTACCAGCCGTCCTTGATCACCTCGGCGGTCAGATCTTCGCGGCCCAGGTAGCCCTTCATGACGTTCGGGCCCTTGACCCAAAGCATGCCCGGACGGCCCATGCCCAATTCGGCGCCGGTGTCCAGGTCCGTGACCTTAACGCTGATGCCGGGCGCCGGGCGGCCGACTGTACCTTCCTTCCAGTCGCTCGATGATCGCGACGGGGATCGGCTGGGCGGAATGTTCGCGGAGACCAGCGGAGATAGTTCCGTGGTCCCGTAGCCTTCGACCGGCCGGACGCCGAATTTCGCCTCGAACGCGTCGCACAGGTCCCGGGGCAGTTTCTCCGCGCCGGTGACGATCGCATCCAGCGTCGCCAGCTCGTCCGTATCGCAGCGGCGCAGGTACGAACGCAAGAAGGTCGGCGTGGCCAGCAGCACGGTGCCACGGTGCTTTTTGACCAATTTGCCGACCTGTTTCGCTTCCAACGGATTGAAGTGATAGACCCCCTTGACGTCAATGCTCATCGCGGCCCACAGGCAGACCGTGTAGCCGAACGAGTGAAAGAACGGCAGAATGCCGACCAGCACGTCCGAACGGTGCAAATGGATAATCTGTTCGATGGCGTCCACATTCGAGCCGACATTGGTTTGCGTCAGCATCACGCCCTTGGGAACGCCGGTGGAACCCGAGGTGAAGATGATGGTCGCCAGATCGTCGCCGGTGATGCGGTGCAAATCGAGCGACCGCTCCAGCAGCGGCGCGGGCACGGCGTACGCGGCAAATGCACAGGCCAGTTTGTCCCAGAACCCGGCTTTGCTCCGGAAGTCCTCCAGGTACACTAACTCCGCATCGACCTCCAACTTGACCTTCTCCATGAACTGGCGGCTGGTGATCACGTGCCGGATGCCCGCTTGCCGGATGCACTCGTTGATCACCTCCGAGGTCACCGTATAGTTCAGATTCACCGGGACCCGCCGCGCCAGCGCACAGGCCATATTGGCCACCACGCCGGCGACGGACGGCGGCAGCAGCAGGCCCACGAACGGTTCGTCGTCGGCCAGCACGTGCCGCGCCAATAAACGCCGCAAGATCAGGGACCGCGTCAGCAGCCCGCCGCCGGACAACTCGTTGCCGAGTGAGTCCGCAATCTTCGAGCCGCGTTTCCGCTTTTTACACGTCCGCACAAAGGACCGTGCCAAGCCGCTTGCCCGGTTCGCTCGTTGTTCCACCGCCGTAGCTCCCAGCTCTTGAACCGCCTGCCGCACCTGATGCACGTCCATCGGGTTGTCAACGGGACGGCCGAAGAAGATTGAAATCGGATAGGGCCACCGCTGCGGCCGCTTCCAGAAAAACCTGCCTCCCTGAAAACTAAAGATACTCCCCCAAAGCTCATCCAGGTAGACGGGAACCACGGGTGCGGTGGTCCCTTCCAGGATCTTCAGCATTCCCGGACGAAATGCCTGCATCTGCCCCGTGCGGGTAATCGCCCCCTCCGGGAAAATGCACACCAGTTCGCCGTTCTGTAAAGCCCGCCGGGCGGTGTGCAAAGCTGCGATCAACTCCTTGGGCCGCGACGAGACAAGAATCACGCCGAACAGGTCGGCCAAGCGGCGGATCCAGCGGTTCTGGAAGTTGCCCGCAAACGCCAGCACCCGCACCGGCCGGGAACTGGTCAGCAGCATCAGCGGGCCGTCCAGCCAGGAGACGTGATTGGCGACCAGCAGGGCGCCGCCTCGCTGCGGCAGATTCTCCAGGCCATCCACGCGGATCCGGTACACGGTCCGGCTGGCCAGCCACACTAGGAAGCGGATGCTGGCCTGGGGGATCAGCCAGACGATATAGACGAAGACCGGGATCGTCAGCAATCCGCTGAGCAGAAAGATCTGGCGGGACGTCAACAACGGTTCCGCGCCGCGCAACGGCGCACGCATGCCGGCAAACAGAACGGCGGTGACCAAAATGCCGCTGAACGTCAACAGGTTGCTGGCCGCCAAGACCGAGCCCCGCGACTGCGGCGGACTGTGATGCTGCAGGTACGACTCCAACGGCACATCGAACAGCCCGGCACTGACGCCCAGTGCGAACAACAAAAATGCCGTCCAACCATAGTAGCCAAACCACGCTGCCGCAGCCGTCATGACGCCCGGCGGAACGAAGAACAACAGGACCGCGTTCAGGACCAGCCCCGCGGCGCCCAGCGGCAGGATGCCCAATTCGACGCGGCCACCGGACCAGAGCCCCGCCAGCACACTGCCCAAGCCGACTCCTGCGACCAGGCACAACAACAGCGGAACGATCTGCGTCTGGCGCGTCGCTCCGCTTTCGAACGCAAACTGGTCGATGTTCAACTGGGCCAACGCCCCCACCGACCAGAAAAACACGATCCCCAGAGCCACTCGCAACAACGGGCGGCTGGACGCCAAAGCGCGCAGATCGGAACCCATTTTGGGCAGCGGATTCAGCGGAAAGGCCAACATGGGATCCGCCGGTGCCAGCCGCGTGATCAGCAGGCTCGCCAGCCAGCCAAGGACCGCACAGCCGATCAGGGCGGCCGCCGAAATCGCCACGCCGGTGGCGAACTGATCGCGGACTTGGTCGGCCAACACGTTCCCCAATGCCATGCCGATGACCGTGGCTACGACGGTCGTCAAACCCATCAGGCCGTTGGCCGAGGAGATCTTCCCAACCGGCAACAGTTCCGGAATGCTCCCCAGCCGCGACGGGGAAAACAGCGCGGACTGCATGCCAAACATGGCCACGACCGCCAGCAGAAAAACCACACTGCCTGTCAGCATGGCAGCGACACCCAACAGGGCCAAGCCGATCTCGGCCCCTTTGCACGCGATGATCACCGATCGTTTGCTGAACCGATCCGCGAGATACCCGGCGGGAGCGGCCAGAATCAGATAGGGCAGCACAAAGCAAGCGGTGCCCGCCATCAGCACCAAGCCGATATGCTCCTGGTCGCCGGCCTGCTCCAACGCTTGCTTGCCAAGCCCAATGGCCAGCCAGCGAAAGGTGTTATCGTTGATCGCGGTCAGCAGTTGCGTCAGCACCAGACCGCCAAAGCTGGCAGACAACAGCCCACGTTCCGGGCTGAGCCTCTGTTTCGGAACAACGTCCTCGGCGGTCGAAGCATCCATGAACTAAACCGTCTGTGTGAAAAGAGTTGCAATCCTGGACGAGGCTCAACGCGACGAAACCGGCGTTTTCGGCTACCAAAGCGAATTCAACCTTGCCTCGGCCAACCGATTCCGGCTAAAGTTGTGCCGGAAATGTTCGTTCTAGTCAACTACGGGAGCGGAAACATGGAGCGATTGGGAAGTTTTGTGTTTGGTGTCGCTGTCGGAGCCGGACTCGTGTTCGGATCGCTCAAGTACCATGCCGTCCGCGCCATGGACGGCGTTCACGTGGTGCCCAAAATCTCGGCGACGTTCGAGGATGCTTACGTGGATATCCGCCAGTTCGGCCCCACCGATTGGGACCAACACAGAACGCTTGCGGCGGCGCTCGTCAAGGCCGACAAAGAGGGTCTGATTGTCGACTCGGCCACCGAAAGCCTCCGCACATCCTTGCGGTCCGCGCTGAATGGCATCTCCGGCACCGGCAGCTAGTTCTGCCCCTTGCCGCGTGATTCCTGCCACCGTCATTCGGCAACTTTCTCGGAGAACCAACATATCCCGTCGCCTAGTGGCCCGGTTCAAGCGGCCCCCGTCAGGCAATCGATAACTGACGGGGGAGATGAGCCGAGTTATCGAAAGGCGGGTTATGGAACTTAACCGAAATCAATTCCTGCTTATCGGGTTGGTCCTGGTCCTCTTAGGGCTGCAACTTCGCTTCGTGGACACCTTCGTCCTGAACGAACACAGTACCAAATTCCTGGCTCGGCAGGCGGGAAGAACGGAAGCCACGTCGGTTTGGGCGTTGCCCGTCTCGCTTGCCACGCAAGGCGAAATGGCACCACGCAAACGAGTCCGGCCGCCCCGGTGGATTGCCTGGGCCTTGATCTCGGTGGGCGGCGTGTTCGTCCTGCACAGCCTGGCGATGAAGAAACCGGGAACGTAGGCACTGTCCACGCAGGCCCGTCGAAAACACGCTGGTCGGGGTGGTAATCGCGCTGGAGTCCACGCTTCAGCGTGTCTTCTTAAGCGGGCGTAACCCGCCTAGCACGCTAAAGCGTGAACTCCAACGGGGCCCTGCGTCGCGGTCTACTCAGGAAATCGCACCGTTGCACGGATGCCGGCCACAATCTACGCGCCGTGAACCTCCGCCAACTCCGGATCTGTCTCGTTTCGCCCGATCCGTCGCCATCGCTCCCACGGCACCAGCAACATCGCGATGATCGCGTAGCCGGCGACGTACTGCAGGGCCGCCGAGCGCGCGTCCGCCGACAGGGCCGCATCCCACAGCACGAACAGTCGCCCGCCCGGCAACGGCGAATGAATGACCCCAAACGCCGCGCAAATCGCCGCCGTGGCAAAGTAAGCGGCGGCGAGCTGCATGCGGCGGTCGATCAGCGCCGCTAATGCCGACGCCCACAACAGGCTGGTGACAATGAAGCCATTGGCCAGCATCCGAATGGTCTGTAACTCGCCGCGCAGTCCGGGATCTTGCAGCGTCGCGGCGCTCAGTCCGGCAGACACCAGCGAGCGGTCTCCGAAGATCTTGTCCGCGTACAACATCGCCAAAGCGGCCAGCGCCGGGATGCAGGCGATCGCCAGCGCCGGATAATGCCGCTTGGGCGTCGCTTGAAAACTCTGCGCCGTAATCTCCAGCCCGACGAAAATCAGGATCGGATACACGGTGGCTTTGGGGATGATCACGTACAAGTAGCCAAAGTAGCCGATCAGCCCCGCGCCGCCGACAAACAAGGCCGTCGCCAGGGTGTATCCCGAGCGCGCGCCCATCGCCTTGTAGGCCGGATGACCGATGTACGGCGTGGACTGAATCACGCCTCCGCACATACTGGCCACCAGCGTCGCTACCGCTTCGACGGCGATCACCTGCCCCGTGTCAAAATCATCGCCGGCGGCCGCCGCGCTCTCCGTGCAGTCGATCCCGCCGATCACGGTGGCTAGAGCAAAGGGGATGACGATCGGCAGATAATTCAGCGTATCGCGCAGAGCGGTACACCACTCGAATCGAAAAGCCGACAGCCACCCGGTGGGCAGCATCGCTTGCCGCGGATCCACAAACGGCTCCGCAGACGCCCCCAGCACTCCCCAGGCTTGCATCAGATAGAACAGGAAGCCGCCCACCAGCAGGGCCCCTAGCGCGCCCGGCAGACGCAGCGGCAATGGGACACGTGCCACCAGGGTCGTCAGAATGATGGCCAAGGCCACCAGACCGACCAGGGGCTGCTGCAGGATCTCGATCAATGGCAAGAAACTGATCAGGACCAGCGCGATCGCTGTCAGCGAGCCCAGCAGACCGGCGCGGGGCATCATCCGCCGGACCCAGTTCGAGCCGCCCGCGCAGACCAGCTTGAACAAACCGCTGATGAAAATCGAGCAGATCCCGATGTGCCACGCGTAACGTGCGGCCTCGTCCACGCTGGGCAGCGTTTGTTTGCCGTACAGAAACGCCGGCCCCAGAACGAAGAATACCATCCCGAACGTGCTGGGGGTATCCAGCCCCAGCGGCATGGCCGTTATGTCATGGCGCCCTTTCCGCCGGCCCATCGACAAGGCCATCCAAAAGAACAGCAGATCACCCACCAGCACGCCAATGGCTGTGCCGGGAATCATGTGCTGGATGGCAAAACTTGTAGGAAATTCAAAAACAACTGCTAGCAGCCCAACCGTCAATAGCAGATTGGCAAAATTATCTAACATCAATCCGAAAAAGGCGTTAACGTCGCCTGGTGCGGCCCACGATCCACGGCTGAGGTGCGGTTGTAATGGCTGCGGCATGGCTCTTGCTCACGGAAGGGATCGTGACACGATCGTCGGCACGGCGGGGGAAAGACCGGATCCCGGTTAACTTCCCGCGAAACGCTTGGCAGGCCCGGGCCGTCTGTGTTACGATCAAGGCACGGTGACGACATCGTGGGACGGTTTTTTCCGAACTATTCTTCAAAAGCTTCGTACAACTAATGAACGCGACGCTAAGCACGGCGACAGCAAGACGGACGGAACCTCACTCGCTGGACCAGTGGTCGGACGAAGATTTGCTGCTCCAATACCGAGAGACGGGCCGCCGTGATTTGTTTGCGGAATTGGTACACCGCTACGAACGCGAATTATATAGCTACCTGCGGCGATATCTAGGTAGCGTCGAGGCGGCTGAGGACGCATTCCAAGCGGTGTTCCTGCAAGTACACTTGAAGTGCGGACAGTTCGACCCCGAGCGGCGGGTGCGGCCTTGGCTGTACACCATCGCAACCAATCAAGCCATCGACGCCCAGCGCAGCAGCAAGCGGTACCAGGCGGTCAGCTTGGACCGTCCGGCCCGGCTGCGTGATACGGACGAAGGCCGAGGCTTGACCGAACTGATGGTCAGTGACGAACCGGATCCGGCGCATCAAGCGGCCGACGACGAGCGGAACAGGTTGCTGAACGCCGCGTTGGGCCAATTGTCCGAACCGATGCGCGCCGTGGTCCAGTTGGTGTATTATCAGGGACTCCTTTACCGCGAAGCGGCCGAAGTGCTTTCCATCCCCGTGGGGACGGTTCGCAGCCGGCTCCACACGGCCATCGCAAAACTAGCTGAGTTTTGGAATTGCCATCATCCCGACCTGGACTGAACGATGCGTGAAGACCTGTTGGGTTATCTGCTCAATGCCCTCGACGACGCCGAACGGCGACGTGTGTTTGAATCGCTGCAAAACGACCCGCAGCTGCGGCAAGAGCTCGAACTCTTGCGGTGCCAGTTGCGGCCCCTGGACGCCACCAACACGGACTTCGAACCGCCGCCGGCACTGGCCGAGTTGACTTGCGATCTGGTCGAAGGCTATGCCGGGGAGCGCCCCCTGGCCACACCCGCCAAGCGGCAGAAACGCCGCGCGGGCTGGGCGCGGGTCCGGTTCGCAGCCTGCGAAACCTGCTTGCCGTCCGGCGCTTGGTCGGCCGCTGACACGATCGTGATGGCGGGCGTCCTGCTGGCCGTGTCGCTGATCTTCTTTCCCGCCATTGCCGGCAGCCGCTACCGGGCGCAGATCGCCGCCTGTGGCGACCATCTCCGCAGTTTGGGCATCGCATTGGCGGGATACAGCGAGCAACACCAAGGCTTCTTTCCATCGATTCCGGTCAGTGGCAATCGATCCGTGGCGGGGATCTGCGCCGTACTGCTGGCCGAAGCCGAACGCCTGGAAGACCCACGCATTGTTCTGTGTCCCGGGTCGCGATGGGGAACGCAGCGGGCCGATTTTCGTATCCCGACACCGGCCGAATTGGACCAGGCCCGGGGACTCCAACTGTTGAAACTGCAGCAAAGCATGGGCGGCGATTACGCATACCCGCTGGGAACCTACAGCAACGGGTATTACCGGCCACCGCGAAACCTGCGGCGGGAAAGCTTCGCCCTGTTGGCCGACGCCCCCAGCCTGCACCTGCCGGGCCGGCAGAGCGGCAACCATTGGGGACGTGGTCAGAGTGTCATGTTCGGGGACTTGCATATCGAGTTTCTCGCGACACCTCAATGCGAGCCTTACGGCGACGACGTGTATCGGAACCGGCTCGGTTTCGCGGAAGCGGGGTTGGACGAATTCGATTCCGTGCTGGGGTCCAGCAACGCCCGCCCTCTGATTCATTGACGCTGATTCAGTCGGATGGTCGTAATCGTCAGGATTCTTGTAACCAAGTGACTAGCGGCGCGTCTAGCTGCGTAGTGCCTGAAGGACTGGCCGTCCCCAGGGTCGTAGGTAATAGAAAAACATGAACCGTTCCATCGCAATTTCCGTTTTGTGTTTGACGATCGCTATCGGCGGCCGGTTGTTGTCCGCCGAACCCCGGAAGGATACCTCCGCACTGACGCCATGCTCGTGCTTCCAGGCCAACGGGATTCATGAGTTCAACGGTGTGTTCCTCGCGGGCCAGCCGACTCCCGCAGGATTTGCCGAAGCGCAGAAGGCTGGCGTGCGGACGGTTGTTAACCTGCGCGCCGCAAACGAATTGGACTGGGACGAGAAAGCTACGGTCGTCGACCTCGGCATGCAGTATGTCCACGTGCCCATCGCTTCGGTCGACGCCCTGACCGACGACGTCTTTGCCCAGATGCGTGAACTGCTGAAGGACAAGACCAAGCGGCCGATGCTGGTGCATTGTTTTTCCGCCGGACGGGTCGGCGCAGCATGGCTGGCGCATCGCGTCCTGGACGACGGTCTGACCGTGGAAGCCGCTGTGGCCGAGGCCAAAACCATCGGGCTGAAAAAGGAAGACTTCATCGCCAAGGCGACCGACTACGTAAAGCGGATGAAACAAGAACAGGATCAACCTCGAACAGCGAACCCATGAACAAGCAAACCCAAGGATCATCGAACATGGAAATCCTCTTCCTCCTCGCCTTTGTCGTGGCGTGGTTTGCGCTTCAGATGTGGATTTTGCCGCGATTCGGCGTGTCGACGTGAATGAGCCCCGCTTGCCGGCCGAGTTCGGCCGCCGACCAGGAAGAATGCGTCGAGCAAATCCCCGCCTCGCCGGGCGCAAAGTCCGAGGCCAACATGCCCTGAATCTCCCGCCTTGGATCTCATCCAACCCCGGTGGAGACGTTGGGCATACCGCGGAAAATGAACTACCCACGCGAACGTACCACGGATGGCAAGGCCGGGGCACGGATAACGGAGGGAGCCTGCGTTTCATCCGTGCCCCGGCTTTGCCATCCGTGCTATCCGAACTTCTTGAAAGTCCGCTGGGTAGACTATTTCCTGCTGGCTGCCCAGCGGCTCATCGCATGGCCTCCACCGCGGCGCACAGTTCGACCACGGCCCAATCCGGCCGGGACGCGTCCAACTCGAGCATCGGACCACGGCCGGGTTGACATACCAAGTTGCGCAGTTCCGTGCCCACCGTTTTCCACGGTTCCCGGGACGTGGGCTTGTCCAGCAACACCAGCAGCTTCGGTTGGGCGACCTCGGCGTTGGCACTTCGGCATTCCGCGGCAAACCTGATTCGTTGTTGATCGTCCTGCCAACGTCGGCTGTAGGCCAACGACTGTTCCAACCAGAAATCACTGATGACGACTGGACTTTCCTTCGTCCAGCGTTGGCGGCCAAGGAGTTCCGACCGCTGACGCCATCGCGACTGTTCGTCCACAAGAGCTTGTGCCGCCGTGGTTCCCAACGGTGACGGTTTGTCTGCAGGGTCGGCGACAAAGGTGCCGGCCGTCGCCGCCGCAACGGCCTGAGCCGTTTCGGTTTTCCCGCCGCCTGGCAAACCCGTGATGGCCAAGTAGTTCGGCGCATCGTTCAGGTGTGTCAGCAGCTGACCGATCGTCCAGCCGATGACGGGGTGCAGCAGATCCGCTGCGACGTCGGCAGCGGGTTCCAGCACAAACCGCCGAAAGGCCATCCGCGGATGCGGCAGTTCTAACTCCGGCGTCTTGAGGATTAAATCGTCGAATAGCAGCAAATCCAAATCAACGCAGCGCGCCGCCCAACGTTCACGACGTTGGCGGCCGAGTTCCGCTTCGATTTCGCGCAACACGGCCAGCAGTTCCAGCGGCGACAGAGAGGTCTCGACGCGCGCTGCCGCGTTGACAAAGTCCGCCTGGCCCGCGGGACCGCCGATGGGCGCCGTGCTGAACCAGCGGCTGTGCGCGACGACACGCTGCGCGGGCGGGCGATCCAGCAACGCGATCGCGCGCTGCAGGTTACCCCGCCGGTCGCCAAGATTCGCACCCAGCGCAATCAGCGTCGTCGCCATGAGGATGGGCCGGCAAGTCGAGACATAAAAAAACGGCGACAGCCTCTGTGTAGCGCTGCCGCCGTGCATTAGTGCGTTGGACTTTTACCCACTCACTCCGGACGCATGATGCCGCCATGCATCAGTCGACGCGTCCTAGAAAATACCTTGAAGGGGACATCCGAGCCACGACCGAGGGCCGCCGAACATCGTTTCCGTCAGTCGTCGCCCTTCAAGGAATCTGTCAGCGGTTCCAAGTTCAACAAGTCGCACATTGTGCGGAGTGTACACGAAATGTCAAGCAAGGTTAGCGCGACTTTTCATTTTTATTTTTCTTGCGTTGCCGTCGCACTGCGCCAGCGAGTTTTTTTACGCGCTGCCAGCGGCGCGAGACAGCTTGCCAACCCGCCGGTTGACATCGTAAGATGATCGCGGCGCGCCGATTGACAATCGTGTTCGGTCATTTGACCGGCGCCTCGGCGCGACGTGTCCGAGCAACATGAAAACCAATCCCGTCAAAGAAAAACTGAAGCGTGGCGGACCGACGTTCGGGACGTGGCTGTCGCTCGGCAACCTGTACGCCGCCCGCGTCTTGGCGCGGATGGGCTGGGACTGGCTGACGTTGGACCTGGAGCATTCGCCGATCGACATGGACCAGGCGGCGGCGATCTTTGGTGCGGTCGCCGACGCCGGCGGCGTGCCGTTGGTCCGCGTGCCCGAAGGCAGCCACCATTGGATCAAACGCGTCTTGGATGCCGGTGCCATGGGCATCGTCGTGCCGATGGTCGACACGGTGGAGCAAGCGCGAGCCGCCATTGCCGCCGCCAAGTACCCGCCGCAAGGCAACCGCAGCGCGGGCGGCGGCTTGTCGGCGTTGAATTTCGCGGCCTCGTCCGACGAGTATTTTGCCACCGCCAACGATCAGATCCTGGTCGTGTTGCAGACGGAGAGTCCGCGCGGCGTGGAGAACGCGGAAGCGATCTATGGTCTACCCGGCTGCGACGCGGTTTTCATCGGCCCCATGGACCTGCGGTTTCAGATGCGGGCTCCCGACGGCACGTTTCCCACCGCCGACGAGCACGAGGCCCTGGTCCAACGCGTGATCGCCGCCGGCCGCAAGACCGGCACCCCGACGGGCATTCACGCCATGGACCCGCAATCCGCGCGGTCGCGCGCCGAACAAGGCATGCAGTTCCTGGCCGTTGGCAGCGACCTGCGGCTGATGACCCAGCAAGCCGAAGCGGCCCTGGACTTCTTGCACCCGGACAAGAACCGGCGCGGCTTGGTGCGATATTAGTTTTCCGACAAGGAGTTGCCTGCTGGCGGCCCTCCGTTTATCCTGGAGCCCATGTGGCAAACGTCGATAGGTACGCGAACGCTTGCGGGCTCCGAAGCGGAACTGGTCCGGCAGCTGTTGGGTTACGTCTATTACCAGATTAGCGTGACTCGGCAAACGCCGGACGAACCGTTCGAGAGCGGCGTTGCGTTGTTTGACCGCCTGGAGGTTCCGCAGCAACTGGCGCTGCTGGCCGAGGTGGGGCGTGCGCTGTTGCAACGCAGTCAGCCGGCCCCGAAGTTGACGTCGCTGCGGGAAGGGACCGTGGGCGCTCTGTACGAACAGCTGCGGTGGTGCGTCGAGGAGGAGATTGACCGCGAACAGCAGGACCTTACGCCGCACCGTTCCTGGCGAACGCTGATCGTGGCCGCATGTCGCGGCGCCGAGTCCCCCGACGAACTCGCCGACCTGCCCGCCCCCGGCTCGGACGACGCCGATGCCTGGGATTTAGTCATCGAGTCGCTGGCCGACCGCATCCTGTGGGACCGCGACTGGGAAATGGAGGACCTGTTCGCCGATGCGATTCCCGAACGCGGCCGGCAGCTCAAACAGTTTCTGGGGATTGATGACGGCTACTTTCGGGACATCGCCCCCGATCCGACGGAGCAACAACTGGCCGTCGTGTGTTTGCAGTTGGAAGCCCTGGTCCGTGCGGCCAACTGATCGCTCGCCCGAATCTGATTCGCGTTCTGTTTGCGTCGGTGGCACGCGCACACGGGAGTCCAAGCGAAAATGTTCTTCCTCCAGCCCATCGCGGACGCCTTTCGCAGTCCGCCACGCAAGCCGACGGTAATCCCGCTGACTTCACGTAGCAAGCAACGTCTGTTGGACCGCCTGCTGGGCTCCTTTCTCGACGCGCAGAATCAATTGGCATCCACCGCATCGTACACCCGCACATAATCCACCAGGAACCGATCAGGCAGTTTCGCCCTGGTAATGTCGCCGCCCCAGTCGCCAAGTTCGTCGCTCAGCTTGATGTACAAGGGCACTTGGCACACGCCCCCGGCTTGGGTTCGCCACGTTTCCTTGCCGTCCACGTGGAAAACGTACTCGCCTGGCAGCCAAAGCAGGCTGAAGGTGTGCCAGCCGTCCATCACCCCCGGCACCGTCGTCACCTTGCCCTCGGACCTGTGTTCCTTGCCGTAGCCGTCCCAGTGCAGTGCGTGCTGAACTCGGTCGTCCCGCCACGGCTTTTCCATAATGTCGATTTCCGTTCCATCGCGGCCGTCGTCGCCGATCTTGCCGACGCTGGAGTTGTACAACCAGAACGCCGACCAGTGGCCCGGCTGGCTTTGCAGTTTGATTCGGGCCACGTAGTAGCCGAAGGCGTGTTCGAACTTGCCTCGTGTCCGCACGCAAGCATCCAAATACCGGTCGCCGTCCTTCATCGTGCTGATCGCCAAGTTGCCGTCGCCGTCCAAGGCAACAGCCTTGGGCGACCACCATCCATCCCGACGCTGGTGATCCGGCACATCCCATTTTGAGTCATCCAGCCTGTCGCCGTCGAATTCGTCGTGCCAAACCAATTTCCAAGCCTTGCCGCGGGGTGGGGTCGGGAGTTGGTCGCCGGAGTCCGCGGCCTTCGCAGAATCAGCCAGCAGTCCGAACACCAGGATCGGCAGTACAATCTTCATCATCGCAGTCTCCGTTGATCAGGGGAACAATCGCCCGACAGACAATCGCCGGAAATTCTACCAGCCAACGATTCCGGGTGATAGAATCGAGGCCGCCGGTCTTGGGAATGACCCACGAACTAACGGACGGTCTGGTATCCGACGTGGGCCGGGCACGAAGGCTGTATGGAAGGGTGCGGGACGAGATTCCCCATTCCAATGACGCCGGTCACGAAATCGTCACCTGGCAGGCGCGCAAGGTGCTGTCTGCTTGGAATATCGTAAGCGGCGGTATCAACCGGAATACATCCCTTGATGTTCGACAGCGATAGACCTTCCGCCTTGAGGTGGCGGTCATCGGTGCAGACCAGTGCGGCCAGCGTGACGGGAGCGCGTTTGGACGACACCGTTCCACACAACCGCCCCTCTACGTGGCAGCCGAAGGGCTGGGTATCCTGTCGTCATGGACGTACGGGATCGGCCCTTCTCGAACGCCTCCACCTGGAGTTCCCGTGGTGCAAATCGCATGTCCATGCCAAGACCGTTGACCGACACGATCTAGACTCTCGGATTCCTGTCCAGCCGAATGGGCAGCGTCCACTTCGGATCGAAGGTGCCAATCTTGAGCATCCTACGAATCAACATGGAAATTCCGGCACAAGTCGGCTACTTGTCGTTCAGATGGTCCCGGCAGAAAGCGTCGGGATGCCGGGCAAGACAGTCCCGGATCGCCTGCATTTTTTTATGGGGGTATCGCATTCACGCCGATTTAGCCAGTTCCCGATGCCAAAAGCAGTCCACCAAATGGTCGTTCACCATCCCCACGGTCTGCATGTAGGCGTGGCCGCTGCAATCCCGCTCGGCAGCGCCGTGGCAGCGGACGACGCCCAGCAACCCGCCACCACCGAATTCAAGGTCCGCCCCATCGGCCACATCAAGAAGGCCGACGACCGCATGTTGATTGTCCTAAATAAGAAATACCTGGAGGGCCTGCTCGGACTAGAGCAATGGTCGCATGTGCAAGTGATATGGTGGTTCGACAAGAACGGCACGCCGCAGCAACGGTCGATCCTCCAAGTTCACCCACGAGGCGACCCAAACAACCCCGTGACGGGCGTGTTTGCCTGTCGTGCCCCGGTTCGGCCGAACCTGATTGGACTGAGCTTGTGTAGAGTGCTGGCCGTGAAGGACAACGTGGTGCAAGTGGAGACCATCGACGCATTCGAGGGAACGCCGGTGCTGGACCTCAAGCCGTTTGCACCGAGCCAGGATTCGGCGTCAGGTGTCAAGGTGCCGAAGTGGGCGGGGCCGAAGTGAAGGGCGGCGAATGGGGCGGGAACTTCAAGCACCTCCAACTCATTCCAGCCACAATTGTCGGTCCCACGAGACGAAGTTTTCAGCGTTCCCGGTGAGGTTCCGATGAGATTTCGCCGTGTCCTCCTTTCCGGGTTTTCCAGATGGGTCGGGCAATGGGCGCTCCGCCGGGAGTTGCCACGACAACTCCCGGTGGGGATTCACCCCAACGCCGCACGTTTCTCGGCAATGAACTTGATGTGGTGCGGGATGTGGTTGGTGATGTTGGTCAGCAACTTCTCCAGCGTGATCGGCCCCGCCTCGGAGTGAATGCCCTTCCGCTGGAAATCTTCCGGCTTCAAGGCTCGCAGAATTGCCTCCATGTGCTTCCGTGCCAAGGCGATGAAGTCCAATTCCACGGCCATGTCCCGTTGGTCGTAGGCCAGCGTCGTGGCAAACAGGTTGGGGTCGCCGCTGAACAACGTGGGCTCGTTTTCGGCGATGACCCGCTTCATCCGGTCCACGTAAACCGGCTCGAAATCAGCGAGGTGGCAGATCACCTGCTTGGTGGACCATTTGCCGGGGAACGGCCGGGCGTCGAGTTGTCCGGCGGTCATTCCGGCCACGGCGGCACGGAGCGTCTGGGGACCGGCCAAATAGTCGTCGATCAGTTGAGCATAGTCCATGAGGGTTCTCCTGTGGCATCATCATACCGGATTTCCGATGGGCGGTGGTGCCGCTGCGGAGGTTCTTGGACATGGACGTGGACATCTGAGGGGTAGGTCGCGTCGCCAGCCCGGTAGTTGATGACCGCAGTGCTGCCGGTGATGGTCATGGGCCGAGGTTCCGGGGTCACCAACACGGCGGCAACACCGATGAAATACTGCTACCAATTTGCTACCAATCGCTGGCCGTCAAAAGAAAAGGGACTCGGGGCAATTTGCCGTAAGTCCTTTTGTAACATACAAATGCGAGAGACAGGACTTGAACCTGCACGGGTTGCCCCACTGGATCCTAAGGCTACTTAACGGCGTCGGGTCTGGATTGGCTTTGCGTGGGTGATGTGCAAGGGTTTTGGCTTTGCCACAAGCGACTTTCGAGTAGTCGCTTCCACTGGTGGC
>CAZXYZ010000060.1:0-65188 GCA_964645045.1 uncultured Pirellulaceae bacterium | reverse complement strand
GTTCCTCCTGAGCCAGGGCCTGCATCAGTTCCGACTTCGCCTTACCCACCTCGGCAGCATCGACCAGGGCTAGGACCTCGCCCGCGCGGACTTGATCACCGACATTCTTTTCGACTCGCCAGACGGTACCCGGCAACCGCGAGGACAAACTGGCGAAACGGGTGCGATCGTAGGTGATCTCGCCGTTAGCAGACACGGCCTCGACGATCGGCTGCCGGTCCGCCAAGGCAATATCGACGCCCCCCCTGCCTATTTGCTGGAGTGACGCGAATTGAATCCGGCGAAGGTAGTTCTTGCAGACGGCATTGTTGTCCGGCCGCGATATTGCGGCCAGCGTCCGGGCGGCCCGTTGCCGATCCGCATCCGTCAACAACGGCAGCTTCTTGAGCTGAGCGACATCCGGATGTTCCAGCGGACAGTTGTGGACGCCGTGTGTCTTGCACCAACCGTAGTCCTTTCCCCGCGGAAGCAGATCAGGATGGCACTCCACGCACTGCGATTCCGGCACGCCATGCTCTTCACACCAATCGTCGGTCTCGGCCACGTGGTTTCCGGTCAGTGTCGAGAACTTCGGCAGCTTCCAGTCCGTATGGTGTCCGTAAGCACCTAGCCCGGCCAGCGCGATCATCACGCACCATGTAGGCGCGTGCTGGGTCAGCCATGCTACCAGCCGGAGACGGCGTGGCCTGGTAAGCGATTCCGCCGGTTGCGTCTCGAAATGTTCCAAGGGACTCGCCGCCGAACGCGGCATCGGGCGATCGATCATTACCTGGCTCATCAACGTTCTCCTGCCGACACAAATGCACGGGGTAACCGCCTTGAGGCTGCGAGTGCATACGGGCAACCGCAAACGGCGTCAACCGGTCGAGAATGACCAGAGTCGGCGAACGGATCAGAGCAAGAACGACTCGATGAGCGCGCGCACTTTGCGCCCGGAATCGACGTTCGCAAAATGGCAGGCTTGTTTTTCGGCCGGCGCTCCGACCGTGGACAGACCCAACGCCATTGAGGCGGACAGTGCAGGAATTGTCCAAAACACGGGAGCCGGGTGAAGCTCGGAATCGGGCGAATGGTCAGCCATTACGGCTCCGTGGCAAAGGCAACTGCCACCTTCCTGACTCGGATCGCCATCGCAAGGACCGCGATCGCCGGTCGGTGTTTCGGGCGGGGCGCAACAGCCATCCGCTGCCCCGCAGCCGTGCCCGACTTGCGACGCCGTACACATCGCAACGGATTCTCCCAAGCACGCAAACGGGCAGACCACTAGCGTGGCAATAAGAACCCAAACTGTTGCGACGCGGACAACCATGCAACGAACTCCACCTGGCAACTGCTGCTAAGTATTCTAGTGTAGCGACCGAAACGAGACAACTCGGAAAGCGGTAATCGATTGATCATGCCGACTTGCCCGCAAGGATGCACCGGTGGCGAAGTTCTCGCTCTGTTTCGCCGCTGGCCGTCTGGCCGAAAGGCGATCAGCACCCGCAATGATGAATTGCCCGTGCGGAACATGGTCTACAGAACTCACGCCACTGTTTGCACCATCGGGGCTTCGGCACGGTGTACAGCCAAATCGGCTGCGAGCACCGCGTCAATGGCAGTTTGCAGGTCATTAAGCACCGTTCGAGAAATAACTGTCACATAGTCGCCTTTCGCTCCGCGAAAGGACGTTCTTTCGCGGAGCGAAAGACGACACTTGTTTCTCGAACGGTGCTAACCAGTTTGTCGCCTTAGGAACCGCGCAGAAATGAGGTGTTCAATTCTCGTAGGACGGATTGCCAATCCGCCCTACATTTTGAAATTGGACAGGCTATTTCTGCGCGGATGCTCACTCGCTGATGCCCCGGAGCAATCCCGCGTCTGCGACAGCACCCGATTCGGTGCCGACATCGCCTCCGGTTCCACCATCCGGCCCCAGTCCGCCGCTCAGCATTAGCCCCTCGATGGCGATTGTGCTGGTCCGCAGAGCGCGCAGGCTTTCCAGGTACGTGAGGTTGACGCGGAAATAGGTCCTTTGCGCCGTCAGGAGTGTCAAGTAAGGGAACTCGCCCTGACGATAGCCGGCGACGATTAGGTCCAGCGATTCCTTGGCGGTGGGCAGGACATTCTGCGAGTATCTCTCCACCTGTTGCCGGGCGTTTTCATAGCGCTGAAACGCCTCGGCCAGTCGGTTGCGAAGCTGCAACTCCAGACGTTGTATCTCCTGTTCGGCGTGCATCAATTCCGCTCGGGCGCGGCAAATGTTTCCCTGGTTGCGATCAAACAGGGGCAGAGGCATGCCGATCGAGGCGCTCGTGATCGTGCTGCCAGTCGATGCGTCGTACTGGATGCTAGCCTGGGTGTCAATGTTTGGAATTCGGCCGGCACATTCTCTCTGTAAGGCCCACCTGGCTCGTTCCACTCCCGCTTGCGCCTGGGCGATTTCGGGGCTTTCCGACAGTAGATGACTGAGCGCATCGTCCCAAGTCAGTTGCTGCAACTCCGCTTCCAGGTCGCCCTGAAGCTGACTCATGTCCACATCGGGTACGCCGACGACGGCTGCTAGTCTCCGACAGGCTGCCGTATGCCGGTTCCGTGCGTTCTGTAGCTCAATCGCCGCGGCCTCGACTTCCACTCGCGCCTGGAGCACATCGGCCCGGCCAACCTCTTTCGCAACCTGCAGCGCCTCCGCCGACTTGACGCCCTCCCGTCCGATGTTCAGCAACTGGTCCTGTAGCGACACCGCGCGACGAGCCACCAGGAGTTCATAAAACGCCAGACGCACGTCATTCAACACGCGGCGTTCCTGTGCCTGCAGGGCCCATTTCGTTTGCTCGATTTCTTGCGCCACGGTCTGGCGGTTCAGTTGGAGTTTCTTCGCGGTGATGATCCGCTGGCCCACGAATGCCCCTTGCTGACCACCATACCCCGAGTTGCCCATCTCCGCTCCCACGTACCCGACACTGGGATTCGGGTAGAGCCCGCTCTGAACATACCGTCCTTCAGCGGCACCGATCCGCGAGCGACTTTGTGCTAGCGTGGGGTTGTTGCCCAGGGCCAAAGACTCCAGCTCCTCCAGCGTCGTAGGACTCAGCAGCGAAGTCGAATCGTCCGTCACCTGCCCATCGCCGCGCGGTTGTGCCGCGGAAGGGGCTCGGGTGATGCCCTGAGGCTGCGGCAGAGACTCGGCCGAGACATCCGTCCGCATATCCAGGGGAGCGGCCAGGGTCTGAGCACAAGCGAACCGGGGCTCGAGAAAGGCAACCGCTGCGAGCATCGCGACCGTCGAACAGGCTACGCCCCGCGATTTCTTAGAACGGAACTTCATCGTGCCCTCGGATGTTTGAGCGCAAATAGTTTCATGCTAATCGCACAATCGAGACCGTTGCCGGACCTGAAGCAAGCCGAAATCGCTACCGCCTATGGCGCCTATGCCAAATGCGCCTAGCATCCCGCATCTATCGGTTGTATCGGCTGTATACGTCAGGAACGATGAGTAATTGTGGTTCCGGGAGGCTTTTGTCATTCTTCCGTACTCGCGAAGCAACAAAACAAACGCGGCCGCGGTGTTACCAGCCGCCGGATCGGCACAGCCCCGTCCCTCTCCGGGCCAAGTTACTTGTGTTCGCCCTCTTTTTCATGATCGTGGCCACTGTGGTCAGCGGCCTCCTTGCTGTGGTCGTGGCCGTCGCCTTCGTGGTGGCCCGCCGCGGGCTCGTCCGACGGTTTCGTCGCCGGGGCCTGCGAGCCGCAGCCTGGCAGGGCTGTCAGGGATATGGCGATCAGTACGACGCTCGTCATCTGCAAACAGAAACGCATCATCAGTTTCCTCTCTCGGAAAGGGTAATTTCCGGCAACCGTTCGGTTGCCGCAGTTGAAAGGGAACCCCGCTAGTTCCCGGAATGCACAACGGTTTCCATCTCCTTCAATTCGATCTCGGCGTGGTGCTCATCCACAATCCGTTGCCCAGCATTTCGTCCGATCGTCCAAAACAGAGCCGGCCGCACGAGGAACTCCAGGAGCGTGCTGCTCAGCAGCCCCCCGATGATCACCGTCGCGACCGGGTAGAGGATTTCCTTCCCCGGCTCGCCGGCGGACATCGCCAAGGGCACCAGCCCAATTCCGGCCGTCAGGGCCGTCATCAGCACGGGGGCGAGCCGCTCTTTTCCCGCACGGATGATCATCTCGCGGGACCATGCTTCGCCTTCGTACTTCACCAAGTGCAGGTAGTGATCCAACAGCAGAATTCCGTTCCGCGTGGCGATCCCGCACAGCGAGATGAAACCCACCATGCTGGCGATCGTCAACGTCTGGCCGGTCAGTTTGATCGCCGCCACCGCACCGATGAACGCCATCGGCAAAGCGGCCATCACTTGCAGCGAGAAATTGACCGAGCGGAACATGGTGAACAGCACCAGGAACATCCCAACCAGGGAGATGATGAACAGCACGCCGATCATGCGGGAGGCCGACTGCTGGCTCTCGAACTGGCCGCCGTACTCGATGAAATAGCCTGTCGGAAGCTCGCTCTGCAGCGGTTTGAGCCGTTGTTGGATGTCCCGAACGACATCCACCAAACCGCGACCGGACGTATTGCATTGCAGCACGACGCGCCGGCGGACCTGCTCGCGATTGATCGTATTAGGGCCGCCCGCGGAGTAGATGTTGGCGACCGACGAGAGAGGCGTCGTACCGCCCTCCGGCAATTCCAGTGACATGCGGTTCAGAGCTTCCAGGTTCTCCCGGTAGGGCTCGTCGAGCCGCACGAACAGATCGAACGTGCGCTGGCCCAGGAGCACTTCCGAAACCACCCTGCCGTGCATGGCCGTTTCCACGAATTGGTTCACGTCGCCGGGCGTCAATCCGAAACGTGCGAGTTGATGTCGATCTAACTCGATCCGCAACTGCGGAATGGTGACTTGGGGCTCCGGCAGGAGGTCCTTGACGCCGGGGACACCCTGCACGATGGCCTTCATCTCCTGTAATTTGGCGCGGAGCATATCCAAGTCATCGCCATACAGTTTGATCGCCACCTGCGCTTGGACGCCGGAAAGCATGGCCGAAATCAGGTGCGCCAGCGGTTGCTCGACGCTGGTCACGATCCCGGGTATGTCCGCCATCGCCTCGCGGATCTCGTCCAGGACCTCTTCCCGACCGCGGCCGCTCTGCGGATCGAAGCTGATGATGAATTCGGTCATGTTGACGCCGATGATGTGCTCGTCGAGTTCGGCTCGGCCGGTCCGGGCAACGAAGCCCTCGACGCCTGGGATCTTCTGCAGTCGCCGCTCGACCATGCGGGCGACCTCTTTGGATCGCGTCAGCGAAGTGCCCGGCGGCAGGAGAACATTCAGCTGCGCCACTCCCTCGTCAAAGGGCGGCATAAAGTCATTCTCCATTCGTGCCAGCACGGCGACACTGACAGCGACCGCCGCCACGGCGGCGATCAAAATTGGCTTCGAGACTCTCAGGCTTCCGCCGATCACCCACCCGGCCAGGACCTTCAGCCCGCGAAGCACAAAGCCTTCTTTCTCGCGATGCGTGGCTCCGGCGTTAGGCAAGAGCCAATAGGACAGCACCGGCGTCACGGTCAGCGACACCACCAGGGAGGCCAGGATGGACACGATGTAGGCGATCCCCAGCGGCGTGAACAGCCGTCCTTCCATCCCGCCCAAAGCAAACAGGGGGATAAACACCAGCACGATAATCAAGGTACTGAACACGATCGAATTACGGATCTCCGCGCTGGCCTGGAACACGACCAACAGCGCCGGCTTAGGCTGGCTGCTGTGCCGATTTTCGCGCAGTCGGCGGTAGATGTTCTCCACGTCCACGATGGCATCGTCGACCAACTCGCCGATGGCTACGGCCAAGCCCCCCAAGGTCATCGTGTTGATCGACATATCGAACCACTTGAACACCAGACCCGTGACGACGATCGATAGCGGGATGGCCGTCAAGGTGATGAACGTCGTCCGGAAATTCAGAAGGAAGATGAACAGGATGATCGCCACCAAGATGCCGCCGTCGCGCAGGGCTTCGATCACGTTGGCGATCGCCAGGTCGATGAACTTCTTCTGCTCGTACAAGTCCGGAGCGATGCGGATATCGGGCGGCAGGGACGGGCGAAGGTCCTCCAAGGCGGCCGTGACGCGTTCCGTTAGCCGACGGGTGTCCATGCCGGGCTGCTTGTTGATCGTCAAGACCACGGCCGGACCGCCGGCGAACTGGCCGTCCTCTCGGAGAGCAAACGCGGACGCATCGCCCCGCTTCACCTGCGGCCCTTCGAGGACCCGGGCGACTTGCTGCAGCAGTACCGGGCGTCCATCGCGAATCTTCACGACCAATACCTGCAGATCGTCGATGGACTGGATGCGTCCTAGGGCGCGAACCAGGTACTCGTTCGGTCCCTGAGCGTCGAGATAGCCGCCGGTGACGTTTGAGTTGCTCTTCTCCAACGCCGTTTCGACCTCGTGCAGAGTCACGCCGTACGTGAGCAAGCTGGCCGGGCTGACCAGTACCTGGAATTGCTTCCGCTGGCCGCCCATCGTGATCACCTGCGACACACCGGGAATCGTCAGGAGCCGTTGCCGGACCACCCAGTCAGCGAGCGTGCGAATTTCCATCGGGTCGGTTTTGTTTCCCTCGCTCGACATCCCTACGATCATGATCTGGCCCATGATCGAGGAAATGGGCGCCAACTGGGGCCGGACGCCCTCCGGCATGCGGTCTGCGGCTAAGGCCAGTTTCTCCGCCACGATCTGGCGATCCACGTAGATGTCGGTCCCCCAGTCGAACTCGACGTAGATCATCGAGGTTCCCACCCCCGAGGAACTGCGCACCGCTTGCACGCCGGTCGCCCCGTTCAGCGCCGATTCCAGTGGGAAGGTGATGAGGGCCTCGACTTCCTCCGGGGCCATTCCCGGCACTTCGGTCATTACGGTGACGCGAGGCCGGTTCAGGTCTGGGAAAACGTCGATCGGCAGGTGCGTGAGCTGCCAGCCGCCATAGCCCACCATCATGAGGGCCGCGGCTACGACCAACAACCGGTGGTGCAATGAGAAACGAATGATGGAATTGAGCATCGGGGATTCCTAGTGATTGTGTCCGGCGTGCGGATCAGGTGCGCCACCCGCTTTGTTTTTCATCGAGAGGTGGACCTGATAGGTCCCCGAAATGATGACCATCTTGCCCGGCTGTAGCGTGCCGTCGTCGGCAATCACCACGGAGTATTGGTTGCGGTACTCCACCCGCACCGCCCGGCGATCGAAGTGCCCGTCGTTTTGCTCGAATACGTAGGACTCCGCCCCATCCTGGACGACGGCGTCCACAGGCAGGACGATCCGGTCCGTCCATCGCTCTACCGGAACGAGCAACTCCACCCGCTGGCCCGGCTTGAACTGCCAGCTTGAGAATTGGTGGCCGTCCGGCCGCTCCTGGGTGCGAACCAGTTTGTTCGGCAGTTCCACGTAAAACTGGAACGCGCGCGATTCGGGATCGACCTTGTTGGCCAGATACACGATCGGCAGGTCAGACACCATCTGCCGTTCCTTGCCGGCACTTTGGACGACCGCCGTCAGTCGCCAATCACTACTGGCGGCCTTCTCCAAAGCCGCTACGTCCTGCTCAAACGCTTTCCCCTGGATGTAGAGCTTGGCGTGATCCGCAAGCACGCAGAGCGGATCGCCCGCCTTCACGTACTGTCCTTTCGTAACCGTGAGTTCTTCAATCTGAAGGAGCCGAGTACCATCCGCCTTATCGGCCTTGCCTTGGTCGTCGAATTGATCGGGCACGGACACCGTGAATCCTCCTAAGAGCGTCCGTTTCGCCACGATCTCGTCCACCTGAGTGGACGATAGCCCGTGCAGGAGCAACCGCTGCCGCTGTGCGCGAAAGACCCCTTCCAGCTTCTGCTGCTCGTATTGCCGTTCCAGCACGGTCTTGCCAGCGATGGCCCCGCCCTTAGCGACCTCTTCAAGTCGGGCGATTTCACGTTTTACCACGTCCAATTCCTCCGCGGTGCGAAGGAATTCCGCCTGGGCCTCCACCACTTCTTCGTGCGTCAACCGAAGATCGAAAAGCGGCTGACCGGGAGTCACTGTCTCTCCCTGCAACGGCCAAATCCGCGTCACCACGCCTGTCAGCGGCGCAGCGACCTGCATCGCCGACCGGCCGGGCCGCTCGACCACGATCGCCGGCGCCGTGATTGTCCGCTCGAACGCGCGGCGCTCAACCTTTGCCAGCTTTAGCCCGACGTTCTCCTGGGCGGTTGGGCTCAGCTTCACGGCTGCGGCCTCCTCGTGCTTGTGGTCGGCCTCTTGAGAAGAAGGCAGGGCCTCCTTCTCATCTGCGTGGCCTTCGCCAGCGTGGGCGTCCGCTGTCTCGCCTGCATGGTCGTGACCTTCGTGGCCAGCCTCCTCAGCCGGCCGTATGGCCGTCCACTTGCCGAAGGTCGAGGCCGCCAGTTGTCTCGCTTCCGGCAGCCAGCGGCTACCGATCACCAAACCGGCAATTACGATGACCAGGGTGACAAGCAGCCACCATCCCCGCCGACCAGGCAGCCATCGCTGCAAAAACCGAAAGTTCATAACGATCCCCATTCGCAAGGAGGGTAAGACGAAAGAATGCCTGCAACCGAATCGATTGGGAACACTTGCCGGCTGGGCAGCACGGCAACGTTACGCAGGGCCTTTTGAGCGAGACACGGTTCTGACGCGAGCGCGCAGCATCAGACCTGTGTGGGGAAGAAGGAGTCGAATCAAGTCAGCAAGACTTGATAGACTAAGTGCAGGCGAACCGGCGGCGGAACGCCGGCCGCGCCGAGATCGTGCTCAAGGTGGACGCCTGTCAGAACGGGCAGGACCTCGGACGGCAGCACAGCCGCGGCCTGGCAGAACACGTGACAGGATTGGGCCTCCCGCTCATTTGCAGGACGCCCAAAGTCGCACGGACTACCCTGGCAGTCATCCTGCCCCTGGTGCTCGTGCCCCGTCTGCCCGGAACTGGCAGCGGCATGTTCGCCACAAGCATCCGCGCACGGGTGCTTGCCTTCCACCAACGCAACCGAACCGTGCGGCTCACCACAGGCATGCAGATGGTGCGCACAGCACCCCAGCGCCGTGTGGGCGAACAGCATGACAGCGGTGAAATTCGACAGGAAACGGTGCAAAGGCGAAACCTCCGGACACTACGATCGTCCCTTGAATCTTAGGTACTTGCCCGCGATGCGTCAACTTGAACACCGCAAGAAATACCGCGACCGATCGCGAACGAGTGACGGCGCGGCGTTTGGCTCCCGCCGGCGGCAAGCGAAAGCACATCCGGTCTACGGCGTTCCCCCCGGCGGTTTCCGCTCCGCTTCCACGCGTAGCTTTTCCGTTTCCTTCCTAGCCGCCTCGAGTTCGCTACGCAGCCGGGCTGCGTATTGCTCGACCATCTTCAAGTCGCGTTCCGCCGCCGCGCGATCGGCGATCTGCCGGTCGATCCGGACGCCGACGGCATCCTGCAACTGGCTCTGGGCGACGATCAAACGGGCTTGAGTTTCGCGATGGGCCCGCTTCTCGGCCTGCAAATCGGCTTCCAGCCGCTGGATGATCAGTGCGGACCGCTCCCGCTCTTCCAGCACCCGCCGCCACCAGAGTCCCGAATAGCCAAAGAAGATGGCGCTGACCAGCATTCCGGCCAGCAAAGTGCTGAGCGCAAATTGCCAGCGTTGGCGGCGGGAATTGGGAGCCGCTGGTGGGCTGGGTGCCTCGCGGGAGCTTGTCATGGCTGTGTCCGCAGCTCCGTCCGCAGGATCGCCTCACGAACCGCTGCTCAGGCCGCCCGCTTCATCGGTATCGTGCTCCGCTCTTTGGAAGCCTCGGCCGCGCGTAACTGTTCCCAGTTTTGCGCCGGCATGGCCATGGCCAGTTTGAGGGCTCCCACCGCTCCCGCGAACACCGAGTCGTAGACCTTGGTCACCGTTCCGCCACCCAAGGGCTCGAGCGACTGCTCGATCAAGCGGTCCAGACCGCGTAACTGACTGCCGCCGCCGCCCAGCAGGATATTGTTCAGCATCGGCCGCTGGAATTCCGGATCGAATCGCGCAATGACCTCTCGAATCCCGGCGACGATGGGGCTGACGACGGACATGCAGGCCTGCTTGAGGGCGTCCGTCACATCGACTTGGGTCGGAACGCCGGCCACGGGAAGAGGAACCACGACCTTTTCCTCCAAGTCGTGTACGAACCCGTGTTTCTCCTTGATGTCGCGGATCATATTCAGCGAAAACTGCGCTTCCGGGTGCATTTTGCGCAGGCTTTTGGAGAACGCCTCGTCGATCGCGTCGCCACCAAGGGGCAGTGTGACCTGGTCTTCTTCCTTGGGATACGTTCCATAGATCGGACAGATGTCGATCGTGCCGGCGCCGATATCGACGACCAGCGTTTCCATCAGGCGGTTCATGCTGTAGGCCACCGTGAACGGCTCGGCGACGATCACCACGGCGTCAAAGATCCCGCGCACCGCTTCGATCAACAGCCGCTTGCTCACCTCCGAGGCGCGGGACGGAGCACCGACAACTCCGTAGACCGGCGCACCGGGAGGCGGCTCGACTAACCCGACCGCGTGTTCGACCAGCAGTTTGGCAGCGCGCTGCCGCACTTCCACGTCGTCGGCCGTGACGCCGCTTTGGGCGTTGTCCAGGTACTTGAGGGCGCCCTTGGCAAAGGGACGGACGATGTTCAGCGCCAGCCGCTGGCGCACGATATCCGCTCCGAAAATCACGTCGCGTTGGAGCAGTGCGCGGGCGACGTGATCTTTCGGCCAGCCGACTGCGGTATACAGGGTTTCCCGCTTGCCGTTCGAGGCCACCACCGACGTCTTGTAGCTGCCGAAGTCCATTCCCACAAATAGCGCATCTTGACTCATGGCGTCCTCACCTCGGGTTGAATCGCCGGCATGCATTTGGCCGCCTGCGGTCTCTTTTTCCTGGCGCGTTGGGAGTGGGGCGGATGCCTTACGCTCCCTTTTTTTGTAGAGCGACATTGTCTTCAAAAATCTGTTGGAGGATGGATTCTTCACGTTCCTTGGCGTTGTCTGCTTGCGGTCCGGGCTTCTCTCGGAGAATGGCGTCAAACGCCGCTGCACCTAAAATATCCTTGGCGAAATCCGCGACCCGGCCGGGGCCTCGCGACGGGGTATCCGGTCCCGTAGGTTGAGTCGGCGGCGGCATGGGAAACGGCAGCGCGAGACTGCCGCCCGCTGGCTGGGCAAACTCAAAGCGGACGACGGAACCGGGGCTTCCGCCAGGCTGTTGACGGAGCGCCAGCAAGAGCAGGCTGAACGCCAGCAGCACCAACGCAAGGGAAAACGAGATGGCGACGGATAGGCCGACGATTTGCCAAGCCGGAAGGTTTTCGCCGCTGGTTCGGTAATAAATCGGCGGGGAACCCGCGGATTCGACGACGACCAGCGGTCCGCTGCCACTACCCGCCTGAGGCAGTTCGGAAGCGGAGAAACTGGCCGGCTGAACGGGGGACGCGACATGCGTTTGCGTGGCGAGGTTAGCGGACTCGTCTTTCTTCCGGCCGGCAGCGAAGATCGTCGGCGGCACCGCGGATGCCACAGCATCCGTTGCGGCGTGGTTCGCTGGCGGATGTCTCTTCCGCCCTGCCGCAGTGGCCTCCTGCGGGCGGGGAATCGGGCGCAATGTATCCCCTGCCGCCCGGGCGAACCCATCCTCCGGCTGACCGCCTTGCGGCAACGGATTGGGAGACGGCAGGCGTTCGGGCAGTGAAGCAGAACTCGGCTCTTCGGAACTTCGTCCCTGCGACAAGGTGGTTCTGATGTTCGAACCGTCCCGCTTCGTGCCCGAGGCGGAATGGCCTTTTGAGCAGACAGGCGACTTCGTGTCGGGGCTGGGCGCCAGCTTATCGACAGCGGGAAAACGCGGTGTCTTGGGCAGCGGCGGAATGCGTGGGGACAAGGTGGTCGTGATTGCTAACTCGCTGGCGGGCGTTCGACCTGATGGAGAATTGTCCGGTTTGGCCGACGGCTCGGCCGAACGCTCGACCACGCTGTCAAGATCTGCCGCGTCGGCGGTATTCTTCAGGGGTGTTGGGGCGTCAACAAGCGGCTGGCTCAATTCCGGCCGAGGACTGTCATGCACAATAATGAGCTTCGGCCGGGGCCTACGATCCTGCGCGGATACCCCCGATTCTCCAGTCACGAAAATGACAGTCAGTATGGTTAAGACACACACACTGACAGGCCAGCGGCCCGGTTGAAGTTCGGTACGATCGTCGTTCCACATACCTTGTCCCCGCCGGTACGTCCCATTAGGCTTGCGCCGCGCTCAACCTCGGTCACGTCTGCTTTAATTCGACGGGCGGGGAGTCATTCCGGCCCGTTGCAGCCTTTAGTACCGATGCATACGTTTCCAAGTCCTGGTGGGACGGAATGCCATTCCGTCCTGGATGGTTTGGCAAACCGTCCGACATGGAAACGTCTGGCGGACTACTTATCCCACCCAGCGAGCCCTCAACAGGTGAAGCGCAGAACGCGGGTCGGAAGCAGCCTGGTACCCCGGCTTCCGGCCTTTATCATCGGGCCGAGCAGCCTTGCGACTTGATCGGATTATGACGATTTTGGCGCCTGGGGGGAAGAATTCCAGGCTCAGATGCACCGCTGACCGGGCATCTGGAAAACCGGCGGGCTTACGCCGGCCGTTCGCCTCTCGGTAGGCAACTACGGGGTATACTCTGCCAGCAGCCGAAGGACAAGTCGCTCCGCTCGCACCCCAGGTTTCGATCATGTCGGATTTCGGCACAGGCACGAACCCAGCACCGTTCACGGAACGTCGTCCGGACGCCCCATGTTCCGGCGCCGAGCCGCTGGATGAACGACGCTGCCCGGATGCTTCGGCGACCACCGTCACGGCGGCCGTTGCCGTTCTGCTGGCTGCGTGGTGCGCCGCAGGATCGCTGGGACTGATCGCTCATCCTCTGCGGTTGGCGCTCACTTACGTGCTGCTGGCCGCGGCCGCGGCCATCGTGTGGCCTTGGAACGGTCCGCGACCTCGACGGTGGTGGCTGCGGGGCATCGTTGGTCTTGTCGCCGTGAGCGGAGCGACGGCGGCATCCAGCGCGAACGGACTGCTGGTCGTGCTGGCAGGCGTGGCGTGGTTGGCGGTCGTCAGCGGCGGCAGGCGACAAGCGATTCTGCAGAATTGCACGCTGGCGGTGCTGGCACTGGTGTTGTTTCGCCTGGCCTGTTCGTCGGTTCCTTCGGTTTGGCTGCTGGGTGACTTCGTTGGCCGGACGCTGGGCGACGGCGTCGGTTGGCTGCTGGGCGTTCCCCTGAATATCGGCGCGACATTCGCCGGCCTGGATTTCCTGGTGCTCATGGCGGCCTTGTACACCGGCTGGCTATTCGCGGCGGATGGACCAAGACAAGTGCGGGCCCTAGCTGCGGGTTTGGCTATTTTGACCGTTCATCTGTTGTACCTGGTGGTCGTTGCCCACGCGCTGGATTTGGCAGCCCTGCTGCCTGCCGTGGCTGAACCGACGTTTGACCACCCGTACATACCGCCGCCGTGGAGTTGGCCGAGCGGGGTGCGACAACTCCTGCCCTGGAATCTGCCGGCCTTGGCGGCGGTGCTTCATCTGGCGGTCGCCTGTGTCATGTTCCGCTGGTCGCGCTGGCCCGCGGGCGCCAGGATGCCGGCGAACGTGCCAGCCGGGCCGCTCGGCCTCCCGCGTGCGTGGCGCCAGAGACTGATCGCGATGGGGCCCTATCTGGTAGCTGCCCTACTGCCGGTGTCCGCCACGCTATCGCTGGCCCGCACGGATCTGTCGGGCAGGCGATTCGTCGCGAACCAGATGGGGAACTTGAATTGGGACCGTCCCCAGTACGACCGTTACGGCCAAGCCGCGGCGGGCTGGTTCGGGATGTTGCCGCACTTGGTCGAGAGCTTGGGCGGCGAGTTTCGAATTTCGCCCGACCTCGGTGCCGCCGACCTGTCGCAGGCCGACGTCGTGCTGTTGCTGCATCCCACGGGGCCCGTGACGGAGCCGCTGAAACAGCGGTTGCTGGATTTCGTGCATCAGGGCGGATCGCTGCTGGTCGTCGCCGAGCCGTACCAGCAGGAGGGCGACGTGCGGAGCGGTTTCGAGGACATCCTTGCGGAGACCAAAATTCAAGTCCGCCGCGATGTCGCGGTATCCGAAGCCGGTGGATGGCAGCACAGTGTCCAGCTGCTATCCCATCCGGTCACCGTGGCGATCGGTCCGCGGAATGCCGCCTTCTTTACGGATACGGGGGCGTCTTTGCAGGTTCGCTGGCCCGCGCGGCCGCTGATTCTGGGACGCTGGGGGTGGAGCGATCCGGGGACCGACGCCGTGCTGACCGGCGTTTCGCGGTTGGAAGCAGGTGAACGGTGGGGAGATTTGGTGCTGGCCGCCGAACAGCGCCTGGGCGCCGGCCGTGTGCTGGTGCTGGGCGATGCCTTCCCGTTGACCAACGAGGGCGGGGTGCGTGGCTATGAGCACACCGGGCGTTTGTTGTCCAATTTGGCATACGGTCGATCAGGTCCGCAATCACCCTGGCGGCAGGCGCTCACGATCCTGCTGGGCCTCGGATTGTTTGCTGCCGTCATCTGCCGGCCGGATCCGGCCCGGCTGTTGGTGCTGGTGCTGGTGCTCGTGTGGGCGGCATCTCAGGCCAGTTGCGAAGCCGCCAATCGTTACGCGACGCGAGTTGTGCCGGACGGACGATTGGTCAAAACCGATGGGCCGACTTCCGCCAGCCGCTTGGCCTACATCGATGCGTCCCACGTCTCCCCGTACAGCGATGCGAATTGGGCCTTTGACGGCATCAACGGCTTGGCGCTCACCCTGATGCGCAACGGCTATCTGACGCTGACGCTACCGGAGGTGAGCCGCGAGCGATTGGAACGGGCAGCGGTCTTTATCACGGTCGCCCCAGCCCGGCGGTTCACGGCGGCCGAGCGTCAAGTGCTACACGCATTCGTCGACGGTGGGGGCACGTTCATTTGCCTCGTCGGCGCCGAGGAGGCGGCCGCCAGCGAACCCCTGCTGGCGGATCTTGGGATTCGCGTGTCGCCCTCGCCGGTCCCGACCAGAGGGCGGTGGCACGAACCGGAGCCGTTGGGGCATCTGCGGGCCGACTATGGAGATGCGGATCCCAGCCCATCGCAGGCCGCCTTGCCCAGCGTCCAGTTCCATGCCGCTTGGCCGGTTGCTGCGGTGGAAAGCGACGCCCAGATTCTGGTTCGCGCGGCGAACGGACAGCCGGTCGTCGTCTGCCGCCCCGTTGGCCGTGGCCGAGTCGTCGCGATCGGTGACACGGGATTCGCGCTGAACAAGAACCTCGAGTACGTCGGCGGTGAGCCGTTCGACGGCCGGTACGATAATGCGAATTTCTGGCGTTGGCTGATCAGCCGCGTTACGAATCGTCCTGCGTGGACGCCGCCTGCGCCGTCCCCACCCGCCGCAGATGCGAACTCAGACGAGGTGCAACCATGATCCGAGGCTGGATCGCCACCGCGCTGTTGGCCGGCTCGTGGCTGTTCGGGTTGGGCTACTATCAGCCGGCCAACGTCGCCGTTTGGTTCGGCCTGTTCGTCACGGCCGTGCTCCTGCTGGGCGACGTACCGGTACCACAGTTGTCGCGTCGGCGTGCGGTCCTGGCGGTGGTTCTGATCCTGCCGTCCGCGTGGGTCGTGCCTTTTCCCTACAAGGCGATTCCCCTGCTGTTTGCCGGCGGTTTGTGGCTGACTTCGGTTCCTCTTCCGCGCCGTTGGCCGCGGTGGCTGGCGCAGGGTGCCGTCGCTGGGGCGGCGATCCTGCTGGGGCAATCGCTGGTGCTCGAAGGCTATGCCATGCTGACCGCCCGATCGCACGAGTTGCCGGCGCCGGTGACGCAGGTGCTGGCGGCGGTGACGCGAGCGGTGGGCGTGGAAACCGCGGTGGACGGCAGCTGGCTCGTGCTCCGCAGCCTGGAACAGACGCAACGCGTGGGCGCGACGTGGGATCTGCTGTTGGACGCCGCCAGCATCTGCTTCTTGGCCGGCGGCTTGGTACTGCTCAGTTTGAGGCAGCGCTCGGGCAGCCTCAAACTCTGGCTGCTCGACGCTCTGCGTCTGGTGGCGATAGGGGCGATTTGGGCGCCTCTGCGGGCCGCGCTACTGATCGGATTATGGCTGCAGCGATCGCTGCGGGCGGACAGTCTGAACGATGTGAACGTCGCCGATGTATTTGTCAACGGCTGGCTGCACCTGGTCCTGCTGGCGGGGCCGGTGCTCTTTGCGTGTTGCGTCCTGATCCAGAAACGCACGGCCCGGGGGCCGGATGGCGGGACGGGATCGGATCACGCGGATTCGTCGTGCGCCCCGGTTGAACCGGCACGGAGCTGGTTCGGCGTGCCACTGCTGCTGGCCGCCGCCGGGACCGGATTGGCTGCGTTTCTTTGGTACTGGGAGCCTGTGGGGCAGCCGCAATCCGGACGGATCATGATCGTCGAACGCCATTCGACGTGGGAGCCGACGACGACGCCTTACGGGACGACGATGTATGGCGAGGCCGGCTCGTACAACTATGCCGCAGCCTACGACTACTGCGGCCAGTATTTCCAGATGTCACGGCTGTTGGAAGCGGAGGCGATCGACGACGCCACGCTGGCCAGGTGCGACGTGCTGGTCATCAAGACGCCGACGTCCCGGTACGCGGAAGACGAGATTGCGGCCGTGGTGCGATTCGTCGAGCGGGGCGGAGCGCTGTTGATGATCGGTGATCATACCAATGTCTTCAATATGAACACGAGTCTGAACGACGTATCGCGCCATTTCGGATTCAGCTTCCGCAACGACCTGCTGTTCCGTGTCGGCACGCCGTACGTCCAGCAGTACCGGCCGCCGGTAGTGGCATCGCCGATTGTGCAACACGTTCCGCCCATGAATTTCGCCGTATCCTGCTCGATCGATCCGGGCTGCAGCCCGGGCCGCATGGTCGTTCGCAGCTCGGGGTTGTTCAGCCTGCCTCCGGCCTACCACGAGTCCAACTATCACCCGCAGGCCGAATACCGGCCCAACATGCATTTTGGCGCCTGGTGCCAGCTGTGGTCCTGCCGTTACGGTCAAGGCCGCGTGTTGGCGTTTGCCGACTCGACTCTGTTTTCGAACTTCTGCGTATTCCAGCCGGGCAAGGCCGAGTTGCTGCGGGGAATGCTGGCTTGGCTCAATCATCGCAGCGTGTGGGATCGGCGGGCGCCGCGGTTGGGGCTCGTACTGGCGCTGGGATTGCTGGCGGTCGTGCTGCTGGCTTGGGGCGTATGGATCGGACGGCGGCAATCCGGCATCTGGATCCTGTTGCTCGCGTCGGGCTACGCCGGGTGGACGTTGGCATCCATCGCGGTCGTTGCCAGCCACCGCCAGTCGCTGCCCGTGCCGGCCGTACAACGGACTCAGCCGCATGTCGTGCTCGACCGTACGGTGTCGGAAGTCCCGTTGTTCACCGGTGCTTTCGCCGACGACAAGGAAGGCTTGGGATACGGATTGTTCGAGCAATGGATTCCTCGGATCGGCAACTGGACCTCGCGAGCGACCGGCCGGGACGTGTTCGCCGGCGACGCGCTGGTCATCGTCTGTCCGACGCGCTCGGTCACAGCCGAGTATCAACAGCGTCTGGTCGAATTCGTCGCCGGCGGCGGCCGGCTGCTGGTCCTCGATTCTCCGGACGTCCAGGGCTCGACAGTCAACAGCCTTCTGTGGCCGTTTGGGATGTCGTCCTCGGCCGCCGGGGCCGAGCAAAACGCCGGCGGCCTGACGTGGGCGGACGGACGGGGGATTCCGCCGATGCCGCTGTTGGCATCCTGCCGGATTGACGGCGGTCAGCCGCTGGCCCGAATCGGCGAAACGCCGGTGGCCGCGCAAGTCCGTCACGGTCGAGGGCTGGTGACGGCCGTGGGCTTTGGCTCGTTATTTAACGACACGGCGATGGGCACCCATTGGCTGCCGCCGCCGGAACAGGAAACGCTGCAGCGTTACGAGATTCTGTACGGCTTGCTGCGGGCTTCGTTGCCCGATAAACTGCATCCTGCGCAGATTAGTGAGGATGTGACGGATGCGACGGCCCGGGACCGAACGTCTGCCCAGGATTAAGGGAAAGGCTTTCGCCAGGGGTGCTCCGGCGACCTATGAACTAGAGGGACGCGAATCCGCCCGCTGCGCCTCCCCGCCTGGAAGATATCCGCTTTGGGTGAGTAGCGTTTCTGTGTGGCCTTAGTTAGTGGGCCCTGACGCCTGACGCGACGAATGCCCGCAATGCATGAACCGCACTTGCACGCCCTGGTCCTCGATTCCATCTCGGACGGTGTGATCACCGTGGACGAGCAGGGGACGATCACGTGCTTTAACCGGGCCGCCGAGCAGCTGACGGGCTGGTCGCGCGAGGAGGTGTTAGGACGGGCCTGCACCGGCCTGCTGGGAACCCATCGGGACGACGACGTTTGTTATCTGGCCGAAACGCGGCGGACAGGCCGCGGTGTCGTCGACCGGCCGGCCTGCGTTTGCGACTGCGGGGGACGCCGCTTGAACGTCAGCGTTTCGACCGGCGTTTTGCGCGAGCCGGACGGACGCGTCATCGGCGCTCTGGCGACGCTGCGTGCCTTGAGCAAAGCGGGACCGCAATTCGCGGCGTCGTCGGATCGGCGCGCCATGGGCTACATTATCGGCCGCAGTCCCGCCATGGAACAATTGTTCCAGTTGGTGCCCCAGTTCGCCCAGAGCAGCAGCACGATCTTGATCGAGGGGGCCAGCGGCACAGGCAAGGAACTGTTTGCCCGCGCCATTCACGATTTGTCGCCACGCCGCGACAGGACGTTTATTGCCGTCAACTGCGGCGCTCTTCCGGATACGCTGCTGGAATCCGAGTTGTTTGGCTACAAAGCGGGAGCGTTCACCGACGCGCGTCAGGACAAGCCGGGCCGGTTCGCACTGGCCGACGGCGGCACGATTTTCCTGGACGAAGTCGGCGATGTATCGCCGGCCATGCAGATCAAGCTGCTCCGCGTGTTGCAGGAGCGCATCTTTGAACCGCTGGGATCGGTCGAGTCCGTCAAAGTCGACGTCCGCGTCATCGCCGCGACCAATCAGGATCTGGGCGAACTGGTGCGGAAGGGCACCTTTCGCGAGGACCTGTACTATCGGGTCAATATCGTCCGCCTGCAACTGCCGCCGCTGCGCGAACGCCGGGAAGACATCCCGCTGTTGGTCGAGCATTTCGTGGACAAATTCAACCGGCTGCAGGGCAAGTGCATCAGCGATGTTTCCGACGATGTTCTGGCGATCCTGATGTCCCACGACTTTCCAGGCAATATCCGCGAGCTGGAGAATATCCTCGAATACGCCTTTGTCCTGTGCCGCGGTGGCCGGATCGAACCGGAGCATCTTCCGCCCAATCTTCGGGAGCCGCCGACGCCGGCCGGCGCGGTGCGCCGGACCGGATTGACGCTGCGGGATCTGGAGTCGCTGCACATCAGCGACGCCTTGCGGCGTTGCCGGGGCAATCGCGCGGCGGCGGCCCGCGAATTGGGCATCGACGCCAGCACGCTGTTCCGCAAGCTGAGAACGCTGCAAATCCAAGACGCAACAGGCGACGGGCGCACGCGGAAACCACGATAGGTCCGGCCGGTGCCTGGCGTGAATCTCTGGGTACCCCGTTGGAGTCCACGCTTTAGCGTGTTTCTTGCGGCGGGCCTTGGCGTGCTTGGCACGCCAAGGCGTGAACTCCAACCGGACACGCTGAAGCGTGGATTCCAACAAGGCTGAACGCCGCGGCTTTCGAGGAAATCAAGGTGTTCGTCATCAAGTGGAAAGGCAAAGTGTACACGATATCGATCGCTTGGCCGGTTGCCCTGCTGGCGATCGTCGTGTTATTCTTTTCGTTGCTGCCCTTGTTGCGGAGCGTGCGCGCCGTGTTCGCCCCGTGACGCCCCCGTATGCCCCGGGTAACGCCGGCATCGCGTGAACGGAGAAACTTGCATGGCCTTGAGAATCCTCGGTCCCGACCCGCGCGTGCTCGGTGCTCCCGGCACGCTGCACCCCATGGTCGCCACCATTTTTCCCCACGAGGAAACGCTGGTGACGACCCTGCCGGGCGTACACATTCTCCAACGGGAGGCTTTCGTGGCCAGCGTCGAGAAGCTGCGGTGTGAAGCGAATCAGCCCCCGCTGCTGAAAGCCGAGCGGGATGCACTGAACGCACGCGCCGTCGACCTGTTCATCCGTGAAAAAGGGATCGAGATCCGCCCCGATCCCCAACAGATGGCATTGGCGTTCTTGGCGGATGGTCTGTTGCACGAGTTCGTGGCGGAACATCGGGTGCGGTTTCTGTTGGCCGATAACGCCGACGTCCACAACGCCATCCGACAGGCGGGCGCGTGTTGGCGGATCACGCCTTCGCCGCTGTCCAGCCAAGACATGATCGCGCTGATCCAGCGCTGTCGTCTCGGGCTCGGCGGTGCCGCGATCTACTATCACAGCCCCGCGACGGGCACGCGGCTCATGACCTGTCAGGCGTTTGGCGAGTTGGATCGGCTGAGCGACAAGGAGTTACGCGAGCAACTGATCCAAATCCAGTATTTTAGCAACTGCTTCAACCGGTACCGCAAGCCGGAAATCGACTTTTTTATCGGCAGCCGCCGGTTCCGCGATCATTTGATCAAGATTGATTTCAGTGTCTTGGATTCGGCGCAGGTGCGGTCTGCGTATGAAACGTTGTACCGGAAGTTCCAGAGCGTCGTGCCGTCCGAACTCCGCCAGGACGACCCCAAGAACGCGGAATGGCGCCAGCTGATGGTGTCCGAGTTGGACCCGTTATCGGAGGATAAGGTCCTGGAGGAAAAAGAGGCCGGGCTGGCCCCCGAGTTCTACCGCCACGTCCAATGGCTGCCGGGAGGCCGGATCGAGAACGGCGAGCTGATCCTGGATCCCTTCTACGACCTCCCGGCGGAAAGCGACGATCCGGAGGTCAAGGCCCTGCGCGACGACAAGGTCCGCGGATTGATCTACAACTACGTGCGCGACTACGCCCATTTGCAGTACATCAACGTGGGCCGGATCGTCGAGTCACTGGCATTGGAGCGGAAGAAACAAGGACGCCGCGAGGTGTACGTGGTGGAACTGAAGGAGCAGGGCAGCGACAAAGAGATCGTGAAGATCATTAGATTGCAGAAATGGGATGTCCGAGGCCATTTGGACCAGCTGAAGACCCTGCAGGAAGCGATGATTGCGTCGGAGGATTACACCGATTACGTCTTGGACCGGCGCCTGGGATGCCGCCGCTTGACCATGAACCTTTCCGAGGGGTTAACCACCAACCGCATCCGCGAAACGTATTACGGCGCGCGGCAGGACTGCTGCGGAAAGGAGATCTGGACGCCGTACTTCGAACGAGATTACGCGCGCGGGATCGTGACTAACCGGTTGCCGCCGGACCGTTTTCAGAGGCCCGGGTATGCCCAACAGTTCGCGCATTTGCTGGGCCATGCCGCCGCTCCGAACCTGATCGTGGGCCGCAGCGGCGATGACGGCCGCGTGTTCTTCGACGATGGCGACGAACTCATCTACGAGGACGACAAAGGATTTCCCGACGAATTGGTCGTGCTGCACCATACCGGTTCCTTTGCCGACTACCAGGGCGATCTCGCGCGGCGCGCCGCCGAGTACGCCGAGCCGGTGAATGACCGCGTGGCCACCGTGCCCGATGCCCGGGCCTTTGCCGAGTCCTATTTGATGGCGCTGGTCACCAATTTCGAGTACATCCAAGGCGAATACCGCCGGCAACGGCGGGCGTTCGATACCCTGTTCCGCCACCGTCCCTACGACACCCAGGGCAGCTTTGCTTTCCGCTGGGCGTGCGTGTTGAAACGGCTGGACGAGACAAATGCGGTGGCCCTGGGCGAGTGCATCCGCGCGCACTTCAAATTACCCTGAAACTCCCGCCGTTCAGCGGCCAGGATCTGATTTCGACACAGGCTTGGGCGTCGTTCGCGGCCACTGAACTAACACATCGGCAAGCGGCGAGGGTTTTGACGCAGGCCACGTATCACTCGTATTCCCACTTCATGATCCAGGGATCGCCGGTTTCCTTCTGCAGCGTCTTGATTTTGTCCTGGTACTTCTTCAGCACGGCGGCGTAGTTTGGGTCTTCCGCCAGATTGACGGCTTCGTCGGGGTCTTGCCGCAGGTCGTACAGTTCGAACGGCGGACGGTGGATGTACCGGCCGACCGTACGCTTTCCATAGGGGGCATCAGGGCCTTTTTGATATTGGGCTTTCCAACTGGCGGCGGCCCACAGATCCGAGGCGAAGGGGTAGGGCAGCGGATGGGCGATATTCCAGATCAGTTTGTATTGCCGGTCGCGCACGACGCGCATCGGATAGTACATCTGAATCTCGTGGAACGTGTGTGAGGCGAGGATGGTATCCCAGTGTTGGGCCTGTGGATCGCCCAGGATGGGAATCCAGGATTTGCCGTGGTAACTGCGGAACTGATGTCGGCCACTGCGGTTCTCTTTCAAAGCCTCGCCGCGCTGCTTCCAGTATTCGTTGGGATCCACCCACCGCTTCGGTCCGTTCGTTTGCGGGTCGAGTCCACCAGCGAAATCCAGCAGCGAGGGCGTGATATCGACGTGGCTAATCAGGGCGTCGGAGACGACACCGCGGCGCGGCTGGTAGGGATTGCGGACGACAAAAGGCATCCGCAGGCCAGGTTCGTAGACCGTTGTCTTGGCGCCGGAAAATGCCATTCCGTTGTCCGACGTGTAGACGATCAGCGTCTTGTCGTAGACGTTGGCCTCCTTGAGGATTTCGACCAGCCGGCCCAGCCCCTGGTCGATCCGCGAACAGGCTTGGTAGTACTGCGCTAGTTCGGCCCGCGTCTCGGGCGTGTCGGGCAGGAAAGCGGGAACGGGGACCTTGGCCGGGTCGTAGAACACTTCCTCGATCCCCGGATACGCGCCGCGACTGGGCTTGTTGCCGAACAAGTCCGGTTTCAGATCCAGCGGCGAACCAGCGTCGATGCCGCCGCTGCGGTGCGGGTCGGAGGTGGCAAAGTACAGGAAGAAGGGGCGCTCGTCGGATTGCTCCGCGAGGAACGCCCGGCACTGCTCGGCCATCTGCACGGCGTTGCGATCGTTCCCCTTGAGATAGGTCTCGAAGTGATAGACTTCTTCCGGGGCCACGTGGTACTTGCCGATGTGCGCGGTGCGGTAGCCGGCGTTGGCCAGCACGCGGGGCAACGCGAGGCCGACCACGTTGTGGAACGAGGCGAATTTGTGAAAGTCATGCTGATGGCCGTACTGCCCGTTCGTATGGTTGTGCAAGCCGGACATGATTACCGAGCGGCTGGCGCTGCAACTGGCCGTCGTGGCATAGGCATAGCGGAACAGCGTTCCGTCCTTGGCCAAGGCGTCGATGTTCGGCGTCACGGCCACCGGGTCGCCGTAACAGCCCAGCGTCTGCCCTTCGTCGTCCGTGATAAAGAAGATCACGTTGCGTTCGGCGGCCAGGAGACACGAGCCGCTCAGCAACAAGGAAGCCGTCAGCAAGGCGGTGGTGAGGCACTTCATCAACGGTTCTCCGAGAAGGCATGGTGATCGGGCCGGGATCAATCCGCCATGGTCAGCCACTTGTAGGCCCACAGCGGATTGCTGCACTCGTCGCACAGATCCCCGTTGTCCAGTACGGCGCCGTGGCAAACGTGACAATCGGCGACCGCGGGCAGGATCGATTTTTGCTGCTGCCGCAACTCCGCCGCGGCAGGATCGTCTCCGAACGCCACGGCCGTGACGATCTGAATCGCCAGGGGCACCAACTGAAACAAGACCATCGGCGCCTTGCGGGATTCCGGCAGAACCCGCATCAGGACGTCGGTAAAAGCCAATTGCCGGCTATGAGGTTTCATTCCCCGGTAACTGGCGATTTCCTTCTGGATCGATTCCTTGCCTGCCATTTCGCCAAGCCGGAACCTCGTCAGCCAATCCAAGTACCAGCCGATGGAACTGACATACCGCCGTTCCTGGACCACCCAAGTCGATTCGATGACCTGATAGATTTCGATTTGGACCTTCGTGGCGCGTTGGGTTTTCGCTTCGGATACCGGCATCAGCATCGAATCCGAGCCCACATTCTGCTCGACGTCGAAATGCAGGCGGCCGTACAGCAAGTCGCGGAGTACCGACAGTCCGGCGTCCAGGCGGGCCACGACATGCTCGCCGTCCTTGCGGTTCTCGTGCCGCTGCAACTCTTCGACGAATCCCCCCCGCCGGTCTGCATCTTCGCTTGGCATCGCATGGCCCTCGCATTACGGGAATGAATCCGTTTATGGTATCCGATCCGCCCAGAAAAACAACGTCGGGTCCGGCGACTGGTCCGGCCACGGATAACAGCGTCAGGATTTGGCCTTCATCATCCGGTTCCTTCTGCCGTAAAATCACTGGTTTACGCCGTCCCGAGCCCCTTTTTTTCCCCGGAAGCAGTCAGGTGGAGTGGTTTCATCTTGGAGCAACACTGGGACTGAGCGTGGCGGCAGGGTTCCTGGCCCTGCGCCGGCACCGTCCCGGCCTCGTCTGGCTGTCCGGATTGCTCCTCAATGTGGCCGGCACTCTGGCATGGTGGTACGCTCCGCGGGACTGCCTCGATTCGTTGCTCTCGATCGAGGCCACTTGTCTGGCGGCTAGTTCGGTGATTTGGATCCTGCTCGATGCCGTGTCGCACCACGGCGTGCCGCACTATGGACTCGCACGCCGGCCGCTGGTCTTCGCCCGCGTGGCCTTTCACGGCGGGATCCTTTTGACGGGGCTGGTGGCGGCGGAGGGGGTGGTCCGAGGCATGCTGGATGGGGAACCTCGGATCCTGCCCGTCGAGGATTGGCTGGCATGGACCGCGACCGGCGTGGCCCTGGTGGTTTGCTGGTGGGATCCAACGGCGAAGCGTTCGGGGGCGGGCCTGTATTTCTGGGGCTTGATTGCCGTCGGCTTGGTCCAGATTCAGCGTGGATTTGCGCCCGGCCGGTATTTCCTGTGGGGCAGCGTCTGCGATCTCGCCGGCTTTGTCTTGGTGGCGGCGCTGCCGGGTTGGGTGCTGACCAAGCTTCGCCCCGCGGCCGCACAGCTTCGGGACTCGGCTGATGCCAGCCGGTGGTCCAGTCAGTGGTTTCGCGTCATGCAAGCCCTGCTGGTACTGACCGACGCGGCGCTGTCGGTTTGGATCGCCGCCGCGGTGGCGTTCGACGGGTTTGGAGCAGGCGTGGCGTTGTTCGGACTTTCCGGCCGCCTGGCCGCCTGCCCGGCCGCGCTGATGTTGCTGGGAACGGCGATCCTGATGGCTTGGCAGAGTCAGGGCCGCTGGAGAGCCGGCTGGCAATACGCGGCGCTGGGCTTGGGCATGCTGTTTACCACGTCCATCGGCTGGGCGACGATGGGCGCGGCCACCGCCTCACCCTGGCTCCATCGCAGCGTGAATCTTCTGATCTCCGCTTCGATGATGACGTTGATGACGGGCTTCGGACTGGGACGCATCCTACCTCGCCACAGCGATTGGATTCCCCGAGGCCGCCAGGCGATGCCCGCGTTTGCCACGCTGGCTTTGCTGCTGGCGGCCATGCTCGTCGCGCGACGGCTGTGGTAGCGCCGGATGCCGTCAGAATCGCGCGAGGTTTCCCGGCTTACGCGGATTCACTTCCGCCGCTTGACATCGGGCGAAAAATCTTACCTCACCCGACACTCGGGGCAGGGAGGTGAATTGTCGGCAGCGAAACGGCCGATAAGTCGCATGTCCCTACAAAGAAAGGAATCCCATGTCCTACGAGCTTCGAATCCAAGACTTGAGCGCGACCGAGATCGCGGAACTGCTAGCAGAAGACGGAAGCCAGTTGAGTTCGCAACAGGCGGCGGCTCTGCAAAGATTTGTCGAAGACATCGGCGGCATCGAGAACGCTTTTGCGGCTGTCGAGATGCTCGGTGAACTGGAAGAAGCGGCTTGAGACAATGCAAACGTCGCAGACGTTTCCCTGTACGGGGCCGGACGAGGGACACGAAGCACCGTTCGAGAACCAAGTGGCGTAAGCTTCCAGCTTGCGGTGCCACCACCGACCGCAAGCTGGAAGCTTACGCCACGGCGCAATCGGACAGTCATTCCTCGAACGGTGCTAAAGCGTGAACTCCAACTCTGCCGCGGCCCGCGTCAGGAAAACCGGTCCTGGATCGCTTGCACCGACAGGTCCTCCTCGCGGAGCGCTTCCATCGCCACCACGGCGGCTTCGGCGGCCTGAATCGTGGTAATGCAGGACACGCCATGCTGGACCGCCGCGGCCCGGATCCGGCCTTCGTCCGTCCGTGCTCCCTTGCCGCTGGGCGTGTTCATCACCAAGCCGATCTTGCCGTCGATCATCAGGTCGATCAAGTTGGGATGGCCTTCGGCGATCTTCTTGACTTGCTCGACGGGAATGCCCGCGTCCCCCAAGCGGCGGGCGGTGCCCTCGGTGGCGATCAGTTCGAAACCGAGCTTGACCAGACGGGCCGCCAACTCGACGATCCGGTCTTTGTGCCGCTGCGCGACGCTGACAAAGATCTTGCCTTGCTTGGGCGGCAGCACGATGCCGGCGGCCAGCTGGCTTTTGGCAAACGCCAGGGAAAAGCGGTCGCTGATGCCCATCACTTCGCCGGTGCTCCGCATTTCCGGCCCGAGCACGATGTCGACTCCGGCAAATTTCTGGAACGGGAACACACTTTCCTTGATCGACACGTGCGACGGGATCGGCTCGCGCTCGATGCCCAACTCCGCCAGCGTCATGCCGGCCATGACTTTGGCGGCCAGCTTGGCCACCGGGACCCCCGTGGCTTTGGCCACAAACGGGACCGTCCGGCTGGCCCGCGGGTTCACCTCCAGGACGTAAACGGTCGGCCGCCCGTCTTCGCGTTTGACCGCGTACTGGACGTTCATCAACCCGATCACGTTCAGCCGTTTGGCCATCGCATGGGTGGCTTCCCGGATCTCCTGGACGACCGGGCCCGGCAAGCTGTAGGGCGGAATGCAGCAGGCGGAATCGCCGGAGTGGACGCCCGCCTCTTCGATATGCTCCATGATGCCCATGACCACCACGTCGCGGCCGTCGCTGATCGCGTCCACATCGACCTCGGTGGCGTCTTCCAGGAAGCGATCGATCAGCACCGGCTGGCCCTGGGATGCCAGCAGCGCTTCGACGACGTATTTTTGGAACTGCTCCTGATCGTAACAGATCTCCATCGCCCGGCCGCCGAGCACAAAACTGGGGCGGACCAGCGCCGGGAAGCCAACTTGCTGGACGGCATCGCATGCCTGGTTCAGGTTCATGGCGATGCCGTTGGCCGGCTGACGGAGCCCCAGTTCGTGGAGCAGTTTCTGGAACTTCTGCCGGTCTTCGGCGGCTTCGATCGTGTCCACGCTGGTGCCAATGATCGGAACGCCGGCCGAGTCCAACGCCCGGGCCAGATTCAGGGGCGTTTGCCCGCCGAACTGGGCGATCACGCCATCGGGCTGCACGCGGTCAAAGATGTTCAGCACATCCTCGGCCGTCAGCGGCTCGAAGAACAGGATATCGCTGGTGTCGTAATCCGTGCTGACCGTCTCCGGGTTCGAGTTGACCATGATCGACTCGATGCCCATCTCGCGGAGCGCAAAACTGGCATGGCAGCAGCAATAATCGAATTCGATGCCCTGCCCGATCCGGTTCGGCCCGCCGCCCAGGATCATGATCCGCTTCTTGCCCGGCTTCTTGGGCGGCGTCTCGTCCTCGTCTTCGTACGTCGAGTAGTAATACGGCGTGTAGGCTTCGAATTCGGCGGCACAGGTATCGACCGATTTGAACGTCGCCACGATCCCGCGCGACTTGCGGTGCTCGCGGACAATCATGTCGTAGGTGTTCCACAGCGTCGCCAGCTGACGGTCGGAAAACCCGAACTGTTTGGCCCGGCGCAGGGTGGCATCGTCCACCTGGGCCAACTCCTGGAACGTGCGCAGCTGCTCCTCCAACTCGACAATCTCGGAGATCTGGTCGAGGAACCAGGGATCGATCGCCGACAGCCCGTGGATCTGTTCGCAGGTCATCCCGAATTTCAGTGCGTACCGCACGTACCAGATGCGTTCGGCATTGGGGGTCGCCAGTTTGGCGCGGATCTCTTCTTCGCCGGGCTGTTTCGGAGTCCCCCACAGGTCCTTGCTGTCGCAACCCAAGCCAAAGCAGCCGACTTCCAAGCCGCGGAGGGCCTTTTGCAGGGATTCCTTGAAGGTGCGCCCAATGGCCATCGTTTCTCCCACGCTCTTCATTTGCGTCGTCAGCGTGGCGTTGGCCTCGGGGAATTTCTCGAACGCAAACCGCGGAATCTTCGTGACGACGTAGTCGATCGTGGGCTCAAAACAGGCTTTCGTCTTGCGCGTGATGTCGTTTGCCAACTCGTGCAGCCGATATCCGACGGCCAGCTTCGCGGCGATCTTGGCGATGGGGAAGCCGGTCGCTTTGGAGGCTAGAGCGCTGGAGCGGCTGACCCGCGGGTTCATTTCGATCACCACCATCCGGCCGGTCTGCGGATGAATCGCGAATTGGATATTCGAGCCGCCCGTCTCGACGCCGATCTCCCGGATCACGGCGATGCTGGCGTCACGCATCCGCTGGTACTCTTTGTCGGTCAATGTCTGGGCCGGGGCCACGGTGATGGAATCGCCCGTATGCACGCCCATGGGATCGAAGTTCTCGATGCTGCAGATGATCACGACATTGTCGTCCAAGTCGCGCATCACCTCCATCTCGTACTCTTTCCAGCCCAGCACGGCTTCCTCGATCAGCACTTGCGTGACCGGGGATTGATCCAGCCCCGCTTGGACCAGGGCGTCGAATTCGCCGGAATTGTAAGCGATCGCAGAGCCCGTGCCGCCCAAGGTGAAACTGGGGCGCACGACGCAAGGCATGCCGATGTTCTTGCTGGCCTCGCGGGCCTCTTGGATCGTGTGGACCGTCTGACCGCGGCAGACCTCCAGCCCGATCCGCTCCATCGCCGCCTTGAACTGGTCGCGTTCCTCGGCTTTGGCAATCACGGCGGCATTGGCCCCGATCATTTTCACGCCGTATTTTTGCAGCACGCCGTGCCGATCCAAGTCCATGGCCAGATTCAAGCCGGTCTGGCCGCCGAGGGTGGGCAAGAGGGCGTCGGGCCGCTCCCGCTCGATCACCTTGGCCACCATCTCCCACGTCAGCGGCTCGATGTACGTGCGGTCGGCCATCGCCGGGTCCGTCATAATGGTGGCCGGATTCGAGTTGACCAAGACCACTTCGTAGCCTTCCTCGCGCAACGCCTTGCAGGCTTGCGTACCGGAATAGTCGAACTCGCAGGCCTGACCGATGATGATCGGGCCGGAACCAATCAGCAGAATCTTGTGAATGTCGTTGCGGCGGGGCACGTTACCGTCCTGTCCGTCAAAGGGTGGCTTCGATTCTGAGCGCGCAGCATACGCGCGGCAAGTAAAATTTTTCAAACTTAACATCCCGACCGCTTATCTATCAAGGGGCGGGTGTTTTCGGCGGGCGGTTTGGGAGGTACAATTCCCGATGTGTCGCGCGGATCGTCACGGTCCTGAAGTGAGAGGCAATCAATGTCCACTGCGGAAGCCAGAACCTATTACACGCCAGAAGATTTGCTCGCCATGGCGGATGGTGACGCGTACGAACTGGTGGATGGGCAATTGGTGGAGAAGAATATGGGATTCAAGTCTTCGTGGGTGTCCACGCAATTGGGACATCGGATCCAGTCATTCATCGATTTGCAGCCGATCGGGTGGTTGTTCACGGAAGCCAGCTACCAGTGTTTCCCCGACGCCCCCGCCAAGGTCCGCCGCCCCGACGTCTCGTGTATCTGCTTTGGCCGCCTGAGCAATGAAGAATTGCCGGACGGCCACTGTCCGATCGCCCCGGACTTGGCGGTTGAGGTCACCTCGCCACGTGACACACACCACGAAGTGCAGGCGAAAATCGAAGAGTATTTGTCGGCGGGCGTTTCCTTGGTATGGATCGTCAATCCCCACACCCGGACCGTGCTCGTTTACCGCAAAGACCGCGACACGGTAAGCTTCCTGCACGAGGCCGACGAACTGTCGGGCGAGGACGTGTTGCCCGGTTTTCGCTGTCCCGTGCGGGATATATTTCCGCCCGCAAAGAGCAGCGGGAAGAACGAGTGAACCGGTTGCTTACGATCCGTCTGCCATCCCGCACGCGACTCCCTTTGACCGTGCTACGATGGGCCGATTTCCTGCTCTTTTCCGAAGGCGTTTTGAACAGGAGAAAACAGAGAAAACGGAGAAACTCGGCTCTCTGTTCCCTCCGTTGCCTCCTGTTCAATTCTTCCGAATTTGTCCTGATTTGTGCCATGCTCAACCGCGCAGGATGCCGCGTGAAACGGAGAAGCCCATGCATTTCGTCACACGTCGACGGTTTTTGGCTGCTTCCGTGGCGGCTGTCTCCTGCACCCGTGGCTGGGCCGCAGCCGGCACGCGCGACGAATGCGGCGTGAGTTGGCTGGCCGAAGTCCAGCAGCCACCCGCGAAAATCCCGGCGGATTCCCCGCAATTAGGGCCACTGCTGGTGGACGATGCCAATCGCCCCATCACGTCGCTGGACGCATGGAAATTTCGTCGCGGTCAACTGCAGGCGTGGTGGCGGCAATTCCTGGGGGCCTATCACCCGAATCGCCCGCCCGCACCAAAAATCGAGGTGATCGAAGAGGATCACCCGGATGGCGTCCTGCGGCAACGCGTCCGCTACGAGGTCGAACCGGGTCTGGTCGTGGAAGCCTATTTGCTCCGGCCCAACCCCCTACCGCGATCCTGCCCGGCGGCCGTGGTCCTGCACTCGACCACGCAGGTGACCATCCGCCAGCCGGCGGGCGTCGAAGGCGAGCCGGAAAAGGCGTTCGGGCTGAAACTGGCCCAACGCGGATTCGTTACGCTGTGCCCGCGGTGCTTCCTCTGGTCCGACGATTTGACCATCCCCTACCAACAACACGTCGCCCGGTTCCAGGCTCGACACCCCGGTTCGCGCGGGATGGCGAAAATGCTGTACGACGCCATCGTGGCCGTGGATATCTTGTGCAGCATGCCCGAGGTGGATTCCACGCGACTGGCCGCCGTCGGGCATTCCTTGGGCGCCAAGGAAGTCCTCTATCTGGCCGCGTTGGACGAACGCATCGGCGTGACGGCCAGCAGCGAAGGCGGCATTGGGACCAAATTCTCCAATTGGGATGCGTCTTGGTATTTGGGCGACGAGATCCGCCGCGATTCGTGGACGCACGAGCATCACGAGTTGCTGGGCCTGATCGCGCCGCGCGCGTTCCTGCTGTTGGGCGGCGACTCGGCGGATGGCGACCGCAGTTGGCCGTTTATCGCGGCCGCGCTGCCGGTGTACCAACTGTGCGGCGGCACGCCGCGCGTGGGTCTGTTCAACCACCGCCAAGGCCACGCGGTCCCGCCGGTAGCAGAACGGCGGATCTACGAGTGGATCGAAGCGTATGTTTGACTGTCAAACGGAGGACGGGGCCAGAATTGCGTCGGCCAGCCGAGCCCGCTGTGGCCGGTCTCCCGACCGAGCCAGCCAGCCGACCGCAGGTCTCCCTTCCGCCGTCGAGCCGCCCGCTGGATACCCATTTCGCGAAGATGGGGCGACGGGTCAGGTCAGCCACTTGGTGCGATAATTCTTCTGGATCCAGCAGTCGGCCTCGGGTGCGCCGGGGACCTGCATGTGGGCACTGTCCCATTCGATGGGGCGCCCCAGACGCAGCGACAGAATGCCCGGCAAGTAAGCCTCGGAAACGCGTGCTCCCACCTGGAAGTCGTTATAGGTCGCCGAACCGCCCTTGCAGGCGTCGAACCACTCTTGCATGTGATTGTCGTGGGTGAGCCGCGGCACGCTGAGCGGCAAGTCCTGGACGGATTCGTGATTCAATACGCCGCGCCATTGCTTGTCGCCGTCGAGTTTCATGATGCCGGCCACACCCCAGCCGTCGGCATACAACTGCCCCCGCTGCCCGACAAACAGACAGCCCGTATTCGGCAGTTGTCCGCGGACGCTCTTGACGCTGTCCGTGATCTCGGCGGGCGGATACTTGCCGCCGTCACCCCACCACAGCGTGACCGGTGCCAAGCCGTCGCGTGCTGGGTACTCGAAACGGAAGCACCCTTGAGATACGTAGGTCTCCTTGACGGGCTCAGCAAGTTCGGCGGCGACCCGGACCGGCGCGCCCAACTTCAGAGCGCGCACCGGCAATTGGAACGTATGCGCGCCTTGGCCGGACAACATGCCGTTGCACAGATCGAGCCAGTTCTGGGCGGCGATGCAACCCGGCAGATAGGCCCCGGCCTTGAACGGCCGCCACGGGCAAGGTCCGAGCCAGAAGTCCCAATTCAGTCCCTCGGGAACCGGATCCTCGCCCGCCGGACGATCGTGACTGGGGGGAAACTTGCCGCAGTAGTCCGACCACAGATAGACCCGTTCAATCGGGCCCAACACGCCCGCCTGAATGACCTCTACGCTGCGGCGAAAGGCGCGGCTGCTGACGCCCTGGGTCCCCATCTGCGTGGCGACCTGGCACCGCGGTGTCAGCTCCAACAGTTCGCGCGCCTCGGCGATCGTGCGGACCAGCGGTTTCTCGCAATAGACGTGCTTGCCCGCCTGCATCGCCCGCACCGAGATCGGGGCGTGCCAGCGCGCGCCGATGGCGATCACCACCGCATCGAGCGATTTCTCGGCCTCCAGCAGTTTCCGATAATCCTCGTACAACGTGGCCTTCTCCAGGATCTGGTCGCCGCCCTCGACCGTCCCGGCGAGCCCCTGACGCGTGCTGGCGAATTGACGCTGATCGACGTCGCACAACGCCACCAGGTTCTCGCCCTGGCGGAGGATTTCCGTCATCAGCGCCCGGCAGCGTCCACCCGTTCCCACAGCAGCCACGTTGAGCCGGTTGCTGGGTGCATGGGCGCCAAACAAACGCGACGGAAGGACCAGGGGCGCGGTGATCGCGCCGGCGCCGGCCGCAACGGCCGCCGTCAACAACTTCCGCCGGGTCAGTCGCGCTGAACGGGACTGTGGGGATCTGCGGTTGGCCTCACGTGTGAAACTAGACATTACCCATTCTCCTGCGAAGATGTGTTTTCGGCTGTGGACCACGTTCCGAGACCGCCATTCTAAAGTGCCGGACCGAGCGTTGCCAGACAAGGGAGCGCTGAACTGGGACTCGGATGCCCACGGCTTGCCCGTGGGTGTTTCACGTCTTTCCCCGCACATAGCCGTGCTCGACGAACCAGGCCCAGGCATCGGCGACCGACTGGCGGAAGGGACGCGGGCGGTAACCGAGTTCCGCCGTTGCGCGGGCGCTGCTGTAGTAATGGAACTGGCAAGTCACCTGGACGCTGGCGGAATTCAGGTCCGGCTCGCGGCCGGTCATCCGGCTCCATAGATCGCCGCCATGACCACCGAGAAATCGCATCAGCGGACCGGCGCGAAACCAAGGCTTGCTGCCGCCGCTGACTTCCGCGAACAGATTCCAAATTTGCTGGTAGGTCAGATTCTCACCGGCCAGGATGTACTGCCGGCCCGTCGGAGCTTTGTCACAGGCCGCCAGCAGTCCGTCTACCACGTCGCGGACGTCGCACGAGGTCAAGCCACCCGTCGGCGCCAGCGGCGTGAAACGCGTGGCCACTTCGAGCAACATGCGTCCGGACGAGGGTTTCCAATCCCAGGGGCCGAGCATGAAGCCAGGGTTGACAATCACGGCGTCCAACCCTTGATCGATATAACTGCGGACTACCGCTTCGGCCTCTTGCTTGGTCACCACATACGTGCAGGGAATCTTGCCGTGGCGGGGCGAATCTTCGTCGGCCGGGGCGTCCCGGGCTCCCACGCCCAACGCATCGACACTGGACACGTGCAATAACCGGGCCTTGGCTTCCAGCGCCGCGGCGGCAACGTGCTGCGTACCCTGGACATTGACGGCCCGTTGTTGGTCCAGACCGGTCCAGCCGAAGTGTACGATGGCAGCCGAATGCACGATGGTGGATATGCCTTGGCAAGCTTGCCGAACCGCGTCCGCGTCCCGTACGTCGCCGTAGCAGCGTTCCACATCCAGGCCCTCCAGCGGCCGCGGATCCGAATCGCGGCGGACCAGCACGCGTACCGTATTCCCACGTTCCAACAGCCGTCGCACGACGTTGTTGCCGACCAGTCCGGTCGCGCCGGTGACCAGGTACTTCATAACCCGCTCCTACCCCATCTCGCCCAGCCTTAGTCTTCTCAGGATATCCCAGTACGCCCCACGGGCACCGGCCGCGATGGCGTCGATCAACCCGCGATTCGCGTTGTAGTTGTGGTCGCCGGCCGCAGGCGTTTCGCGAGGCCCCGCTTCTTCCTCCGGCGGAAAAAAACGCGGGTCGTCGCCGATTAATTCGCGGACCAGTCCCGCCGGCCGCTCGCCCAGGGCCGGGGAAATGTAGAACGTCGGCAGCAGCGGGTCAATCGGCCCGGAATAATGCCGGCGCAGGCCGCGATTCGCCGCCAACGGCCCTTCCGCCGCCAACAAAGCCTCCATTCGAGTGCCCGGATAGACGCGAATCCCCAACGCCGCGCCCACGCTGTCCGGTTCCATGCTCCGGATGCTGGCGATGGTTTCAGAAACGGTCTCCGGCGTCTCGCCAGGCCCGCCCAGCAGCAGATCCAACATCACGGTGATCCCATGCGCACGGCATCGCGCTACCGCCATCGCCACGTCTTCGCGGCGGTGCGGTTGGCGATAGACGGCCAGCATCGCCGGATGCGTGGAATCGCTGGTGAAATTGATGCCCACGCAACCCGCGCGCCGCATGCGTCCGGCCAACTCGTCGGAAAACGGGACGACGGCCAAGTAAGCGTACCAGCGGACTCGATTGCCCAGTTGCCGCTCGATCAGCGCGTCACACACCGCCAACGCGTGCTCCGGCGGCAAGTTGAATTCGGCATCGCACAGGTGCAACACGTCCAATCCACGGTCCGCCAGCAAGCCCATCTCCCGAGCCACCTCGGACGGCTCGCGCAGCCGGTGTGTGCGCCCTTTGGCCAACGGGTCCGGGCAGTAGCTGCAGGGTCGCGGACAACCCCGCTTGGTCTCGATGCCGATCTGACCGCCGAGCCGAAAATAGGTCTCGTTATCGACGCCGTCGCGTGCCGTTGGAATCTGCAACTGATGCGGCCAGGCAGGCGGATTGACCCGCAACACGCCATCTTCACGATAGATCAGCCCCGGCACGCGATCCCAACGACGCTGGCCGCGAATCTCATTCAGCAAAGCCACGGTCGCCTCCTCGCCATCGCCGCAGATGCCGAAGTCGGCTCCCGTTTCGGTCCGCAACGATTGCGGAAAGATCGAGTACCCCACGCCACCCAAGACAATTGGTGCGTCGGTGTGCCGGCGCACGGTAGCGATGTCGCGCCGCAGCACGGGCACGAACGACTCGCCGCTGGGCCAGAAGCAGTCGTCGGCGTTGCGGAATGTCAGCCCAACCAGGTCCGGCCGGCAGCGGCGGAAATGCTCCGCCAACGCGGCGGCGGCGGCCTCGCTCAGATTCAAATCGACCAGTTCCACGTCGTGCCCGGCCGCACGCACCGCTCCGGCGACATAATCCAAACCGAGGGGAGCGATCGGGGGCTGCATGCGGTTGGTGTTGATCAGCGTCAGCATTGGCCTTCCTCACCCCGCAGCCACGGCACCAGCAGCCAACAACCGGCGGTAAAAGCGGCGCCGATGGCCACCAGCGTGCTGAACGCCGCGCGCTGGCCCCACCCGGCGCTCAATTGATCGTACCAGATTCCGCCGATCCACGTCGACATGACAATGCCCAGATTCGAGACCGCCATCAACACGGCAAATACCGTTCCGGCGGCTCGCGGTGGACAAACGCGGGCAGCCAAGTCCAGTTGAATCAGGCTGCCCGTCATGTACGTCAGGCCCGACACGACGGTGACCAGCACGGCGGACAGTTTTCCCGTCAAGCCCCAATAAGCCAAGGTGCTGAGCACGCCCGAAAGGATCGACAACTGGATCAGCCAACCAAAAGGCACTCGTCGGCAGTAGAAGCCGTAGGCCAGACTGGCGACGATCGCGGCCGCCGCAAACAGCGACATCGTATTGCCGTAGAATTGCTCCGACAGTCCCAGATCGCGCACCATATAGACGTACTGGACCGAGGACGAGAACGGATTGAAGTTCCACAGAAACAGGAATGCGGCGGCCATCAGCACCCCCGGCGTGCGGACCGCCCGCCCCAGCGCAGCGGCGGCGTCCGCCGCTGATTCGGCCGACGTGCCGGCCGGCCCTTCGCGGACCCAAACCACGGCCAGCACGAACGACACGGCGGTGGCCACGGCGCAGATGAGGAAACCCCATTCCTGACGATCGTTCTCGCTGAGCCAGCCGCCTACGAAACCGGTGGCGACCGTGGCGGCATACATGGCAGCCCATTGAACGGACTGCAAGCGTCCGGTCAAACCCAACGGCTGACCGCGTTCCACCATCAAGGCATCCACCACCACGTCGGAAAAGGCAACTCCCACCGTCGGAATCACCAGCAGCCAGAGCAACAGGCGGGTCGCACCCGGCTCGGGCGGAACGAAGTACAGGTATCCCAGGCTCAGGGCCGTCGCCGCCGTGGTCAAGATCAGGTAGCTCCGCCGGCGCGAACCGGCCAACGGCACGAAGTCCGAAATCAGTCCGTACAGGGGCTTGATCGCCCAAGGCAGTGAGACCAGGGCCATGAACACGCCGATCTGGGCGGTCGTCTGGCCCCATTGGTTCAACAGCGAACGGACCGGCTGGGCGATCAATCCCTCCGTCGGCTCGCCAATCCCTTGGATGAAATAGATCGCGCCGAACAACAGGCTGAGCCGGACCGCCTCGGACCGGGCGGCCGTCGCATCTGCAGGAGTTTGGTGTGCCGTTGGTTCGTGTGACATGGAGACTGCGGCCAAAGGACATCGTGCCAACGAAGCGAAAATCCTAGCAGCAGCGTGCCGGCTTCGCCAGTGTAACCCTCGCTTTCCGCCGCTATCGGCGGCGGATATGATCAGACGTTAACCGCATAAGGAGACGCTCGATGACGATTCAAAATGGCGAACAATTGCTGGCGTTGATGCGCGGCTTCCAGGTGCCTTGCGTGCTGGCAGCGGCGGCCGACCTGGACGTCTTTAACTTGCTGGGGGCGGGAGCGCTGCCGTCGCGCGAAGTGGCGGTTCGCCTGCGTTGCGATCCGCGGGCGATGAATATCCTGCTGGACGCCCTGACGGGCATCGGGATTTTGATGAAGACCGCCGACCGGTACGCCTTGGCGCCAGCCGTCGCGCCGCTGGTCCTCGACGATTCCCCCCGAAACGTTGCGGCGATGCTGCGGCACCAGGCCAACTGCCTGCGCCGCTGGTCGCGGTTGCCCTGGGTGGTCCAATCGGGGCGCCCCGCCGAAGCCGGCGCCAGCGTGCGCGGGCCGGCAGCGGATCATGCGTCGTTTATCGGCGCGATGCATGATATAGCCAACACAGTGGCCGAGCCGCTGATCCGGGAAATCAATCCCGGCGGTTTCCGTTGCGTGCTGGATGTGGGTGGAGGCTCCGGTACGTGGACCATGGCTTGGCTGCAAGCCGAACCAGCGGCGCGGGCGATCTTGTTCGATCTGCCGGCCGTGATTCCGCTGGCTCGCGAACGTCTGACCGCTTGTGGTGTCGCCGATCGAGTCGAGTTGGTGGCGGGCGATTTCTATCGCGACCCGCTCCCGCGCGGCGCCGACCTGGTGTGGCTGAGCGCCATCATCCATCAGAACTCGCCGCACGAGAACCGTGCGTTGTACGGCCGCGTCGCGCAGGCTCTTGAGCCTGGCGGCAGAGTCCTGATCCGCGATATCGTGATGGACGAATCCCACACCTCGCCGATCGCCGGCGCGCTGTTCGCGGTCAACATGCTGGTCGCCACCGCCAGTGGCGGGACGTACACCTTGGCCGAGATCCGCGAGGATTTGCAGCATGCCGGCTTTGAAGACGTCCAACTTGTCCGCCGCGATGAAGGTATGCACGCGGTCGTATCGGCTCGGTTGGCAAATTGATGCCTGAACCGACGGGAAGTGACAGGATGCCCTTGGCGCGGCCTTCGGCCGCAACCACACGAAGATGCGAAATAGGATCCAACGAATTGAAGTGTCAACGAATCGCGGCCACACATTCGTTGAGTCCTTCATTCGTTGGGCAAGAAATACGCCCAAGAGTCGCAAATTCCAATCGTTTTAGGATGAAGAACCGGACAGAAAAATGATCCGCGGAAAAAATGAAGCTCCGGCGTTGTCTTCTTCTGCAGCCTTGTTCATGCGTGTGATCGGCACCTTGAGCATTCTGATGGTTTGGTGTGCGACGTGCCTGACCGCCGAATTGCCGAACGCCACCTGGCCCATGCTGGCACACGACGCAGCACGCAGCGGCGCGACGGCGGCGGAGATTCGACCGCCGTTTGCGCGTAAGTGGTATCGCCTGTTCCCGGATGAAGGCTTGATGTGCGGCGTCCAGCCCGTAGTCGCGAACGGGTGCGTGTATGTCGGCACGCTCGCCGGGTCGGTGTACGCCATCGACGCCGAGTCGGGCCGGGACCGCTGGGCGTTTCGCGCCCCGGGAGCCGTGCTGCACTCGTGCGCGGCGGACGGCGGGAAGGTGTTTTTCGGATGTGCCGACGGCCGGATGTACGCCCTCCGTACGTCGGACGGCTCGCTGGCCTGGACGGTGCCCACCGGCGCAGCGGTGTGGAACGCGCCGGCGGTCCACGCGGGAACGGTTTTCGTAGGCAGCCGCGACGGGCGTCTGTATGCGATTCGTGCCGAAGATGGAACGGTGCGTTGGACGGCCCCGACGGATGGTCCGTTGTTGTGCAGCCCCGCGGTGGACGCCAACGCGGGACGGGTGTACATCGGCAGCGAAGACATGCATGTCTATGCCTTCGCGTTGCACGACGGCCAGCGTATCTGGCGCAGTGAAAAACTACCCGGTGTCAGCATGCGCGGCTATCATCCGGTTGTTGCTCCGGACGGGGCGGTGCTCGTCACGGTCACGCCGGCCGCCTCGCTGGACCGGATGGCTTCCGTCCTGCTGGAGATGGTCAAAGAGGTGATCGGCGACTTTGCCAGTTGGCGGCACTCGAAAGAAGAAAACGCTCGCCTGCGTGAAGCCAATTTCGAATTGCTGAAGCAGCCCGATACCTATCGGCGACAACGGGAATACTTGTGTCTGCGGTTACAAGAGGAACCCTCGCTACAGACGTTTTTCGTCCTCGAACCCGCCACCGGCAAGCAGCGGTTCGTGACGCCGATCGTCTATTCAGAGAGCATGAACGGCACCGGAGCACCGCCGGTTGTCGCTCCGGACGGCCGCGTGATCGTGAAATTTCAGGCACTGTTGCGGAGCCGCTACGATCACTATTCGCCTTTCCTGAACGTCGGCTATCTGGACACTGCGACCGGCGACATTACGCCAAGCATGGACCAGTCGCGGACGTACGGCTGGCACGACAGTCTGTTGCTGGTACACGACGAACAGTGCCAGTTGAGCGTGGCCGGCCGGGTGCTGATCAACACGCATCAAGACAACGTCAACGCGATGGACCTCGACACGTTGCGTGGCTACGGGGAACCGTTCTGCCGAAGTATCCACGAGCCGCAACCGGGCGAGGCCGTCGGCATTTGGACTCATGTCCTGCGGGGCACGCCGCTTCCGGTGGGCAAGGAATGGCTGGCTCGCGGCACCGCCGTCTACGGCGGCGGGTCGGTGATCGACGTCCCCGTATCCGTGGCGGGCAACAGTTTGTACTTTGTCCCAACGCACGAGATCAACGCCGGTGCGGCGCTGATCGCGTATCGCATGCAGACCGACGAACGCTCACACGACGCGGCTCTGCCGCCTTCGGACAAGCTGACGGAGGCTGAGTGGCAGTCCGTGCAGCAGCGGCCCTGGGATTGGGATACGCTGGGCATGCCACGGCTGGATCACGTGCTCAAGGATTTGCCGGGAGCCGTGCCGGGAACCAGGCAGCAACCGCTGACCGAGGAAGCGGCCCGGGCGGTTGCTAAGATCACCGACGCGGAATTGGATCGATTCATTTGGGAGGCGGCCTCCGCGGTGCGCGGGTCTGCCCCTGTTGTGCGCGGGTCTCCCGGCCCCGCACCCGTAACGACCGATAGGTCTCCAGAGTCCGGGAGACTTACGCTCGATGGTTTCGGCGAGGTCGGGAGACCTGCGCCGAACGCAATCCAAGCCACCGACGCGACGCTTGACCAAGCCCTTACGCGCGGCGTACACGAGTTGATCCAACACGCCTGGCGCCCGTTGGTCTTCCCCTCGGGAAAACATCCGGAAGAAGCGTACCGTTTCTTCAGCGATCCGACCGAAATGCTGTACACGTTGGCTCGCGCTTATCCGCACGTAGACACCGATTTGCAGCAAGCCATTCGACAATTCGTCGCCGGCTGGTCTGCTGACGATGGGCCTCTGGCCACCCCCATCGGCCGGCGAATCTTGCCAGCCGACAAGGGCGAAATCCGTTCTGCGTACGACGTGCCGGAACAGCTGCTGCGCGTGGCGGACGATTTCGGCCGCTCCGAACTGGCCCGCCTGTATCCGCTGTGGCTGTGGGCCCGCACCAGCGGCGATTGGAGCAAACTGGAACGCGACTGGCCGGAACTGCGTTCGCTGGTGGACCGTCCACCAAATGCGATGGAGGAAGATTGCCGCAACGGTCAAGTTGCCGGGTTGATCGCGTATTGCCGCATCGCCCATCACGTCCAAGACCAGGACGCGGTGCAACGCGGTTTGACCGCGGCGCGGCAAGCGTTTCGCGAGCGGCTCGAATACGAATTCGCGTACACCCACGGCGGCGTGATCACGCGGGTGCCGGTCGGCCGCTCGATCTTCGGCCGGTTGCTCCAGACCTATGCCGCGCCGACCCATCGGCATCTGATGGACGTCTATGTCGATTATCATCGCCCCACGTGGTGGCTGGCCTGGAACGTCGAATTGATGTTACGCAACGAGAGCCCGTTCTCGCTGCCCACGATGTCGGCCGAGATTTTCGCCGCCCGCGCACTGATTCTGCGCGAACCGCGAGAGAAGCTGGCCGCGTACCTCGACCTGCCCTGGTGCCGCGCGGATTTGTTCTACCTGCAGAAGTTGGCCGCTTGCCTGGAGGCGAGCGACAAGCCGACGTGGGAAGACGTGAGGTAGGAATCGTGGGGAACCATGGCGGAAAAATGGACGCGGTATGATTGTCGGCTTCAGCCGACACCCTGTTTGCCACCGGCTTCCGCTGGGGGACGCGGTTACCAGAGGCCATCTCAAAAAGCCGGCTTCAGCCGGGCTTCTCGATCCGGGTTTCAACCGTGTGACCGAGTGACTTGGCGATCCCTGATTCCCACGGGAGAACGTCTCAAGACACGACGAGAAGTCCGGCTGAAGCCGGCTGATGCGCGGAGCCACCTCGCTGTCCACCAGCTGAAGCTGGTGGCAAACGGGGAGCCGACTAAAGTCGGCTAACTAAGAACACAAGACCCCGTGCTATCCACCCTACGGGTCGAATGCGTCCGCCTCGTTACGGGCTCCTCGTCCCTTCGACTCGCCATTCCAGAACGCCGACGGACCAATCTTTTTGGAATTGCACATCCAGCCGCAGGGCGGCAGTGGTGATCGGCTCGAAAGTCACGCGGTTGAAATTGTCGCGTTCTACGCCGTAACGCGAGGCGTTCTTGACGGGCTTCCACTGGTCGCCGTCGCGGTACAGCACTTGCCAAGACTCAGGCACCCGGCAATGGCCCCCGGAAATGCGGTCGTCGTACCAGTAGACTTCCACGGCGTTGATCTTGGCCGGCGCGGCGAAGTCGTACTGGACCCACTCGCGGGCTCCCAAGTGCGGCCACCAGTGAAACAGCGGCGTGCCGCGCTCGTCGGACTGCTTTGGCAGCTTCTGGTCATGGATCGCCCGCGTGCTGAATCGCCCTTCGTCGGTCTGATACGACGTCGTCACCTTGCTTTGCGAGGCGATGGTCGGCTCGACCGGCGGGTCGGCAACTTCCGGCTTTTCCGCAATCCAGACCTGCGACCCGCCTTCGCGATTGAGGCGTGCATAGTTGGGAATCGCCAGCAACCGGTGGTCTTCGCTTTCGATCGCCATCACGCCGCCCAACAGATCCGGCTTCCACACCGCACGCAGCGGCAGATCCGGCGGCAGCACGACGGAGCGGCCCTGGCCTCGGTTGTCTGCGTCCTCGATGTTGTAGACCAACGGCCCGCGCTGCAGAGCCACACGGCCTCGATCGGCTTCGACGCGTTCGTCCGCGTGGACTCGTTGGATCTCCATGGGCAGGGTCAGATCGACGCGGTCGCCGGGCGCCCAAGTGCGGCGCAGGCAAGCGTAGCCACGGACGAGTTCGGCTTCCTGCGGCGCGCCGTTGACCTGGACGTTAAACTTGCCGGTCAGGTCCGGCTGCAGCGTGTACAATCGGCTTTCGCCGCGGTTGGGGATGCGCAGGTGCAGAGCGAACGCGGCAGCCTTGGCCGGATGAAGTCGGATCGAGACCTCGCCTTTCCACGGGTATTCGGTCTGTTGCTCGACACGGAGCGAGCCGCCGGCCACGTCGTCGATGACGGCCTCGCTTGCCACGTAGTGTTGCACGAACACCGCGTCGTGTTCCGCGTTGCGGGCCAGCATCAGGTCCTTGATTGCGATCAGCGTGCGGGGGATGTTGCCCACGCAGCACGGACAGCCATGCCACGGATACCGCCGCGTTTCCGAGGCCAAGGGATTCTGGTAAAAGAAATTTACGCCGGACAGTTCGACGGCGCCCAGGATGTTGTTGTACAGCACGCGTTCTTGGACATCGACGTAGTGAGCGTCGTGATGCAGGCGGTGCATCCGGTCGGCCCAGAAGGCGAGGCCGCAGCCGGCGCAGGATTCGCAATAGCCGTCGTTGCGCAGGTCGAAATCGCCGCCGAACGCCTCGCCCTGATCGGACGCCCCGACGCCGCCGGTCAGGTAGTGCTTCCGGTGAATGGCATTGTCCCAGATCTTGTCCACCGCGTCATGGAAGGCGCGGTCGCTTTGCAGGATCGCGATATCGGCCATACCGGCATAGAAGTAAGTCGCACGCACGGCATGCCCCACCGCCTCGGTTTGCTCGACGGCGGGCAGATGCGACTGCCGATAGGGGCTGCGGTGCTCCGCCACGCTGGCGCGGGCATCGTACAGAAACCTCACCAATTCATAGTACTTGTCGCCCTTGCCCGCACCTTCGATCTGGTTCACCAACCGCGCCAGACGGCAGAGAGCGATCTCCATGCCGGGATGCCCGTGGACCCAGACCCGTTTGGGGGCCGGCCCGAAGGTCTCGCACAAATGATCGGCGCACTTCCGGGCGGCATCGTACAGGCGCCGGTCGGCACCGTCCGTCACCAGGTAATGGGCCACGCCGGCCTCGATGAAATAGCCCTGCACGTAGAACTCATGATTGTTGATGTTGGTATAGCGGCCGATCTTGTTGACGACGTGAAACGAGTGGATGTAGCCGTCGTCCAGCTGAGCCGCCAGCACGATAGGGATCCACTCGTCCAGCTTCTTGCGGAGAAAGTCCTGGGCCGCTGCCAACTCTGGGTCGCCCTCCGGATCGATCGCCAGCGCCAGGCAGCTCGCTTCGATCGTGTTGTAGATATACGCATCGCTCCACGGCGCTCCGCTGAATTTCCCGGCCGACTCGCCCTTGATCGCCTTGGCTGCGTGGAGGAAGTTGAGCAGTTCCTGACCCCGGCCGCCCGCTTCCATTTGCTGGATGCAGTGCGGAATCCACTTGACTGTCTGACGCCGAATCTGGTCCTTCCAGAATCCGTGGATCTTGACCTGCGGCAAGAACACGGGTTCCAGGGGCTGAGTGGGAACGTCCGCTACGGGGGAACCCAAGCTGGTTTCACAGGCGAACGCCGTCAGTAGCGTTGCCATGGCGAACAAGCGGATGATCTTCATGGTGCGTTGTCCTTTCTGTTCTGCACTATTACCTGCCCCGCAATGTCCAGCGTCACCGCCTGGAATTCAAAGCCGTACAGGCTGAACGGGCGGCTGGTCACGGTTTGACTGCCAATGCGGATGTTGTGAGGCTCCGGCCGGGATTTGAGGAACAGCAGCGTGGCCTCGCGCAGCGGGTTGGCGGCGCTCAGGGTGAAGGTGCTGCCGGAGTCGAACTTCGCTGCCACGCTGCGGCGGAGGATCTCCCATTGGTAGATCTGCTCGTTGGTCCACCATTCGAGTCCCCAGGCGCGGCCGTACTCGACCAAGCCGCACAGCGTATCGGCCACGGTCGGCTTGAGGATATGCGCCGGATGAAACAGGAAATGCGCGACACCGTGGTGCCGCAGTACGGAATCGATCAGTTGCCGGCCGTATTCGGGCGGGCAGACCACCACCAGGTCCTGGGTCTGCAGGTTCAGCTCGAGCACCTTCAGCAACCGCGGCGGATCAGCTTCGTCGTCCAGCGGAAAGTAGGGCTGCGAACCGCCGAGTGCAAAACCGATCGTCCCCTGCTTGCTGGGCCCGCGCGTTTGGTCGCAGTGGATGCCGGCCTGTTCACACCAGCGCCAGAAATCGAGACGGCCTTCCCAACGCGTGTAATGGTTCTTGTTGGAGTGGATGTGCTCCAGGCCCGCTTCCTTGAGCAGCCACTGCCGCTGGTAAAACAAATTTTCTTTCGACCAGGACGTCTGCGGACCGCCGTCCAGGGCGTCGTAGTGCAACGCGATTTCGTAGCCCTGTTCCTGCAGAGTGCGGTAGAACTCCTGCGGGTAGCCGCCGGGGTACAACGTACACCAGGTGGATTTCACTTGGCAGCGGTTCATCACCTCCAACAACGCGGTCGCCTTGGCGGGATCGTTGCCATCCGTGTCGTGGGAGATGTGCCCGACAGCGGGCAGGCCGCGCGGCCAATACCAGAGCACCGGCAAGCCGATCCCTTGTTCGCGTGCCGCGTAGAAGACGCTGCGCAGGATCAGTTCCCGCAGTTCGTCGCTGATTGGTTCCAGAAAAGCAGGCACGTCGTCGGGCGCCATCGGACTGCGGTCCCGCTGCCAATCCAGCACCATCCCGTCCTCGGCTTTCAAGATGCCCTCGTTCGTCGCCGCCGAGCCATCCGGCGCCACTTGGGCGTCCTGGAAGACCGGGATCCCTTGCTGGATGTGGACAATGGAAAACAGCAGATCGGGCGTCAGCAGAATGGCCCGGCCTTTGCCGGGGCGGTGCTCCAGGATGGCACTGCCTTTCGACGCCCCGTTGGCCAGTTCCAAGCCCGCCAGCGAGGTGGCAGAAGCAGGCTTCACCGTACAGCCGCCGAACACGTGCAACGAGCTGCGCAGCCCGGCGGTCAACGGATGATCTCGAGCGGTCACCGTGATCCAGCCTTCGGCCAAGCGACGCGCTGCCGTGACGCCGAACACTTCGTCCAGCCCCGACGTTCCGCCGATCCCGACCAGGGCGCCGCCGTCGTTGACCCAGGTGGCGAGAACACCACGCTGGGCCGCGGTCAGCGGCAGATCACCCGCTAGGATCACGATGGCGTCCGGGCGGCGCAGCAGCCAGGGCAAGCGTTCCGGGGGCAGCTCTTCAAAAAACAACCCTGCGCGGCGCAGGACCTCGGTGATGTACCCCCAAGCGGCGGCCCGCGGATTGACGTCACGGGAGACCGCTTGCGTGACCACGAGAACCGGGGCGTTCAGCGCGGTGGGCGGGCAATCGTCGCGCGGGGCCGCCCCCGCGCTGCCCCACCTTGGCAACGCCAGGCAACTGCCTGCCGCTGCCGCCGTCCGGAGGAAACCACGCCGCGTTGTGGAACTCATCTCTACGACCACTTCAGAATGGCTCCGCTGCTGGCGCTGGTCGCCATGGCGGTGTACTTGGCCAGGTAGCCGGTCTTGTACCGCGGCTCGGGCCTGGTCCAGCTTTTGCGCCGCTCGGCCAATTCAGCGTCCGACAGCCGGACACTCAGTTTTCGTCCGGGAATGTCGATGTCGATGATGTCGCCGTTGCGCAGCAGGCCGATCGTACCGCCCGCCGCCGCTTCGGGACTGACGTGCCCGATGCAGGCCCCGGCCGTGCCGCCGCTGAACCGTCCGTCCGTGACCAGGGCCACCGTCTTTGCCAAATCGGGGTTGGCCTTGATGTAGCTGGTCGGCGCCAGCATCTCTTGCATCCCCGGTCCGCCCTTGGGACCTTCGTAGCGGATCACCACTACGTCGCCGGAACGGACCTGTCCGGCCAGGATGCCCGCGCAGGCTTCTTCCTGGCTCTCAAAGATCACGGCCGGGCCGCTGTGCCGCAGCATCTCGGGGTCGACGCCGGCGGTCTTCACGACGGAACCTTCCTCGGCCAGGTTGCCGTACAACACGCTCAGACCGCCTTCGGGCGAATACGCCTGTTCCACCGTGCGGATGCAGTCCAGCGGGTCGAACCGGCCCTGGTCCAAGTCCGTCAGCACGGCCGCGCCGCCGGCCTCGGCGTTCTCCGTGTAGACACTCAACGCGCTGCGTTTCGCCGAGCTCAGTCCGTCGCGGCGGATCGTCTGGCTGCGGAACCGGATGTCGTACTCGCGGACGTTGTCGCCCAGCGTCTTGCCGGTGATCGTCAGCGCGTCCTCGTGCAGTAGGCCGGATTTGCCGCGGACGATTTCGCCCAAAATGGTCATGATGCCGCCGGCCGCCTGCACGTCTTCGACGTGGTACAGCCGGCCGTCCTTGCCGGCCGACGGAGCCACGCGGCAAATGTTGGGCGTGCGTCCCGACAGCGCGTCGATGTCCTTCATGGTGAAGTCGACGCCCGCCTCGTGAGCGATGGCCAGGATGTGCAGCACGGTATTGGTTGAGCCGCCCATGGCCATGTCCAGGATCATCGCGTTGTCGAAGGCCGCCCGGGTCATGACGTCGCGCGGCTTGGGGCCGTCGCCCAAGGCCATCTCGACAATCCGTTTGGCGGCGGCCGCGTACAACAGCCGGCGGTCTTCGCTGGTTGCCAGGATCGTCCCGTTCCCGGGCAGCGCGATGCCGAGCGCCTCGGCCAGGCAGTTCATGCTATTAGCGGTGAACATCCCCGAGCAACTGCCGCAGGTCGGGCAGGCATGGTTCTCGATGTCCGTCAGCGTCTTCTCGTCCAGCGTGCCCGCCGCGTGCTGGCTGACCGCGTAAAAAGCGTTGATCAAATCCACGCTCCGGCCATCGGATGTCTTGCCCGCTTCCATCGGCCCGCCGCTGACGAAGATGGCTGGGATATTGCAGCGTGCTGCGGCCATCATCATGCCGGGAACGATCTTGTCGCAATTGGGGATGCAAATCATCGCGTCGAACCGATGCGCCTCGATCATCGATTCGACGCTGTCCGCGATCAGGTCGCGGCTGGGCAGCGAGAACTTCATCCCCAGGTGGCCCATCGCGATCCCGTCGTCGATTCCGATCGTGTTAAAGATGAACGGCACACCGCCCGCCGCCCGGACCTGCTCCTTGATATAGTAGCCGACCTTGTCCAGATGCGCGTGGCCTGGAATGATCTCCACAAACGAGTTGACCACGGCGATGAACGGTTTGTTCAGGTCTCCGTCCTTATAGTTGCCCGTCCCCTTCAGCAGACTGCGATGCGGCGCCCGTTCGACACCCCGTTTGATCAGATCGCTTCTCATTGATGGCTACCTTTTTCAAGTCTCACGTACATTTTAGAAACAGTCCGGCAGGGAGCGGACCGTGAAACCGCGGGCGAAAACGTGCGCCCAGGTTCGAGTCCTGTTGCCGCGGAATTCATTTTTCAACTGCGTTGATATTCTAACAACCTCGGCCGCAAGTGAAAGACGCCGTCATTTAGCCTCGGCCGGCGGTCCTGCCAGGTACGCTTCGCTGATCTCCAGCCGGTTGTCCGGTGTGTCGCTGTTCATGCCGATGGCAATCCGGCGGACCTGCCCCAGGTCGAGCCGGTCGTTGTCGTCCGGGGCGTTGGCGCCGCTGAGCGTCAGTTCGTCGAACTGCACTTCGGCCGCGTGCCATTGGCCGTCCGCCGGAACGATGCTCTGGGAGGTCAGGTATCCGACTCCCCGGTCTCCTTCCCACAGAAACACGCGAACGGTGGCCGGCCGCTCGCAACGAGCCCGCAGGACCAACGCCGAAAAACGGCTCACATCCAACTCGTCCGGCAGCTGGAAGGAGGGATACACCCAGCGGTCGCCCTTGGTAAAGCTGGCCGAAAAACTGACGGAATTGTCCGGCTGTGGCTTCAGATCGAGGCGGCCGTAGGACGGGATGTTCGGCTGCCAACGAGCCCCTTCACCCAATGGCAGCCGGACGTGCTGAGGGTATCGCGCCAGCCGCTGGGCGATCGTCGGCTGGCCGATCAGCGTCACGGCCAGCGGCAGCGTCCGCTCGTGCATGTCCCCCGTCGGCCGGATCGTCACGTTGATTTGATCGCTGCGTGTGAACGCCTCGCTCAGGTCCACGTCCCAGACCGCGTCCGCAAAACCCGCTGCAGGCACGCGGACGGCACGAGGATTCTCGCTGGCGATGCGCGCGGGGGCGTCATCCGCATCCAAGACTAGCCGGAATTCGGCGGCCTGTTCGCTCAGATTGAACGCGCGGACCGCAAACCGCGACTCGCCCGGCCTTTCGCCGGCGACACGATACCCGGCCGTTTCGGGTTTGAACGCGGCGGGGTCGCTCTGCCAGCGGAGGACGATCGCCGAGGGCGGTGGGCGTCGTGGCGGCGGCGTTTGGCCCAATTGGCACAATCGCATGGCCTCGGTTTGCGTGTCCAACCGTGGCGACACCGCCGCCCGATCGAGCCAGACATACACCAGGCCGTCGGCCAAAGGAACCTCGCCCGCACCATGGACTTGGATGGTGCGGCCGTCCAGGGCCTCGGCCCGCAGTACCGGCAGATCGATGCGAACGGCTGTCGGCGTTGGGCCGGCCCCCGCAGTCAATACGGCCACCGTCTCGCGTTGGTCGCCGAACACTCGCGCCGCCGACGCCGATTCTCCGAGACGCAGATCGCCGATGTACTGCTTGCCGCCCAAGGCTCGTGCCGCTTGCGTGTACGCCGCAAACGACCGCAGCGGCGTTCCCCAGCGGTCCAACATGCCGAAGTTGTTCTCGTTCTCCTCGTAAAATGGATACACGAAGGCAAAGTACCTCGCAACGCCGCAGGCGCGGACTTCGATCGCCTTGCGGGTGATATCCAGGGCACTGGCCGCGTCCTGGTCCGCCGGTGGCCGGCTCGGCCCCTTCTTCCAAGGCCGCCCGCTCTCCGTAATCCACAGCGGCATGTCCGGCCGGCCGTGAGCCGCCAGCCAGTCGCGGTACTTGCCGACCAGTTCCTGCATCCGCGCCGCGCGGTCGTAGGTGTGAAAGCTGGCCACATCCACACAGTCCAGCATCCCACACTCGGCGGCGGTATCCAGGAACGGCCGGTGATAGTGGGCCATTACTCCGCCCACCAATGTTGTGCCGGGCGATTCGCAATCGACCGCATAGGCCAGCGTCTTGACCAAGGCAACGTACTGGTCCGCCGGCAACAGGTCCCCAAAAAAGATGTCCGGTTCGTTCCAGACTTCCAAGGCGCCCCAGGTGCTGCGCCAGCGCCGGGTGATTTCCCGCCACGCGGCCGCCGTGCCAAGGAGGTCCTCGGGGTACTTGCCGACCGTGCCGCTCCACGGCGTCGCCGAATGAAACATTTCCAATACGGGGACTTGCTGCCCCGCGTGCAATTGCCGGACGGTGTCGTAGCCGCTGCGGCCGTTCCAGTCGAATCGTTCACGCACCGGTTGGATCTCGCCCCAACTCAGCCGCTCGCGCGACATCGCCATCCCGCTACGACGCACGATGCGGACCAGCCCCGGCCGCAAGTCGGCGTCCCGCACCAGCCAGGACAAAGCGCTGTCGATGCAGAAGAACGCGTCGGGTGGTTGGGCGGACGCCGGCAAAGCTACAACTCCAAACCGAGTTGGGACGCCGGACAGTTCGAGTTCGTAGTAGCCCTGGGCCAGCATCACCTGGACCGCAACCGTGCGCGGATCGGGCCGACCGGCGGCGCCCGTTCCCACCTCGCGGTCGTGAAAGTCCCGGATGGTATACGCGACGGGTTCCGCCGTCAAATCGTGGTCCGCTCGCCAGCGGATCGTCGCCGCCCGATTGGGTTCGACGAACAGCGATTCCACCGCCTCGGGCCGCAACACCAGTTGGGCTTCGTCCGCCGCCGAAACCGTGGAGATCAACACCAGAATCAAGCTTGTCACGGGCGGGCTCCTTAAATCTTGGCTTTCGCGTCTTGGTCCGATCTTGGCAATTCGATCACGCCTCGTCCGTGGCTTCCAGCACCGGGAATTTCACCCGGACCAGGGTCCCTTCGCCCGGTTTGCTTCGGATGGTCAATTCTCCGCCCAGGATTCGGCATCGTTCCCGGATCCCCTCCAGCCCGAAGCGATTTTCCTGAACCGCGTCCCGGTCAAAACCAAGCCCCCAGTCTTGGACCTCCAGCGTCACGTCGTCGCCTTGCTGCGTGAGCGTCACAGCGACCTTTTCGCTCTTGCTGTGTCGGCACGCATTGCTCATCGCTTCCTGGGCGATGCGGAACAAGGTGTTCTCCAGCGTCCGTTCCAACCGCTCGAATTTGACCGCCGGGCTGTATTCGATTTCCGGTGCCCCCGGCGCCGAACGCCATTGCGAAACCACGTCGCCAATCGCCTCAATCAGGCCGTACATGTCCAACACGGGCGTCCTCAGCCGGCTCATCACGCTACGGATTTCCAACGAGGCTTGACGCAAGGCGGTCATTCCCTCGCGGTAGGCGTCCGTCGCTTTCGACGTCTGGTCTTGGCGAGGCTCTTGCGACTGAAAATGCAGGATGGCCCCCATCAGCTGCTGAGCCACCCCATCGTGAAGTTCATACGTAATCAGTTGACGCTCATGGTCGCCGGCCAGCAACATGCGGCGAAGTGCTTGTTGTCCGGCCTTCAATCTTTCCTCGGCCAGCCTGCGTTCGGTCACGTCACGGAAGAACCCAATCAGACAAGGACGCCCGTTGTAGACCATTCGATTGGCGGTTACGTCGGCGTAGAACACGCTGCCATCCCGGCACAACATGGGCACAACGTCAGCTCGGATAAAGCGTCCTTCCGCCTGCGATTGAAACGTCGCAAAGACAGCCGGCAGGTCTTCCCGCGGATGGATGTCCCGCACCGACATCGCAACAAGTTGCTCCGGCGAATAGCCGAGCATCCCGCCAATGGCACGGTTGGCCTTGAGGAACTCTTGCGTCTCGACGTCGGCAATCAACAGTCCATCGACCATGCATTCGTAAATCGTTCGAAGTTCCTCATAGGTCTGCCGCAGCGCATGTTCCGCCCGCTTGCGCTCGCTAACGTCCCGGTATACGCCCATCAATCCTTGCGGTCGACCGGCGGCGTCCCGGATAATCGCCGATGACAGTTCGGCCGCGAACGCCGTCCCGTCCCGTCGCAGTCCCGTGTAGTGGTCATTCCTCCGCACTCCCTGCTCGATCAGCAGACGGCTGCCCGAGCGGAATCGTTCCCGCTCGTGTTCGACCACCAGGAACTCCGCCGGTGTGCCAACCAGTTCCTGAGGATGCTGGGCACCATGCTGTTCCGCCGCCCGTTGCGAGGCGAAGACGATCCGCCCCTGGAGATCAACCATGACCACAGCATCCGGGGACGACTCGACGAGTGCCCGGTACTGCTCCTGGTTCTGCCGCCGGGCATCTTCGGCCTGTTGCCGTTGAGCCACTTCCGCGTGCAGCCGTTCGTTGGCCGTGGTGAGTTCCGCCGTCCGTTCCAGAACACGTTGCTCCAACCGTTCATTCGCTTGCTGGAGTTGTTTTTCTGCCTGCTTTCGGCCGGTGATATCGACATTCACGCCGAGGATACCACAGATCTCGCCGTCATCGCGAATCGGTGTGACGACGTTGTCGTAATGGCAGGCCGCGCCGCCGATGTGAGCCTCAATCTCCCCCTCGACTTTTTCCCCGGCAAACGCCCGCCGATTGTTGTCGGCCCACAACCGGCGAGTGTGCTCGTCGGGGGCATATTCTTCGGGCCGCTTGCCGATGGCATCTCCATAGTGCTCTCGGAGTATTGCGTTCTGCAGGATGTAGCGGCCGTCGGGACCGAGGGCGAAGAACTCAAACGGCAGGCACTCGATGGCCGCCTGGAGGATCGCTTTGTTCCTCGCCAACTCTTCCTCAGCCCGTTTGCGGTCGGTGACATTGACGGCGATAACGGAGACGGCGACGACTTTTCCATCTTCGAAAACGGGCCCGAGGTACGCAACATACCAGTGCTCTTGGTTGTCCAGTCGCAATGCAGGGCCTTCGTATAGACCGGGTTGGCCGGTTTCAAATACCCGCTGCACGCACTCCCGTACCATGTCCCGATGCTCCGGCCGGAAAAAAACAGAAACGGGCTTTCCGACGATTTGATGGAGCGCTGCTCCCGAGTCGGTATGATTGGCAAAACTGATGTGGTGGTCTTGATCGACCATGAGGATGTATACCGACGTATTGGCCACCAGAGACTGCCAACGGGAATCACGGGACTCCCACGGGCAGTACCTGCCGCCCGGACTTCTCCCGGATGCCTCCAATTCGGCCACGCTCCGGCGCAATTCCTCGTTTTCGGCGATCAGTTGTTCCCGCGTCTTTTCCTGGTCGTTCATGTCGCACCTGTGGCCTCGCTTACCCACCTCGCTACTCTACCGTGGGGATTGTAGCGTACCGGCTAAGAAAGGATGCCCAGACATGAGGGGCCAACGCGTTACACGCATCCATCCATGTCCGTGTGGCAGCGGACGCAAGTTCAAGAAGTGTTGCGACAACAAAGATCGCGCGTTGAGGCAACTGAATCGGGCGATGCGTTTTACTGCGATTTGAAACGCGCAGTATGATCAACATCCACGCACGCCAAGGTTGTGTTCAAGCAAGTACGACTGCCGGGATTCGAACCCGGAACGGCGGCTCCGGAGGCCGCTGTGATATCCATTTCACCACAGTCGCGAATATCTCCAACTTCTTTGGCCTACTAACCCGAAACGCGAGCGAGAGGGCAAGTTGCGCCCTCTCGCTGGCGCTTCGGGTTACGGCCGATCTCAACCTCGTGCGGTCTACGTGGCCGTGTTGCGTGTTGTTTTTGAACGCGGCCTAACATAACATTCCGCGCCGCGTTGGGGAAGCGGGCAAGGCGAAGCCGTCGAGCACCGGGGGGCGGACGTGGAATCTGGCTGACCCCGTCACAGGCCAGCCTCACTGGGCTTCCTTTGCCGCTCAATCTTTTCTCGTAAGTAACGGGCGCGTAACAGGTTGCCGTGTTTTTGGGGCGAGTCGTCCAAGAGCAATGTCTTGCGGGCGGTTTCCAGGTCCCCGAAAGCCTCGTAGGTCCGCGACAAGTTGTATCGGGCACCGGGTTTCCAGAGGTTGTCGCCGGCCGCGTCGAGCGTGCGCTGCTTCAGCCAATCCACGGCCGTCTCGAAACGGCCGGTGTCGTAGTGCGTAATCCCTAACCAGTAGGTCGCCGTCTGCTTGATTCCGATGATCAGCGACTTGCTCATTTGTACACGGAACTTCCACTCTTGGTCGTTTTCACGGGTGCGAAAAATCCCTAGCCCGGTTTGGACCTCGGGTGATGTTTCGATCTGGTTGATAATGACATCGGGAACGCGAGCGTCGACAAAATGCCCCTTCGCTCCCAGGTTATCGGTGGTCTTTTCAAAGTTGCCGCGGAAGTATTGAATGCGGCCTTGAACCAGCGGGTGGATGGTGTCAAAAATCATCTCGTCGAACATCACCTGCCGCAACGCTTCCGGGTCCACCTCAGCTCGCGCCCGCAACGCAGTACGGTACACCCACGTCTGAAACGGCACCCGCCATAGATCGACGACGGCAATCCCGCCCTGGCCTTTAACTCGCTTGGCCAATTCCGCGGCCGGGACCGATACGAACAGCGGCTTGCCGGCCGCCGATTCCTGCTGGAACGCCTGGATTCGGTACGACAACGCTTCCGGCGGCGCGTCGATCAGCGCGACAAGTTGGGCCCACTCGGCGTCGGCTGCCGCGTAGCGGGCATCCTGGCCAACGTCCAGCGACCGCAACAAGCCCGGATCTTGACGCACCTGGGCCAACGTGGCGATGCCGGATCCGTTCGGGCCGCGAATCGGCAAGCCTAACTCCGTATCGAACAAGTACAACTGGTCGTCGATCAAGACGGCGGGCAGCCAGGGGCGGGGTCGAGGGCTGGCGCGCGGATCGTCAAACGCCAGCATGACGGCATCGATCTGCTGCTGGCGACAGAGCAAAATGAAAATGCGGGCCCGCTGCCAGGCATCGCCACGGCCGTACAGCAGCGTCTGCCAGGGAAACGCGGTATAACCGGGGCCTGACATCGCCTGCTTCAGCGGCGAGACGTCCGCTGGTCCGTCCGCCTGGGCCTTGCTCGCGGGGGTCTTGCCGGCCGGGGGCTTGCCTGCGGGGCCCGCGGCTTGGCCGGGAAACGGCAATAACGCGTCCAACTGGATATTCCGCACGGTCCAGTCGAACAGCCGAGCGGCAAGCGACAACTCGTAGGCATGCGGTTCGCCCCGAGCCGTTTCGAGTTCTTTCAGCCAAGGTGCCAAATCCGCGTCATCCGGCCGCTCGGCCACCCATTCCGAGATACTGCGAGCCCATGACGCCTCGCGCAAATACCGCACGTCATCCACGGTGAACTGCCGCTTCGCGAGTTCCTGGACGGGCGCGATCGCCCGCAACTCGGCCGGCAACTCGTGAATTCTAGGGTCGGCTTGCCAGGAAGTGTTGTCTTCTCGACTCTCGAGCCAGCGATTCAAGTAGTATGCCGTCTGCACCATGCCCTGCTTCGGATCGAACTCGTCCAGTCGCCCCAGTTGGTCGAGTGAAACGCGGAAGTAGTCCTGCTGCGGCGCGACCGCAGCGCTGGGGGCAGTCGGCCCTTGGACGGATTCAGTCGGGCGCCGGCAAGCGGTGGCCAGGCAGAGGGCGGCGGCGCAAAGGCAAAGGTAATGTTGGTTCATCGGGGCGTCATCGTGGTTCATCGTGGGGCCTCGTCAATTTCCTCCACAACCGCGCGCAGCCGCAACAGCCGCTGCAGCACGGCGGCGAACTGGCCCAGCGGGATCATGTTGGGCCCGTCGCTGGGTGAACGGTCGGGGTCCGGGTGCGTCTCGAAAAACAAGCCGTCCACGCCGATCGCGACGGCGGCTCGCGCCAGCGGTTCCACCAGGGCGCGGTTGCCGCCTGTTGTACCGCCCAAGCCCCCGGGCTCTTGCACGCTGTGGGTGGCGTCAAAAATCACCGGCGTGCCAAGGGCGCGCATCTGAGGCAGCGCCTTCATGTCATTCACCAGACGCCCGTAGCCGAAAAACGTGCCGCGTTCACCTAGTAAGATATTCTCGCAGCCCGCCGCCGACAACTTGCCCACGACGTGCTGCATATCCCACGGCGCGAGAAACTGGCCCTTCTTCACGTGTACCGCGCGGCCGGTGCGGGCGGCGGCGAGCAGCAAATCCGTCTGGCGGGCGAGAAATGCCGGAATCTGCAGCAAGTCGCAGACTTCGGCCACCGGGGCCGCCTGCACGGACTCATGGATATCCGTGGTCACCGGCAGATCGAACCGTGTCTTGACTTGCTCCAGGACGCGCAGTCCCGCATCCACGCCAACTCCGCGAAAAGACTCCAGACTGGTACGATTCGCTTTGTCGAACGAAGCCTTGAAGACCAGCTGCACTGGCAAGCCTAACGTGATCTGCCGCAGCCGCTCGGCAATCGCCAACGTCAGCGATTCATTCTCGATCACGCAAGGACCGGCGATCAGCAGCAGGGCTTGACCATCGCCGCAGCGATAGGGTCCGATCCTCGCAGGGTTGTTGGGCACGTTCCGATCTCCTCGCGCACGCCGTTGCGGTCGTTCTGATTGCGGTATGGCGGGAGTATATCCGCAACCTGCGACATCCGTAACTACGGATAGGCCAAAGAATTGGTTGGAACTGCATCATTCCGGTACGCATCCTGAGCCGGCTGTAGCGAAATAATGCGGTCCGAAACCCGTCTGACACGTTGCCGCCCGCGTTTCCCGCCTCGTCAGGTCTCGTGCAGTATTTGGCGAGAATACCGCAACCGGAAAGGCAAAAAGCACTTACAGCCGGCTATAGGCGTCAAATTGCATCCGGGCGAGCCGTTCGGCACAGCGAGTGCATTCGGCTAAACCGCTACTTATCTGTGACTTCGATTCGTGGCTTTCCAGCCGTGGGGGCTTTGACGATGGTTCTGCCGAGTGGTTGCCTTGCCCCTGACCATTCAGCACGCCAGAAGTCTTGGCGCGTCAAAGGCCCCCCGGCCTTTTTTGGTTGTACGCCGATCGCCGACAGCGTCAAGGCGTTTCACCGTCCCGGCCGATTCTGACCGCTCGCGCCGTCATTGCGGACGTCTCCCCGGCTTTCTTGAACGACGCTACGCGATACGCTCCCAGCACCATCAGCAAGCCGATCAACATGATCGCGGCGGCCAGATTGCGGACGGGCAGCATATTAACGTTCGGATTCATGCCGCCCGTAATCGCCGCCGACAAGGCTACCAGTACCCCGGCGCCAATCACCCGCCACGCGACGCGCAGCACCGCCTTGTTCACACCGGACTGCGATGCCCTTGGGTTTGACGATTCTTCCATTTCACCAGTCTCTCAAAGTACTCGGATCGTCTTGAATTGTAGACGGTTCCTGAAACAGCTGCCACTTGTCCACCGGCAGTTTGCCGAAAGCGGCTTGGTATCGCTGGGACGTTGCTGCCTGACCGGTGACGTCGCGAATGTAGATCCGCAGGACTTGGTCAGGATGTTTCTCCGCAACCCGCCCATAGACCTCGGGATCGCGTGCGCCGGAGTCACCGACCAGGATAAACCGGCGGTGGGGGAACGCTGCCATCAGCGGCTCGATCATTTGCAGCTTTGCCTCCAGCGGATCCGCCAACAGCGACAGGACGCTGGAGTCCTTGAGGCGGACCTGCCTGAGGTGGAACGTGGCGGAAGGAAAGCCTGCTTGACGCGCGAATTCTGCCAAAGGCTCGTACAGCTGCCACGGACTGGCCGATACGAAATGGAACTTTGTCCCCCTGCTTGACCAGCGGCGATAGACATCGGCCATGCCGTCGACCGCTCGGAACGGGAGCAGAAAGGTGTTTCGCAAGACCTTCTTCCGATCGGTGACTTCGGTCACCTTGATGGTGTCGTCGATGTCACTGATGACCGACACGCCGGTGGGGCCGATCAAGTGGATCTCGCCCGCAAACACACGCGGATCACGCCGATCGGTGACTGCCGTATAACGCAGCCGGCCGTCGCGGGCCAGCCGGTTGACGCTTTGCGCGTTAAGCCGCACTGTCCCCAAAAAATGTCCGTCTTCCGCCGACGGCTCCAAGTCGAACACGTCCTCGCTGATCTGAATGTCAATCTGTTTACCGCGTTCATTGTCGCCCAGGAACGCTCGCGCCCGTTGCTCGAAGACGCGCGAGTCGGCATCGTCCGCTGACAACCCCAACGCGTTTCGGAAGCTTGCGATCGCGGCATTCCGTAGCGCGCCATCCGATTCCGGTTCGTAAATCCAGCCGTGAACGCGACTCGTCCACGTCTGTCCATCCTCCGACAAATGCGCAAAGGTGGGGAAGAACACGATCAACTCATCTTTCTTAACGTCTGCCGCAAGACTGCCTGCCGGAAACACGGCGAGGCACTCGGCAACGAGTAACCAAAGGTGGCGATGCCCAGCGATCCGCTGCGTCATGGTTTCTTTCTCCCCCGTCACGAAACTGTGGCAACCGCCGTTGCGAAGTGACCGGCAACCGTGTAGATTACAGTTACGTTTGAAACCACAGCGCCGTCGGAGCCTCAAGAAATCGGTTCCCCCCATTGAGTTACAACAGCGCGTGTGGTTAGATTATAAAACGCGATCGCGGTTAAAGCGATGTCAGCCGCTTTAGCCCGAAGATGCGTTCGGGGTGTGGCTCAGCCTGGCTAGAGCGCTTGGTTCGGGACCAAGAGGTCGAAGGTTCGAATCCTTTCACCCCGACTTGATGTAAGTTATTTTCAGAAAACGACTTGCAAGACGGCCCACTGAGTGGGCCGTGGTCGTTTCTTGGGCTCGGAGATACCTTTGGAGATACCTTTCTGTCATCCAACGGTACAACCCACCTCCTCGCGGTCAGCCGATTAGGTATTCGGAATCAGCCCTCGCCAGACGCTCAGATTTCGCGTCCAAGATAGCGCCAGCGACCAACGCGACTGAAGGAGCCATCTTCACTGCCGAGCGTTCTACGGGTCCGTAGCGGCTTCCTTTCCGGCGACGCCCGTTAGGCCGATTTCGGGCAGCGACTGCGCCCCAAGCATGATCTCGCTAGAATGAAGTGTGAGCACTCGGGAATGGACAAGACCATGAGCCAACTCGCCTTCTGCATTCTGACCACCTTCGCGGCGCTGGGACTCCAGGCACCAGTGCGGGAACGGTTCGACTTGATCGCGCCGGGGCAACCGCAACTGCGATCGTCGGCGGTTCTCGACGGTGAGCGGCTGACAATTGTCGACACCCAAGGCCAGCAGTTCACGTACGTGCGGCAACCGCAACTCGATACGACCGACGGAACGCTATGGGGGTTCTACTGCGAGCCGGCACGACGCTATCTTCGCTGGCCGGCTGCTGGCGTGGGCAACATGTACTTGGGGAGCGCACGCGGTGGGTTCATGGAATGGACTCGCAGCTCAATGCGCGTCCAGCGTGTCGGGCCCGTTGTTGCCAACGGCGAGGGTGTCCCGCTGGGGCTCGAACAAGTATTTCCACAGGCCGGACCGATGAACTTGGCGGTCCTGCCACGACGCGACGGCAAGACCGTTGTGGCGCAGATTGATGGCGAAGGTCAGCTGCGGTTCTACGTCTCAGAAGGCGACGGCTGGCGCACACGTCAAGCGAAGCTGCGAGAGAGGTTGCCGCCGGGTGCGCCACTGGCGTTGGCCGGCGATCCCCGGACGGATGTGCCACTCGTGTATACGATCGACGCACGCGAGCAACTTGTCGAAATCGAGGATGGCGAGCGGCTCCGCTCGGTCACAGGCGTCGGTGAGCCGCGGTTCCCACCGGCATCGCATCTGGCGATCCTTGATTTCGATCGTCGGCCGCAGGGCTTTGCGGTAGATCAACGCGGTAGGCTTTGGCAGCTGGACCTGGACGAGCACCGGGACCACCGGTTGGTCGAACCACTCGCAGAGTTCGAGCCGGGGGGCCCAATAGCCGTCGCCGCAGGGTCGCAGGATCAGTTATTTGCTGTCAATCGTGCGGGCCGACTGCTTGGCTATCGGCGTGAGAACGCCGGTTGGTCCAGATCCTATCTGATCGGTGAGGGCTTCGTGTCAGGCGGAAGCCTCTGGGCGATGCGTCCGCAACCAGCGATCGCTACGCCCAGCAAAGTACTGCTGGCGGCGGTGGACGCAGAGGGCCGGTTGCGGCTCCTCACAGGCACCGGCGAAGGCTCGGCAGATTCGCTGCCGGAGAGATTCCCCGTACCGCCGGGTGCGCCGGTCGCCGTCATTTCGACAGCCAGCGGATTGAGCGTCATGGCAGTGACCAGCGAGGGCCAATGGTTCGAGTGGCATCGTGACGTTGGGGACTGGAGGCCGCGGCTGATCGCAGACGGTTTTCCGGTAGGCACGCCGGTGTACTTCGATCCTGCAGGTGGATACGCTTTCGCCGTGGATCGCACCGGACGGCTGATAGCTGCGCGGCAGATAGGGCCACGGTGGGTCTGCCACGTCTGCTCGCCGCGGTTTGCCATAGCTCCGCAGCTTGTGCGGCGCACAATGACGCCCGTCCAGCCGTTACCACCAGTGCGCGTCGAATTCGAGAACCGTCACAACGAGGAACTGGTTGTGCGTCTGGTTGACGTCCGTGATCCCCAGCGGCCCATGGAGCTGCGCATTCCACCCGGCAAGTCGCTCTCGCAGCGGCTAGACCGCGACGCCGGAGCCGTATGGGAGGAGAGTTACCTGGTGCTGGGGCCACTAGGGGAATTGGCCGAGGAAGTGGTTCGCTATCCGTTGCCGCCGCGGCTTTTGTACCAAGCCGTCGTCTACACGAACCGCGTGACGTCGGTCTACTTCGATCGCACCAAGAACAAGGGGCCGATTCCGGACAAGGAAACCAAGTCGCTGGTTAGCCTGGGCGTGTTCCCCCTACCGCCCGGCGACCAGCTCCGGGAGGGCGACCGCCTGGATGTCCATGCTGAGGCCGTCAATCGCCGGAATCCCGGTGCGGCGGCGCTGTTCGGTGAGCCAATCCAATCGAATGCCGGAGATGGTTTGCCGTAAGCAAGACGCCAAGCGACGGTCCTACTGCCCACCGACATTCATGCGGATCGCGTAAAGGCCCTTGCGGGCAGTAATGAACAACGTGCGGCGGTCTGCACCGCCGAAACAGACATTGGACGGGGCCTCGGGAACAGCGATCTCCGCGAGCTTGTTACCGTCAGGGCTGTACACATGCACCGCGTTCCGGGCCAGGTAAAGGTTCCCCTGCTCGTCCAGCGTCATGCCGTCCGAGCCCACTGGAGCGATCAATTTCCGGTCGGCCGGTGAGCCGTCGTCTTGGATGCGGTAGCCGTAGGTCTTACCGTCGCCCGCATCGGCCACGTACAGCAGCTTGCCGTCTGCGGTCCCGACGACGCCGTTGGGCTTGACCAGGTTGTCGATCACTCGCCGCAAGAGCTTGCGGTCGGGGGCCAGATAGTAGACGTGGAATCCGTCCTGCTCCAGCCCTTCCTGGCTGCCGTAGCGTGGATCGGAGAAGTACACGCCGCCTTTCGGATCGATCCACAGGTCGTTAGGGCTGTTCAGCTTCTTGGCGACATAGCTGTCAGCCAGGACGGTCACCTTGCCATCGGGCGCAATGGACGTCACGCGACGGTTGCCGCCTTCGCAGGCCAGCAGGTTTCCGGAGCGGTCCAAGAACAGACCATTTGCCCCGCCGCTGTTCTCCCGGAAGGTGCTCAGCGTTCCGTCCAGCGACCACTTGTGGATGCGGCCGTTTGGAATATCCGTGAAGTAGATGTTCCCCTGGGCATCAAGGGCCGGGCCTTCCGTAAAGGCAAAACCGCCTGCGAGTTGTTCGACTTTGGCGCCGGGCGACACCAGGTCCTCGGCAGCCGACGCAACGCACGCCGAAAAGGCAAGGCTGAAGAACCAGGTTGCAAGCACGCTTGGTATGGGGCGGTTGATCATGATTAGCTCCTTCATGTCAGAATTCTGTCTTCCCGGCGTGCCCACGGCATCCGGGCCTCGAAACTGCCTTGGGCTGCGCCCGCGAGCCGCCAAGCATCTGGACACGCCTTTGTTATAGCACTTTGTCAACGGCCATACTGGTCACGATCGGGGCCACGCTTTCCGGCTTTCGGCTCGACATTGTGAAGCATCCCCAGGGCCCGCTGCAATGACGCCTGCCCAAACTTCTTTGTGGCTTGGAGACCGGAATGTCTCGCGTCGTTCAGTGTGGCAGCTTTACAGATCAAGAAGGGGTGAGTAGGCTGCGACCTTGGTTTAAGCCGTTTCGTCTGCCCAGTGTTTCGTTGCGGTGGTTGTGACTGATGGACCCTATTACTCCCTCTCGATCGTCGATTGACTTGACATCATTAACTCTTATCCAACGCATCAAGGCTCAGGATGCCGATGCCTGGACCAAGCTGGTGCGACTCTACGGCCCGCTCGTCGATTTCTGGCTCAGCCGTACCGGGATCGACAAGGCCGACACCGAGGACGTCTTTCAGGACGTATTTGCCACCGTGGCTCGTCGCATCGCGGATTTCCGCAAGGACCGCCCCACGGATACCTTCCGGGGCTGGCTGCGGACGATCGTACGCAGTCGCGCTACGGATCATTTCCGGCGATCCCGCGGACAACGGCCCGCGGTTGGCGGCTCCGACTTCCAGGAGCAGTTGCAGAAAATCGAGGCGTCCGAGGCCAGCGACTCCGAATGTCCCGACGAACGCCGCCAGATCCAGGAGTTGCGATTACGGGCACTGGATTTAATCCGAGCCGATTTCAACGACAGAACGTGGGAAACGTTCTGGCGCTACACGGTGGAAGGCCACGCCGCGGCTGATGTGGCACGGGACCAGGGAATCAGTCCTTCTGCCGTTCGTCTTGTGAAAACGCGAGTGTTGCGGCGGTTGCGGGAAGAACTGGGTGATCTGCAGCCGTGACTGTTGCGGTTGTGCGTTATATCCAGTGACCGATTGCGCGATCAGGGCCGGCGTTCTCTATTTCGCATTGATCAGGTGGCTGCCGACTGCCAGCCGTGTCCATGTTGCCGAATTGCCACGAAGTAATTCGGCTCCTTCCGCCGAACCGGAGGCTCCTTACGATGAAAAACGTGCCAGACCCATGCCATAGAGTCTGCTACTCCCGCGAGGTGCTGGCGGATTTCGTGTTGGGCAAGTTGCCGGACGACGAGTTGGAGCAAATCGCTCGGGAGGTCGAAAACTGCCCGACATGCAATGCAGTTCTGCAGACTCTTGACGGTCTGGAAGATTCCGTCGTGGGTGACCTCAAGCAGCAGTTGTCGTCGTTTTCCGGTCAGCCGAGCCCCGAGTTGGAACAGCGACTTCGGCGGGCTGAGTCACTAAGCTGGGAAGTCTGGCGAATACAGGCGGGGCAGGATGCCGCAGGAATCTCCGAACGGGCACCAGAGCGAGACGAAAGTCTGCCCAAGTCGTTCGGCCAGTATCGTTTGCTTGAGCAGATCGGTCATGGAGGCATGGGCACGGTCTACAAGGCGATCCACACACGACTAAAGCGGCCGGTGGCGGTCAAGTTGCTGCTCACGGGCCGGACCAGAGATCCACAAGCCGTTGCCCGATTCCAGGGCGAGATGGAGGCCGTTGGGCGACTGGATCATCCGAACCTCGTCCGAGCGCACGACGCCGGGGAGGTCGAGGGGCAGCCTTTCCTGGCGATGGAATACTTGGAAGGTGTCGACTTGGCTCGTCAGGTTTGCTCGTCGGGGCCGTTGTCGGTGGCAGATGCCTGTGAAGCGGTGCGGCAGGCGGCTCTTGGCCTGCTGCATGCCCACGAACACGGCCTGATTCACCGGGACGTCAAGCCGTCTAACTTGATGCGTACGGCAGGCGGAGTCATCAAGGTTCTGGACCTGGGCCTGGCTAGACTCGCTGTCACCGAGTTGGACGGGGCCGCCGCGGAAGTTGATCCTGCCTCGTTGGACGCCCCCGACCGCAGAACGAATTCGGGGACTGTGACGGATACGGATCAGATTTTGGGCACTGGGGACTACATGGCACCTGAACAGTGGCGTGACAGCCACCACGTAGACGCTCGCGCTGACATCTACGCCCTGGGTTGTACGCTCTATTTCCTGCTCGCCGGCCGAGCGCCCTTCGCTGGTCCGAAGAAGGACACCTTCGCCAAGAGGATGATGGCTCGCGCTCGTGAACCTGTCCCCGACATTCGGCGGTCTCGTCCCGATGTTCCCGACCATGTGGTGGCTATCCTCCATAGGATGCTTGCCAAAAGCCCACAGGATCGCTACCAGTCGGCAACGGCAGTGGCCGAAGCCTTGGACGCTGCCGTCGCCGGTGAGAACCCAGCGACTGCGGCAGCGCAGTCCACTCCCGGTGAGCAATCAGGAACTAGATCGCTGAACCGCACGCGAAGAGCCATACCACACTGGCTCCTTGGAACCTTGATTCTCGTTACTCTGGGGGTCGGCCTCTTCTTGCTTCCGTACGTCGGCCGCCTGCTGTCCCTGTCGCGCAACCTGCCCGACCAGGGGGAGATCAACTCAGCGATTGACGGGGTACAGGCTGAAACGAATCAGTTTGCCAACGAGGTTCCGAAAGACCTGTCTGCCGAGCAGAGCGAACGGAAACGGGAACTGGAAGAGATGCGGAGGGAGTTGCCAGCGCATTGACGCGACTGCGAGCTGCCAATCGTTCCAGCAGATGACGAATTCGATTGGCAGGCAGCTGTGCTTGATCTCGGCGGGTGAATTCCTGAGGGGGCCAGCGACCGGTGAGATGCGGGCCGCACGCGGTAGTTGTTTCATTGATCTGCCGCCATCTGTCAGCGCGGCCAAGCGGCTGTCCGCGGCCCCCACACCACCGATGAATAGCCTTGGCTTTCGGGTAGCCAGAAACTTGGTTGCCCCTTAGCCCTTGGACCGCCCGCTCTTCAAACGCGGTCGTATTTGGCCGGTATCACGTTCGAGGCGAAGTTTGCTGTCCCCCGGTGACTGGGTCCCCCAGGGTGGCTCTCTTTGCCGCGTGTCTGTTGCTTTACGAAAGCCAAAAGGCACAAAGCATCCCGCCGTTACGGCTTCACTGGGCTCTTCCTTGCACCACATCGATTCGACTTGGAAACGCTGCTGCGAGGCTCAAAAATGTTTTTTTGTTGCGGCCTTGCGTTATTTCCTTATGAATCAAAGGGCCGGCGGTTGTGAGGAACTCGGCCAGACGAGCATCACCTGATGCAGGAGCAAATCCGAAACGCACACTTCAAGACCGCCGGACCGAATCGAGGCGTGCGTCATTTCAGGTAACAGTACAACGGACTAGGGAAAGGAGTTTTCGATAGGTTCCGAATGCAATTTGACAGGTATTGGCCGATTCGAGTTGTTGTCTTTGACGGTCTTGGGTGCAACGGAGTCGTTGCACCAACTGATCGCCAAATGTCTGTACAAACGTAGTTGCACATTTTGGGGAAAGTACGAAAAGGAGAATTTCAGATGACGGAGATTTCCACTCAGAAGAACGGACAGGCTGTTCCGGAGAAGCCGTCGAACATGTACGCCGGGGCCAAAACCTGGAACCCATTTAAGGGCTGTCAGTTCGACTGCACCTATTGCGTGCCCAGTTTTCAGCGGCAGGCCAAGCGGCAGTTGCACAACTGCCAGAAGTGTTATGGTTACACGCCGCTGGGGCCGGCACGGGAATCGCCCGCAGTTTCGGAACGGGCGTGACCCTCG
>CAZXYZ010000059.1:47568-65361 GCA_964645045.1 uncultured Pirellulaceae bacterium | reverse complement strand
ACCGTCGCCTCGGCGTCGGCGAGGTAGCTTTCGCTCAGCGCGGGCTGATCGAGCTTCGTCTGCAACGCCTGCTTCAAATGGGCCACCTGCCGCGAGTGGCTGGCTTCGCGTCCCAGGTACACGGCCAGGCCGCCGGCGATCAGCGCCACGAACACGGCGGCCAGCAACCCGGCAGCGACCGGCCGGCGACGGCACCAGCGGACGGCCCGCTCAACGCGCGTGATCCGGCGGGCGGAGATCGGTTCACCGGCCAGGAATCGCCGCAGGTCCGCGGCCAGTTCGTGCGCGGATGCGTACCGCTTGGCCGGGGCTTTTTCGAGACATTTCTGGCAGATCGTCTCCAGATCGCGGGGCGTGGCCGGGTTCAGTAGCCGCGGGGCCACCGGCTCCTGCTCCTGCACCTGCCGCAGGGTCTCGGCCAACGACGCGGTCTGGAACGGCGGCCGGCCGGTCAGCAGCGCGTACAGGATCGCCCCCAGGGCGTAGATGTCAGTCGGCGGGCCGATCTGGTGGACGTGCCCGGCGGCCTGTTCGGGAGCCATGTAGCTGGGCGTGCCGAGCACGTCGCCGCTGGCGGTCAGCCCGTCGCCGGCTTGCATCTGCTTGGCCAGGCCAAAGTCGGTGATCTTGGGCTCGCCGCCGTGGTCCAGCAGGATGTTGTGCGGCTTGAGGTCGCGATGCACGATCTGGTGGTCGTGGGCATACTGCACCGCGTCGGCCACGGTGGCCACCAGCCGTGCGGCGTCGGCCGGCGGCAGCGGCCCCTGGGCGACGCGGGCTTGCAGGCTACCCTCTTCGACCAACGCCATGCTGAAGAAGTGCTGTCCGTCCTGCTCGCCGATCTCGTAGATGGGCACGATGTGCGGATGGTCCAACCGGGCTGCGGCTTGAGCTTCGGTGTAGAACCGCTGCACCGCATCGTCCGAGGCGAACTGTCCGGCCAAGATCATCTTCAGTGCGACCACGCGGTTCAGCTTCGTCTGCCGCGCCCGGTAGACCACACCCATGCCGCCGTGCGCGATCTCTTCGAGCAACTCGTACCCGGCAAACTGGCCGACCGGCGGTTTCCGCGAGCGGGACGAAGGATGAGAACCGGCGGCCGACGAACGGTAGTCGACGGTCTCGGGCGGGGATGCCGGTTGCGACGCGGGACGCATGTCGGCGGTTTCGGCGAGGAGGTTTGCAGCGGCAGGGCTGTCGGATGGAGAGGGAGAGGGATTGGCCGCACGCGACGCCAGCGGGCGCCGAGGGTCGGCGGATCGGGCACTGTCGGACTGGGACAGGTCCAGCGTGTCGGCGGGAGATTCGGCTGAACGGCGGCGGGACGGGTGCGTGCCCGAGAAGACGCCGGTGATGATCTCCCGCCACGCCGGGAACCGCGACGTGTACGGTTCCGCGTCCGGCGTCTCCCCGCGCCGCTGCCGCCGCTCGCGCTCGATGTGCAGCAACTCCGCGAACAAATCAGGACGCTGCTCTGCGGGAACCCGCACCACGAACGCCTCGATCCGTGGCGGCACCGGCCCGTCCCACGCCGCCTCGAACTTGCGGCAGACGCCGTCCACCAATTCGGCCGCTCCGATTTCCTCGCGCGTCATGGCTCCCACTCCATCACTGAATGCTGCGACGACCGCCGCCGGAACTGATGCTGACACGAGAATACTCTTCTTCCACGGGGCTGAGGCTAAGCACGAAAGCGTGGTCAGTCAAGGGGGGGCTGCGGCCGCCCTGCCTCGGCCAACCCCCTTAGCACCGTTCGAGAAACAGGTGAGCGGAATGACGCTAGCCCAATGCCACTTACTTTGGAAGCATTGGGGGCATTTTCGTCATAGCGGAGCGGCGCAAGCCACCCGGTTTTGCGACTGTAATACCGGACGGCTTGCGCCGTGCCGCTACAAAGTAAGCGGCATTGGGCGCTAGCCACCGGTTCCGGATTGGACGCGATACCGGCGGCTAGCGCCGTGCCGCTCACGGAAGATCGGGCAGTTGTTTCTCGAACGGTGCTTAGCCGCGTATGCCCCCCAAGCCCGCACGCCATCAGTTTGCTGCAAGAGTTCAAACGCGTAACCCGCGGCCAGTTTCCCGGCACGGTGACGATCGCCGAGGAATCCACCGCTTGGGCCGGCGTCGCCCGTCCCGCGGACGCTGCCGGCTTGGGGTTCAGCATGAAGTGGAACATGGGCCGGATGAACGAGCAGATACCGGGAGATCGTCAACAGCAGCTCGCAACACTACAACGGCAGCAACACCGGCAGCGGCCTGGGCGTCGTTGCCGAACAACGGAGCAGCCAAGCCCGACCGCCCGGTTCCTGGCTAACTCCATAGCCAAAGCCGGGGGCGAGTGGCTATGCGAACGCGACAGCGGTAGCCATCCACCGAAAGACGAAGGCGGTTCCAGCGGATGGCACGGAGACCGAGCAGAGGGAGCCGTGGGTCGTGACGATCGGGCATCTCGGTCACGACCGCGATGCCAGGGACGATGTCCAATTGGTAAGGCGGTGCCTCCGAGAATTGATCGCGCTGTCCGCGGCGATTCGGGTGCAGCCACACATTGGCGGCAAGTTGCGGAACGGGGACGCCGTATACTCGCGTGGGGCGGAGCCGTTGCAGAGACCGTGGGTGGATTCCCGCCCAATCCACCAAATGCCGCTCCTGAATCAAGAAACCGTGAGTGCATCCCGTATCGAGGATCGCGGGAAAACGGGGCGTCTCCCAACGCAGATCCGATAGTCCCTTTTCGGCGATGCTGACCCAGACGATGATTTGGTCCTGCTTCACCGTCACCGCTCGGCGGCCGACTTGGACGCTCGTGGACTTGCCGAAAAACGGGAGATCGTGGATGATGACGGACTGGTCGCCTCGGGGATTAGACGTCTCGAGGGGCTTCGATTTCTTCGTCTGGGTCGAAGACCCATTCTTCAATCCCGCACACGACGAATTCGTCTCGCGTCAGCCCTTGGCGGAAGCAATCTCGATAGAGCTTCGCTTCGCTCCTTCCCATCCCCACCCGTTCGTCACCATGATAGGCGACGAATTGCCCGCGGTGTCGTTTCAGCAGATCCGGCAGGTCGCGTCGAAAGGCGTCGATCGACTTCTGAACCCAGGGTAGCGGCTCGGAGCGAAGTAGAGCCCCAATTGCCGCCGCCCGCTGCTCGTCAAGTGTCTCCCGCCGTTCGGTTGTCTGGTCGGTAGCCATCCCGATTTCTCCCTTTCACTAGATCCCACGTCTCTGCTGGATAGTATAGCAAGAACCGACGCCACTTCACAGCTCCTGCACCATGCGGAAGCCAGTGTGGAAGAAGCGGAAGGTAGGCGGAAGGTGCTGACGCCGGTAGGCGTTGCCCGGATCCTGGAACGAGCCGCCACGGAGGACGCGGTCGTCGCCGGTTGACGGGCCGAGCGGTCAGAACGTGGCAATCCTCAAGCCCAGGAGTCGCGACAGTGCTTCGCGGACCACGGCGCCGCGATTGGCCAGCGAGTGCTTCGCTGCGTAGTCGTCGATTGCCTCAACGACGTCGGCCTCTTGCGATGTGAACACCGTCCCAACGGCCACACGGTCCGTATGCCGCGCCGCCCCCTCGCGTGCCCATTGCTTCAGTTCCGGCCGCTCCGCCTGGATCTGCTGACGAACCTGCTGATGCCGTTGCTTCTCTTCAGCGGTTGCTGGGCGGATGATGCGCTGGCGTATTTCGTGAGTCATGGGATGTTGCCTCGCTTCTTGCCGGCGAGTACTTCAGGCGCATTGGCCACGCTTTCCGGCTCAGTCGCTCTGTTGCCAGCCCCAAGCGACCTCCCGAGCGATGTCGGCCAGCACGTCCTCCAATTCCGTTGAAGTCGCCTCGTCGTCGCTGCCAAGCGCCGAGAGACACGTCTCACCGATCGAACTTGGATGTGCCGGCGGAGACAAACGCGCCGCGGTTCCGGTTGATGGCGTTGATCAGGATCAGCGCCTCTTGCGCCGTGACGGTGAAGTCCAGATTCACGTCCTCGCGGGTCTTGTGAATGGTCAAGACGGGTCCGGCGAACAGGCCGTTGCGAGTTACGGTCGCAGCGATTCCCGTGGCTGCCGCGATGCCGGTTTCGTCCTGAAGGTTCAATCCCAAGGTCCCGCCGCCCGTGCCCGTTTCGACCGTGATCGTGTAGACCGTGCCACGGCCCGTGAGGCCGCTGATGCGAGCCCCCGAAACGTGTTGGGCCGCCACGACAAAGTCGCTCTCCGACAAGCCGATGACCGGCTGTTGGAACGTCACGGTGAACTGGACGGTCGGCGCGCCGACGACCGTTGCGCCTACAGCCTCGATGCCGGCGATCAGGCGCGGGCCCGGTTCTGCATCCACGAGCCGGCTGGTCTGCGGGATGGGTGCCAATTTTAACGCCTGGAACCCCATCATGCCCGCGGCAAGTGCCGGCGGGACGCGGAACTGCAGCCGCCCGCTGAAATCGGCGACGGCTTCAGCCAGAAAGACCGGATCGGCAACGTCGAGCGTCACGCCGGCGGCACCCAGCGGATACACCCCCGCCCGGGTCCCGCCGCCCAACACCACCACTCCGCCCGGAGTGGCGTCAGCCACGTCCAGCCGGTACTGCCCCGTTTCCTCGAACGTGCTCGTCAGCCAAAGTGCCGTTGTAGCCCCGGGTAGTTCCCGGCGGCAGGGGCGTAGGTCACTTGGTCGCCCTCGTGGAAACCCGGATCGAAGTCGAACAGGATGGTGCCGTTGCCGGCCGTACACGTGCCAGTGGTGCCGTCCAATTACCCGCAACCGAGCAGCGTGATTGGAACGTTGCGTCCGCCCGTGGACAGGGTCGGGTAAGCGGGACCGAACGCCAGGAACTTACCGAAATCGCGATGCGGAGCTCTCTCGCCGCCGGTCTGCCCAAAAGGGCCTAGGGGTTCTCGGGGGCTGGGGACGGAGCTGTTCGCGGCGCTCCCATCCGTTGCGACATGATCCCCTGTTGCAGCACATTCATGTCCGGCGACAACACGCCACCCGCTTGATTCTCGCGTAACGCGAAGTCCCGCAGTTCCAGCACGGCCGGACCCAGAAGAAGGATGTACACGGGCGGTGCCAGACACAAGGCGACCGGGAAGAGCATCGCCACCGAGCGACGATTGCCGCGCTCCTCGGCCCGCTGCCGCTGGCTGGTCCGCATGCTGTCCGAGTATTCCTGCAACGCGGTTCCCACGTTGCTGCCCAACCGCACCGACTGCGACGTGACGGCGGCCAAAGACCTTACCTCGGGCGTATCGATCCGGCCAGCGAACAGGTCCAAGGCCCGTTCCATGGTATGCGTCTCGGAATGCCGGCGGATAATATCGAACTCGGTGGCCAGGTCGCGATGCGACGAGCGGATCTCGCTGCTTACCCGTTCAAAGGCCATCTGCAGCGACAAGCCGCCGGTCATGCACATGTTCAGCATGTCCAGGCCATCCGGCAAGGCCGCTTGGATGTTGTTTACGCGGTGCCGGGCTTGAGATTGCAACACCAGGCGGGGCATGGCAAAGATCATAATCCCAAACACCACACCGACGATCAGAACCAGAAAGGTATAGTCCTGCTGCGGGTCGTAGACCGCAAAAGCCGTGAACGCCACCAGTAAAACCCATGCAAACAACGACACGTTACGGGTGGCCAGATAATCCGCCCGGGCGTGCGGCGAGTAAAAACCGGCTTGGCGCAATTCGCCGTCGATGATCTTCTTGGCCTGGCCGGAAATCGGCAGCAACGCCGCCAAGACGTTCGTCATGATCCCAAACGCCGGACGGCTGCGGCCCTCTTGGACCACATTGCCGTCACCGGGCACTTCTTTGTACGCCCCTAGCAAGAACATCCGGCCCAACAGCCAGATGACGGCGGAAAGCACGAGAAACACAGAAAGAGGTAAGACGATGTCGTGCATAATTATGTTGGAGTCCAGGCTTTAGCCTGTTTTCCGTCCTTAATACTCCGTCCGAATCAGCCGGCTGATCCACATCAGCCCGACCACCTCAAGAACCACGGCGATCACCAGCATCATATTTCCCAGCGGCAAGTCCAATAGTTTGCCGGCATAGTCCCGTTGGAAGGTGAACATATACAGGAACAACAGCGGCCCCACCGTGGCAATCATCATCGCCGAGAATCGCCCGGCGGCAGTTACCGATCGCATTTGCTGGCGGTAGACCATTCGGTCGCGGACCACCCGGGCCATCCGCTCCAAGGTCAGCGCCAGATTACCGCCGGCCTGCCGGTGAACCGATAACGTCGTGGCCAGGATGCGTACATCCATCAGCGGCAAGCGGTGGACCAGGGACCGCATGGCGGCCGTCACGGACAGGCCCAACTGCAGGTGGCGGGCACAACGGCGGAACTCCAGCCCCAACGGTTCGGAAGCCCGCTGGCCAACCAGGGTGATCGCTTGATCGAGGCTCTCTCCGGCGCGCGTGGCCCGGGACATCATGTCCAGCACGTCGGCCAGTTGGGATTGCACGTCGCGCAAGCGGCTGGCCCGCCGCAACGACAGGTACGGCAACGGAGCGACCATTCCCACGATGAACCCGATCATGCCGGACAGCATATCCTCGGTCCACAGGAACGCGCCGCCGCCAAATACCAGTCCGCTTAAGACCAGGATCATGGTCACGGTCAAGCCATCGGCGGGCACGCCGCTCTCCACGATCAGCTTTTCGAATTTGTCGTCGATACTGCCAACCACGCCCGTGCGCGGGACGGCATCGCGGGCCAGCGGCAATCGGCCCAGCCTGGGGTGCGCGTCGTCGGCCGCGGCCCCCACCGCCTCGGAGGGGCGGAAGAACAAATCGCGCACCAGCAAGCCGACGACGCCGATCATCGACGCCAGGCAGGCAAAGCACACAATGGTTAAGATGGCGAGATTCACGGCAACTCCCGACAAAGCAGCAGGCACACTCCGAGGCCGTGATTCGTGGTTGGAGTTCAGCCTTCAGGCTGTCCGGACGGGCAAGCCTGCCCGCCCGCAAACACGCTAAAGCGTGAACTCCAACCCACGGCTCCGGAGAGCTATGCTACGAACAACTCCACGGCTCTGGAGAGCCATGCTACAAAAACTCAAAACTTTTTTGCTTCAAACAAATCGTCGGGCAGTTCCACGCCCGCGGCCAGCAGCCGCTGCAGGCAGCGGGGCCGATAACCGGTCGCATAGAACTGACCAATCGCGAACCCGTCCTCGTCCACGCCCTGCTGATCAAAGCCGAAGATGTCTTCCAATTGATACTCTCCGTCCTGGATGCCGACGATTTCCGACACCCGCATCACGCGGCGCAGGCCGCCTTTAAGGCGTGCCAGATGCACCACCAGTTTGATGCCCGCGGCGATGTACTTTCGCACCACGGGAACAGGCAACTCCAGGCCGGTCATTGCGACCATCATCTCCAGGCGGGACAAGGCATCCCGCGAGTCGTTGGCGTGGATCGTGGTCAGCGAGCCTTCGTGGCCCGTGTTCATCGCCTGCAGCATGTCCAGCGCTTCGGCTCCGCGCACCTCGCCCACCAGAATCCGGTCCGGCCGCATGCGCAGCGAGTTCCGCACCAGGTCCCGCTGGGTAATTTCGCCGGCGCCCTCGGTGTTGGAAATCCGGGTCTCCAGCGAAACCACGTGCAAATGCTGCAGTTTCAATTCCGCCGAATCTTCGATGGTAATAATGCGTTCGCCGGGCGGAATGCACACGGACAAGGCGTTCAGCAACGTGGTCTTGCCGGAGCCGGTGCCGCCGGAGATCAGAAAACTCATCCGGGCATCCACCGCGGCCGATAGGAACTGGACCATCTCGGGCAGGATCGAACGGTTGCTCATCAAGTCGTTCAGATCCAGTGGCTTTTCGCCGAACCGGCGAATGGACAGCGTCGGTCCTTTGAGCGAGAGCGGCGGAACCACGGCATTGATCCGCGAGCCGTCCGGCAGCCGCGCGTCCACCATCGGACAGACTTCGTCGATGCGGCGGCCGATCCGGGCCACGATCCGTTGAATGACCCGCAGGACGTGCTGCTCGTCGGCAAAGATCACATCCGTCAGTTCCAACCGGCCATGACGCTCGACGTACACTTCCGAGGCATGGTTCACCAGCACGTCCGTCACCGCGGGATCGGCCATTAACGGTTCGAGGGGCCCCAGGCCGAAGACCTCGTCCATCAACTCGTTCAGCATCCGCTGCTGGGCGGGACTATCGAGCGCCGCGGCCCGTTTGCGGCACAGATCGTCCGCGACGGTCCGGACCTCGACCCCCAGCTGTTGCCGGTCGATCACGCCGACCAGGGACAAGTCCAGGGACTCTACCAGTTCCTCGTGGATGGTGGCCTTAAGCCGCTGAAAAGCATGCTCGTCCGGATCGGGGCGGACACGTTTCGAGCGGGCTGCGGTGGGCGTCGTTGCGAGAATCATGTCTATCCTATGTATTTCGCAGATTGTCTCCCGGGTCAGACACAGACCACACCATCAGTTGGAGGTCCTGCTCTTTGGCATCTTGTCCCAGTACTTGCGGCCAATGTCGGAAAGCAGCTTGCGGGGCCGTGAGGGGCTCGGCGTTGCGGCCGCGGTCTGATCCGCTCCCGCGGCCGCGGGAGACGCAGCCGGCGCCGGCGGTGCGGGCGGAATGACGACCGCGGGGGATCCGGACACACTGGCCAAACCCGCCCCGATGCGCTGATTCCCGAGGAGCACGCTCACGGGGATCTGCACGGTCACGGTCTCCGTCGCGTCGGACGGTTTCGGGTCCGCACTGGCCGCCGGGCTGTCGAGCCCCTGCGGCTGGACGGCTGCGGGAGCCTTCGCGGGCAGCGACGGTGCCGGCGGTGCCGGGACAGCGGGCTGGACCGCTGGCGCAGACGGGGCCGGGGCGTCGGACTTGTCGGATTCCGCCGCGTCCTTCTCCAACGACGTGGTTTGTTGGGCGGCCCGCATCTGGAGCACGCCGGCCACGGGCAGCGCGACGGCGGGCTGCGGCACCACGGTAACGCCCGGGAAGGACACGGCTTGGGCGTTGCCGCCGCGGTAAATCGCAGTTACATGCTGGTTCGAGACGGGCAGGTTCAACAGCCGGTCCAGTGTCTGCGGGATGGTCGCGGAGGCGATTTCGACATCTTCCGGATTGCGGAGCGACAGGGTGAATGTTCCGCGTCCTTCGGCGATCTTCAAGGCGTTGGCCTGATCGGCGGTCACCGCCAGCGTCACCCGGTTTTCCAGCACGACACCGGGCGGAGCGCGTTTATCCGCCACTTCCATTCCCAGCACTTGGACGCCTTCCAGCAGCGTGACTGTCGTCTCGGGGATCCCCGCCTTGTCGTCGGGTTGCGTCCGGAAAACAACATCGACATAAGATCCGGGACCATCGTAGCCTCCCAGCGCCCCCGTGCCCTGGACGGGGATCGTCACGGCCCGCAGACCCGGTGCAAGCTTTTCAGCGATCGTCGGTCCCGTGCCTTCGGCGTACAGGTCTTCCGTCTTGAATGCGTCGCCCTGTTTCAAAGGCGTCTTGAGAATGCGGCCGATGATCTGCTGCGGGTTGTTCATGAACTGCTTCGGCAGTTCTCCAGCCTTCATCCGCTTCTCGACCTCCTCCGGCGTCAGTTGCAGCAGCGCAACGTTACCCAGCACGATCGTGCGGCCAGGCTCCAGGTCCATGCTGGCCAGAGGCACGATTTGCGTCTGCGGACCGGCGGCCGGCGGGGGTGCAGGCTTCTCCGTTTGCAGGTACTTTCGGACGCCATAGGCGCCTACCAGCCCAAACAGGACCGCGAAGATGCCAACAATGACTGTTCCGGGCGTTATGCGCGACACAATCGATTCCTCCCACAAACCGCGATGAAGATGACACCGAGGGCACTATCTCAGACCGTTCGATCCAACTCTACTTCGAGAAAACCCTGCGCATAGCCCCTTCTTTGACCGAAGGGCACAAATTATCTGTCTGATCGGAAAAAAAAGCCCGACCAGCCGGGCGATGCTCGCGCTGGTCGGGCTTGGTCAAGCCAACTGACTTACTCGGGGCTGACGGCGGCGATATTCACTTCGATGCAGGCAGCCGCATCCCCAACCGGATCAACCAGTTCGTCACAGAAGTCCGTGCTGTCGTCCATCCACGAGCCGGTCGTGCTCGAGGTGTGGCCGGTGATGCCACTGAACGAGTAGCTCTGGTTGATGAACCCGATGGCCAGCGCGATGTCGCCCAGTTCCTGGACCACTTGGTCGCGAACGGACACCAAGCCGACGATCATCCCGAGGACCAGGATCGTCGCAATCAACACCAGTTCGGCCGACACGATAAAGCCAGCCTCGTCATTCCACAACTTCATCATTGAACAGTCTCCCATGTAAAGGAAAGTCAGAAACCTTGGGACGCAACCGTAGCGTCCCACTCGACAGCTCACTCCAACCCCAGTTGCCGGCAAGGGCGAATGGCTAGGAGGATATGCAGCGCTTGTGCCGACGGTGAGGATTTTCGCGAGTGGAAGAGAAAATCCGGCGACAGAACCGCCAAAACATGCTTTTTCATGGCGTTTGATGTCATCCGTCCGTGGAGCGCAGGTTGCACCGCCGATCCAAGTCGGAGATCTGGCGCGACCGATTTTGTATCGGATCGTTAACAGGAAACGTCCCTTGTTAACCCCGGGGCGCAAGTGAAGCGTCGTCCGAGACTTGAATGGCTGGGCGGATCAGTGCGAGGCGACGTGGACGGCGACGGTACAGGAAATGCACGCCTGACGGTTCTCGTGGCGTAGGTTTTCGTGTCGGCATTCCGCATCGTTCGAGCCTTTGATAGGACGTTCCATGAAATTGTCCGTTGCCATACCGTTGTACAATGAGGCGCCGCTGGTCGGCGAACTGCTCCAGCGGACGACGAAGGTCCTGGATGAGATTCCCGGCGGTCCCCATGAAATCGTCTGTGTCGACGACGGCAGCTCCGACGAGACGTGGCTGCAATTGCAGGCCGCCAGCCGCGACGATCCGCGGATCACGGCTTTGTCGTTCAGCCGCAATTTCGGCCATCAGGCCGCGTTTTCGGCGGCCCTGGATTACGTCACGGGCGACGCCGTGGTGCTGATGGACGGGGATCTGCAGGATCCGCCGGAGGCCATTCCTCAGTTGCTGGCGGCTCATCGCCAGGGATACGACGTGGTGTACGCGATCCGCATCAAGCGCAAGGAAGGCGTTCTGTTGCGGGCATGTTATCACTTGTTTTACGCCACGATCGCGCTGTTGGCGAACATCCGACTGCCGCGGGGCGCCGGCGACTTCTCGCTGATGTCCCGCCGCGTGGTGGACGAGCTGACGCGGTCCCAGGAACGCTTGCGTTACTTGCGCGGTTTGCGGACCTGGGTCGGTTTTCCCCAGATCGGGATCCCCATCGAACGCGCCGAGCGGTACTGCGGCAAGTCCAAGTACAGCCTGCGGCGATTGTTCCGGCTGGCCTTTGACGGGATCTTTGCCTTTTCCATCGTTCCCTTGCGCGCCGCCACGTGGTTGGGCGTCGTCACGGTCATTTTCTCGATCGCCGTAACGATCTATTCCCTGTGGGCCAAACTATTCCTGGACCGTTCCCCGCAGGGCTTCACGGCGTTGATTGTGTCCATGGCATTCTTTGCCGGCACCCAATTGCTGTTCCTGGGTGTGATTGGCGAGTACATTGGCCGCATCTACGAGGAGGTCAAAGGCCGCCCGATCTACATTGTGCAAGAAGTGATTCGGGGGCGGAACTCGCGGGCGCGGAGTACGCCCGACATGATCGAGACCGCGGCGGTTGCCGCCCTGAGCGGCGTGCATGAAAACCAATGATTCCAAGTCAATCCGCAACGGCTAGGCTCGAGCGATGATCTGGCAGACGCAAGGCACGGACGGCGTGGCGGCGGACGCAGCATCATCCGCCACGCGCTTGCAAGACCGCGGCGGCCTCGGTTGGCGATGGCTGCTCGGGGTCTGGCTGGTGTGCGTCGTCTACTTTGTTTTCTTCGTCTTCCGCGGCTGGATCCCGGTCGATGAAGGTTTGCTGGCCCAGACCGCGGAACGCGTGCTGGCGGGCGAACTGCCCCATCGGGACTTCGATGACTGCTATACGGGTGGTCTGGCCATCTTCTATGCGGCGGCGTTCTAGGCGTTTGGTGTCAAGCTGACATCCATGCGCATCGCGTTCTTTGTGGTCGCTGCGATGATGGTCGGACCGCTGTTCAGCCTGGCACGCCGTGCCGCATCGCCGGGCCTAGCGGCAGTCAGCACGCTGCTGTGCGTTGCCTGGAGCGTTCCCAACTATTTCACGGGGATGCCCAGCTGGTACGTGCTGTTTTTCTCCCTCGTCGGCATCTGGGCTTTGTTCGGCTACTTCGACTCGCACCGAGGCTGGTGGCTGGTGCTGGCAGGATTGTGCGGCGGTCTGGCGGTGGCCGTGAAAATCACGGGCCTGTATTTCGTGGCCGCTGCCGGGGTGGCGCTGGTATACCACGAGCAGAACCGGTCGCGCGAGGGCAACGGGGATGGATCGCTGCGGTCCCCCGTCATGTTCATCCTGGCGACGCTGCTGGCTGGCGGGCTGGTCGGGTGCGTGTTCCTGCTGTTGCGGCGCATGTGGCGGCCCTCGGAAATCGTCTACTTTGTTTCGCCAGCGGTCGCGATTGCGGCTACGCTGGTCTCCCACGAATGGAACATCGCCCGCGGACCCGCGTGGACAAGGCTGAAACATTGGACGCGGTGCTGCGGTCTGTTTGGATTGGGAGTCGCGGTGCCCCTGGCGTGTTTTCTTATCCCCTACCTGCTCCGTGGAGGCTTGCCGGAACTGGTTCGCGGGCTGTTTGTGCTGCCGGAGCAGCGGTTCGAGTTTGCCGCGCTTCCCATGCCGGGCCTGATAACTTTCGTTCCCGTGATTTTCTGGGCCGGACCGCTGTTGTTGACTTGGCGTTTTGCCGACCGCCCGCGGACGCCCGTGGCGGCCGCGGTCCGGTGGTCGTTGTCTATCATCCCCTGTGCGGCCGTCCTGTGGGCGTGCCGGTTTCCGCTGGTGTACGACATGGTCTGGTGCTCGATGCTCAATGCCGTCCCCGTGGTGGCCATCGCCGGCTGCAGTGTGGTCCTGGCCAGCCAGCGGCAGCCAGGGGAACTCTCGAAGCGGTCGGAACAACTGTTCCTGCTGGTTCTCGCGGCGTCACTGCTCTCGCTTCAACAATTCCCCTTCGCCTTGGCGGTCTACTTTTTCTTCGGCGTTCCGCTCTTGGTTCTGGCGGCGTTGCATGTGCTCGCCGGCCTGTCAAACGAGAGCCGGCGGATCGGCTGGTGTCTGGGCGTGTTCTACCTGGCTTTCGCCGTGCTGTGGGTGAACCCTGCGTTCAATGTTGGTTTTTCCGGCGGCTACAGCCCGGACGCCCGCCTGATGGATTTGCCCCGGAGCGGATTGCGCGTACCGCAAAGCGATGCCCGGCAATACGAAGCGGTCGTGAGACTTGTGCAGCAGAATTCGCCGCCGGGCAGTTGTATTCTGGCCCTTCCCGACTGTCCCGAGGTCTATTTCCTGGCCGCCCGAAAGAATCCAACTCGGCGACTTTATGACTTCTTGACGGAGCCGTATGCACACGGAAAAGACGTGCGGCACCTGCTGGAAACACAGGCGGTTTCGGTGGTCGTGATCAACCTGAAACCGAGTCACTCGCCGCCCGTCGATCCAGGGCTCCTGCGGCAGATCCAAGTGCGGTACCCAGAACGCAGAAGGGTGAACCATTTTGTCGTTTTCTGGAAGCCCGCGGAAAGCACACCGACGCGGTTTCGGCAAACGCGGAGCAGGGATCACGAAGATGACTGAACTGTTACGGCAGGAAGAGGCGAAACGGGACCGACACTGGGACGCGGCGGAGCGCTGGCGCGTGATCCAGCAGACGGTCAGCTGGGCCGAGCGGCAGGCCACGGTCCAGCGGAATACGCCCGAGGCTTGCCTTCGCGAGCAGCGGCGAAAACTGGCTCAATTGGGCCACATCGAACCGGCCGCTGCAAAGGCAGATCGGCAGAAACATGAATGGCAGGAAAATTTGCCTTGACGCGGAACCAATCCCCCATTTTTCTGCCATCCATCTTTTTGCCCTCCCGAAGAAAATGAGGATGAGTTCTCAAATGGATCCGAAGAAACCGTCGATTGAACCACGAATCACACGAATCAGGACGTCCTTTCGCCCCATTGCATTCGTGTCATTCGTGTCATTCGTGGGATTCGTGTCATTCGTGGGATTCGTGTCATTCGTGGGATTCGTGGTTTTCCCGCCACACGAGCCGTCACCGGAAATGACGAATCCCGGCAGCCCGCAACTCGGCCGGCATGGTAGAATTGCGGCACATAAAAGCTTGGAACTCGGTGGCGGCGTGCCCCATGTTTGGTGATCCTGCCCGAGGACGACGAGGCTGGTTTCTGAGGGGGCGCACCCGGCGCGGAGATGAGCTAGTCGGATGTCGTCATCGCCGTTTTGGCGCGAAGCCTGTAGAGATCGTCGTGGATGATCGCCACGAAAGACATTGGCTGCCGTCAAGCCCCTGGCCCCTGAGGCTCCACGTCTGGTAGAATTTAGTCGGGTTTGGGACGAGAACTATTTGCGAGGGCCGATCGATGGTTACGCAGTTCGTGCAGGAGGTCAGTGCTGACGGACTCCACTTGCCCAGAGAATTAACGGAACAATGGGGCGCGCACGCTGGAGAGGAAGTCATCGTCCAATGTGACCGGGACGTGATCCGGATCGTTCGTGCCGAACTCGACGCCGGGCACATCGCGGAGACGGCGGCCACGTATGTCCTGGATCACGTCGGCGACGCGGCAGCGGTAGAGCCTCCCCGGCGCATTGGGGATCGATGGCAAGTCCCGGTGGTGCTGTCGTATCGAGCCAAGCTGCTTGGGACATTGACGTACTCGATGCGCGGCGAATTGGTTCCGGACGCATCCGATTCCCCAGAGTCCATGCGGGAACAGTCGCGTGACGGTTGAACTGCCTGTATTCCCACAAAGCCGGCCGTACACTTGCGTGGCGGCGTGCCTGCGCAGCGTGCTGGCGGCGTTGGGGTCCGAGTACACCGAGGAGGAGCTTGCACAGGCATGTAACACCGAACCGGCCGGAGCTAGGCTGCGCGACGCGGCAACTGGAGTGAGGTCGTTAGGATTCGATGCCTTGTTCACGGCCGGCACCACATTCGAAACTCTACGGGGATGGTTGGATCAGGACGTCCCGATGATCGTCAGCGTGGCAGCGGACGAACTCGCCTACGGTGCAACCGGCGGTCACGCGATCATTGTGTGCGGGGTTGAACAGGGCGAGGTGATCACAATTGATCCAGCGATCGGAGACGAACGGCGATTAGCACTCGACACGTTCCTTCGCGCCTGGGGTCGGCGCGGCAACCGAGGCTTGGTTGTCACCCGCTGATACGCGACGCGACTGAACTCCTGTTGAACCCAGGATTGCGCTCAGCGCAGGTCGGATTAGACTGAAGCGGCAGTCAGCCCGACGATGGGCTGGCAACTGCCCAGACCCTTGACAGCGGAGTCAAGTTTCGTGGGCATCGACATGCACTGTCGGTCTGACGTATGCCTCGTACTACTATTCCGCGATTTGTTGTTTTTTTGCGGGATCTTGAACAGGAGGAAACGGAGGCAACAGAGAGAGTGTCGCGACTCCGTTCCCTCTGTTCCCTCCTGTTCAACGACTTAGATTTATTCGATTGCGGCCGTAGGCCGCGTTGGTCGACATCAAGGCGCAAGATCGGCTTCCAGCCTGCCTGCTCGGAACGACAGGCAAGATGCCTATCCCACGTTGCCTGTTTGTGAGTTATGCAAATCGTCGATTTTTTCGCGATTCAAGGTGTACGATTTCTTCAGGCGTTTGCCGTAGCGTGGGTCGTCGTTTACCTCGTCGATCGGTTTTGTCGCTTCCGCTGCGTCAGCCGTCCGCGTCGCGTTGGCTGTTCGTGGCTCGGGCCGGTTGCCATCGGATGCCTGGCCGCCGGCGTCGCGGCGTGGATCTCGTGGATGCGGCCGCCGTTGCCCTCGGTTCACGACGAATTCAGTTATTTGTTGGCCGCCGACACTTTTTCGCACGGGCGGCTTACGAATCCGGCGCATCCGCTGTGGCAGCATTTCGAGACGCTGCACGTCATCCAGCAGCCGACGTATGCTTCGAAATATCCGCCGGGCCAGGGGCTGATCTTGGCTCTTGGCCAAGTTGCGGCAGGTGATCCGGCGGTCGGTCTGTGGCTGAGCTCCGGCCTGGCGGCGGCGGCAGTAACGTGGATGTTGCGTGGCTGGATGCCGTGGCGATGGTCGCTGCTGGGCGGGATTCTGGTCGCGTTGCACCCGGGAATTCAGCTGGTCTGGACGCAGAGTTACTGGGGTGGGAACGTGGCGTTTGTCGGGGGGGCATTGGTCCTGGGAGCTTACGCTCGCCTGCGGCGCACGATGCGTTGCCGCGATGCCTTGTCGATGGCCGTGGGATTGGCCATTCTGGCGAACAGCCGGCCGTTCGAGGGCGCCGTCGCCAGCCTGCCCGTCGCGGTGGCTATGCTGTTCTGGTTGATCGGGCTGGTGCGACGCGTTGGAGTCCAGGCTTTAGCCTGTGTTGGGAGGGCTGTTGGCCCGGGATCGCAGCCTAAAGGCTGTACTCCAACAAGAAATGATCCACCGGAAGCACAGGCGACCTTGCGGGCGAGACTGTTCCGCGTGTGCCTGCCGCTGCTGGCCGCCTTGGCGGTCGCCGCTGCCTGGATGGCGTACTACAATTGGCATGTCACCGGCAATGCTGCGATGATGCCGTACATGGTCCATGAGGAAACCTATGGAGCGGCGCCGTTCTTCCTGTGGCAGGCTGCGGGGCCGATGCCCGAGTATCGGCACGAGCGAATCGCCCGCCTGCACGGTTGGCTCCGAAGCACCTACCTGTACCAGCGCACTTGGCTTGGCTTTGTGGGCGAAAAATGGGCGTCGTGGGTCAACCTGTGGCATTTTTTCCCGGGCATCGCATTGTCGATCCCGCTCCTGGCGTTGCCTTGGGTGTTGCGCTGTGGCCGATATTGGCTGCCGGCAACGGTCGTCGCGGCGGGCGGGGCTGCCTTGCTGATGACCACCTGGGCCAATCCCCACTACTTTGCGCCGGCCGCGCCGGCCCTGCTGTTGCTTGTCGTCCAGGGGCTTCGGCACTTGCGTATTCGAGCGAAGGCGGCCGCTGCCGCCTCCTCGCCCTCTGGGAGCGGGCGGCGTGAGAACGGGCAAGATCGAAAGACGGTCTCACCAACGCTACGTAGGTGCCGGCATGCGTCGCGTCGCCTGCGGTGGGTGCGGGCCCTGGTTCTGGCCCAGCTGATCGGGTTCGTCCCGTACGCCTGGTTTCACGTTCGCCAGCCGGCTGGTGAATTCGCCTCCCAGCGAGCGGAAGTGGTGCAGCGGCTGCAAACGCGTCCGGGCCGCCATTTGGTCATCGTTGTGTACGCTGCGGATTACAGCATCCATCAGGAATGGGTTCACAACGGGGCCGACATCGACGCGTCGAAGATTGTTTGGGCTCGCCAGATGAATCCCATCGCCGATCGCCGATTAGTGGCGTTTTTCCATGATCGCCACGTGTGGTTGCTGCGGGCTGGCGAGTCGCCGCCGCGGTTGGTGCCGTACCGGGAACCCGTGCAACGCCCTCTGTAGCAAACATCCTGGAGTCCGTTTGGCGAACGTGGTGGCGTCAGCCCCACGGTGGGATCGGTTGGCGAACGTGGTGGCGTCAGCCCCACGGTGAGTCCGTTTGGCGAACGTGGTGGCGTCAGCCCCACGGTGGGATCGGTTGGCGAA
>CAZXYZ010000059.1:39278-47468 GCA_964645045.1 uncultured Pirellulaceae bacterium | reverse complement strand
CGTCAGCCCCACGGTGAGTCCGTTTGGCGAACGTGGTGGCGTCAGCCCCACGGTGAGTCCGTTTGGCGAACGTGGTGGCGTCAGCCCCACGGTGGGATCGGTCGGCGAACGTGGTGGCGTCAGCCCCACGGTGATTGGGCCGTGCGTTATTCCCACCGGACGGGCTGACGCCCGCCGCTCGCCCTTCGGTGTGCAATCACGGGGGCAGAACTCGTCCCGCGGTTAGGGCATCCGAAACGCCTGGTTCACAATCGCCTGTTGTTGGCGGAGCTTGGCCAAGACCAGCAGGTAGAATACCAGCAGGGCGTAGAACTGGAATGAAACGAGAGTCAGAACGCTGGCTGGTTCTGCCAAACGGACTCGACCGTTCGTGCCAAACTGATCGGGGATCAGTGCCGTCCACACACTCATCGGATTCAGCCAAAGGAGAAAAATGGCCATCGCGAGGAGCAACGTCCGGAAGATGTTCTGCCCGTGGCAAGCGTGCCAGGCAAACCAGAACGCCGGAATCAACAGTAGGAAAGCATGGTCCCAAGTAATCGGCGAGGCCAGCAACATACCGGCGCAGCAAAGGCCGAATGCCATGTCCCGGTCAGGGCCAACGGCGGGAGTTTTTCCGGCTGAGTGACGGATCTTGGCAACGGCCCAAACCGTTGTAGCGACGAGCACCAGGCACGAGATCGCCGTCATCGTCTTGGCCAGCAGCGGGAAATGCCATAACGGAATAACGTGGCCGTGAGCGCCGTCGAACAGCTTGCTCCAATAACCCAGCAGAGAGGCGTTCGGCCAAGTATCCCGGAACTTGGCGACATCGGGCGCGACGCGCAAAAAGTAATCGCGGTACGCTTGGACCCCAAACAAAAGACAACCCACGCCGTTGACGGCCAGAAAAGCTGCAGCGCCGGCCCCCACGGCACGCCACTTCTTCTGCGCGAGAAAGTACAGGATCAGGAACGCCGGAAAGATCTTGATGGCCGCGGCCATGCCGATCAACGCGCCACCGGCTGTCGCACAGTTCCTGCGGTCGGCGGACCAGGCCCCGGTGATCAATGCCAGCAGCACGAGATTCAGTTGCCCCTGGATCATTTGGTGGGTGAGCGAACTGCCCGAGACGACCAATGCGAGCAGGCACAGTTCGGCCAGTCCCGATTGTTGCAACGGCCGGGCACGGGTCAGAAGCCAGAGACTGAACGCGAATCCGGTCAGCGAAAGGACACTCCACAGCAGGTACGCCGCCGGGTATTCAAGCAGCCCGAAGGGTACGGCCAGGAGGACGGCGCCAGGTGGGTGGGCATTGAAGGCGAAGGTGGGCGAGGCGGATCCGCCAAGGTGAATTGCCAGCGATTTACCAAAATCGAGATAGACCGGCAATCCGACCAGGAAGTTCCTGGCCGAGGTCCACTCCTGGGCGAAATCGAACACCCGCCCCGCTCGAGCTGCAGAGACGATGACACCTGCAATCGCCGCTGCAGAGAACAGGCAGATGATTACGCAAGCCCCGGCGAGAACGGGCTTGGCCCGCGTCAACATCCGGTGCCGCCGTCCGGGGATGACGCGGTCGCAGTGCATGCTCACAGGTCTCCGCTCGTCCAGCGCGTGAAGGATCAGCCGCACTGAAGTATAGCTTCGCTCCCCGCGACCGACGACGGAATCGGGCCTGCGCCGGCGAACAAACCGTGGCCGAGACCCTTAGGACCACACCGTTGACCGGATCCACATCGAACCAAGCCGCCACGGCCTGTGATGGCCAACTTGGGGCATCAGCGGATCAAGTCGTTAAACTAGGGCGTCTCTGTCGCCGCGTCGACCGTAACCCAGATGCCGAGAGGTTCGAAGCCGGGGCCCGGCTCCGGATCCTCGTCACAGAAATCGGTGGTATCCGTCATTCCGGATCCCGTTGAACTTGAGGTGTGCCCGGTAACGCCGCTCCAACTGTATCCCTGCTGCAGAATTGCCACGGCGGCGCCCACGTCGCCCAATTCCTGGACGATCTGGTCGCGTAGGGAAGCCAAGCCCACAAGAAGGCCGAGTACCAAAATGCTCGAAATCAACAGCAAATCGGCGGAAACCACAAAACCCGCTTGATCTTTCCATAATCGGCTCATCGGCGATCCCCTAAAAAAGTGCGTTAAACTCGAACGGGACGGCAGTGCCCCCGGTTCTCTTGGTCGTCTCACCTTGGTCGCGCACCCAATCGCGACGCCCGAACTAATAGCATCAACTGTGCCGATGCTGCGGATTCTGCAGGACGGAAGTAGAGATTTGTGGCAAAGGCGTCAGAAACTGCGTAATTTATGCGGGTGGCAAAGTCCATTTGCTTATGAGAAACGTAAGAAGCTGGCCGGAGCAAATCCCGCGGTTGTATTGGACGGTTAACAGGAAACGTTACGCGCTAACGAATCACGCGAATCAAGACATCCTTTTTATCTCATTGTCATTCGTGTCATTTGTGGTTGGGAGACGCTCGAATCGTCGGGGACATGTAGCGCTTGACCTGCGGCGGGGCGGCGCTAACATTCTCGTAAACGGATCTTGTCGTTACGGCCTCCGCCGGGATGAGGAGGGGAAGCTGCACAGGCCGGATGCCCGTGCCATCGTTGACGGAGCGCCAGCAGATGGATCGGGTTTGTTCAATCGCCACGTGTTGCCTGCCTCGAAGTCCCATCGTTCAATTCTTGCTCGCCGCGGCCATCGGAACCGGTGCTAGCTTTGCTTCGCGGCCGGTCCTTGCGGCATCTCCCGACGTGTCGTTTGACGTGACGCCGTCGGTCGGCTGCCGCGACGTGACGACGGCCGAATTTGCGGAAGCGAATCCCGACGAGCGGTTGGTCGAGGCCCAGATCGAGGTGTCTTCGCTGATCCGCCAGGGCAACGAAGGGGACTTGCTGGAATACTTCTACCGCTTTGACAGCCCGCGGCGGACGCTACGGATTGTGGGCTACGCGCCCCAAACAACGCTGGCCAGCGATCTGGCGGGAAACGTAACGATCGAGAAGAAGCAGGAGTCGACCAAGGGGATCGGCGGAACCGTTGCCGCACCGCTGCAGTGGCCGGTCAAGCTGGCCGGGTCCGGCGAGCTGGCGACCAAGACGCTGGATTCGACACGCTACGAACTGGTGCCGCCGATGACCGCCGTGGCGGCCAGCGGGACGTTGGACCGCGGCTACAGCGTGTATTTCAAACTTAAGCCGTCCCGCAGCACTTCGCTGGAAGGGGCCAAGTGGTTTTCGATGACGTTCCGGGTGCCCCACCGTTGGCGGGCGGATTACGTGCATCTGTCGTGTACGGCGTCGGCCACCGTCAAGGGACTGCTCGGGCCGCTGGACGAAGCGTTCGTCTGCGGGCGGCGGAAATTCGTCGTGGCCTTGTACGCCGAAGGCGATGCGTCCGCCAAAGCGGCGGCGGAACGCCTGGTCCGCGCCGAGTCGGAATTGCTGAGGACGATTTCGGCCAACCGGAAGGAACTGGAACGGCGGTTCTACCCGACGGTGGTGCAACGGGTGGGCGCCATGTTCGAGGGCACTTCCGCTTCGCTGCCGGACAACGTGGCCGAGGCCATCGTGTACGGCGGCCAGGCTCCGGACAAGCAGATGCTGGAACTGCGTCTGCCGGCCGAAGTCCGCCAGGCGGTGGCCAAGTACACCGTCGCCCGGCGGGCGCTGGCGGGACTGCGCGCGGAGGTGCAGTGAGAGTTGATCGGCTCTTACGGCCCTTTCGTAACACCCGGAGTCGGGATGGGGTAGTTGCCGTCGGCATCGGGCTTGGTGGGCGGAGCGGCGTCCAGGGCCAGGCGTTGCGGGGCCACGGCGTGAGTGCTGTTCATCGCCTGGTCCCAGGTGATCCGTTGGCCGGTGTAGCCGGCCCAGGTGGTGATGATCGCCAACATGCTGCTGCGGGCCATGTACAGCGTGTTGTTGACCGGTTGGCCGCTACGGATGGCGTTGAACAGGGCGACGTGCTCCAAATCGAAGCGGTTGCAGTCGGGGCCGGTGTACCGCCACGGGTTTTCGCCGTCGATGCGGCAATTCAGCAGATCGCAGGTGCCCTTGGTGCCGATGAACCGGTCGGCGATGCTGGGCAGGCAGCCGTCCTGCTGGCGGCAGTAGGCGTACAGCTTGGTGCCGTTGGCGTACTCGAAGACCACGGCGAAATGATCCCACGCATCGCCGTATTGGCGGCCGACCCGGGTCTGACGGCCGGCCATGCCCCAGGCGTGCAGCGGTGGTTCCTCGCGCATCGCCCAGGCGGCTTTGTCCAGGTTGTGGACCAGGTTCAAACCGGGCAGGTCGCCGGCCAGCCAGCCGAAATTGTACCAGTCGCGCAGCTGGTACTCCATCTCCGTCCAGCCGGGTTGCCGCGGGCGGGAGCGGAGCGAGCCCGTGTTGCACGTTTCCTCGATGGTCGTCACCCGACCGATGGCCCCGTCCAGCACCCGCTTCATGGTCTCTTGCACGCCGGTATGGTATCGCCAGGCCAGCCCTGAGACGATGCTCAGTCCTTTCTGCCTGGCGATCTCGCCGGCCTCCAGGACCAGCTTGACGCCGGGGGCATCCAAGGCGTGGATCTTTTCGCAGAACACATGCTTGCCGGCGTCAACACAGGCTTTGAGATAAATCGGATGGAAATACGTCGGTAGCGCCAGCAGGACGACGTCCGAACATTCGATCACGTGTCGATAGGCGTCGAAGCCCACGAAGCAATGATCGTCGTCGACCGCCGTCTGCGCGGGCTTGGCGGTGCGGAGGTTCGCGCGGGTCGCGTTGAGCATATCGGGAAACACGTCGCCCAGGGCCACGAGCCGCGCATTGGCGTCGGCATTCAAGGCGTTGACGGCGGCTCCGGCTCCACGCCCGCCACAGCCGACCAGGCCGACACGCAGGATATCGCTGCCGGCGGCGTGCGCGCTGCGGGCGACCGGCAGACGGGCGGCCAGTGCCGATCCAAGCAGCCCACCGGACTGTTGGAGAAAGCCGCGGCGGGAGGGCGTGGGGAGGGGTTCGGCGGAAGACGGGCGAGGCATGGTGGGCTCCTTGTTCGACGGATGGCAAGGCCGGGGCACGGATGAAAGGCACTATCGTGCGATTGGTTAGTATGGCAACTGCGGGATGGCTTGGGAACCTGCGGATCCTTGGAGTACACAAGTTCAGACGCACTACATCCGTGCCCCGGCTTTGCCATCCGTGCTATTCACTGACATTCCGTGCGAAGGTTTAATGGCACGGATGGCAAGGCCGGGGCACGGATGAAAGGGACTATCGTGCGAGTCGGTAGGAGAAAGGATAGAGCCAACGAAGGGGTGCGGACTTTTCACTGGGGCGCGTTTGATCTGCCGTTGGCGGCTGGCGGATGCTATATTCCTACTGCTAAAGTACTTGCAGGGTGCGAAACATCGATGAAGTCTCTTCTGCGGCTGTTGCGGCCGCTGATTATCCTGGCTGTTTTTCTGGGGGCCGTCTGGCTGCTGTACCGGGAATTGCGCGGCTGCAGCTTGCGGGAGATCCGCCAATCGCTGGCGCAGATTCCCGTCGAACACCTGTGGATCTCGCTGCTACTGACGGCGGGCAACTATCTGCTGTTGATCGGCTATGATTTTCTGGCCGTGCGGGCGGTGGGCCGCTCGTTGTCGCTGCCCCGGATCTCGCTGGTTTCCTTTGCCGGGTTCGTGATCAGCTACAACATCGGCGCCTTGCTGGGCGGCACATCGGTCCGCTATCGCTTGTACTCGGCCTGGGGCTTTTCGGCCCTGGAAATCGTCCGACTGGTGTTCATGCTGGCGGTGACGTTCTGGCTGGGGTTGTGCGCGCTGGCCGGCGTGGTGTTCCTCGTGCAGCCGTTCCCCATTCCGGCGCATCTGCATATCCCGTTTCATACGGTCCGGCCGGTGGGGCTCATCTTGCTGGGGATCACGGCCGTGTATCTGGTTGCCGTCGCGGTGCGGACCAAGCCGATCCGTTTCCGCGGCATGGAGATCCAGTTGCCCAGCCTCGGCATGACGGTGGCCCAATTGGCGGTTTCGGCCGCCGACCTGATCGTCGCGGCGGGTTGTTTGTACGTGTTGCTGCCGGACAACGAGCCGCTGGGGTTTTGGCAATTCCTGGGCGTCTACCTGTTCGGCTGGGTGGCGGTGGTCTTCAGCCACGTGCCGGGCGGCGTGGGCGTGTTCGAGGCCGTGATGCTGACGCTGGCAGCGCCCGAGGGCGGCAAGGAAGCCGTGGCCGCGTCGCTGCTGGCCTTTCGCGCGATCTACTATCTGCTGCCGTTATTGGCGGCGGCGCTGCTGTTCGGGGCGTACGAGATTGCGCTGCGCAAGACGGCGATGCGCCGTATGTGGGGAGGATTGGCCCGCTGGCTGGGAACGGTCGCGCCCACGTTGCTGTCGATCGGGACGTTGCTGGCCGGCGCCGTCATGTTGCTGTCGACGGCGGTGCCGATCCTGCCGCGGCGGCTGCGCGCGCTGGAGCAAACCGTGCCGCTGTTGGTGACCGAGTGCTCGCATTTGGTGTCCGGTTTGCTGGGTGCGACCCTGCTGATCCTGAGCTCCGGCGTCTACCGACGGCTGAATTCTGCGTACTGGATGACCGTCGCCGCCCTGACGGCCGGAATGATCTTGGCGGCCCCAAAGGGCCTGGTGTTCGAGGAGACGATCCTGTTGGGAGCGATCCTGGCGGCGTTGGTCGGCTGCCGCGACGAGTTTTACCGCCGGGGCACGCTGGTCCGAGAGCTCGCGGCGCCGGGTTGGATCAGCGCGGTGGCATTCGCGGTGGCCGGCGCGATTTTTCTGGGCGCGTTCGCGCACAAACACGTCGAATACCGCATGGACGCGTGGTGGACAATCTCGTTGCGCGGGGACGCGTCCCGGTTCCTGCGGGCCATGGCGGGGGCGATCCTCGTGCTGTTGATTTTTGCCGTGCGCAAATGGATCGGCCCGGCCGAACCGGGACCGGCGGCGCCCGACGACACGGACCTCGCCGCCGTTGGGCAAGTCGTGACCGGGGAACTGCGTCCCTGGGCCAACCTGGCTTTTCTGGGCGACAAGTTCTTTCTATTCAACGAGGTCCGCACCGCTTTCGTCATGTACGCGGTCCAGGGTCGCACTTGGGTGGCGATGGGCGATCCGGTTGGACCGGCGGACCACGCGCGCGAACTGATCTGGCAGTTCCGCACGCTGTGCGAGCGGTTTGGCGGCCGGTCCGTCTTTTACCAGACGTCGCCGGAGTACTCGCCGATCTATCTCGATCAGGGATTGACCCTGCTCAAAATCGGCGAGGAAGCCCGCGTCGGTCTGGCGGACTTCGGCCTGCAAACCGGAACGCGGCCGGCGCTGTTGTCGCCGTACTTGAATTGCCAGAGTGAATCTTGCGACTGTTCGGTCGTGATGTCGGACGAAGTGGATTCGATGTGGCCGCAGTTGCAGACGGTTTCCGACGCCTGGCTGGCGGAGCATTCCGCGCCCGAGAAGAGTTTTGCCTTGGGGGCGTTTGAGGAATCCTACGTGGAACATTCGACGTGCCTAGTCGTGCGTCACAAGGGCCGCCTGGTGGCGTTTGCCAATCTGTGGCCCGGCGCCGGCCGGGAGGAATGCGCCGTCGATCTGATCCGCCACTTGCCCGACGCCCCGGCTGGGATTCTGGAGTACCTGATCATCGAATCGATCTTTTGGGCCAAGAGTGAAGGGTACCGCTGGTTCAGCTTGGGCCTGGCGCCGGCGGCGGATGTCGAAGACCGGCCGCTGGCACCGCTGTGGACCCGGGCGATGGGCATGGTCTTTCCCCACGGCGACCACTTCCACAGCTGTGCCGGACTGCGCGCGTTCAAACAGCGATTCGATCCGGATTGGCTGCCCCGCTATCTGGCCTCGCCGGGCGGCTTGATGCTGCCGCAAGTCCTGTCGGATGTGACCGCGCTGATCGCCAAGGAGCGGTTGCCGCACGCGGAAGGTGATGAGGTGCGTTGACGCAAACGTTGCAAAAGTCCCGGCGAGCGGCGGGCGTCAGCCCGTCCGGTGAGAACGTGGCGGGGGCCAATCACCATGCGGGCTGTTGATTTAATCGTGGGATAGGCTTCCAGCCTGTCGAATGGGAAAACGGCGCAGATTAGTCATCTGTAGCTGGGCAATCCTGACAGGCTGGAAGCCTATCCCACGGATGTTTGCTCCCGTAAACCAACAGGCCGCATGCACCGTGGGGCTGA
>CAZXYZ010000059.1:0-39178 GCA_964645045.1 uncultured Pirellulaceae bacterium | reverse complement strand
CGCCACCACGTTCGCCGGGGGCATGCACCGTGGGGCTTACGCCACCACGTTCGCCGGGGGCATGCACCGTGGGGCTTACGCCACCACGTTCGCCAGGTTCATGCACCGGTGTCTTACATGGTTTCGATCAGCTGCAGGCAGATCTCGCGGACCGTGGCGGGGTTGACGTTGGGGTTCTGGCGTTTGGCTTGACCGATCAGCGCGCCCAGGGCCTTCTGTTTGCCGGCCTTGACTTCGGCCACGGCCTGCGGGTTGTCGGCCACCAGGCGCCTGCACAGGGCCACGATTTCGTCACGATCCACACTGGCGATGCCCAGGCTGCGCATCGCGTCGTCGGCGGACTGGCCGCTGGACAGCATCTGGTTGAACACGTCCCGGGCGCGCGAGCTGTCCAAATCGCCGCGTTGGACAATCCTCAACAATTCCGCCAAGGCCGCGGCAGGGATCGGAAAGCCGTCGATGCCGATGCTCCGTTCGTTCAGCGTGCGGAGTACGTCCTGCTGGATCCAGTTGCTGGCGCGTTTGCCGTCGCCCGTCGCCTGGGCCAACGCGACGTAGTAGTCGACCAGCGCCCGGCCTTGGTTCGCGATCACCTCGGCATCGTAGGCGTCAATACCATAGCTGTCCTGCAAACGCCGGCGGATCGCGGCCGGCAGTTCGCCCAACCCGTTCCGCACGCGGTCGACTTCTTCGGGTTTCACGATGACCGGCGTCAAGTCGGGATCGGGGAAATACCGGTAGTCGCTCGATTCTTCCTTCTGCCGTTGCGGCCGAGTCACCTGGGCTTGATCGTCCCAGCCCCGCGTCGTTTTGTGGCCGCCGGGACCGCCCAGTGTCCGGCCGGTCTCTTGCCAGACGTCATACTGCCGCACCGCCTCGTAAGCCAAAGCCCGCTCGACGGCGCGAAAGCTGTTCATGTTCTTGACCTCGACGATGGGCGTCGCGATTTTGACGGGCGAGGTGTGGATGTGCAGGTTGATATTCGCGTCGACCCGCAAGCTGCCTTCCTGCATATTGCAGTCGGACACGCCGAGGTACGTCAACAGGAGCTTCAATTCGTCCAGGTACGCGCGGGCTTCCAGCGGCGACCGCAAGTCCGGATGGCTGACGATTTCCAGCAGCGGCGTACCGGTGCGGTTCAAGTCGATGCGGCTGTCCGCCTTGCCGGCCACTTCGTCGTGCATACTCTTGCCGGCGTCTTCTTCCAGATGCGCCCGGATAATCCCCACGCGTTTGGGCTCGAACGCCCCCTTCGGATCGCTGATTTCCAGCCAGCCCTCGCGGGACAGCGGCAGATCATATTGGCTGATCTGGTAATTCTTCGGCAGATCCGGGTAATAGTACTGTTTGCGGTCCCACTTGGTGAATTCGGGAATCTCGCAGTGCAGGGCGACCGCCGTCTTGAGGGACAGCTGAAACGCCTGCCGGTTCATCACCGGCAGCGAGCCCGGCATGCCGGTACAGACGGGACAGGTTTGGGTGTTGGGCGGCGCGCCGAACCGGGTGCTGCAGCGGCAGAACAGCTTGGACCGCGTAAGCAGTTGGACGTGGACTTCCAGACCGATGATAACGTCGTAGGCTTGTGAACTCATGGAACGGTGCCCGTCTGCAAAGGCCTGCGCGTGTGCCAATCCGTGGCCTGCTGGAACATATTTGCCGCTCGCAGCAAGCGTTCCTCCTGCAGCGGCGGGCTCTGCAGCTGCAGGCCGATCGGCAGCCCGCCGGCGGTCAAGCCGCAGGGGATGGAGATTCCGGCCAGTCCGGCCAGATTGCAGCTGACCGTGTACAGGTCGCCCAAGTACATCGCCAGGGGATCGTCAAGCTTGTCGCCCAGCGTGTAAGCGGCCGTGGGGGCCACTGGACCGGCGATGACGTCGACCTCGCGGAAAGCCTGGTCGAAATCGTTGCGGATCAAACGCCGGACGCGCAGCGCTTTGAGGTAGTATGCATCGTAGTAGCCCGCACTCAAGGCATACGTGCCCAGCATGATGCGGCGTTTCACTTCGGCGCCGAATCCTTCGGCACGGCTGCGGCGGTACATGCGGACCAGCAGCGAGTCCTGGCCGTCGATGGCCCGTTGGTCGCCGCCGCCGGCCAGCTGGCGGCGTTCCGCGTTCCATTCGGCCAGCATCGCGGCTTCGTCCGTGCGGTAGCCGTAGTGGGCGCCGTCGTAGCGGGCCAGGTTGCTGGACGCTTCGCTGGGTGCGATGATGTAATAGGTGGCGATCGCATATTTGCTGTGCGGCAGCGATATCTCGCGGACCCGGGCGCCCAGCGACTGGTACACGCGCACGGCCTCGCGCACGGCCGCCTCGACCTCGCCGTCCAGGCCCTCGCCGAAGTGCTCGCGCACGATGCCCACTGTCAGCCCGTCCAGGGGCAGTTGCACCGTTTGCGGATAGTCGGGAACCGGCACGTCGGCCGAGGTCGAATCCAGCGGATCGTGGCCGGCCAAGACCTTCAGCAGCAGCGCGACATCGGCCACGCTACGCCCCAGCGGTCCGATCTGATCCAGACTGCTGGCAAACGCGATCAAGCCATAGCGGCTGACCCGGCCATAGGTCGGCTTCAGGCCCGTGACCCCGCAAAACGAGGCCGGTTGGCGGATGGACCCGCCCGTATCGCTGCCGACCGACAGCGGCACCATGCCCGCCGCCAGACTGGCCGCCGCCCCGCCGCTGGAACCGCCCGGGACGCGGGTAAGGTCCCAAGGATTCCGGGTCGGGCCAAAGCACGAGGTCTCGGTCGTGCCGCCCATCGCGAATTCGTCCATGTTCGTCTTGCCGATCAGGACAGCATCCGCCTGCTTCAGACGCGCGATGACGGTGGCATCGTAGGGCGGCGAGAAATGCTCCAGCATCCGCGACGCGCACGTCGTCGCCTCGCCGCGCGTACACAGATTGTCCTTGACCGCAACGGGCAGACCGGCCAGCGGACCCAAGCGAGCGCCGGCCCGCCGGCGCTGATCGATTTCGGCAGCGCGGGCCAGCGAAGCATCACGATTCACACGCAGGAAGGCGTGAATAGTCCCGTCGTGCGCGGCGATCCGGTCGAGAAACGCTTGGGTCAACTCGACGGACGTAATCTCGCCGGATGCGAGTTTTCCCAGCAGTTCGATCGCGGAACCATGGCACAGTGACATAGGTGAGACGGCTTATTCTTAGGGCTCAAATCAGCCTCAAGGCTGGACTCCAACGGGCCGAATCCGCCACTGGAACGGGGCGGCGGGCTCGCTGGGCTCATTCCCCGAGAACCGCCGGCACGCGATAGCATTCGTCGTCGCGTTTGGGAGCGTTAGCCAAAATAGACTCGCGGTCAAAGCTCGGCCGATCCACGTCGTCGGCAAAAACATTCGCAATTTCCACGGCGTGCGCCATCGGGGGCACGGCGGACGTATCCAATTCGGACAGCTGATCCACGTAACCAACGATCTGCGCCAGCTGGGCCGTCATTTGGTCAAGTTCGTCCGCGCCGAGTCGCAAGCGGCCCAACAGCGAAACCTTTTCGACGTCTTGACGCGACAGACTCACCTTGGAACTCCCACACAAGAATTGCGGTCACACACTTCCCGGCGGCTATCGCCCCATGCCGCTCACTTTGTAGCGGCACGGCGCGAGCCGTCCGGTATTACGGTCGGAGAAACGGGCGGCTTGCGCCGCTCCGCGAACAAAAATTCCCCCAACGGTCCCAATGTAAGTAGCATCGGGCTAGCGCCTAGCCGCTCACATCGGAACTTCCAAGCGACCCTACTTCGTCGGAAGCTTGAAAGGCTTCTGGCGAACCACTTTGCGCACGGCTCCGTTGCGCAGGCAACGGGTACAGACGCGCGCGGACTTGTGAGTGCCCGACATCGTCGAGATCTTCACCCGCTGCAAATTCGGCTTGAACTTGCGCCGCGTGATTCCCGTCTTCTTGGTACCCACGCCGCCCAAGTACTTGGCCTTACCGCGGATTTCCACCGAATTTCCCACCTGGGTGCCTTTACCGCACACCTCGCATACGCGCGCCATCGAGATCTTCCTTACTGCGAGTACCGCCTGGACCGATTTGACTTAACTCGTTCGTCAAAGCGACTTTGTTCAAAACGACGTAGTATACATGCACTTGGCCCTTCTGCAACCGAGGATTCGCGGATCGCGGGCTCGGGGCGAAGGCGGCGAACCTGCGACGGGTCCGGAGCGAAGAGCCAAGCCTTTGGCAACGGTCGCTCTGTCCGGTGGGTTTCAGGGTCTTGCAAACGGGTCTCGATCGCCGCAAGGATTTACGCCAGAAGAACTTAACCGGCTGGGACGGAACCCGAAGCCCTCGTCTTTCACGTCATCTTTTACTTGTCCTCTTCCGGGTTTTTTCCTGCGGCCTTGGAGCCGAGCAAGATTACCTGGCGATTTCCGTAAACCGCGACTCGCGGACGACGGTGACCTTGATCTCGCCGGGGTACGTCAGCTGCTCCTCAAACGCTTTGGCAATGTCGCGGCAGATCCGGGCGGCGCGGACGTCATCCGTATCCCGGGCGCTAACCAGGACCCGGAGTTCCCGTCCGGCTTGAATGGCGAACGCTTGTTCCACGCCGGGGAACCCGGTGGCGATGGTCTCCAGCTCCTCCATCCGCTTGATGTAGCGTTCCAACGATTCCCGGCGTGCGCCGGGGCGGGACGCGCTGCATGCGTCGCCCGTCGCTACCAGCATGGTGTACGGGTACTCGGTGATGATTTCGTCGTGATGCCCTAGGGCCGCGTGGACGATTTCCTTGGCTTCGCCGTGGCGTTTTAGCAGGTCGGCGCCGATCTTGGGATGCCCGCCTTCCAATTCGTGGTCGGCGGCCTTGCCGATATCGTGCAACAAGCCGCAGCGGCGGGCCAAGTCGCCATTCAGGCCGATCATTTCCGCCAACATGCCAGCGAGGAACGCGACCTCGACGGAATGGCGAAGCACGTTCTGGCTGTAACTAGTGCGGAAATGCAGTCGGCCCAGCATATACACCAGCCGCTCGTGCAGATTCGGGACATTGACCTCCTGAGCCGCTTCTTCGCCTTTGTGGCGGATGAATTTCTCGATTTCCTTCTCGGTGTCGCCGACGATCTCTTCGATCCGCGAAGGATGAATGCGGCCATCGACGATCAGTTTTTCCAAGGATTGGCGGGCAATTTCACGGCGGACCGGATCGAAACCGCTCACGATCACAACGCCCGGCGTGTCGTCGATGATCACATCCACGCCCGTCCGCTTCTCGAATGCGCGGATATTGCGGCCTTCGCGGCCAATGATCCGTCCCTTCATATCGTCGCTGGGGATGTCGACCGTGCTGGTGGTGCTTTCCGCCGTATGGGCGGCGGCGTAGCGGTGCAAGGCGGTCAAGAGCATCTCGCGCGACAGGGCCTCGCAGCGTTCGGCGATTTGCCGCTCGTGGCGAAGGATCCTTTGGCCCGTCTCTTGAGCCAATTCGTTGTCCAACGTGGTGAGCAACCGCTGGGTGGCCTCCTCGCGGCTGAGCCCACTGAGCTTGTGCAGCGTCTGCCGGTGCATCTCCAGGACTTTGCCCAATTCTTCATTCTGGCGGCTGCTGATTTCCAGTTTTTCTGTCAGCCGGCGTTGGGTGGCTTCGACGATGCGTTCCTGTTTTTGCACGGCATCGGCCTGCTGGGTGATCGTCTCCTCGCGCCGGTCCAGCGCCCGTTCCCGTTCGCGCAGCTCGTCGCGGAGCTTGCCCACTTCCCTTTCGGTTTCCGCTTTCTGCTGCAGCGCCCTTTCCTTGATCTCCAAATCGGCCGTCTTCTGGCGGTTTGCGGCGTCCTGGTTGGCTTGCGACAGGATCCGTTGCGCTTCGCTTTCGGCGTCCTTGCGGCGCAGCCGGGCGAGCGTTTGGACGATCGCAAAGGTCGCCCCTGCGGCGACCACCGCCGCAATGATGGCAGCAATGACTTCGGTCACGGTCCGCTCCTTTCGTGGTTGTTCAGGAGCGTCCGCAGGCAGGACGAGACAAGCGAGCGCGGAAGGGCACGAGTTCAGAACGGAACCGAGAACCTCGGCAGGCCGCCAGCAGCTTGAGGTCGGGGACCAAGTTCTATTGTCTGCAGTGCAGGCGTCGTGGAGTCCACCCCCCACTGGGCCAGAAATGATCCCCGAGACAATTTGCCGCTAACCGCTGAAATACTGTCTGATTTTGCCGAGGTTCAGAGTCCCACACCAGCCAGCCCAGACCGGGCGTCCAGAACGCGCGGACCGAAGGTTCCCGCTCGATTCGGCTCGCAAGCCGCCGAGCGGAACGTATCGGGACCGTCCGCAACTCCAGACTCGCGTCCGGAGCCCAACCCCACATCCACCGCAGGATCATCAGGACAAGGTACATGGGTTAAACCGTCATCGAATGTACGGCTGACTGAAAGCGTTTACCGGACAATCACTTCCGTAAACTGAACTCGAATCACTTACCGTGAATCGCACGCTGCTCCGGGACTGCCCCGGGGACGCGATACGTTACGTTTACTCGAAACACTGAACCCTACCCAACGACGGCCCTGGGGCCGGCTTCAGGTTTCCACAATGTTAACAGAGAGTTTGACCTCTGGAAATAGTCGAAACTCGGCAAGCGTTGGAAATTGTCGGGATACTGCTCAGATCCTGCCGTTCGACCCAATGAGCGAAGCGCCGGGACAGAATCCGGTCGCTCCCAAAATCGCGGTTTTTCCAGGAAGTCAACCGCAACTGCCGGAAAAACTGTCCGCCACACCTCTTTTGAGGACGAGCGGAACCAATTCAGGGACCGTGTGCCGCGCGACCGCTTCGCCGATCAGGGTATGGGCGGTGCAATCGAAAATGGTGACGGGCACGATTTGCCCCACCCATCGCCGGGAACCCTGAAACACGACGATCCGATCGCACGTCGATCGCCCGGTCAGCTGGAGCACGTCGCCGTCGTCGGCACGCTTCTGTGCGACGCGACTGGGGCCCTCCACCAAAACCTCGACCGTCCGGCCGAGAAACGTCTGATTTTCCTCTTCGCTGATGGCGTCCTGCAAAGCCAATAGCTCGTTGTTGCGCCGCCGCTTGATCTCTTCCGGCACGTCGTCCCGCAGCAACTCGGCGGCTTTGGTGCCTGGCCGCTCGCTGTACTTGAAGACAAAGCTGGTCTTGAAGCGGTACTGCCGGACCAGTTCAACGGACTGCTGATATTCTTCTTCGGTTTCTCCGCAGAAGCCCACGATAAAATCACTGGACACGGCGGCGGCGGGCAGGATTTCCCGGATCCGGGCCATCATTTCCCGGTAGTCCTCGACGGTGTATCCGCGTTTCATCGCCTGCAGAATGCGATTCGAACCGCTCTGCAACGGCACGTGCAAGTAGTGGGAGCATTTGGGAAGATCGCGGACGGCTTGCAACAGCTGGACGGTCATGTCCTTCGGGTAGTTCGTAACGAACTTCAGCCGGACGATCCCCTCGATCTCGTGCAGCGCCGCCAGCAAATCGGCAAGCTGCGTCGTGCGGCCGGCGCTGCGGTGGCGGTAGCTGTTGACCGTCTGGCCCAGCAGGGTAATCTCCTTGCAGCCCTGGTCCGCCAATACCCGCGCCTCGGCGACGATCTGGTCCGGCGGACGGCCCTGCTCGGGACCGCGGGTCATGGGCACCACGCAATACGTACAGAACTTGTCGCAGCCGATTTGGATCCGCAGGTACGCTTGAAACGGCGTCGGCCGCATCGCGGGGTCGCGCAACGGGTCGAATGTCTCGTGACTGCGCCGGATCTGTTCCACGGGGCCGTCACGGCGGCCCAGGCTGACCGCCAGTTGCTGGCCGCCGCCCATCCGGGCCGCCTCGATTAATTCCGCCGTCTGCTGCAGTTGGCCGGGGCCGATCACCAGATCAACATACGGGGCCCGCGCGAAGATCCGCCGTTGATCCTTCTGAGCCATGCAACCCAGCACGCCGATGATTTTTTCGGGATACCGTTGCTTGTGCTTGTGCAGGTGCCCCAGGGCGCTGTAGATCTTGTCCTCGGCGTGTTGCCGGACGCTGCAAGTGTTGAACAGGATCGTGTCCGCCTGCTCGACCGATTCCACCAGCTGATAGCCGTGCTGCCGGAGGCTGGCCACCACCATTTCGCTGTCCAGCACATTCATCTGGCAGCCGACGGTTTCGATGTAGACATAGTGCGGCAGAGGTGTCACAGCGGTTTCTCCTGAACGCGGTCCGATGCCCCCTTCGGCCGATCAGCTGCCGGAGGATTCGGTCCGTGCCCTTTGACGAGCGATACGGTTGACGATCTCGAATAATGCCTGGGCGCGGACCGGCTTGGCGAGGTAAGCGTCCATGCCGGCTTCCAGGCATCGCTCCTGATCCCCTCGCATGGCGTGTGCCGTCATGGCGACAATGGGGACGTGGGAACCGTGTTCGGCGGCGCGGATGGCCACGGTCGCTTCGAAGCCGTCCATTTCCGGCATCTGTACGTCCATCAAGATAAGGTCAAGCGGTTGCGCGAGGAAGGTGTCGTAGGCTTCTTTGCCGTTGTTGGCGATGACCACTTGATGGCCCCGTTTTTTCAGCAGGCCGACGGCCAGCTTCTGATTAGCCGGGCTGTCTTCCGCCAACAAGATCCGCAACCCCGGGAGGGGACCGCACGGACCGGCTTCCTCGTTGCTGGCGGCCAGCACGACGGGAGCAGCCGTCAAGATCTCGCTGGCCCGCGGCCGGTTGGGCGGCAGTCCCAGCGAAACGGTAAAGAAGAAAGTGCTGCCTGTGCCTTCCTCGCTGTCCACGCCGATCTCGCCCTGCATTAGTTGCACCAACCGCGAGCAGATGGCCAGCCCCAGACCGGTGCCGCCGAACCGCCGCTTGGTAGAACTGTCGGCTTGCTCGAACTCCTCAAAGACTTTGCCGCGTTTGTTCGCGGGAATCCCGATGCCCGTGTCCGCCACCTCAAACCGCAGCACTGCGGTATTCTCGATGGTCGAAACCGTTTGCACGCGGACGCTGACGCGGCCCACGTCTGTAAACTTGATGGCGTTGCTGACCAGATTGACAAGGACTTGCCGCAGACGGAGCGGGTCGCCGACGAACCAATCGGGCGTGTCGGGCGACACCTCGTAGCTCAAACCCAACGCTTTTTGTTTCGCCCGGTACAGGAACGAGCGGATGCTCTCTTCGATGCAATGCCGGAGGTCGAACTCGATTTCCTCCAGGTCGACACGGCCGGATTCGATCTTGGAGAAATCCAATACGTCGTTCAGGAGCGCCAGCAGCGAGTTGCTGGATTCGAGCACCGTCTGCAGGTAGTCGCGCTGTTCGTCGTCCAATTGCGATTCCAGGACGAGTTCGGTCATCCCGATAATGGCGTTCATCGGCGTCCGGATTTCATGGCTCATGTTGGCCAGGAACGCGCCTTTGGCGCGGTTGGCGCTCTCCGCCGCCTCCTTGGCATGCACCAATTGCTCTTCGGCCTTCTTCACCACGGTGATGTCCCGCACAAAGACGGCGAAACCGGTTTTGCCCTGAGAGAGAGGAATCGGCTGCGTGGTCATCTCCGCCAGGAACGGCTCGCCGTTCTTGCGGTTCATGGACGTCTCCAGCCGACGGCCGAGCATGGATCCCAATTCGCCGGCGCCCATGTACCGTTGCAGGTTGGTGCGCTGCCGGTCGCGCAATTCGGCCGGGACGAACACATCGATCAAGTCCTTGCCGATCACCTCCGCGCGCAGGTAGCCAAAGGCGACTTCTGAAGCACGGTTGAATTCGACGATCTTGCCGGCCTCGTCCGTAAAGATAATACAGTCCATGGCGGCCTCGAAGATCGCCCGCTTGCGCATTTCGCTCTCGCGGAGTTCGATCTCGGCCTTTTCCCGAGCGGTGACGTCCCAGAACAGAATCTGGACCCCCGTGGTGACGCCTTTGGCATCCAGCATCGGCGTCTTGATGACCTGCACGTAGAGCCGGCCGCCGTCGGGCAAGTCGTGTGCTTCGACGGCCTCGAACTTGGTCTTGGAGTCCATCACCCGCAGATCGTCTTGACGGTATTTCTCGGCCAAGTGCTGCTCGTACAGATCCAAGTCCGTCTTGCCTTGGATTTCCTCCCAGGGCTTACCCACCAGTTTGCAGAACGAGGTGCTGGCGAACGTGAAACGGCCTTGGCGGTCCTTACGGATGACGTGAACGGGCAGACTGTCGACCAGGTTGATGTACTGGGACTGCGAATCGCGCAGGGCCCGTTCCGTCCGCCGCCGCTGGGCAATCTGCGTCTGTAACTGCTCGTTGGCCTGCCCCAGCTCGGCGCCCGACTTTTCCACATGCTGTTCCAGACGGTTTTCCGTGTGGACCAGCTTGCCTGTGGCGGCCGTCAACTGCTGCTCCGACTGGGTCAGACGCTCCTCGGCCTCGGCCAACTCCTGTTCTGACTGCTCCAGGCGTTCTGTGGTGAGCGTCAATTGGTTTTGGAGGCTGGACAGCCGCGTCTCCAAGCCGGCGATCCGGTCCCGCAGTTGAGGCAGGGTGCTGCCAAAGTACACGACGAGCCAAACTGCGCCCAAGGTCAGTGCGCGGTTGAGCAGCAGTGCGGGCCAAGACAACGAGTCCGCCGGCGCTACCCAAGACGCAACCAACGCCAGCAAGATGAAGCCCGAGCAGATGCCGGCGGCGGCGAGAGCGGACCGGCGTTGTGGCAAGAAGCACGCGACCAGCACGGCTGCCGCGTACAACCCCGCTCCGGGCAACGACGCGGGCGACGACAAATCGGCGGCCAGCCCTGCAGCGGCCAAAAGCGTGGTCAGCAGTATGGTCGAAGCAGGACTCTTCATGCGAATGGCACCGTCCGCACAGCGTGTCTCCGATTGCCGGCGGCTCACCGCCAGACTGTCCGCCTCCCGCCTGCGCCACTACCTCCCTCGGCCCGTTCGCAAATGGCGAGGGATCAGTTCGACTTCTTTTTGATCAGGATGATTTCGTTGCCGGTATCATTAAACCGTACCTCGTCCATAAAGGTTCGAATCAGCAACAATCCGCGGCCGCTGATTTTGCCGATGTTCTCCGGGACCGTCGGATCCGGCAAGCCTTTGGGGTCGAATCCGGGCCCTTCGTCGCGGATCGTGATCCGCACCTCGTCGCGGGTCAGGTTCGCGTACACCTGGACTTTCCGGTCGCAGTAGGGAGTCTGCCGCCGCCGCAGATCCGCCATCCGCTGGTACGCTCCGTCCGGTTCGTTGCGGAGGTCGGACTTCAACTCCAAATTGCCATGCTCGACGGCGTTGACAAAGGCTTCGTGTAACGCGGTACCAATCCGGATCAAGTCGGTGTCGCCGCACAGCCTCCAGTTCCGCAGTTGTTCCTGCAGAAAACTGACGAGCGGTTCGTGACCGGCGTTCTCGACTCCCAGGATGAAGTGCAATTGCGCCAAGTGCAACGACGCTAACGCCCGTTGCTGATCCCGTTTGCCGCTCGCCGCGGTGAGGACATCGCGAATCGTATTCACCAGGTCCCGCGGCAAGTTGTTCTTGGGCACATAGTGCGATGCCCCGGTCCGCAGAGCTTTGACGGCAATCTCCTCGCTGCCGTGGGCCGTCATCAAAATAACCGGGATCGCGGGGAAGTCCCGCTTGATCCGTTCGACCAATTCCAGGCCGTCCATTTCCGGCATGAGCAGGTCAGTCAGAACCACGTCGGGAGGCTCGCGGGCGATGACCTCCAGTGCTTCCTTGCCGTGTCCGGCAAAGCACGTCTTCATCCCGACTTTATCCACCACGCCCGCAGCCAGTCGGCGGTCAATCGGGTTGTCATCGACGATAAGCACGGTAGCCAATGTGCTGATCCTCTGCAAAGGACGACGCCAAATCCCTGACAAACGACCTGTCAGTCTACCATCGGATCCCGTGGGTCCGCACCAGCGCACACACGGAATTTATGGAGGAATCCTACCTCCGTAACGAAATCAGGCCAAGCTTCGCGTGCCGCGGGCTTGACCTGATTCACCATTCATGCTGCACCTCGCGTGCCGCAGATCTACTTCTTGCTGTACTCGGCGCTGAAGAACTGCTTGCTCTCCTGAACCGTCGGTTTGATCGTCCGCGCACCCTGATGCCAGTTGGCGGGGCAGACTTCGCCGTTGGTTTCGACGAATTGCAAAGCCTGGACCATGCGCAACGCTTCATCCACGCTGCGTCCCAGCGGCAAATCGTTGACGACCTGATGCCTGACGACGCCGTTCTTGTCAATCAGGAATAACCCACGCAGGGCAATTCCCGCACCCAATAGCACATCGTAAGACTTGCTGATCTCTTTATTCAAATCTGCCACCAACGGATAGTCGATCTGGCCCAGTCCACCTTCAGTGCGCGGCGTATTCCGCCAAGCCAGATGGGTGTAATGGCTGTCGATCGAGACCCCTAACAACTGTACGCCGAGCTTTTCAAATTCGGCGGCCTTTTCGGAAAAGGCGATGATTTCCGTCGGGCAAACGAACGTGAAGTCCAACGGATAGAAGTACAGCACGACGTACTTGCCCTTGTAATCGGACAAGCTGATGTCCTTGAACGAGCAATCTGGCATGACGGCTTTCGCCTTGAAGTCCGGGGCAGGTTGGGTTACGAGAACGCCCATGTGATCGTCCTTTCCTTAATTAAACGGAGTTCAATATCCACATGCTTTTGCGGCGGCTGGGAAGCCTCGCCGCCAATCCAATTAGTTTCCGTTTTTCTGATACCTACGCAAGGGGGCGCCTAGGCGACGCTGGTCTCTGGGGCGCCGGATTCGGAACCATCGGCTGGCCGTGCCTGGATCTGCTGGACCGCTTCGACCAGCCGCATGTCATCCCGCGGAAACACAGCGCGTAGATCCAGTAACAGCCGATCCTTGTGAATCCGCCCGAATACCGATGGCGTCCCCGTGCGCAAACTAGCCGCGAGGTCGTCCACGCTTCCCCGCGCCGGCTGCAGAGCGACCGCCCAGCTGGCCAGTCCCTGCGAGGGAACGCTTCCGCCGCCAAGGTACGCCTGTGACTCGACCGGCTCTGCCGACTTGATCGCCGGACATGCCGCCAACTGGGGCGCCAACCGTTGAGCCCGCTGCTGTAGGTTGGCCACGGAGGTCGAGAGCAGCGACAACAACGGCAGCGAGCGTTCGGCCGTCTCGCGGTCCTGGTGCAATCGCAACGTCTCCAGCAACGCCGCCAGCGTGAGCTTTCCCACCCGCAGGGCGCGCGACAGGGGATGCTGCGAGATTTTTTGAATCAGCGGCTTGCGGCCGAGAATGATCCCGCATTGCGGTCCCCCCAGCAGCTTGTCGCCGCTGAACAATACGACATCGGCTCCCGCCCGCAAGCTGTCGGCAACCGGCGGTTCACCGCCGATCCCATAAGCGGCCAAATCCTCCATCGCACCCGAGCCAAGATCGTCGATCACGGGCAACTGGTGCTTCGCGCCCAAGGCGACCAGTTCCGCCAGCGCGGCTTGCTCGGTAAAGCCGACGATCGCATAGTTGCTGGGATGGACGCGCATCAAGGCGGCTGTTTCCGGACCGATCGCCGCCCGATAATCGTCGCTTCGCGTCTTGTTCGTGGTCCCGACTTCGCGCAGCCTGGCACCACTCAGTTCCATCACTTCCGGCAGCCGGTAACTGCCGCCAATTTCAACCAGCTGGCCGCGCGACACGATGACCTCGCGGCCTCGGGCCAGTGCCGCCAGCGTCAACAGGGTCGCCCCCGCGTTATTGTTAACCACGGTGGCCGCTTCGGCGCCAGTGACCTTGGCCAGCCACTGGGCCGCGTCGTTGATCCGCTGCGAACGCTCGCCCGTGCGGACGTCGACCTCCAGGCTGGAATATCCCCGCGCCACGTCGCCGATCGCCTGAATGGCCGACTCGGCCAACGGCGCCCGCCCCAATCCCGTGTGCAGCAGAATCCCCGTGGCGTTGATGACCGGCCGCAGATTGGGCGTGTCCTCCGTCGCGATCCAGTTCGCGATCCGTTCTGCCAATTCACCCGGCGTGGGGACCTTGATATCGGCCGCGGCGGTTTGAATCTCCGTCCGCATATTGTCCAAGAATCGCCGCACGCCCGAGACGACCGCGTTGCGGTTGGCCCGCTGGACCAACTGCCGCAAGGGCGGACTGTCCAGGAGTTCGTTGACCGACGGAATGTTGCGAAACACGTTCGACATGGCAATGCCCCCCAAACCGGTTTCACGTCCGGAAATCCTGTCTGCGTTGCTCGAAGGCGACAGCTTACCACATTCTGCCCCGCGTGCCGAGAAGGCCACATCGTCAGCGCGGTTGCCAGTGCAAAGCCGTTGTGCTGGGTTGGGCCTCCGCACGCGGACGGGAACCGCCAAAGGCCTTTTCCCGCTCGGTGGTGTTTCTGCGCGGCAGCGGATGCTACAATACTGGCATCACGAATGTTTGGAGGTTTCCATGACTTTGACCATCGATGTCGATCTGCCAGGCGAACTGACCCGGTTCCGACTCCCCACAGCGGTTGCCGCGCGCTTGCAGACGTTGCTGGATCGCCAGGATTCTGGCCAACCGCTGACTGTGCGCGAGCGAGATGAGGCGGAAGGGCTGGTGAATTTGGCAGAATTCCTGACGCTGTTGCGGCTGCGAGCGGAGCGAATGACGCAATGAGCGACGTCTCTGCGAGTCTGCACGACGAGGTCGTGCGGCGAGCCGGCAATCGGTGCGGGTACTGTGGGCTGTCGCAAGTCGGCCAGGAAGCGGCGTTTCACCTCGACCACGTGCTGCCGCGAACGGCCGGCGGGCCGACGACGGCCGAGAATCTAGCTCTGGCGTGTGTTTCCTGCTCTCTGCGCAAATGGGCACGGCAGACGGCTCCAGATCCTGAGTCCGGAAGGGATGTGCCGCTGTTCAACCCGCGAACGCAAGCTTGGCAAGACCATTTCTGCTGGGACGGGGTGGAAATCGTCGCGCTAGGCCCGACAAGCCGAGCCACGGTGGCTTCACTGGCGATGAACCGGTCTTTGATTGTGGCTATTCGTCGAGAGGACGTGGATCGAGGACGCCATCCCCCTGAATAAAGCCAACGCGGGACGAAGGCATGCACCGGAGCCGCGATCCGGTCTTGGAAAAATGGATGCGTCATCCGGCGCGGCCCGGTGACGCCCGTCGTTACGATTTGCTCGAATCGCCGTCCTTCGCCAGTGGCGAGTGGGCTGGCCAGACCGGGCTGGGCGCTGTGTGATTAACGCGGTGGGAAACGGATGCTCGATGTCTGGACACCCTTTGGGCGACGTAAACGACTACTGTTTCTGGCAATAGTCACGATGGTGTTGTGCGTTTGCTGTGGCGTACAAAAGCGATCCAGCAAGACATCTTCGAGGGATTGACGTTGGGGGCCGGTCGCTGGTGGATTCGATTGGCTGCAGGACCGGCGGCTAGCGTCTTGTCGGCCATGCGGACGCTGCCCCTTGTTCCGACCCGCGTGTGGCGACTTTGTCGGCAACGAGTTCTGCGATGTTAGATCTACGCCACGCCCTGACGTCCGCCGGCCACCGGCCGCTCCCCATGCGGATGCGGCCGGACGTCGCCGTCCATCCTCAGGAATTCGGCGCGACGAGTTCGTGGGTGTTGAAAGATCCCGTCTCCCTCCGCTATTTTCAACTGTGCGACGAGGAATTCGAGATTCTGCAGATGCTGGATGGGCGGACCAGCCTGGCGCAAATCCAAGCCAGGTTCGAGCAGCGGTTCGCTCCGCTTCAGTTGCGCCCCGAGCAGATTCTGGGGTTTCTCAGGCGGCTGCACCAATCGGGGTTGATCATTTCGGATGCTCCCGACCAAGGACGGCAACTGCTGGGCGAACGGAACCGCGGCCGACGGCGAGCCTGGCTGAGCTTCGTTGCCAACATCCTGGCGATTCGCGTCGGATCGGTAGATCCCGAACCGCTGCTGCGGTGGCTCGCTCTGAGATTGGCATGGATCTTCTCGTGGTGGTGCCTGGCCGGTTGTGCAACCCTGGTCGTTTCCGCAACGCTGCTGGCGGCGGTCGAGTTCGACACGTTGCGGGCCAAATTGCCAACCGCCGCCGAGTTCTTTACGGCCGGGAATCTGGTCTGGCTGGCGGCGGCTTTGGCGATTGCCAAGTGCGTCCACGAATTGGGGCACGCCTTGACCTGCAAGCGGTTTGGCGGCGAGTGTCACGAGATCGGCCTGTTGCTGCTGGCGTTTGTGCCCTGCCTATACTGCAACGTCTCGGATGCGTGGCTGTTGCGCAGCAAGTGGCAACGGATCGCCGTCTCGGCGGCCGGCATCGTGGTCGAATTGGTCCTGGCCGCCGGCTGTCTGTTCTTGTGGTGGTTCAGCCAGCCAGGCGTTTTCCAGGCGATCCTGCTGAATATGGTCGTCGTCTGTTCGGTCAACACGGTGCTGTTCAACGGCAATCCGCTGCTCCGGTACGATGGCTACTACGTGTTGTCGGATCTGGTCGGGGTGCCCAATCTCGCTCAACAGTCCCGCGCGCTCGTCCAACGGGGCGTCCGCCGTTTCTTCCTGGACGGAGAACTGGCGGTCGATCGGTCGCTGCCCGTCTCCCATCGGCCGTTACTGGTGCTGTATGCTATTGCCTCGTTCGTGTATCGGTGGTTTGTAGTCGCGGCGATCCTGTACGTCGCTTACCAGGTGACGAAGCGGCAGGGACTCGAGGTGCTGGTGGAAGTACTGACCTGGACGACGGTCGCGGCGATCCTCGGCGTTCCCGCCTGGAGGGCACTTCGTTTCCTGCACAGTCCGTTGGAGCGCCGCCGGATTCGGCCGGGACGCGTGCGGTTGGCGTTGGTAATCTTGCTCGCGGTTGCCGCCGGCTTGCTGATGATTCCGCTGCCCCGCCGGGTCGCTGCTCCGGCGGTGCTTCAGCCCCGGGACGCCCGCTGGGTACACGTCACCGTGGCGGGCACCTTGGAGCGATCCATTCGAGCCGGGGAGATCGTCCAAGGGGGTGCCGAATTGGCCCGCCTGGTGAACCTCGATCTGGACCGCGAGATCGCCGAGTTGACAAGCCAGCGCGACTTGCAGCGTCTGCAGTTGGACAATTTGCGCGCCCGGCAGAGCGACGATCCGGGCGCCGGGTCGTTGATTCCTACCGCCGAAGCGGCGTTGGCGGACATCGAGGAACGGTTGAGCGAGCGGCAGCGCGACGCCCAGCGGCTGGTGCTGCGAGCGCCGGCTGCCGGAACCGTCATCCCGCCTCCCACTCAGCCGGATGCATTCTATCTGCCGGGGTCACTGCCCGCATGGACGGGCAGCCCGCTCGAACCGCGAGCCCGCGGTGGATACTTGGACGTCGGCACCCTGTTTTGCCTGATCGGCGAGCCGGCGTGTCTGGAAGCTCTGCTGGTGATCGATCAGTCGGACATGGAATCGGTTCGCGCCGACCAGACGGTGCGGTTGCAGGTTGACGAGCTGCCGGGCCAAGTTCTGCGCGGGCGGATCATCGAGCTGGCCAAGACGGATCTGAAGATTGCACCGCGCGAGTTGAGCACCGCGAGCGAGATGCCCGTCCACGTCGATCGTCAAGGCGTCGCGCGTCCCCTGCTTCCTTCTTATCAGGCCAGGGTCGCTTTGGAAGGGCCACCCCGGGAACTGCTCGTCGGGACTCGGGGACGCGCAAAGATCTCCGTCGACTCGCAGCCGCTCGGCATTCGTCTGGTTCGCGCCGTGAGGTACTTGTTTCGCTTTGGGCTCTAAGGAATCAGCACGATCAGGCCAAGGACCGTGGCGGCCTCGGCCAAGCCGCCGCGAGTGCTGAGCGACGGATGCATCACCCGGTAAGGTGCGGGGCTTCCGGGGCGATAGTGGCCCAAGTTGGAGACGCGTGCCCAGGGCGGATCGGCTGCCATTTTATAGGGCAGCAGCGGAACCGTGGCGAAGAAATGCGCGCCCGAGAGAACGGGCTGAAAAACACGCGCGTAACGCCGACCATAACCATACCGCTCCAGATTCACCTCCTCGAAATACAGTGGCTGGTGACAGAATGCCGGCGCGTCCCAACTGTAGCGGAGTCCCATCCATTCCCGAAGAAGGACGGATGCGTGAGATAGGTCGGCGATTTCGTCCAGACGCGCGGTGGCAACGTCCGCCGGCATCTTGTCCCCGCGCGGTTCGATGTTCGTCGTCAGCATCGAGACCGGGCCGCCACGGAAATCGATCGTGAACGGCGAGGCTGCCTGAGTGGGTCCGGGCGCATCTTCGCTTCCGAACAAAGCACTCGTCCCCAGAAGGATCGCAAGCCAACACGCGGTCGATGCCAAGCGGTACGATCCGCGGCGCCGTCTGCTGTCCCCGTAGGAAATGGCCGCCTGCTTGGTAGGGGGCATTGCGGTCCGGATAGCGAGACGCATTCGAATTCGCGTTTCGCTGGGTGTCGGGAACGTCTTTGCATTGGCTGCCGCAACCACGATCGGCGGCCGGGGTGCCACACGCATCCGCTCGGCAGCCGCTTTCGTATCAAATCCGCCAAGCTGGGTCATGACTTTGTAAGCCTCGCCTCTAAAATAAAACAGTGGGAATGCCGGCAAACCTGCAGCAGCGCCATCAACTCTTTTCGGCACGGAACAACTTACCCCATGATGTTCAATGGATTGATTGGAAAAACCTGACTGGTTTGACTAGCTTTACTGAAGAAGTGGCAGCAGATCGAAGTGGGGCCATAGCACCAGGATCGAGTGTTCCGATCTTGCTAGCCAGGCAAGATCGCCTGTCGGGGAGTGGATCGTGCGCAAGATCGCCATGATGCGGAGAAGAAGGTAATGGGAGTAAGGGAGTGGATGCGTGGTGTCTTGGCGGCCAGGAAACGCCGCGCTCGGCGCAGGACCTCGCGACATTGCCGCGACAAACTGCTTCCAGGTCTTTTTGTTCGAGAACTGGAAGACCGCCGGGTGCTGAGCGTTGGCTCGCTTGTCTGGGCGTCGGCGGCGGGAGAATTGTTCCTTGACGCGGGGGCAGGCGCAAACGATGGTGTTGCGGATGCTTTCCTGCTGACGAGGCAGGGTGACCAGTTGCAGGTTTCCGTGGATGGTCAAGTCGCATACGCGGCCGACATGGACGGAATCTCGTCGATTCACGTGAACGGATCCTCCGATGCGGACACCCTGACCGTCGATTTCTCGAACGGCGACCCGCTCCCCTTTGGCGGACTTATTTTCGAAGCCGGCGGCGCCGTCCAAGGGGCCGACTCGTTGGTCGTCCAGCGAGGCTCGCTGGACGGCGTGATCGAGACCGTGACGCACCGGTTCGAGCGAATCGATGATGGGCGGATCTCGCTGAGTTTCAGCAGCGACAGCCAGCCAAACCTGACTTCCACGATTGCTTTCACCGGCTTGGCTTCGAGCGACCATGCCCGCGCGAATGTAACTATCTTGGGGGGCGAGGACGACACGGTCCGGCTTTCCGGTCCCATCGATTTGCTCGGCGCCAGCCTGTACGTGGCCGCCGGTGCGATCGAAGTCGACGGCACGATTACCAGTCCGGCAGGCAGCGTGCGGCTGGATGCCGGGGGCGACGGGACGCTGCTGGTTTCCGGGACGATCGACGTCTCCGCTGCCGCCACCGGCCAGACCGGCGGGACAGTACACTTGCTGGGCAAGCAAGTCGGCCTGACCGGCAGCGCCCGAATCGACGCCTCCGGCGACGCGGGCGGCGGCAAGATCCTGGTGGGCGGCGATTTCCAGGGCAGTAACCCGCTGATCCGCAACGCCACCGCAACCTACGTGGGCTCCGAGGTCACTTTGGCCGCCGCTGCGCTGAGCCACGGCAACGGGGGCACGATTGTCGTCTGGTCGGATGGCGTCAGCCGCGTGTACGGGACGCTGTCCGCTCGGGGCGGCGCTCTGTCGGGAGACGGCGGTCTGGTCGAGACTTCTGGCCACCAATTGCTGCTCGCCACCACGCCCGACGTTTCCGCGCCGGCCGGCAGGGCGGGCAATTGGCTGCTGGACCCCGAGGACGTCAGTATCACCAATTTGGACGCCAACATTACGTCGTCAGGCACCGGCGACCCAGGCCCCGTGATCTTCTCCCCCACCGCCGCCGACACCACGACGACCTTGTCTGCCGCGACCATCATCACCGCACTGAACGCCGGCTCGAATGTGACCGTCCAGACGACCAGTTTCGGAACGGCTACGCTCGGCCGTATCACCATTGACGCGGCGATCACCAAGACCGCCGACGGCGGCAGTGCCGACGGCTCGACGCTGACCCTGACTGCCGCCGACGCCATTGTCCTCAACCAAGTTATCTCCTCGTCGACCGGCCTGCTGAATGTGGTGCTTCAAGGAACGAGTATCACCGAGACCGTGTCCGGCGACGCCTTTTCCGGCGGGACCTTGACGATTCAGGGCAACCTTTCGCCGGGACTGAATGGCACGGGGACGTTCGACGCGAACGGTTCGGTGACGTTCGACGCCTCATCCCGCTTCCTGGTGAACCTGAACGGTACCAGTTTCGACCAGCTGCTGGTCAACGGTGCCGGTCGTACGGTGACGTTGGGCGGCGCGCGGCTGGTGCTGACGTTGAACAGCGTGCCGCCGCCGGGCAGCGGCCAAAGCTTCAAAATCGTCGACACCACCGGAGCCACGCCAACGCTCAACGGCGTGTTCCAGAACTCCGACGGAACCGCGGACCTGAATGACGGCGACAAGTTTACGGTGGGCAGCACCGTCTTCCGCATCAACTACACCGGCGGCGACGTTGTCCTGACCGAAGCGAACGCCGCGCCGACGTTGACCGCCTTCACCGCCGTCGTCGAGACCACGGCGGAAGACACGCAGGTGGAAATCACGTTCGCCGAGCTGGCGGCGCAAGGCAACGAGGCGGACGTGGATGGCACGGTGACGGCGTTCGTCGTCCAGTCGGTTGGCAGCGGGACGCTGAAGATCGGGACTAGCGCTGGATCTGCAACGCCGTTTGCCGTCGGCACCAACGACACGCTCGACGCGACGAACAAGGCGTTCTGGGCGCCGGGGCAGGACGCCAACGGCACGCTCGACGCCTTTGCGGTGGTGGCGCGAGACGACGGCGGGGCCATTTCGACGACGCCTGTCACGGCTCAGGTCAGCGTGACCGCGGTCAATGATCCGCCGACCCTGGCGTCCTTTACCGCCGTCGTCGACACCACGGCGGAAGACACGCCGGTGGAAATCACCTTCACGGACCTGGCGGCCCAGGGTGATGAAGCGGACGTGGACGGGACGGTCACGGCCTTCGTCGTCCAGTCGGTCAGCAGCGGCACGCTGAAGATCGGCACGGACGCCGGATCGGCAACGGCTTTTGCCCCCGGCAGCAACGACACGATCGACGCGACGGGCAAGGCAATCTGGACGCCGGACCAGGACGCCAACGGCACGCTCGACGCCTTTGCGGTGGTGGCGCGAGACGACGGCGGGGCCATTTCGACGACGCCTGTCACGGCTCAGGTCAGCGTGACCGCGGTCAATGATCCGCCGACCCTGGCGTCCTTTACCGCCGTCGTCGACACCACGGCGGAAGACACGCCGGTGGAAATCACCTTCACGGACCTGGCGGCCCAGGGTGATGAAGCGGACGTGGACGGGACGGTCACGGCCTTCGTCGTCCAGTCGGTCAGCAGCGGCACGCTGAAGATCGGCACGGACGCCGGATCGGCAACGGCTTTTGCCCCCGGCAGCAACGACACGATCGACGCGACGGGCAAGGCAATCTGGACGCCGGACCAGGACGCCAACGGCACGCTCGACGCCTTTGCGGTGGTGGCGCGAGACGACGGCGGGGCCATTTCGACGACGCCTGTCACGGCTCAGGTCAGCGTGACCGCGGTCAATGATCCGCCGACCCTGGCGTCCTTTACCGCCGTCGTCGACACCACGGCGGAAGACACGCCGGTGGAAATCACCTTCACGGACCTGGCGGCCCAGGGTGATGAAGCGGACGTGGACGGGACGGTCACGGCCTTCGTCGTCCAGTCGGTCAGCAGCGGCACGCTGAAGATCGGCACGGACGCCGGATCGGCAACGGCTTTTGCCCCCGGCAGCAACGACACGATCGACGCGACGGGCAAGGCAATCTGGACGCCGGACCAGGACGCCAACGGCACGCTCGACGCCTTTGCGGTGGTGGCGCGAGACGACGGCGGGGCCATTTCGACGACGCCTGTCACGGCTCAGGTCAGCGTGACCGCGGTCAATGATCCGCCGACCCTGGCGTCCTTTACCGCCGTCGTCGACACCACGGCGGAAGACACGCCGGTGGAAATCACCTTCACGGACCTGGCGGCCCAGGGTGATGAAGCGGACGTGGACGGGACGGTCACGGCCTTCGTCGTCCAGTCGGTCAGCAGCGGCACGCTGAAGATCGGCACGGACGCCGGATCGGCAACGGCTTTTGCCCCCGGCAGCAACGACACGATCGACGCGACGGGCAAGGCAATCTGGACGCCGGACCAGGACGCCAACGGCACGCTCGACGCCTTTGCGGTGGTGGCGCGAGACGACGGCGGGGCTGTTTCGACAACGCTCGTCACGGCGCAGGTAAGCGTCGCGGCGGTGAACGATCCGCCGGAGGTCGATCTCAACGCCTCGACAGCGGGCAATGACACGGTCCTGAGCGTCTTGGCGGGCGTGGGGCCCACGGTGATCGCTCCTCAGGCCACGGTGAGCGACGTCGATTCGACCAGCTTCAACACCGGAAGTCTTACCGTCACGGTTACGAACGGGGTCGCCGGCGAAGATGTGCTGTCGATTCGCAACCAGGGATCAGGTCTCGGCGAGATCGGCTTCAGCGGCGGGAATGTCACGTTCGGCGGCACACTGATCGGCACGGCCACCGGCGGCGTGGGGGCCACGCCGCTGGTGGTAAGCCTGAACGGCTCCGCGACGCCGGATGCGGTCCAGGCCTTGGCGGCCAACGTCACTTACGAGAACACCAAGGCGGCCAACCCAACGACGACGGCGCGCAGCATCCGGTTCGTCGTCAATGACGGTGCGGACGATAGCACGGCGAGAACCGCCACCGTGTCGATCGCGCAGCCCGATACGACGATCGCCGTTTCCGCCAACAACCTCACGGTGACGGATGCGAATACGGCTACGGACGATGCGCTGACGGTCCGGATCGTGGGGTCCGTGGTCGAGATCCGCGATCCGGGGCGGGTGCTGGTGAGCGACGTCGCCGGGGCGACGGGTTCCGGGACGGATACGGTGACCGTCCTGCTATCGTCCTTCACGGGCTCGATCGTATTGAACACGGGCAGCAGCAACGATTCGGTGACACTGGACTTTTCGGGCGGCGATTTTTCGCGCGCCGTCTCGTTCAACGGCGGCGCGGGCACCGACACGATCCGGCTGACCGGCGGCACGTTTGCGTCACAGACATTCAGCATGACCGATAATGACACGGGTTCGGTGACGCTGACCGGCAACGCGACGCTCTCCTTCGATCTGACCGAAGTGGTCGATTCCGCCCTGACAGCGACCACGACGACGGTCAACTTCAGCACGGTTGCCGAGACGGTCTCGGTCAGTGCGGCGGCCGCGGCCGGGAGGACCACCGTGGATTCGGGCCAGTCGCCGGCGGTGATGTTCGACAATCCCACCGGCACGTTGGCCCTGAACGCCGGCGGAACGAACAATGATACGATCGCCGTCTCGGGCGTGGGTTCGGGCTTCCAGGCCAACCTGACCCTGGACGGCCAGGGCGGCACGGACAGCGTCACGATTAGCGGCGCGATCAACATCGGCAGCGGCACGTTGACCGTCTCGGCCGAGAACGTCAATTTCAACGCGGCCACGACCGCCCAGAGTTTGACGGTCACGGGCAACACGGTGTCACAGACGGCCGCACTGGCTGTCAGCGGCACGGCAACCTTCTCGGTGGGCTCGAACGCCCTGACGCTGACGAATGCCGGCAACGAGTTCGGGGGGACGGTCAACGTGACCGCGGGCGCCGCGGAACTGACCGACGCCGGCGGCGTCCAGTTGGGCACGGTTTCGGCAACCAGCCTAATCGTGACCGCCGGCGGCGCGATCACCGATGTGGCTGGAAGCAGTGTCAGCGTGACCAATAACGCCCGGTTCAATGCGGGAAGCAACGCGATCACGTTGGGCGCCGGCACGGCGACGAACTTCGGCAGCTTGACCTTCGTCGGCGGCGCCGTGGCGATCCGCGAGACCAGCGACCTGCAGTTGATCGGGACCAACAGCGCCGCCAGCCTGACCCTGACGGCGGCTGGCAACATTACCGACGACGCCAATGCGGATTTGAGCGTGACGGGAACAGCCCGCTTCACCGCTGACAACGCTGGCAATACCGCGGCGATTACGCTGGGCGATGCCGCAGGCAACACGATGAATTTCGGTAGTCTGACGGTCGTCTCGGACGCCGCCACGACCATTACCGAGTCCTCGGCGACGGAGTTCACCGGCAGCAGCTCGACTGGCGGCGGCTTGACGCTGGTCAGCGCCGGCGACATCACCGACGACGCCAACGCGGAAGTCCGCGTGACGGGCACAGCCAGTTTCCGGGCGGACAACGCCGGAAACACCGCCGGCATCATCCTGGGCGACGCCGTCGGGAATACGGTGAATTTCGGCAGTCTCACGGTCGTCTCGGATGCGGACACGACAATCACGGAAAACTCGGCGTCCACCTTCACCGGCAGCAGCACCGTGGGCGGCAGCCTGACGCTGGTCAGCGCCGGCGACATCACCGATGACGGCGACGCCGACCTGAGTGTGACTGGAACGGCCAGTTTCCGAGCGGACAACCCTGCCGACACGGCGGCGATCGTGTTGGGCGACGCCACGGGCAATACCGTGAATTTCGGCAGCCTGACGGTGGTCTCCGATGCGGATGCGACGATCACGGAAGGTTCGGCGACCGCGTTCACCGGCAGCAGCGTCGTGGGCGGCAACCTGACACTGACCAGCGCCGGCGACATCACCGACGACGCCGACGCGGACCTGGAGGTGACGGGCACCGCCAGTTTCCGAGCGGACAACGGACCTGACACGGCGGCGATTACGCTGGGCGACGCCGCGGGCAACACGGTACACTTCGGCAAACTGACCGTCGTCTCGGAAGCGGCAGCGGCAATTACCGAGGACTCCGCGACGGAGTTCACCGGCAGCAGCGTGGTGGACGGCGATCTGACGCTGGTCAGCGCCGGCGACATCAGCGACGATACCGATGCGGACCTGAGCGTGTCGGGAACGGCCGGCTTTCGAGCGGACAACGCAGCGGATTCGGCGGCGATCACGCTGGGCGACGCCGCGGGCAATACGCTGAACTTTGGCAACCTGACCGTGATCTCGGATGCGGATACGTCGATCGCTGAGGACTCCTCGACTGGCTTCACCGGCAGCAGTACGGTGGGCGGCAATCTGACGCTGAGGAGTGCCGGCCATACCACCGATGACGCCAACGCCGACCTGAGTGTGACGGGGATCGCCCACTTGACCGCGATCAACACGGCGGACACGGCGGACATCACGTTAGGCGACGCCGCTGGTAATACGGTTAACTTTGGCAGCCTGAGCGTCATCTCGGACGACAACACGACTATCACGGAGGACTCCGCGACCGAGTTCACCGGCAGCAGTTCGGTGGGCGGCAACTTGACGCTGACCAGCTCCGGTGGCATCGGCAATGCAGCCGGCGCGAGTCTCAGCGTCACCGGAACGGCCAGTTTCACCGGAACGGCGATCCGGCTGGGCAAGGAATCGGGCGACAACCTCCAGTTCGGCTTGCTGACGTTCAGTTCGGCCGGCCTGGTGGAAATCGAAGAGAATTCAGCGACCGTCTTGACCGGCACGATCGCGCCGGGCACAAACGGCGGAGTCCATACGGCCCGGTTGGGCACGGTGGACGTGGGGTTCGGTGCCAATGCCGCGGTCGCCCTGCAGATTAACGGCACGGGGCCGGGCACGACGTATGATCAGATCGACGCCACGGGGACAGTAACCATCAATTCCAATGCCACACTGACCATCAGTGGGAGCTACACACCGCAAGCCGCAGACGGCGATTTCATTCTGATCCGCAACGACGGCACCGACGACGTGATCGGTTCGTACAAGAATCTGGCGGAAGGCACCAAGGTCACGCTCAACGGCGTCAATCTCTACATCACCTACACCGGCGGCGACGGCAACGACGTGGCCTTGACCCAACAGCTGGTCATCCGGGGAAGCAGCGGGGCGGACCGATTTGAACTGACGGGCAACGGCACCGCGTTCCAGGTGGTGATCAATGGAAGCAGAACAATCAACCTGCAGTCGCCCCCGCGAATCGACGTCGACGGCCTCGGTGGCGACGACTTGCTGATCGTGATGTTCTCGGCTACCTCCACCGACCCAATCCCCTTGGGCGGAGTGTTTTTCGATGGCGGCACACAAACTCGCGCCACGACCTCGCCGACCCCGGGGAATACGTCCGTTGGGCTGAATGTGGGTGACGGCCTGGCGATTCTGGGAAGCGGCGTGGAACACGTCACCTACGCACCCTCGGCCACCACGTTCGGCGACGGCCTAGTATTCATCGGCAAAGGAACGGCTCAGGAACGGGTGATCACCTTTATGGACCTGGAACCGGTGGACGTCTTCGGCGTCGCCTCGGTCGCGTTGAACCTGCCGGGAGCCGCGGACGTCATCAACGTCTCCAACGGGACCAGCATCGCGGATTCAGCCAAAGCGGCGTTGGTCGTATCCGGTTCCACCGGCGGCGTGAGTTTCGAGGAGTTGCACCTGGGCGAGATCGGCGTGGTCACCATCGACACGACGGCCGGTGGCAGCGATGGCGACGACCAGGTAAATCTGATCCGCGCCGACAATCCGCACTTCGTGCGGCGACTTGAAATCCTGACAGGAACCGGCGCCGATACCGTCACGATCCAGGGACCGGTGACACTCGCCGGGGACGGCGGAGCGCTGGCCGATGTGTCGATCGTCTCGCAGAACATTCTCTTCCAGGGCGGCGCCGCCAGGATTACCGTCGGCGGCGGCCAGGTGATTCTTGATTCTGCCTCGCCGATCACCCGCCATACCGTCGCCGTCGTGGCTGCGCACCTGGACGTCCGCTCCCCCGGTCCGATCGATCTGGAAACGCAGGTCGCCGCGGTAACCTTTCACTCCAACTCCTCCGTGCGACTTGACAATACCGGCGGTCTGGAACTCCGCGGAACCAACGCGGCGGATAGCCTCACGCTGAACACGACCGGCGCGATCACCAACGCGGCTTCCGCCAGCGTGACGGTCACCCAGAATGCTGCCGTCAACGGTGCGTCGATCGCGCTGGGCGACCAGACCGGCGACGTGTTTCAATTCGGGAGCCTGACGTTCCAGTCGGGCGGAACCGTTCGCATCGAGGAAGACGGGAACCTGCTGATCGCCGGGATCAATTCCGCCGACAGTCTGGTGCTGCTCGCCGGCGGGACCCTCACGAATCTGGCGGCGGCTCGGCTGACGGTCGCCGGGAACGCCCGTTTCGGCGGCAGTTCGGTGACGCTGGGGGACCAGACAAGCGATTGGCTGCAGTTCGGCAGCCTGAGTTTCACTTCCGCCGGGGCGGTATATGTCGAGGAAGATGATGCCGTGCAACTGGGAGAGGCCAGTTCGGCCGACAGCCTGCTGATCCGGACCGACGGGCTGATTACCAATGCCGCCGCAGCCGCGGTTACGGTGGCTGGCCAAGCACGCTTCCTGGGATCCGCGATCACGTTGGGCGACCAGTCGCTGGATTCGCTGCAGTTCGGCAGCCTGAGCTTTGCTGCTGCCGGCGCCGTACACATCGCCGAGGACAATGACACGCAACTGACGGGAGCCAGCTCGGCGGACAGCCTGGTGCTTGGCTCGACCGGCGCCCTGACGAACGCCGCGTCGGCTACGCTCGCCGTGACCGGTAACGCCCGTTTTGCCGGCGCCTCGGTCACGCTCGGAAATCAGGCCGGCGACAGCCTGAACATCGGCACCCTGAGTTTTGCTGCCAGCGGGGCGGTGGAGATTCACGCCGACTCGAAAGCCGAGTTGGCCGGTACCAGTCAGGCGGGCAGCTTGACACTGGAGTCGCCGGACGCGATCAGCAACTCGGCCGGGGCCAGCGTCACGGTCTCCGGACTGGCCGTGTTGAACGGCTGGGAGATCAACCTGGGGAACCAACTGGGCGACTTCCTGCGTTCCGATCGGCTCACGTTCACGGCGAACCAACCCGTAGACATCGCGGTCGATACGGATCTGCAGTTGGCCGGGACCAGCAGCGCTGCGGCGGTGATGCTAAAATCCACGGGCAATATCGGCAGCGGTGCCGCCCCGGCGGACATCGACACCAGTGTCTCCGGCGGCAGTCTCACGCTGGAGGCGGCGAGCCTGGGGGCCGGCAGCAACCCCGTGGAACTGCGGCCGGGCGCCGGTGCGGTGAATCTGTCCGCAGCGTCGGGCAGCATCTATGCCGATTGGGCGCAGGGCGATCTGCACACCGCCGGCCTGACGCTGAGCGCCGCAGGCGCGGGCGTAACGATTCAGTTGAGCACCACCGACGGCGTGGTTTTCGCCGACGGGACAGGGAATTTTGACGCGAACACACAGGACGACCTGTTCGTTTTGAAGTCGGGTGGCGGCAAGGATATCGCGTTCGGCAACGGCCCGGCGACGTGGCACATGGCCGGTCTGCGGGCAGAGGCCGGCGGCGCAATCACCGAACCGTCAGCCGCCAGGCTCGCGGTGACCGGAAACGCTTCGTTCCAAGGCGCGACCATCGCGTTGGGCGAGCAGCCGGGCGATCTCCTGCAGTTTGGCAGCCTGACATTCAACTCGGCGGGCTCCGTGATGATCGACCAGGACAGCGGCACGCGGCTGGCCGGCAGCAATACGGCCGTCAGCCTGCGGCTGGTGTCGGCCGCCGCGATCGACGACGAGGCCGGCGCCGATTTGACGGTCGATGGCGAGGCCCGCTTCCAGGGAACGACGATCACGCTGGGCGACGACGCCGGCAACGAGGTCCATTTCGGGAGCCTGATCGTGATCGGCGGCACGGTCGCTGTCAGCGAGGACAGCGCAACCGAGCTGGCCGGCGCGTCGGCCGGGAGCCTCTGGCTGACCAGTAATGGCACGATCACGGACGTGAACGGAGCTGCGATCGATGTTGCGGGCCTGGCAACGTTGGATGCCGGAAGCAACGCGATCACCCTGGGCGACCACGTGTCCGACACCACGAACTTCGGCCGCTTGCGCGTGACGGGCGGCGCAGTGGCGGTTCGCGAGGACAGTGATACGGTACTGGCGGGAGTGTCGGCGGCGAGTCTGACGCTGACCAGCAACGGCCCGATCACGGACGTCGATGGGACAGCCATCGACGTGGCGAACCTGGCGATGCTGAACGCCGGGAACAATGCGATCACGCTTGGCGACCAAGTCGCGGACTCCACCCACTTCGGCAGCCTGAACTTGACGGGCGGTGCGGTGACGGTCGTCGAGGACAGCGCAACCGTGCTGGCAGGCGTGTCGGCTTCGAGCCTGGCGCTGACCAGCAACGGCCCGATCACGGACGCCGATGGGACAACCGTCGATGTGACGGGCCTGGCAACGCTGGACGCCAACAACAACGCGATTATGCTGGGCGACCACGTGTCGGACGACACTCATTTCGGCGGCTTGAACGTGACGGGGGATGCGGTGGCGGTCAGCACGGACGGCGCAATCGTGCTGGCGGGCGTGTCGGCGACGAGCCTGGCGCTGACCAGCAACGGCTCGATCACGGACGTAGCGGGAGCGACGATCGGCGTCACGGGCCTGGCCACGCTGGACGCGGGAAACAGTGCGATCACACTTGGCGACCAGGTGTCCGACACCACTCACTTCGGCAGCCTGAAATTCACGTCGTCAGCGGCGGTGAGTATTGCCGAAGATTCGGACATGCAGTTGGCCGGGACCAGTAGCGCTGCGGAGGTGCTCCTCAAGTCCACCGGGAACATCGGCAGTGGTGTGGACGCGGCAGATATCGATACCAGCCTGTTCGGCGGCAAAATTACGCTCGAAGCGGCGAGCCTCGGGACCAGTGGCAACCCCGTCGCGCTGCGGCCGGGAGCCGGCGCGGTGAGTCTCGCCGCGGCGTCGGGAAGCATTTATGCCGATTGGGCGCAGGGCGATCTGCACACCGCCGGTCTGACATTGAGCGCCACGGGCACGGGCGTAACGATTCAGTTGAGCACCACCGACGGGGTTCTTTTCGCCGACGGGACGGCAAGTTCCGCCGCCAACACGCAAAACGATCTGTTTGTCCTGCAATCGGGCGGCGGCAAGGATATCGCCTTCGGAAATGGACCGGCAACGTGGGTCATGGCTGGCCTGCGGGCGGAGGCCGGCGGCGCGATCATTGAACCGTCAGCCGCCAACCTCGCGGTGACCGGAAACGCCTCGTTCCAAGGAGCGGCCATCACGTTGGGGGGCCAGGCGGGCGACTTCCTGCAGTTCGACAGCCTGACGTTCAACTCGGCGGGTTCCGTGACGATCGAGGCAGACAACGCCACGCGACTGGCTGGCAATAATACGGCCAGCAGCCTGCGCTTGGCGTCGGCAGTCGCCATTGTCGACGAGGCTGGTGCCGACTTGACGGTCGATGGCCAGGCTCGATTCGACGGGGCGAACATCACGCTGGGCGATGAGGCCGACAACGACGTCCATTTCGGTAGCCTGTTCGTGATGGGCAACACGGTAGCTGTCACCGAGGACAGTGAAACGGTGCTGGCCGGCGTGTCGGCCGGGGCTCTGTCGCTAATCAGCAACGGCCCAATCACGGACGCGGACGGAGCGGTGATCGACGTGGCCGGCTTGGCGACGCTGAACGCCGGGAACAACGCCATCACGTTGGGTGACCAAGCTGGTGACATAACGAACTTTGGACGCCTGAACGTGACGGGCGGCGTTGTGACGGTCCGCGAAGACAGCGAAACCGTGCTGGCCGCCGTGTCGGCCGGCAGCCTGTCGCTGGCCAGTAGCGGACCGATCACGGACGCGAATGGAGCGGCGGTTGACGTGGCGGGTCTGGCGACGCTGAACGCCGGAAACAACGCGATCACGCTGGGCGACCAGGCGGCGGACTCCATCCGCTTCGGCAGCCTGAATCTGACCGGCGGCGAGGTGTCGATCGTCGAGCAGAACGGGATGGTGCTGAGCGGTGCGAACACCGGAAGCAGCGTCGACTTGAGGGCCGGTGGCGATCTGGTGTTTGAAGCAGCAGCCGCGCTGACCGTCGACAGCGTCACGTTTCGGGCAGGCGTACACGCCGTCCGGATGGGTCTCGGGTCGCAGTTGATCTCCGCAGGCGATGTGACGGTGCTGGCCGACGGCATGCAGTTCGCGGGCACGTTGCAGAGCGGCACGCAGGTGCGTCTGTCTCCGCACACCGGGACGACGGCGATTCACCTGGGTGCCGACGCTGAGGCGAGCGGCGGGCTGGCGCTGACGGACACCGAGCTGAATACGATCGCCGCGCCCGTGGTGCGGATCGGGTACGGCCAGGCGCCGATCGCGTTCACGGGCGGCTGGACTGCGGACAGTGATTTCGCCGCGGATTTCCTGGAACTGCGTACCGACGGCAGCGTGACCGGGACGAAGGGGGCGATTCGCTTGAGCGGGAACCTGGCGGTCCGATCCGCAGGTGCTGTGGATCTCGGGGCGGCCGCACACGATTTCAAGACCGTCGCCGTGTCGACCGGCGGCACGGATTCGGCCGTGACGCTGCGGGATGCGGTCGGCAGCATCACGGTCGGCTCGGTCGATGGGCTGAGCGGCATCAGCACCGGTCACGCGGCCGTGGCGATCACCACTCTGGCCGGCGACATCGTGTTGAACGATGGAATCACGGCCACCGACGGCACGGTGCATCTGAATTCGGCTGGCGGTATCGTGGACAATCATGCAGGCGGACTGGACGTCCAGGCCGGCAGCCTGTTGCTGAACGCCTCGGCGGGAGTTGCGGCCGACGGCGCGGCGTTGGCGACGCAGGTAGGCCACATGGAGGCCGCGGTCGGTCCTGCGGGGCTGTTCGTCGCCAATGTCGGCGACCTGGTGATCGGCGACGTCGATCCGGACACCAGCGGCGTGTCCGCGGCGGGTGGCAAGGTCAACTTGTCCACCACCGGCACGCTGACAATCCTCGAAGGTGTGACCAGCGGTGGTAACCTCACGCTCCAGTCCGATGTGCAGATCACGCTGGAGGCCGCTCTGCGAACCGCTGGCGGGAACGTCACGCTGAACGCTCCCGTGCAGTTGGCTGGCAACCGGACTCCGGTGTTGGTCGACAGCGGTGGCGGAAACATCCTCTTCACGGCGTCCATGGACGGTGTCACGACGGGTGCGAACAGTCTGGTGGTGTCGGCCGGCGCGGGCCGCGTGACCTTTGCCAAAAACGTGGGCGCCACGACGCCGCTGGGTGGCCTGACCATCATTGACGCCGGCGATGTGGATCTCCCGGCGGTCCGCGCGGCGGCGCTGGTGCAACAGTCCGGCGCAGGTGCGACCACGCTCAACGGTCCCGTGACGGTCAGCGGCCCGCTGGGCGTTGAACTCGTTACGCAATCGATCAATGTCAATGCCAACATGACCGCCTCGGCCGGCGGACTCACGTTTACCAACGCCCAGACGTTGACGATCGCCAACGACACCAATCTCGTGGCATCCGGCGCGGTGCTCCAGAACGGTGCGGGCCCGGTGCGACTGGGCGGGAACATCCGCACCGTCAACGGCGCCGTGACGTTTTCCGGCCCGCTGACGCTGCTGCAGTCCGTCAGTGTGGATACCAGCGCGGGCGGAAAGAGCATTTGGTTCCGCCAAGCGATCGACGGCACGATGCCGGGCCTCGACAACCTGACCCTCGCGGCCGGTGCGGGAGACATCACGCTCGACGGAGCCGTCGGAACATCGACCCGGCCCGGAATATCGACCCGGCTTGGAGCGTTCGTCCTGACCGGCGCTAGGACCTGGACGCCGGCTGCGATAACGGTTGCGTCCTGGACACAGCACGGTCCTGTGACGCTCCGCAGCGATCTCTCGGTGGACGCGTCCGCCGGGGTTGTGTTGGCAGGCACGCTGGACAGCGAGTCCGGTCAGCCACAGCGTCTGCAGATCATCGCCGGGCCGCTGGGGGTGATATTCCTAGGTAGTGTGGGCGACGCGCCTGGCGGTCTGGGGGTGCTCCGCGAGATCGACATCCAGACCGAGGGCGTGCTGGCGATCGTCGACGGCGTGTTGTTGCGGACGTCCGCCGGCGCCGTTTCCAACGTGCCGCCGCGGCTGAGCATCGTCGAACAGTTTCCCGGCAAGCCCTTGGGCGAAGATGGAGTGCAACTGCTGGTCGGAACCATCGGTGGGACGGGCGCGCCTGGGGACAACATGGAGCTTGGCCAGAATTTGGTCCTGACGGTAAGCTGGGGAGACGAACCACCGGCAGGGCGCACCGTCGATGCCGGCGATCAGGTCGTGTTCGTCACGGACAACAATCGGACAAGGACGTGGACGGTGACGCCCGGATCGGGAAGCGGGCCGGCCGAGATGATCCTGGCTCTCGCCTACTCGCCGTTCTACATCTTTGAGCAGGCTTCCCAGAATGCCGGCGTGATCGAGGCGACGATCACGGTGACCAATCATCCCAGTATCCGTCTTTTTGGCAGACCGTCGGCCGGCGCGGCACCCCAGGATTTGGGCGCGGCGAGCACCAACCTGAACACGGCGACGGTGACGATCGTGACGCGTCTGCCGCTGAACCCGGTCATGTTCCCCCCGGAGCCGCCGGCGTTTGCGCCGCCGCGTGAAGCGCTGCCACTGAACTTCAGCCGCCCCGCCCAGGAGATCCGCAATACGCCTCCGCAAATCACCCGGTCGGAAGAGGTCCGGCCGCGTGAGGAAGTGACCGTCGACACCGCGCGGGAATTGCTGATCGTCAAGGTCAATCCGGATGGGAGCGACGGCCCGGCCCACCAATTGCCCCCTACTACCCTGGCGGATCTGAAACTCATGTTCGAACGCCTGGTCGAGGAGGGTTTGCCGGACGGACGGTACCGGATTTACGTGCGGGAAGCCGGTTTCCCGATGCGGATCTTGATTGACTTTAACAAGTCGGGGACCTCGATCGGCGACCCGGTGCGCGAACCCGGCCCCGGCTCGAACCCCACTTCGCCCATTCAAGACAACGGGACCGCTGCGACGGCGGTCGAGACCCAGCCGTCAACGCCGGCGCTGGCAGGCGTTGCGGTTGCCGGCGGGTATGCCGTCGCGACACGCGGTCGATGGTCCGCGATCCGGAACCGCGCCGTCAAGGATTCCGAGACCCGACGTTTCTCCCCCGGGGCCCGCTGGCGGAGGCGATTCGAGTAAGTTCATGCATGAGCGAACCGATGTATCCCCACCTTTGATTGCACAGCCTGAGTCCGACCATGTCCAACTGCCCACTCTGCCAAGTTCATCTGGACGACCACGATGTCCTTTCAGGCCATTGCCCGCATTGCCGTCAAACGCTGCCTGCCGCCGTCCAGGAACAGGCCGCGGACACGCGCGGTGTGAGCGGAAACATCGAACGGCAGGTGAGCAAGCTCTGGGCGGGCCGTATCGGCCTCGATGCGACGACCACGACGTCGCTCAAATCGGCAGCCGAAACCGTGGAAACCGGCCCGAGCGTTGTCATCCGGCCCCGCGTCATCCGCGACCAGAGCGAGTTTGCCGAATCCCAGGCAGATTACGAAGTCCAGGGTCAGTTGGGCCAGGGCGGCATGGGGGTCGTGCTGGCCGCACGGCAGGCGTCCATCAATCGCACGGTCGCCGTCAAGATGCTAGCGCCCGAAAAGGCGGATGACGAGTCATCGCGGCAGAAATTCCTCTCCGAGGCCGTCGTGACCGGCGATTTGGAGCACCCGAATATCGTCCCCGTCTACGATCTGGGACAAGATCAGTCGGGGGCGTTGTTCTACGCCATGAAACGTGTCAAAGGCCGGCCTTGGGACATGGTTATCCGCCGCCGGACGCTTGACGAGAATTTGGAAATCCTGATGAAGGTCAGCGATGCGGTGGCGTTTGCCCACTCGCGCGGCGTCGTCCATCGCGACCTGAAACCCGAGAACGTGATGCTCGGCGATTTCGGCGAGGTGCTGCTGATGGATTGGGGCTTGGCCCTGTCCGTCGCCGACGCGGCGTCCAACGACGTGGTGGCCGGCAGTCCGGCTTACATGGCGCCCGAGATGGCCTTGGGGCAGACGGGGCAGGTCGGAATCGCCAGCGACATCTACCTGCTGGGCGCGATTCTCTTCGAGATCGTCGCCGGCGGCCCGCCCCACACGGGAAGCACGGTCCTGGAATGCCTCTCGGCCGCCGCCCGGAATGAAATCTGGCCGACGGAGGAATCGGGAGAACTGCTGGACATCGCGCTGCGGGCCTTGGCCACCCGGCCGGAGGACCGCTTCGCCACGGTCGGCGAGTTGCAGCAAGCGATCCGCGCGTACCGCTCTCACCTCCAGAGCATCAACCTGGCGGAGCGGGCCGACACCGACTTGGCACGCGCCGTGGACGAGGATCGCTACGAGACCTATGCCCGGGCGCTGTACGGTTTTCAAGAAGCCTGCTCGCTGTGGGACGGCAATACCGCCGCAAAAGACGGCAGCCGGCGGGCAAGTCTGGCTTATGCCGAGAGCGCTTTGCGAAAAGGAGATTTCGACCTGGGGGCGTCGCTCTTGGATCCCGCTCACGCCGACCACGCCGACCTGCTGGAACGGATCCGGGATGCGCAGCGCGAACGCGACGCGCGGCAACAGCGGTTGCGGGCTGCCAAGCGGCTGACCGCCGCGTTGGTGGCCGCCGTGCTGCTGGTTGTTTCCGTGGCCTTTTTCTGGATCCGCAACGAACGCGACTCCGCCGTCCGGGCGGAACAGCGGGCGCTCGAAGAACGCCAGGCTGCGCTGGATGCGGGAAAACGCGAAGCCGAGCAGCGCCAACTGGCCGACTTGGCGGCCCAGCGAGCCGAGGCGGCTGCGGCCCAAGCCAAAGAGGCGCAGGGCAAAGAGGCGGACGAGCGGCGACGGGCGGAACGGTCCGCGCTCACAGCCAAAGAAGCCGAGCTTGCGGAGGCTCAGCAACGGACGCTCGCCGAACAGGCCCGCGACCGCCAAGTGTACGAGGCGTACGTCGCCCAGATAGGGCTGGCGGCTGCCAAGATCGACGAAAACAGTTTCGACCGCGTGAACGACCTGCTGGCGAAATGCCCGGCCAAGTTACGGGACTGGGAGTGGGGACGCTTGACGCTGCTCGGTCACCAGGACGTCGCCTCGTTCGATGCCCAACAGCCGATCGAAGCCGTGGCCTGTTCGCCGGACGGCAAGCGGTTAGCCACGGGAGGTTGGGGCGGCATGATTCGCGTGTGGGACGCCCAAACCGCCCAGCAACTGGCCGCCATTCCCACCGGCGCCGCGTTCGTGTTTGCCGTGGCATTTTCGCCGGACGGTTCCCGGCTTGCCGCCGGTACCAACGACGCGCCGGATTACATCAAGCTCTTCGACGCCGCCACGGGGAAGCCGGCCGGCTCGCTCCGCGGCCATTCGGACGCCGTCTTGAGTCTGGCCTATGCTCGCGATGGTCAGCGGCTGTTGACGGGATCCTACGACAACACGGCGCGATTATGGGATCTGCGCAGCGGCACGAGCCAGGTATTCCGCGGGCACGACTGGTGGATCTGGTCCGCCAACTTCTCGCCCGACGAATCCAAGATCCTGACCACCAGCCAGGACGGCTCGGCGATCGTGTGGAAAGTTGACGGCGGCACGGCGAGTCCGCCTTTTCTGGGCCATGTCGGTCCCGTGTACAGCGGCGCTTTCTCGCCCGATGGCAAACTCGTGGCCACGGCGGGATATGACGCCCGGGTCTTGCTCTGGGATCCGGACAAGGTGCAACCGTTCAACTTTGCCGTCTTGCAGACCGGAAAGAAGAATCCCCCGACGCCCTATGAAGTTCTCGCCGGTCACACCGCCGCCGTCCGTTGTGTCCGCTTTTCCAAAACCGCCCGGCTGTTGATCAGCAGCGGCAACGACAACACGATTCAAGTCTGGGATGTAGCCGAGCGCCGGCTGATTAAGACCTTGCGTGGCCACGGGGGCCGAGTGTCGGCGTGCGCGTTCACGGCGGACGGCACGAACGTTCTGTCTGGCAGCCACGACCGCCGGGCCAAACTTTGGAATGTCGAGGAATACGAAGAATCCCGGGTTTTTCGCAGCCGCGTTTTGGCCGGGCACCGCGATGCCATTCTGGGGGCGGATTTCTCGCCGGATCGGCGCTGGATCGTCAGCGCAAGCCGGGACCGGACCGCCAAGATCTGGGACGTCGCGACGGCCAAGGAGCAGCGGACTCTGCAGGAAGGCCACCGTTTCTTGGTCTCGGCGTGCCGCTTCTTTCCCGATGGCAAACGCGTGCTCACCGCGGCCATCGACAACACCGTGCGGGTGTGGTCCGTGACCGACGGCTCACAATTGTTCGCCCTCGAGGGAACCGGCTTCAATGCGGCGGTGGCCCTGTCCGGCGATGGAACACGGATCCTGACGGGCGGCGAACTCGAATCGGCGCCGGGCGACGTGTCGGCCCAACGCTGGTCTGCCAAGCTTTGGGATGGCGCCACGGGAAGTCTGGTCCGCACGCTGACCGGGTTGGACGCCGAGGTGACGGCCGTCGCCGTCTCGCCGGACAATTCCCTGCTGTTTACGGGCGATGGCGCAGGCCGCTGCCGCCTTTGGGATGCCGCGACGGGCCAGCTGAAATGGGAAACCGCCGAGCACACCCGCGGCGTTGCCGTCGCAGCGTTCCTGCCGGACGGTCAGCGCGTCTTGAGCGCCAGCACCGACAACACGGTGCTGCAGTGGAACGTGCCAACGGGCCAGCGGGACCCGCGCATCCTGCGGCATCCGGATGCGGTCACGTCCATGGCCGTTTCGCCGAGTGGAGAATTCGTCGTGACCGCCTGCGCCGACAAGGCGGTACGGCTGTGGAATGCCGAGTCGGCTACCGAGCTTGCGCAGTGCGACCTGGGTGGACAGACCAGCCATGCGTTGGCTTTTTCGGCCGCGGGCCGGCGTTTCGTGACCGTGGCCGCCACGGGGCAAGTCCGAGTCTGGGACGTGGACAAGATCCGTCGTGACGGTGCCGGACGTGCCGGTCTGGTACCCGAGTCCACCCTGCAGGTCGAAGCCGACCGGGTGTGGGCCGTCGCCGTCTCGCCCGATGATTCGCAGCTGCTGACCGCCGGCGGCGACGAGGCGCAGATCTGGGACATCCGCAGCGGCCGGGGCGGCATGACCTTCGCTCGCCAAGGTTCCGTCGCCGCGGCCCGTTTCTCGCCCGACAGTCAGCGCATCATCACCGGCAGCTGGGATAACACGGCGAGAATCTGGAATGCGGCGACGGGAGTCGTCGAGTTGCGTCTCGTGGGCCACTCGGGCTATGTGAACGACGCGGTCTTCGCGCCGTCGGGCCGCCAGGTCTTGACCGCGAGCGATGACCGAACGGCCAGGACGTGGGACGCCAAGACCGGAGCCTCGCAACAACGCTTTGAGGGGCATCGCGAAGGGGTCCGCACTGCGGTCTTCTCGCCGGACGAAGATCGTGTTCTGACGGCGTCGAACGACAAGACGGCCCGGATTTGGGACGCCGGAACCGGCCGGCTGCTGCATGAATTGAAAGGCCACGACCAGGCCGTGCTGTGCGCCGTGTTCTCCGCCGACGGCACTCGCGTGATGACGGGTAGCGATGATACGCGCGCCTTGATCTGGGATGTGACCGGCGCCCAGCCGCAAGTCATCGCCAAGCTCGAAGGCCACTCGGCCGGCGTCAACTCGGTCGCCTTCTCGCCCACGGGTACGAGGGCCGTCACGGGCAGCCGGGATCATCACGCCATTATTTGGGATGCGCGGACCGGAAACGAACTGCTAACCCTCAAGGGACATTCCCAAGAGGTGACGTCCGGTCTCTTTTCCCCCGATGGTCTCAGCATCCTGTCCGCCAGCCGCGACGGCACTCTGATCCTCTGGCCCGCCAAAACCTGGGTGAATGACCAGACGGCTTCGTTTCCGGGAACGCGGTGAATGTGGGAGTGTAGCAACGGTGGCCGAACTGACCTGCTTGTTGAGCCGGGGGGACGAGAAACTACTGTCGGATCTCTCCGTGGCGTAAGCTTCCAGCTTGCGGGAGATCATGGCATCGCAAGCTGGAAG
>CAZXYZ010000058.1:0-67182 GCA_964645045.1 uncultured Pirellulaceae bacterium | reverse complement strand
CAGATGGATCGCCCGGCAGGTTGGCGAACGGGCGGGCGTCAGCCCCCCGGTCCCCGGGGGAAGCGGTCGAGGCAGATGGATCGCCCGGCCGGGACGGCGCCTTCGTCCCTGGCCCTTCGCCTTGCTTCACGTGGCTTTGCACCAGCATCTCGGCGATGCCGGCACAGGCGCCGAAGTTGCCGTCGATCTGAAAGGGCGGATGCGCGTCGAACAAGTTGGGGTACATGCCGCCTTTGCCCGCCCGGCCTACGGGCCCCAACAGGTTCTGCAGGATCAGATACGCGTGATCGCCGTCCAGGAACCTGGCCCACAGGTTGACTTTCCAGCCCATCGACCAGCCCGTGGCGGCATCGCCGCGGAAAACCAACGACTGCTGCGCCGCACGGAACAGTTCGGGCTGCTGCCAGGTGAAGTCGCAACCGGGATAAGCGCCCCACAGGTGCGAAACGTGCCGATGCTGGTTCTTGGGATCGTCCCGATCTTCGAGCCACTCCTGCAACTGCCCGTGTTTGCCGATCTGGTTGGGCGCAATCCGCCGGCGCAAGTCGGTCCAGCGGGCGGCGAATTCCTGGTCGGTGCCCAGGATTTGCGCCGCGTCGGTACAAGCCGCGAACAGCGAACGGATGATCTGATGGTCCATGGTCGGCCCCATCACCAGACCGCCCTGCTCCGGACTGTTCGACGGGCCGGAGATCAGCCAGCCGGTTTTCGGGTCTTCGACCAGGAAGTCCGCGAAGAACAGTGCCGCTTCCCGCATCACCGGATACGCCCGGTGACGAAGGAACTCCCGGTCTTGCGAATAGAGAAAATGTTCCCACAGTTGCAGGCTGAGCCAGGCACCGCCGGTGACCCAGATGCCGTGGTTGGCAGCGTTGATCGGCGCGGTGCCTCGCCACAGATCAAAGTTGTGGTGCAGCACCCAGCCGCGGGCGCCGTAATGCGCCCTGGCCGTTTCGCGGCCGGAGATGACCAGGTCGTCCAGCGCGGTGAACAACGGTTCCGAACACTCGCTCAGGTTCCCGACTTCCGCCGGCCAATAATTCATCTGGGTGTTGATGTTGCACGTGTACTTGCTGTCCCACGGAGGCCGCAGGCTCTCGTTCCAGATGCCCTGCAGATTCGCCGGCTGGCCGCCCGGACGGCTGGACCCGATCAGCAGATAGCGGCCGTACTGGAACGTCAGTGCGGCCAGTTGCGGATCCTGGCCGCCGGCGAACCCCACGATCCGCTCGTCGGTGGGCCGGCGAGCTTCCTCGGTGCGGCCCAAGTCCAACTGCACGCGGCGGAACAGCGATTGATGATCGGCCAGATGCCGTTGCTTTAGTGTCTCCCAGGATTGGTCCGCCGCTTTGAGCAGCGTCAGAACACAGCGGTCTAACGGATTTGCCGTCAACTCACGGAAGTTCGCGAAGTTCGTCGCCGCGGCCAGCCGGACCGTCAAGGCGGTGGCGCCGGTCACTTGTAGCGAGTCGGCGCCGGCCGTCAGCTGTCCGCCTTCGACCGACACTTGGGCCATGCTCGCGAAGCGGATTCCATCCGCTTGAACCTGGCCGCGCAGGACGAGCGTCTTGTCGACTGCCACCTGAACCTCGGAATCGCCGTGCGGACTGGTCAAACGGACGGTGCCGTTCAGTTGTCCCGGCTGGTCGCTCGTCATCCGCACGACGATCATGCGGTCGGGGTACGAGGCCCAGACTTCGCGGCGGACGAGGGCCGCGCCGACGCGGTACTCGGTCGTGCAGACTGCGGAATCCAAGTCCAGCCAGCGCCGGTACGAGGCAACCTGTTGATGTTCCGGAAACTCCAGCCACAAATCGCCGCACGGCTGGTAGGCGAACTGCCGCAACGGAATACTCATGAATTCTTGCGTCGCCAACTGCTCGGCTTCGCGCTGTTTGCCTTCCCCCAACAGCCGGCGGATCTCCGGCAGGAACTTCGCGGCGCCTTCGTGATGATAGGCGTGAGGCTGGCCCGTCCAGACGGTGTGCTCGTTGAACTGGATCCGCTCCAGTTGGACACCGCCGAAGGCCATCGCGCCCAGGTGCCCGTTGCCCACCGGCAAGGCTTGCTCCCATTTCTGTGCCGGCTGCCGGTACCACAGCAGCCACTCGCCCGCCGGCGGCGCCGCTTCCCCGGTCAGGGTTACCTTGGCCGGGAATTTGACCGGCGGCTCGCCGCCCCGCGCGCCGGCCACAACGAGACTTGCCAAGATCACCAGCACCGCCCGGTTCGCACAAGCTCGGATTGTCATAGCACCACTCAGGATCGAGGTAGAAACGTATGCGGGAACATCGCGTACCGCCTGCCGAATATATCCAATCGTTCGTGGAAGCAAAATCCCACCTCGGTCCACCTCGTTGACAAGCCGTTGATGGTCTGCAAAATGTTCCGGTGCAAGACATTTTTCTAGTCCTTCCCTTTCCTGTCCTAACTGCACCCGGGACGGACCGCCCATTCGCGATTCCACAAGGAGCAGCCCATGTCCGAGTCGGAACAAACGCAGACGCCCGAACCATTCTCCAAAGAGCAACTGCGGTTGGCCATGAAGGCATTCCGCAAGCGTCTCAAACTCACCCAGCTCGACGACGAGTCGCGGTTGGGTTACGGCCCGATGACCGGCGGTGGCAAGTCGGGAGTCGTGGCCATCAGGCCCCCGGATCAGTTTCCCAACGAAGTCTGGGAAGCGCTGGCCCAGCAGGGCAAGCTCAAGCACGCCGGCCGCGGACTCTACGAACTCGTCGGCTCCTGACGGGGCCCGCCCCGGAAGGCAGGATTTTCATGCACTCGCTGGCCCCGTCTCCCGCTTTCCTGATGCGTCGCTCCTTGCGCAGGTGTTCGAGGCAAACGCGTGCCGCAGCGAGTTCTATGCGTTTCAGATCGGGCTGTTTGCTGCGCGCAGGGCGATTGGTTACATGATGGGCATGGGGCGTCCCGGCGGCCTGCGCCCGGCTGAGCACACGTGGAAGTGGGACCCGAAGAACAATCAGGACAGCATCTGGCTCGGCGATGTAAACGCCGGCCTGCGGTGCCAACTGTTCGGCGAAAACTACTGCCGCCCGCTGATCAACATCCACTACCACCACGGGCCGCTGAACCTGCCGCCGGCCCGGCACATCGAGGGACGCGGGGGCTGCTCCCTGCGGGAAGAGGAAGGCGAACGGCGGGCGTTAGCCCGTCCGGTGGGGAGTGACCGCGTGGTTCTGCGGGCAACCAGCGGCGCGAGGACCGTCCTGCCCGGCGAGCCGCTCCACTTCAACTTCGCCTTAGCGACCGCGCAGAAATAAGGTGTTCAATTCTCGTTTCGTAGGACGGATTGGCAATCCGTCTTGCATTCCACGAGGAAAACCGGTGGGATCCGTTGTCCACGTGACGTCCGCTTGGCTAGAAGGTGGCCAGACGCCTTGTCAGCATGCAAAAGAGCGAGGACCGGCCAAAACGCGACCGAAGGAGTGCGTAATGATCGAACGTTTCTTCAAAACCATCGAACTGCCGATCACCATCGAGCAGTTTCACAAACTGCCCTACAACGCGGCGTACAAGTACGAGTACTTTGGCGACCGCGCCTGGCTCACACCCCGGCCAAAATTCTCCCACGCGATCTTGCGCCTGCGGGACAGGTCCGTGGTGCCGGACGAGATTGACGCCCAAGAAGCGGTTCGCGTCCGGCCGCTTCGCGATGGTGACTGGGACCTGCTGGCCGCCCCCTTCTCGCACGCCTTCTTCCGTGTCTTCCCGTTTTCCGTCATGGACGACGACGAGCGGTGCGACGCGGGCGGTCAGTGCCTGCGGCATACGCGGGACTCCGGCGACGGGCCCGTGCTCCTGCCGGCGTGTTTTGTCGCGACGGACGACGAGCGGCCGGTCGCCGCGGCCCTGGTCACGCTTTGGCCGGACCGCGATCTATCGGACTGGAACGCTGGCGACTGGCCGGAACCGCCGCCACCGGACTGCCTTCAGAAACGCCTCGGCATACCGCACCTGACCTGGGTCTTCGTCGATCCGATTGTCCAAGGCTATGGCGTTGGCACGGCGCTGCTCAGCGCCTTGGTCAACAGGTTGCTCGACATGGGCTACGATCGCCTGTCCAGTACATTTCTCCAGGGCAATGATTCCAGCCTGCTCTGGCACTGGCGCAACGGCTTTGAACTGCTTGAGAACCCCGGATCGCGGCGTAGAATGCAGCGGCAGATTAGCGAACTTCGGACTGGTTAGAACCTTGGGCGATCTTGCACGGGTGGCGGACAGGACCAGCCGGTCCAGCGTCTCGGTGCCGTAGGGACCGCGGGCGCACCGTGCCGGAAACGGTCGTCTGTGACGAGTCTCACACGCCACGACTTTCTGGGACGATTGGTCGAATTCCGGCGGTCGCAGGCCACCCAGCGCGCGTCGGTCGCCCCCCCCCACCGAGTCCGTTCCGCGAACGGGAATCAACCGCGTTTCTTACCGCAACAGAACTTGTACTTTTCCCCGCTATTACAGGGACAGGGCGCGTAGCGATCGGTCCCAGGGTACGCTTCGCCGGCCGCCGTCATTCTCGGGCGAGCCCGAAGCGAGGGGCCACTTGGCGAAGGGCCGCCTTGCGAAGAGTTAGTCGAAACCCGCCTGTGCATCTGCGGGAACATTTCCTGGTGTCGCCGGATCATGGGAACGACGATGGAACGCCGAAAGTCGTCGAATTCCTCGTCATTCATCTTGAGGCTTAGCCTCATTTCGCTAATCTGCTGATCCCGACTGTCTTCCGGCAGCAGCGCGAGGTTGAAGCAGAGTTGGCTAATCGAGAATGCCCTGTTCAACTGTTCTTCAGAACCATCCGTCTGATCGAGCAGCGGCTGCGCGTAGGCGACAAACCCTTCTGCAGTGGCCCCCATGTCCAGATTCCTCCGTGTGGTTGCACCGAACGATTGACGATCCGTGGTAAAGCGAAGGCCCGTCCGCTGCAGCAGGGCCTCGGCGGCCCACGCAGCGCGGCATTATTCTACCGCGGCGATGACGTAAAGTGAACCGGTGATCAAATGCAAGAAAGGGTCGTTTTTCGGTCTGTCTAGCCTGGGCCATTCGATTGTTGCGAACACGCGTCGGTCGATGTGACCGAGCGGTCCAAAGGAAATCCACCTTCGAGTGTCCGTAACACAGGGGCCAATTCGCGTTTGCCGTCATTTTGACTGCGCGCCGCGATGCGTCCAGTAGACCCCGCGAATCCAATTAGCGACACGCCCCAGCGCGCGTAGGTCAGACCTGTGCGCGCAAGAGGTTGGGAACAGTCAGTGCGTTGTCTCGATTCCCCACAGCTCCCGGGCATCGAGCGGCAAGGTCCTGAAGCCTTCGGCGTCCCGCCGACAACAAACCGACACGTCTCTACAATCGGGGGGTCGTGACAAGCCAAAACACCCGGCCGGGAACGATCTGCGTCCCGACAACCGCTGGGGCATGGGACTCGTGCAGCCGGAAGCGGCTCTGAAGGCGTTGTCTTGAAAGGGAGCCCAACAATGACAACCATAACCGGGAACGCCAAAGTTAGCGAGACGTTCCGCTCGCGGTTGGAGCAGCGAAAGCCTCGTGACCGGGTGCGGGCCATCGTACTGCTGCAACGGCAATCAACGGGAGCGGGACGGAATCGACGTCTGTCCCGGGAGGACCGCCGCAGCCTGACGGAAGAACACCGCCAAGCCTTCGCGGCCCGGTTGCCCGAAATCGACCGCATCCTGAGCGAAACGGGTGGAAAGCGATTGGCGGACCAGCCGGATGCCTTGGGTTCGCTGCTTGTCGAGACGAGTCCCGAGGGTGTTCTCGCCTTGTCAGCATCCGAGGCCGTCAAGGCCATTCTGGAAGATCAGCCGGTCAAACTGGTCTCATGAGACGGGGGCCTCGTTCGCGCGACTCGGTCGGGCATTCCCCTCTCGTCCTCGCCCGCCCTCCGTCAGTACTCGCCCAAGTCATCTGGGCCCCGATTTCTGCTGACAAGACGGATGCCGTGCGTCCGGGACGCTCTTGTCTGACGTACGGAACGCGGGCGTGCCGAAGAGCAGAGACGCGTTTTTCCGGGAACATGAACGCGACGTTATGAACAATGGTGGTTCCGGCTGCAGAAGGTGCATCGGCGAGGACGGGCCTCACGGCTGCGGGAAGGTGGGAACCGAGCACCGGTTGGGTCCAACAACCACCGATGCGACAGCGCGTCGGTGACATCGTTCGAGGCATCGAAACGCATGTCCGCAAGACGCGTCGGTCGCCCCCCGGATACGCACGAGCCGATCTTGCTTTCGCGCACAGGTCACATCCACCTGTGCACTTTCGGTCGGGAGCAGCACCGACCGGTCGCGCCATCAATCTGACGACGACTCGCCAGGGTCTACACGCAATACTTCTGTGCTTGAGTGCGCGTGTCGACGCGAGGCACGGATGTTCCGTAGACACGGCGAACGCGGCCGTTCCAAAATCGTTCCTTTTGCAGTGTGCCGCCTCCGAAACGCCGCTTCGGCGCAAAACCGCAACAACGCGATGCCAAAAAGCCATCTCACAATTCAAAATGCTATCAAGTCGCCGACGGGCAGGGTTTTTGGACAGTCCGTTCCACCCCCCGAAGAATGGAAGCTGGTGCCAAAACGAGCCCGGCACCGCTGCCAAGCTGCAAGAGCGGCACTGATTATTATTTGCGAATGCCGCTGCCCTTGTTGCAGCCTCAATCAAACCTCACGCGAGTCGCCATCGTATCCCCGTCCGCAGAGATCGGTAAAGCGCCGCGGACGGTGTCGCCGACGCACTTGTGGCAACAGCGGGATGTCCTCGGGGCGGCGGCTGACTGCCTCAGGACGCCTGTGCCGATGTGGTGGTTGAACTGGATGACGTTGTCGCAGACGCGGTTCAGGGGGGACTGTCCGAGCGCAGGTTAGCTTCTGATCTGAATTCGATAGGCCTCCGTCCCATATCTCAAACCCGCTTCGCGGAGCGCCCGGATGTTCTCGATGGGGATGCCGTCGTGCAGCGAGTGGTCGGAGGCTAGAACATACCCGCCGCCCGGCGCGGCGATGCCGATCGCCTCGCGAACCTCCGCCGTGACGTCATCGGGCGTGCCGTAGGGGAGCGTGCGCGACGAGCCGATGTTGCCGATGATGCAAAACCTCTGCCCGTAATGCTCCTTGACCCAACGGAGATCCATTCCGGCGGTACGCTGCAGCGGGTGCAGCGACGCGATCTTCGTTTGGGCCAGATCCGGCAAGTAATCGGTAAAACGCCCGCAGCAGTGCAATAGCACGGGAACGCCGAGGCGATCCACGTAGTCGGCCAGTTCCACGAGATAAGGCAGGTAGAATTCGCGGAAATGATCGAGCTTGAGGAAGCCGCGGCAACTGTCGCCCAAGTCATCGGAGATCCACAGGGCATGGCAACCGGCCGCGACCGACAAGCGGGCCGCTTCTTTGTTGAATTCGTTGGAGATCCGGAAAATCTTGGTAAGGACCGCCGGATCGTCGTACAGTGCATAGCAGATCTGCTCGTAGCCCATCAGCATCCAGCAAGTGGTGAACGGGCCCGAGACGCCGCCGGTGAGTGCCAACTGGTCGTGTGCGGTCTGCCAGAACGCCGCCAACCGCGGTGAGAAAACGTTCTTTGCGAGTCATCATGATGGCAGGTCCCAGCAACCGACGGATTGCCCAAGCGTGCTTCACTGATTCCGCTTCTACTTTCCCTTCACCAGCCAGAACCGGTCCACCCACACGGACTTCACGTCGTCCGGGTTCCTCGGCGGCGCCGCCCACAGGTACACGTCGCCGTGGAGCTTCGTGCTGCCGAGCTTGTAGACATGGTACTGGTCATCCGCGATCTCGCCGCAGGTACGGGCGACTTGGCCAAGGCCCGCGCGGTTCTTCGTGTCGTAGATTCCGGCGCTGAAGGCCTGGCCCTCGTTGCCTGTCTTCTCGACCCGGATCGAGGCGTACACGTCATAGATGGCGTCCGCGGCCAGCGGCTTGCCCAGCAGCGACTGCTGCACGGCCCATTCATAATGGTTGCCGGGCATTCTGGCGGCCGTCTTGTCCGAGGCCAACTCGTCTTTCTCCATCGTCGCCCAAGTGCCCTCCCCAGCCAGGTTGAAGGTGGCGTCCTGCAGGTCAATCCACTGGTCGCGGGCGAGGGCCTCGCAGCCCGGCGGCGGCGGCGAGCTGGTGCGGCCCAGGCCGATGGTGCGGCGCTCGAAGGCGGCTAGCGGCCCGCCCTCGGAGATCATCGTGACGCCGGCGGACTTCGCGATCTCCAGGAACGTCCGGCAATTCTGCACGTAGTCGGCCGGCCCGGGCCAAGCGAGCTGCTCCCGCGCCGCCTGGTCCTGGAACTCGTACCAGCGCATGGCCCAGACGTAACGCAAGGGCAGGCGGGCCACCTGGACGCGCTGCAAGACGGCCGGATCATCCCGCACCGCCGCTTCCGCCTGGTCCAGCAGCTGGTCGGCCTTCGCCAGCATCGCCAAGTTCAGAAACTCTGCCGTCGCCGAACTGAAGCAGGTCAGGTACGTGTCCCCGGCCTCCGCCTCGTCGTGGATCAGCTGGATGTACTCCCCCATCGGCGCGGCGGCTGCGCCGTAATAGCCGTTGACGAACTCGCGAACCAGCGCTTGATCATCCAGTTGCGGATTCCACAGCGACTTGGCCAGCACCCAGGCCTTCAGTTCGGCGAACTCGGCCCCCAGCGAGGTGTACGCGCCCTGTTCGAAGATCCCCCGCACCCCGTGCTCGACGAAGAAGCGGATGTTCGGGCCTAAGACGCGCAGGTTGGGATGCGGCTGGACGTAGTGAGCAAAGTTGGTGGTGTAGTCCCAGATATAAACCCGCTGGCAGATCTTCGACCAGCCGCGGATGTCGTCCGCGAACTTCCGGTTGCTCGGGGCGGTCAGCGGGTGGGCAAAGTCGCACTCGATGCTGCACAGCCGAACGATCACATTCGGCAGCGGCTTGACATGCAGCGGCGGCTGGCGGGTGTACTGGTAGGCGAGCGTGTCAATGGCGACCTGGGGGTACTGCTTGCCGACTTCGGCGGCCACGTAGTTGACCAGGTGCAGCAGCGGCCCCGCCGGTGACCCTTCCTCCTCCTCCAGTTTCTTACAGGTGGCGCACAGGCAATGTTTGTCGCAGTCGTTCTGGGAGACCGAAATGATCTGCGCGTGGGGGTCTTCGCGCAGGTAAGCCAGCACCTTGTCGGTGATCAGTTTCTTGACGGCCTCGTTGGTGACGCACACCTGGGCGTAACCATCAAGGCGCCGGCCGTTGACCTCACTGAAGTACTCCGGATGCTCCTGGAAGTAGGTTGCCGGCGGGACCAGCATGGCGAAGGTATGCACGAAGAAGGGCCCGCCGTACCGGACCTTGCCGCCGTGCTTGTCCTCCAGACGCTCGGAGTTGCCATTGGACTTGTTGCGTGCCGCCCAGTCGCCGTCAAACGCGTCCGCCCAGAAGGACTCCCGGTACTCCAGCGGCGGCACGTAGCGCATGTGCTGCTCGGGGACGGTGAGTTCCGGGAGACGGGGGATGGTGCTGACTTTCGAGGACCACCAGCGGCAGCCCACGGCATCTTCGAGGAAAGTGTAGACGGCATACAGCGTGCCGCGAGGCCGGTCCCCGGCGAGGAGCAGATTCTCCCCAACCGTCTCGATGACGATCCCATCGGGTTTCAGGCCCGCCAGATTCAAGGCCGGAGCGACTTGACTCGCCACGCGTCCCGGTCCGACCAGCAGCAGCGGGCCCGCGGGCGTCTGGGCGGTGGTCTGGACCGGGAAGTCCGCGCCTGTCGCCTGCTTGAGGAAAATCGCCAGCTCCTCGGCGGCGTGTTTCTCCGCGGCGATTGCGTCGGGGTCCACGACGATCGAATAGCCGGTCTTCCCACCGGCGGCCAGACGCAGGGGCGCGGCAGAGACCGTCGAGGCGAGAGAACCGGCCAGTAGGACGATGAGGCAGAGTGGGGCGTGACGTGACATCAGTGCGTGAACCTCCACAAGCAAGGGCAGTGGGATGGAAGGACGCCGACCGCCTGACGGCGAGAGCGGACCCGTACGGGTCCGCCATCCGCGTCAGGAACGATCCCTGGTGGGACCTGCGGGCGCACGGGCGGAAACCCAGTCTACAACTGGCGGCCCGACAGTACAATGCGGAACGAGGCGCACCCGGTTGGTCAGACCCAAACGTTGCAGAGATTTTGGCGAGCGGTGAGGCGTAAGCCCACCGGTGTGCGTTCTCTGCGGGCCCTTCACCTTCCGTCCGCTGTTTTCACCGAAGGTGATCTGGCCAACCCCTCGCGCCAACGTGCCGGCATGTGGAAAACCGGCGGGCTTGCGCCGGCCGCGCGCCGCTCGTTGCTGCCATCGACAAGCTGCTTTTCGTAAAAGTTGAATTCCCCGGGCCTCCCCCAGAGAAATGAAACACAGAGGCACCGAGGACACGGAGAAGCGAATGCCGGTCGAGCAGGTTTCGTTTTTCACTTGTCTTTGATCGGCGGCGCGCTGGGAAACCGCTCGCGGATCGTCCGGATCAGCGGACAGCCGTCGCCCTGGAAATTGGTCCGGCTGGAATGTAGGACGGATCGGCAATCCGTCCTACGAAAATTGAACACGTGATTTCCGCGCGAACGCTCAGGGGCCGGCGGATGCGGCAACCACCGCTTTCGCGCCGCCCCCGATTGCGTTTCTGTCGCTGTGGGATATGCTGCCTGGAAGCTGAGAATTCGTCTTGACCTCTGCAACCAAGGGAATCTGCGATGCCAAGGAAACTATCTGCCATTGCGCCGGATTGGTGGGACTACACGACGTTGGACCAGGAAATCATTGAGGATACCGTACGGCTCACGCCGGAGAAGATGGCCAAGCTGTCGCGGCCGGGGTTCAAGGTCGTGCTGTACGATACGCTCGAGGACTTCTACCTGGCCGAGGCCCTGGAATACATTCACGCGTGGAAGCAGTCGACCGCCGACAATCCGGTGGGCGTGTGCGGCCCGATCGGGCCGACGGAACAGCTGCCGCTGGTCGTGCGGCTGGTCAACGAACTGGGGCTGGACGTCCGCTCGGGGCACTTCTGGGGCATGGACGAATGGGTGGTGGACGGCGTCGAAGTGCCCGTCACGCATCCGCTGTCGTTCGAACGCTGCGACCGCGGCATGTGTTTCAACCGAATTGAGAAGAAGTTCCGCATGGCGGACGCGAATTTGCACTTTCCCAAAGCCGACACGGCAGCGTATCGAGCCAGCTGGGAGGCGGGGGTCCGCTGTGCCGTGATGCAGGGCGGCCAGGGCGACGTGAAGCATTGGGCCTTTAACGATCCGCCGCGGCGGAAGGGCAAGTGGAAGGACAACCCGCCGCCGCCGGAGGAATACCGGAAGCTGGCCACGCGGGTCGTCGACCTGCATCCCTTGACCGTCGCCCAGAACGCCCGCACCAGCGGCGGCGGCAATATCTCACTGGTGCCTACGCAAGCCGTCAGCGTCGGCCCGCATGAAACCTGGAAGGCGGACAAGGTCTCGATCTGGCACGCAGGCACGCACGACAACGCCTTCGGCCAACGCTTGACCTGCCTGATGATCGCCCAGCGGATTCCCGATTCCGCCGTGCCGATGTCGCTGCTGGCCGACCATCCCAACGTGCAGTTCAACTACTATCGCCACGGCATCGGCTCGTGCGCGATTGAAATGCACTGATTAGTCGGCAGGGCTCACAAACGCATCATCGCCCGCAATCCGTAGACCACCGCGTCGTTGGCAATCGCGCGCAGACCCGGCCGGATGAATTGGATCTCGGGCGCGACATTCAGCCAAGGAGTCACCGGAATACTGTAGAACATTTCGACTCCCGTGCCGTTTTGCGGATCCAACGCGGCCCGCGGAATCGGGCCGAAATCGTTGCCCGTCCCGATAAAGTACCAGCCGATTCCAAACGTGTCGCCGCGTCCGCACCGCAAGTTGCTTTCGCCGCCGACACCCGCGCTCAAGAAGTACCGCGACGGAGTCGGATTACCGTCGCTGATCGACGCACGGCCAAAGAGTCCCCTGCCGCGTTTCGGCTCGTTCAAATAGATTTGCAGATACTGGTCGGAGCCGTAGTAAATCGTGTATGAATCCGGCTTGGTGCGATTATTGGGGGGGCGTTGGGCAAGGGTACTCGCCTGGCGTTCCGCGTCGAATCGGAGATCGATCAAGTCGACGTGCTTCCGGAGAGCACCGATGTGATGCTCGCCGGGCAGGCCGAAGCATTTCGTGTTCACGCCGATTTCACCACCGACAATGACACCCTTGGCGAAGAGATGATCCAGTTTGAAAAACGCTTCCGTGCGGTCCTTCGGATCGTACACGTAGACGGACATCTTTCCTCAATGAGCCAAAGGATGACAGCCATTTCCGGATTCGTGGAATTCGTGTGATTCGTGGTTCTTCAGCCGTTTTTTGGTAACTTTCTCGGTCGCGTGCGTCAGCCCGCGTTAAGGTGTCGCATGTTGGATTTGTTTCAAATCTCGAGCTTCCGATTGGGTTGCAGCCAGCCGACGCGAGGCCGCGTTTAGGACCCGATTAATGTGGCGAGTGCTGTGGACAACGCTGATCGTCTTCATCCCGCTGCTGGGAACGTTTGCCGCCAACGGGTTTGGTGGCGCCCCGGCGAAGCCTAAACGGGTGCTGGTTCTGTACAGTCATCGTTACGCGTTGCCGATCAACCAGCAATGGGAACGAGGAATTCGCGCGGGGATCGAAGCAAATCTGCGCGAGCAGGTCGCGATCGACAACGAGTACCTCGACCTGCAAAGATTGAAAACGGACGACGATCGTCGTGGGCTGATGGACTTGCTGCGTCTCAAGTACGAGGCGCTCGAACCGGACGTTGTCATTCCGGTGGACGACGCGGCGGCAAAGATCTTTACCGATCGAGCCCCGTTTCCGAATGCGGCAGTCGTCTTTTGTTCGATTCAGGAAAAGACGCGCGAGCGTCTCCCGGTCACGTCCCAGATGACCGGAGTCATCTACCGCTGGGAACCTCGCCGCACGGTGCAGTGCGCGCGTCGTCTGCTGCCCGCGGCTCGAAACGCGATCGTGATCAGCGGCACGGGTGCCGACGATCTCGTCCTCCTGGAGCGAATCAAGGCCGATTTGACGGGTGAACGGGAGATCGAGCTCACGTATTGGACGGGAGTCCCGATTGATGACGTTTGTGCTCGGGCCGCGGAACTCCCGCGGGGCAGTTTCATCCTCTTCAACAGTTTTCTGCGGGACCGCAACGGAGAAATCCCTACCGTGCCGCGTGATGTCCTTCAGCGGATTTCGCAGTCGGCCAACGTGCCGGTCTTCGGACTGTATGACACGCTGCTGGGAGCGGGGATTGTCGGAGGCTGCATCGTGCCCGTCGAGGAGCAGGGGAGACGGGCGGGCGAGGTTGCCGCCCGGGTGTTGCAGGGTGAGCGTCCCCGTGACATTCCGTTCTCGGGAACCGAAATGAACCGTTTCATTTTCGACTGGCGGCAACTTCGCCGCTGGGGAATCCGCGAGCGGGACCTGCCGCCGGAAGCCGTGGTCTTGTTTCGTGGAGCGACCGTCTGGGAGCAGTACGGGGCCTACATTACCGCCGGGGTGACCGCGATCGCGCTGCAGTCGCTGCTGATTGTGGCCCTGTTGGTGAACCGCAGGCGGCGGCTGCGGGCGGAATCTGCGCTGGCGGACCGGCTGCGATTCGAAACCATGCTATCCGACCTCTCGTCCCGCTTTGTACACGTCGCGCAGGACGGCGTGGAACGTGAAATCGAGTACACGTTGGCCCGCGTGGTGGAGCACCTGGCCTTGGACCGCGGGACGGCCTTCACGCTGACTGAAAACGGCCTGGACTTGCGGACGGTCGCCGCCTCCGTGCGGCTTGGTGAGGCGCGGGCGCCGGAGGTACTTCCCTTGGCTTCGATCCCTTGGTTGTGGGCGAAACTCAACCGGGGTGACTGGTTCCATTTCTCGTCCCTGACCGACGTGCCCAAAGAGGCCGGCGAAGAAAAGAAACTGATGCTGCGTCTCGGCTTGAAAGCCGGTGTTGCGGTCGCGTTGAACGTCCAGGGAACGGTCGTCGGCCTGCTCGCTTTCGGACAACTCACCCGCGCGCAGACCTGGGACGAGACGATCCTGCAGCGACTGAAGCTGGTCGGCGAAGTGGTGGCCAATGCCCTGGCCCACGCGCGGGCCGACAAGGCCCTGGCGACAAGCCGGAGGGAGGCCCGGCAGTTGGCCGGCCGGCTCCTCACGGCCCAGGAAGATGAGCGCAAGCGGCTGGCTCGTGACATGCACGACGATGTCTCGCAGCGGCTGGCCGCGGCGGCCATCGAGGCCGGCAAGGTCGAGCAGTTGATGCCGGCGGCAGGTCCCTCGCGGGCGGCGATTGCCGGCCTCAGGGAGCACCTGATCGCCCTATCGGACGAAGTACATCGTCTTTCGCGCCAACTGCATCCGGCGATTCTGGATGACTTGGGCCTGCAGGCGGCCATCCGCGCCGAGTGCGACCGCCTGGCCGAGCGCGAGCGCATGGCCGTGAATTTCCGTTGCGGGCGGCTGCCCACCCGGCTGCCCAAGGACCTGGCCTTGTGCCTGTACCGGATCGCGCAGGAGGCCCTGCGGAACGTGGTCAAACACGCGCAGACCGATCGCGTTGACCTGATCCTGAATGCCGACTTGGAGTTTGTGTACCTGGAAGTCCGAGACTTCGGCCGCGGCTTTGATCCGGCTGTGGAACGTAGCCAGCCGGGACTGGGACTGGCGAGCATGGAAGAGCGGGTCCGCCTGGTTGGCGGCGAGCTTGTTATATCGTCCACCCCGGGTCAGGGAACATGCATTCAAGTCCGCATACCGCTCCCGGAGGAGGATCCCTTATGACCTGTCCCAGAATCTTGATGGCCGACGACCACCGTATGCTTGCGGAGGGGCTGCGCAGCCTGCTGGAGCCCGCCTTTGAACTCGTCGAAATCGTCGAAGACGGCCGGCAACTGGTCGAAGCGGCCAAGCGGCTGGATCCGGACGTGATCGTCGCCGACATCACGATGCCCCAGCTCAACGGACTGGACGCGGTGGACCAGATCCGCCGCGCGGGCGGTCAGGCCAAAGTCGTCTTTCTGACGATGCACAAAGATGCCCTGTACGCGGCGCGGGCGCTGCATGCCGGGGCGTCCGGTTTTGTCCTGAAGCATTCCGCGAGTGCGGAACTGGTGACGGCTATTCGCGAAGCGCTGGCGGGACGGACGTACGTGACGCCGGCCATTGCGGAACAGGTCGATCGTCTGCCGGCTTCCGGGGCCGACAACGACGTGCCGCTCACGCCCCGGCAACGCGAAGTCCTGCAGCTGTTCGCGGAAGGCCATTCCGCCAAGGAAGTGGCCAAGGTTCTCCACATCTCCGTGCGGACCGCGGAGGGCCACAAAGCCCAGATCATGGGCCTGCTGGGGGCGAGTTCGACCGCCGATCTCGTACAGTGCGCGATACGCCACGGGCTGATCGCGCCCAGTTGACGTCGTCGTCTTGCGTAGGACGGGCACCCGCTTTTCAGCGAAAACGCGTATTTCTACGTATGGCTTACCCGGTACCAGGAGGTCTACACTAGCGAAGGATGCCGTGCTCCAGGGTGACAAATCGCATGAAAACTGGGACCGTCTTGCTTGCGGACAGCCATTCGCCTATGTTGGAAGGCGTGCGCACCCTGCTAGACGGATGCTTCAACGCCGTGGTCATGGTGGCCGACGAGTCGTCCCTCTTTCAAACGGTCGAGAAGCTCCAGCCTTTGTGCGCGGTCGTTGACGTCTCGTTTCCGTGTTCAACGGACTCGAACGAAAACGTTGTCTCCTTGCTTCACAAGCGTGTTCCCGGCCTCAAACTCGTCGTGCTCAGTGTGCATGACGAGCGGGCCGTTGTCGAACGGGTGTTGGAACTTGGGGCGACCGGCTTCGTCCTGAAACGCTCGGCGGTCACCGACCTCCTGCCGGCCATTGACGCCGTACTGTCTGGAGGCACGTATGTATCGCCGGGCGTAAATCCCGCTTGGGTTTCGAAAAAAGGTAGCGATTAGAGTCTTTGGGTAGGACGGATTGCCAATCCGTCCCGGCCGGAATCGCATTCCGTCCTACGTTGTTGCTTGTTTTCTGTCGACTTTTTGTGAAAGGATCGTAACGCATGTCTACACCACGTCTTGGGCCGCTGTTCATGGCGGCGTTGACTCTCTTGGGCCTCGCGGCCACCGCCGAGATTGCGTCGGCACAGCAGAAGAAGCCGAATATCCTCGTCATCTGGGGCGACGATGTCGGCGTCCACAACATCAGCGCCTACAACCATGGGATCATGGGGTATCGCACACCGAACATCGATCGGATTGCTCGCGAAGGGGGCCTGTTCACGGACGCCTACGCCCAGCAAAGCTGCACCGCCGGGCGGGCTTCGTTCATCCTGGGCCAGCACCCCTTCCGGACCGGGTTGCTGACGATCGGCATGCCGGGCAGCGACCACGGCGCGCCGGATTGGGCCCCCACGATTGCCGACCTGTTGAAGGGGCAAGGCTACACCACCGGGCAATTCGGCAAGAACCACCTGGGCGACCGGGACAAGCACCTGCCCACGGCCCACGGCTTTGACGAGTTTTTCGGCAACCTCTATCACCTAAACGCCGAGGAAGAACCGGAAACCTACTACTATCCGAAGGACCCCGAGTTTAAGAAGAAATACGGTCCGCGCGGTGTCATTCACTCCTATGCCGACGGCCGCATCCAGGATACCGGGCCTTTGACCCGCAAGCGGATGGAGACGGCGGATGAAGAGTTCGCGGCCGCGGGCCTCGATTTTATCGACCGGGCCCACAAGGCCGACAAACCGTTCTTTGTCTGGATGAGCACGACCCGGATGCACATCTGGACGCGGCTGAAGAAGGAATCCGAGGGCAAAACTGGGATCGGGCTCTATCCCGACGGCATGGTGGAACATGACGGCCACGTCGGCCTGTTCCTGGACAAGCTGAAGGAACTCGGGATCGACGACAACACGATCGTGGTCTACAGCACGGATAACGGTGCGGAAACGGGCAGCTGGCCCGATGGCGGCATCACGCCCTTTCACGGTGAAAAGGGCACGACTTGGGAAGGCGGCTTCCGCGTGCCCCTGGTCGTCCGCTGGCCCGGCGTGATCAAGCCCGGCACCGTCTACAATGACCTCATCTCTCACGAAGACTTCCTGCCGACGTTCCTGCACGCGGCCGGTTTGCCCAACATCGTCGAAAAGTGCAAGGAAGGCCATCAAGCGAACGGCAAGACGTGGAAGGTCCATCTGGACGGCTACGACTACTTGCCGTTCTTCAAAGGCGAAGCCGACAAGGCTCCCCGCGACACCATCTACTATTTCGGTCAAGGCGGCGAGTTGAATGCGATTCGCTGGGGTAACTGGAAAGTCCACTTCGCGATCGTCAAAGGCAATATCGCGACCGGCGAGCGGATCGTCCCCAATTGGCCGCTGATCATCAACTTGCGTGCGGACCCGTACGAAATCATGCACGAGCATGGCGAGATGGGCTACCTGCGCTGGTACGCGGATAACATGTGGCTGTTCGTCCCCATGCAGGAGAAGCTCAAGGAGTTCTTCGTGACGATTCCGCAGTATCCGTTCCAGGAGGGATCGAGCCTCACGGCCGGCGGAATCAATTACAACTCGCTGAAGGCCATGAAGGCGATGGACATGCTGAAGGAGTTGGGGGAACGCTTCCCGACGAATCAGTAAAATGTGGAATCGGGGTTGGCCCCGCCAGATCTTGGCGGGGCCGGCCGTAGGCCAACGCGGCCTCTGGCAGCAACCAGATCAATCGAAATCATTGAACAGGAGGAAACAGACGAAACGGAGTGATGGCTCTCTCTGTTGCCTCTGTTCCCTCCTGTTCAAAAATGCGCGCAACGAAACAAGAAATCGGGAATTAGCAATTCGGATTGGAAATCGATCCTACTTTCTTTGCATCCACGTCATTCCCATGCTGCGAAAGCTTCTCTATGTCAGCCGGTACTTGATGGTTCTGCCTGTCATCGGCTCCCTGTTTCTCACGCTTAGCGTCGTGGTCTCGGGACTGGCCCTGGTCCTGGTTCAGGAATGGGAGCTATTGCAGATGGGCGAGTATTCCGCGAGAACCGCCAAGCAATTGACGCTCACCGTCATTGAGGCCATCGATATGTTCCTTGTCGGGGCGATCAGCTATCTCATTGCGGTCGGCGTCTATATTCTGTTCATCGGCCAGAAAGACGACCAATTGTTCAAGCGGTTCAAAATCGAAAGCCTCGCCGACCTTGAAAACAAGGTCATTGGTATCGTGGTGGTGGCGATGGCCGTGGGTTTTGTCGGCAAGGCTGCCGACGCGCCCGGCCCGCTGGCGGTGCTTCAAAGTGGAGCCGGCGTTGCCGTCGTGATCGCCGCCCTGTGTCTGTTTCTCAGGTTTTCTGCACCGCCGGAGAAATCATGATCTTCTGATCGAGTATGCGGACGCGAAGTTTGACAGGTCGAACCAACCGGAACAAACAGGGACTAGAAACATGATCCGAACCATCGCATTCACCGCCGTGTTGATGAGCCTCACTCACGTGGGGCTCGCCCAGTCCGATAACCGCCAGGACGCTGCGGCCGTTCCGGGCGGGCACGAGGCCATTCATCTGCGTCTGGAGTCTTACGTGGCAGCGTTCAACAAGCAGGACGCCGGGGCGGTCGCGGCGTTCTGGTCGCCCGACTGTGTTTCGACCGCGGAGGATTCGGGCCAGCGGATCGAAGGGCGCGAGGCACTCCAGCAGCACTTCGCCGCGTTCTTCAAAGAGGCCCCCGGCGCTCGGCTGGCGGGACAGATCACCGCCATCCAGCTGGTCCGCCCCGATGTGGCCGCGATCGAGGGCCGGACGACGCTGGCCGTCGGCGACGCGGAACCGGTGGTGTCCGTGTTTGCGGCAACACTCGTCAAGGACGGGAAGGAATGGCTGATCAGCAACTCGCGCGAACGCGATCTGCTGCCTCCGGCGAGCCCGGGCGAGGCCCTGAAGGACTTGGAGTGGTTGATTGGGACTTGGCAGGATCAAGCGGAAGGTGCGCAGGTGGTCACCACGGTTCGTTGGTCACCGAACCGGACCTTCCTGATCCGCTCGTTCACCGCCCAGTTCGCGGACGAGGAGCGGCAGGGTACGCAGATCATTGGCTGGGATCCGTTGAACAGACAGATTCGCACGTGGATCTTCCATTCGGACGGCTCGTTCGGGCAAGGAACCGTCTCGAAGCACGACCAAGCCTGGATGCTGAAAATGTCGCAGACTCTCCGCGATGGTCGAATCGGGGCCGGGACCCAAGTCATTACTCGGGTCGATGACGATACCATAACCGTTCAAGTGATCGGCGAGTCCATCGACGGCGAACTGCTTCCGTCCGCCGATCCGGTGACCGTGGTTCGAACGGCCGCGGCAAGCGGAAATGCGACCGGCGGGACGACGAACGAGGAAGGAGCGAAGCCATGATCCGCATGCCGTCTTGCGTCGCGATCCTCGTCGTCGTCTTTCTCGCACCGGACCTCGGTTCAGCCCAGGGGCGTGGCGGTGGCTCTCGTAGCAGCGGGGCGGCTGGCAGCACCGGCCCTTCGCGTTCCCCGGCTGCATCGGTCTCGCGCCCCAGTGCTTCGCGCCCGAGTGCCTCGGCACCCGTTTCCCGGCCCAGCACGCCGAGCCTGGGAACCCCCCGCCCCGCCCCGAGCCGGCCGAACATCAGTCAGCCCGCTGCGCGGCCGCCTGCAAGTCTGCCCTCGACGTCGCCGGTCGTTCGGCCCAGCGGCGGGCTCGCTCCTGGCACCAGGCCCGCATCTCCGCCCAGCATTAGTACGCGGCCGAACCTGCCGTCATCTCCCCCGTCCCGTCCGGGAGCCGGCCAATCCGTCGGGGCCTCGCGTCCCGCTTCTCGGCCCACGACGAGCCTGCCCAATCTCGGTGATCGACCGATTTCCGGGAACCTGCCAGGTACGGCGACTCGCCCGGGGGTCGGAGATCGTCCGAGTCTGCCCACTCGCCCGGGTTCCGTGGATCGTCCGAATTTGGCGGACCGTCCCGGAGTGGGAGAGCGTCCGAGTTTGCCAAACCGTCCCGGGACTTCCGACATTCGCCCCCTCCCAGGAGACCGTCCGAACCTCAGTAGTCGTCCCGGTATCGGCACTCAACCGGGCGGTATCAGCCGCCCGTCGCCTGGCGACGTCGGTGATTTCCTGGGGATGGACAGGCCGCTTCGGCCCGGTGGAGGTATCGCTGTAACGCTGCCCGCTCGCCCCGACGCCGGCGACCGTCCCGGTGTCGGCAATCGGCCCGGTGGAGGCGCCGCCGTAACGCTGCCCGCTCGCCCCGACGCCGGAGACCGTCCCGGCGTCGGCAATCGGCCAGGCGTGGTCGACCGACCGAATCTCGGGGACCGGAGTCGCTGGTCCAACAACACCGTCATCAGCCAGCGTCCGCCGTGGGTCACCATCGATCGCAGCGTCAACGTCAGTATTCAGAATCGCTGGAACACGGCCTTCGTCAATCCTGCTCAGCGCGGCTGGTGGAGTCCCCCGCCGGCGCGGCTGGGCTTCTGGAGCGGATGGGGCAACGGAGTACGCCGCAGTTGGGTACCGTCTCACCGCCGCAACATCTGGTTTACCTCCGTCTGGTGGAACCGGCATCCATTCCCCGTGGGAGGTTGGCACTTCCATTTCTGGCGACACAGTTTTCCGGCGCGTTACTGGTGGACGGCGCCTGCCTGGGGGCGTGCAACCACCTGGTTCACCTGGAGTGCGCCCTCGGTCGTCTGGGCCCAGCCCGTGTTCTACGACTACGGAAGCGGTGGAAACGTGGCCTTCCAGGACAACGACGTCTACGTAGGCGGCCAGCGGGTGGCCACGGCCGAAGAGTACGCGATGAGCGCGATGGACCTGGCCACGGTCCCGCCCCCGCAATCGGACGAGCAGGCGGAAGCCGCCGAGTGGCTGCCATTGGGAACCTTCGCCGTTTCGACGAACGAGAAAGACGTCGAGCCAAGCCACGTGATCCAGCTTGCCGTCAGCAAAGAGGGAATCGTCAGCGGCACGCTTCACAACATCGACACCGACCAGTGTCAGACGGTCCAGGGGCAGGTGGACAAGGACACGCAACGCGTGGCCTTTCGTATTGGTGACAGCGACAGCATCGTCGCCGAAACGGGACTGTACAATTTGACCCAGGAAGAGGCGCCGGTGCTGATCCACTTTGGGCCGGAGCGTACCGAGAACTACCTGTTCGTGCGTCTCGAGTATGCCGAGGATGAATAGGAAGATTTCACCGGCTGCGCAGGGACCCGAACCCCTAGTCTTTCACTTGATCTTTCACGTAGTCTCTTTCCCACTGCCTTCGAGCCGGACGGAGATTAAGTGAAAGATTAGGTGAAAGATTAAGGATGATTCACAGATCTTCGACATTGAGAACCCGGACTGTGCGCAACTATGACAACACATCGCGAATCCATTTTGAAAATCTCCGCCGCACTGAACGCGGCGGTCATCGGCCAGCAAACCGTGGTTGAGAGGCTGATGATCGCCCTGCTGGCCAACGGCAACGTGCTGATGGAAGGGCTTCCCGGCACGGCCAAAACGCGCTCGATCAAAACGCTGTCCAAGTTGATCGAGAGCGAATTCCGACGCGTGCAGTTCACGCCCGACCTGTTGCCCTCCGACGTGACCGGCTCGGAGATTTACCGGGAACAGAACGGAACATTCGAGTTCCAGCCCGGGCCACTGTTCGGTAATCTGGTGCTGGCCGACGAGATCAACCGAGCACCTGCCAAAGTGCAGGCGGCTCTCTTGGAGGCCATGGAGGAACGCCAGGTCACGGTCGCCGGCAAGACGCACAAGCTGCCGGAACTGTTTCTCGTCCTGGCTACGCAGAACCCGATCGAGCAGGAGGGCACGTACCCGCTGCCCGAGGCGCAGATGGATCGGTTCCTCGTGTACGTCAAGGTGCCGTATCCACCGGCGGAGAACGAACTTTCGGTATTGCGGTTGGTACGCTCCGAAACGGTCGGCAGCAATACCGAACCGCCGGAGCCCGTCTCCCAGGAAATGATCTTCGCGGCTCGCAAAGAAGTCAACGCGATTCATGTCGCCGAACCGGCGGAACGGTACCTTGTCGATTTGGTCATCGCGTCCCGGGAGCCAGATCGCTACGGCGAAGACTTGGCGAAGTGGATTCGCATCGGTGCCAGCCCGCGAGCCACCATCGCGCTGGATGCGGCGGCGCGTGCCCGCGCGTGGCTGCGAGGGAACGATTTCGTGTCCCCCGAGGACATTCAAGCCGTCGCCCCGGCGTGCCTCGCGCACCGCGTACATCTGTCGTACGAAGCCGAGGCCGCCGGAAAGACGCGTGAAGACGTGGTAGACGCCATTTTAGAACAAGTCGCGGTAACGTAGGACGGATTGCCCATGACCACTTACGTTCACCCGACGCTCGATGATCTCGTCCGGCTGCGGTTCGAGGCACACGGCTTTTCGCTACTGCCTCGCCAGCCGATCCACAGCTTGCTCAGCGGCCGGCGCGCGTCGCGGCTGCGCGGACGCGGGCTGACCTTCGAGGAGTTGCGGCGTTATCGGGCGGGTGACGACATCCGCTCGATCGACTGGCGAGCGACGGCCCGGCTCCGCGCGGCGCACGTGCGCGTGTATTCCGAGGAACGCGATCGGCCCGTACTGCTGGTCGTGGACCAGCGAACGACGATGTTCTTCGGCAGCACTCGGACGACGAAAGCCACGGCAGCGGCCGAAGCCGCTGCGCTGGCTGCCTGGCGAACGGTCGACCGGGGCGATCGCATCGGCGCGATCCTCTTTGATGACGAGGGATTTGTCGAGATCAAGCCGCAGCGCAGCCGCGGTACCGTGCTGCGAATCTGCCAGGAATTGGTGCAGATGAACGGGCGGCTGTCCGCCTCGCGGCCGGCGACGGGGGCCGCCGCGTTCAACGAAGCCTTGCAGCGGGCCGCCAGCGTCGCCAAGCACGATCACCTGGTCGTTCTCATCACCGACTATGACGGCGACGACGAAACGACTCGGAAATGGACGACCTGCCTGGCTGCACACAACGACGTGCTGGCGGTGCTGGTCTACGATCCGGCGGGCATCCGCCTGCCCGTGCAGGGGCGGATGGAAGCGACGGACGGCACGCGGCGGGTTTCGCTGCCGGTGGGAGCCCAGTTCAACGACCGGTTGCAGGCGGAATTCCAGAACCGGTGCGATCAACTTCGCGACAGGCTCCGCGCCATTCGCGTACCCATCCTGCCGATATGTACCCACGAGCCGGTGGCGGAGCAGGTGCTGGCCGCGCTGGGGAGAAGAACCCGATGAACTCCGATCCTGCCAGCCTGCACAACCTGCGCGAGATCATCCTCCCGCCGCCCGTGCCCTGGTGGCCACTGGCGCCCGGCTGGTGGTTGCTGTTCGCCGCGATCGCCGTAGCAGCCTTGGCTTTCGCATTCCGCCTTTTTCGGTGGTGGCGTGTGAACGCCTACCGCCGGGCCGCACTACGGGAACTTGCCATCGCAGGCGACGTGACGGCGATTGCCGAGGTACTGAAACGTACCGCGTTGGTGGCATATCCTCGAAAAAATGTCGCCGCGTTGTCCGGTGCCGCCTGGTTGGCTTGGCTGGCGGAGACCGGCGGCCAGCCGGTTTCCGCGACCGTCGCCGAAACGCTGACGCGGGGAGTCTTCGCCAATCACGATGACTCCGACATTAGCGAAGAGCCCGCGTTCGCCGCGGACTGGATTCGGAGTCACACGGTTCCGTAGGACGGATTGCCAATCCGTCCTGCCTTGCGACTACAGGAGTCTGTAATAGTGGCAACTTTGGTATGGGTGGGCCCAAGAGCACCTTAATCTTTCCCTCAATCTCTTCTGGCTCCAAAGTAGTAGTAGGAAGAGATTAGGTGAAGGATTAGGGATTCGGGCTCCGGCGCAGCCGGCGAAGTTCAGCCGATAGGGATTTGCAATACGGGGGGGCTGGATAGACTGGGCGAGTATTCGTCCTCCACCGACCCCGCGTCGGTGGTTTGACGACTCACAGCTAGACGCGGCGCGTTCCAGAAACAACTTCTCCTCTCCCCCGTCTCTCCGCCGCCGAAGGCGACGGAGAGACGGGGGAGAGGAGAGGGGGCGCTTGGGACGTCGGTCTAGCCGGTCAGTCATCCCTCCGCCGGCACGGGGCCGGCAGTGTGTGGTTTTAGGTTCCGGCACAGCCGGTTGAGTTCAAATCACCCATGTTGACCTTTGCTCACGTCTGGATGTTCTGGTTCGCCCCGCTGCCGCTAGCCGTCAGGTGGGTTCTCCCTGCCCGCGCGCTCGTCCGGCCGGCGGTCCGCGTACCGTTCCTCGGGCGGGTGCAGGCGGCGGGCGGCGCAGGGGCGAGTGCCTCAACCGGACGCGATGGATCTCTCGTGGTGGCCACCCTCGTGTGGTTGCTGGTGCTGGTGGCCCTGGCCCGTCCCCAGTGGCTGGAACCGCCGATCGAACGTTCGATTCCGACCCGCGATCTGTTGCTGGTGGTGGATCTGTCGGGGTCGATGGAACAGCAGGATTTCACCAACGCGTCGGGCCAGCCGGTGGACCGCCTGTCGGCGGTGAAGGAAGTGCTGGGCGATTTTCTCGCCCGCCGCGAGGGCGACCGCGTCGGCTTGGTCGTGTTCGGCAATGCGCCGTTCCTGCAAGTGCCCTTCACGGCCGATCTGGCCCTCTGCCGGCAGCTGCTCGACGAGACGGCGATCCGCATGGCCGGACCGCGCACGGCGCTGGGAGATGCCATCGGTTTGGGCATCCGGCTGTTCGAAAACAGTGATGCGCCCACCAAGACGATCATCGCCTTGACCGACGGCAACGATAACTCCAGCGCCGTTCCGCCCGTCGAGGCGGCCCGCGTGGCCGCGGACCGCGGGATCACCATCCACGCCGTCGCCATGGGCGACCCCACCACGGTCGGTGAGGAGGCGCTCGACGAGCCGGCGTTACGGGCGGTGGCCCAGGCGACGGGGGGCGATTTTTTTCTGGCCATGAATCGAGGCGAACTGACCGGCATCTATGACCGGCTGGATCAGATCGAAACTCGCGAGGTGAAGACGGTCAGTCATCGCCCGCGCCGCGACCTGTACTTCTGGCCGCTGGCCGCCGCTTTGCTCGTCTGGCTCGCCTCGCACGGATGGAAGCTGTGGTCAGGCCGTGCGGCGGTGCCCGTCGCAGCCTCGGCCATGCGGTTGCGAGTCAATCCGCAGACCTTCCAGTTGGAGATGATCGAGCGATGAGCTTCCCGAGCGACTTTCATTTCCTCCGGCCTGCCTGGCTGCTGCTGGCGCCGCTCGCCGTCTGGATCTGGTGGCGGGTGCGCAAGTCGCAAGACCCGCTCCGCGGCTGGCGCGCGGCGATCGAGCCGGACTTACTCGACGCCCTGACCGTAGGACGGATTGCCAATCCGTCCTACTTCTGTTGTCGCGACGTTGGCCTGCTCGTCGCCTGGCTGCTCGCTGTCATCGCCGTGGCAGGACCGGCCTGGCGACCGGAGCCTTCGCCGTTTGCCGACGATCCCGTCCCTGTGATGCTGGTGCTACGAGCCGGCGAGTCGATGGACCTGTCGGACCTGGCTCCCAGCCGGATGGAGCGGGCGCGGCTGAAGATCGCGGATCTTGCCGAGGAGAGGAAATCGCTGCCCTTGGGGCTGGTTGCCTATTCGGGGTCAGCCCATCTGGTCCTGCCGCCGACCCGCGACACGTCCGTCGTGGCGGCAATGGCCGCGGAGATCAGCCCCGCCGTGATGCCAAAGCCGGGCGACGATCTGGCCGGCGCACTCGAACTTGCAGGCCGGACGCTCGGAAACGATGGTGGCTCGATCGTGGTTGTCGCGGACACCGTCACCGCCGACGGTGAAAACTCTCTTGCCGAATTCCGCTCGGAAAGCGGTTTGCCGGTTCATTTCCTGGCGGTCGCTCGAGCCGACACGCCGGAATGGGACGCGATCCGGAACGCCGCAGCCACGCTACGGGGCGATGTCAAGCTGCTGACGCCTGACCAAGAGGATGTTCAATCGCTGGTCCGACGCGTGGCGGAAACGCCCGTAGCGATCGGGGACGCGGGAGCCGGAACGCGCTGGGCCGAAGCCGGCTGGTGGCTGGTATCCGTAATCGCGGTCTTATCCCTGGGGGCATTCCGGCGGGTTGGAAACAGATAAGGAACCCACACCATGAAATCCATACCGCTGCTAGGCGTGATCGGCGCAATCACCTGGTGGAGCCTTTGGTTCACGCCGGACCAGCAGGCCCAGCGGTTGCTGAACCGCGGCGAATTCCAGGCTGCAGCGGAGACCTTTCGGGATCCGCTACGACAAGGCGTCGCCTGGTATCGTGCGGGCGAGTTCGAGAAGGCCGAGCAGTCCTTCGCGAGATCCGGGGCCCCCGAAGCGGAATTCAATCGGGGAAATTGTCTGGTCATGCTGGGCAATTACGAACCGGCCGTCGAGCGATACGATCGGGCGCTGGAATTGAAACCAGACTTCGAGGATGCGCAGATCAACCGCGGGATCGCCATGGCTCGTGCCAAACTGGTCGAGCGAAAGGGCGGCGACATGGGCGATCAAGAGGTGGGCGCGGACGAAATCACCTTCGACAAATCGAAGAACCCGGGCGGGCAGGACACCGAAACGGAAGCCGCCCAACGGCTGACGGATGCGGACATGCAAGCCCTCTGGCTCCGCCGCATCCAGACCAAGCCCGCCGACTTTTTGAAAGCCAAATTCGCCTATCAGCTCGCGACGGAGGCACCGGTGGGAGGCGACCAATGAAGGACGGATCGTACGAAAGTAGGATGGATTGGCAATCCGTCCTATGCTGCCTTGGCGTGCTGCTGTTAGTCGCGAGTTCTTCGGTAGCGGCAGCAGCCGGGGTCGTCCGCGCCGAACTCGGCAAGGACACAGCCTGGACCGGGGAAGCGGTTCCATTGATCGTGACACTCTACTCCCCGGGTCCCTTCAGCGGCACGCCCGCGTTCGACTTGCCCGAGTTGCCGTTGACGGTCTTTGTCAAGTCCGGCAACCCGCAGGTCGGCACGGAACAGGTCGACGGTGAATCGTACTTCACGCAGAGGCACGAGTTCGCCCTGTACACCCAACGCGTGGGTGAAATCGCCGTGCCCGCCTTCAGCGTCCGCTTCGCCGGCAAGAAGACGTTCACTTCCGCTCCGGAACCCGTCGAAGGCTTGACGGCGGAACTGCGTTTTCAGTCCAAACGGCCGCCGGGCACTGACAACCTGGGCGTCGTCGTCGCGGCGAAGGACATGGAGGTGTCACAGAGCTGGAAGCCCGCTTCAATGGATGCCGTGAACGCCGGCGACGTGATCGAACGCACCATTTCACGCCGGGCCACGGCCACCACCGCCATGATGTTCCCACCCGTTCCGGCCGATGCGCCGGAAGGAGTCCGCGTCTATCCGGCAACGGCGATCGTTCAGGACCACACCGAGCGAGGCGCATCGCGGGCCGAGAGAATCGAAACGATCAAGTACCAGTTCGAACGGCCGGGAACGTTCCAATTGCCGGACGTCTCGCTGGTGTGGTGGGACCCGCAGTCGAGTACACTCCAACGCAAAACACTGCCGGGCGAGGTGGTCAACGTGGTGGCGACCATCGCAGCCCCAGCCGCTCCGGCACAACCCTCGTCTCGGCGCACGCCTGCGATCTTGCTCCTGACGCTCCTGGCGACAGGTCTGGCCGCTTGGTTGGGACGCAAGCCTGTGCTTAGGTTCATCGCAGCTTGGCAAGCACGACGCAACAATTCCGGGGCCCGAGCCGCGAGGCGGTTGCTGGCTGCATGCCGGTCCGGCGATGCGTCCGCCGCCTATGCCGCACTGATCGACTGGAAACGGGCCGTGTCGGCGAGTGATGGGGGTGCGAGCCTCGAAATCCTGCTCCAATCCGCCCTTGGCGGCGATCTGCAACGCGAGTGGACAGTCCTGTCACGACGTGTCTTCGGCAGCAAAGCAGGTGACGCGCCGTGGTCCGGCCGACCACTGGCCGAGGCTTTCGCCCGAACTCGGCACGGACTGGATCAAACCACCCACCTACGTCGTGCGGTTTCCTCCCTACCCGCGCTCAACCCGACTGCCTCCGTCACACGAAAGGTCAATTCCCGCAAAAGCCCATGATGGCCGCTCAGAACTGCCGGAGACGCGCCCCAGGCCCTGGTGCAGAGGGACGGCTTGTGGTATCTGTTCTACACAGGCGTCAACGAAGCCCACAATCACAAACATGCACACGGGCCGCCGACCCGCGTCGGGATGCATGCTACGTGCGAGAGCGTGTGGGAGTAAGGATGCGGCTTGTTTCCGAAGGATAGTCAACCATGAGCACAACCGTCGGTTCGCGATGGGGCTGTGGCCGGTACTTGATCCTGGCAGGATTCATCGTGCACGCAGGAGGAGCGGCCCTGGTGTGGCGGGCAACTCGCCCGGTAGATACAACACCTCCAACAGCCGTCTTGGCCCGGGTCGAGCCGGACAAACCGCTGTTTGCGGAAAATGAGCGGCAAGTGACCTTCGTGCTGCAAGACGGCCAAGGCGGCATTCCCACGTTCTTCATCTTCGAGGACCAAGCTCAGAAGGCGACGGCCTTGGGCATCAATACCCTCCGCGGAACGCCAAACGAACGGGGTGTCGAGATCCGATTCGAGGCCGTTCGCTTCCGCCGCGATGAGAGCGATCCGGACACGCTTTGGGTGCGCGCCGTGGGGATCGCCAATGAAACGGAAGGGAAAACGCCGATTTCGTTAGCTGCCCTGGAGCGGGGGCAGGCGGTGGACCTTCACTTTCATGACGAGATCCAGGTTCCGTACGTGGCGCATGTGATCTACGATATCGACATGACGATCCGCTATGACCCCAAGGCTCAGCAACTCACGCTCACCAACGCCTCGGGCGGTATGCGCTGGAAGATGCTGGGATCCGACGCCTTTGACGAGGGAAAGCTGGAAACGGCGATTCGGGGACAAAAGGGCGAGTACGCGGAGAAACCACTTCTCCAATTCTGAAAAAGGGCTCGCGCCGCACGGGATGGCTGACGAACGTTCCGTCGCGCAGGATGCCGGTCATTTTTGGCGCTCGGTATGTCCGGCCACGCTCACTTTGCCATCGCTCAATTCGAGTGAGTCCAGGACAAGTTCGCGGTCCTCGTACTGCGGATGACGCGCCGGGACGCGCAGCAACGCCACGGGATCGCCGTCCCGTTGACTCCAGGACAGATCCACGCCGGCGCGGCGCGCGGCATCGGACACACGTTCCAACAGCTGGGTCAGCGGCACCGGCACCCATCCCGCGCGGACGGCGTGCAGGCGGATGGCGATTTGATTCGGCTGGTCGGTCAAGTACACGTCGGCCTGCAGGGAAATCACCGTCGCAAACCGCTCGCTCTCCAGACGCCAAGCCAGTTGAGCCGACTGGGCGGCGATCTTGACTCGCGGATCCCGAATCTCGGCAGGCAAAGCTTGCGGGTGATTCCGCGGCAAGATGGTGGCCAACCACGCGTTGATTTGCTCGTCCGTGAATTCGGCTTCCCAGCGGCCCGGTTGGGTCGTAGCGTTGTGCAGTTCCAGGACATCCCGCTCTAATTCGTCACCCACTTGGAATTGCTGCGCAGGCGGGACGGTCGCGGTCAAGACCTGTTGGTAGAACTCGGGCACGTGTTGCGTGCCACGGTACAGGACCAAGGCCGCCGTGGCGAGCACGAGCAGACAGGCCAGACCGGACCAAAGGACAATTCTTAGTGCGCGTCGCACGGGCATTCACCGTTGAAGGAAAGCGGCTCGCGGTAGGTCGGCTCTTCCGGGCCCACACGATGTGGAAAGGCCGTCCAACGTGGCCACGCATCGTAAGCGATCCCGTCGAGCGGCGTCAATCCGCAGCACGGCAAGTGCGTAGTCCTGGTTGCTGGCAGGTAGCCGCGTGCGCCAGAATGCGGAAACGTGGGGAAAGCCCGCATTCTGGCGAATGCGGCTACGCCGAGGTTGCTGGAGCCGGGATGCGGCTGCCAAAGGCCGCTCGCGAACGAGCCAGCCGGACAACGAGGGGTGTCCTCACGGGTCCCCTTCGAACTTAACGGGAAAGCTGCCTTGACCCGGCGGACCTATTTCGTGTACCAGCAGCCACCAGCAATTGTCGTCGGTCGATGTTGAGTGCAAAGAGCGAAGGCACGAGTGCCCAAGAAGGAGCCCCAGCTGCAAGGCTGCCAAGCGGAATGCTGCGGATGACTGCCACCCACCAAGCCGGTAAACAGTATCTGCGTCTGCTGTTCGCCAAGCAGGGCCGGCGGCTCGTGCTGGCGCTGCTGGCAATGCTCGCTACGGGCCTCTTCAGCGGTTGCGGATTTCTCCTGCTGCTGCCGTTGCTGCAGGTGCTGCAACTGCCGGGCAGCGCCGCCGGCGACCATGCCGTCTTGCGACTCGCCGGAGGCGTGTTCGACACCGTGGGGCTGCCACGCACGCTGCCGAGTATCCTGGGCGTGTATCTCGCCCTGGCCGGCGTCTATCTGCTCCTGGTCCGCTGGAAAGACGTGCTTTGTGCCGGGATCGAACAGGAGTTTGTCGAGGCGCTGCGCAACGAGTTCTTTCAGACCGTGAGTCGTGCCAACTGGCGTTTCCTGGTCAGCAAGCGCCGTGCGGATTTCGCGCACGTCTTGACTTCCGATCTGCGGCGCGTTGGCAACGGTACCATGTTCCTGCTGCACTGGCTCCACGCGGCGGCGATCGTGGTGACGCTTTCTCTGGTCGGAGTCATGGTGTCGCCGACCCTGGCGGCGCTGACCGCGGCGGGAACGGCCATGACGGCTGTGCTGTTCCGCCGCCAGTATCGCCGGGTCCGCACGGCGGGGGAGCAAGCCACGCAATTGCACCGGGATTTCTTCACGCTGGCCGCGGATCATCTCGCGGGGATCAAGGAGGCCAAGAGCTTCGGCGCCGAGCAACGCCAAATCCTGGCATTCGAAGCACGGACTGCCGGAATGACAGCGGCCAGCATGGACTATGCCCGGACACGTTCCAACTCCGCTGCGGCCCATTCCTTCCTCGCGATGGTCCTCCTCTGCGGGGCCTTGTATCTGTCCGTCGGCTTGTTCGCCGCAACGCCGGCTGAACTGATCGTGACGGTAGTGGTCTTCTCGCGTCTGGTGCCCTGGTTGCTGGAACTGCAATCCAATTCTCAACAACTGCTGCACATGCTTCCGGCGTTTGCGGCGGCGCGGCAAGTGCAGTCCGAGTGCGAGCAGGCTTGCGAGCCCCTGGGCTGCCACGCTGTCCGGCCAACGCTGCAGACCGCCCTCACGTTGACCGGCGTCGGGTTCCGGTATGAACCCGGAGGACGCTGGATCCTGCGCGACATCCACCTGACGATTCCCGCCGGGACCATCACCGCGGTCGTCGGGGCGTCGGGTTCGGGCAAGAGCACGCTCGCCGATCTGCTGACGGGTTTGCTCGTTCCCGACGCGGGTCACATCGAAGTCGATGGCCGGCCGCTGACCGGTGCCGGGCTGGCCGCTTGGCGGCAACTGACCGGCTACGTCCTCCAGGACACGTTTCTGTGGCACGATTCGATCGAGTCCAACCTCCACTGGGCAAATCCTGCGGCCGAAGAGGCCGATTTGTGGAACGCGCTGACGCTGGCGGCGGCGGCCGACTTCGTGCGGTCCCTGCCCCGCGGGCTACAGACCCTGGCCGGAGACCGTGGCGTCTGTCTGTCCGGCGGTCAACGCCAGCGGATTGCCCTGGCTCGCGCGCTCATCCGGCGCCCCGCCTTGCTGGTCTTGGACGAAGCCACCAACGCCCTCGACGCCGAGAACCAGAACCGCATCCTCGAAATCATCGAACAACTGCACGGCAAAATGACCATTTTGATCATTGCTCATAGCTTCGCCACCGTCCGCTTGGCCGACCAGATCGTGGTCCTGGACTCGGGCCGGATCGTCGAAACGGGCAGCTACCGGGAACTGGCCGAACGGAATCAAGGACGGCTCCGCGCGCTGCTCGACGCCGATCGCGATACGGATCGAATGGCGGCCTTCAGCGTCCGAGCCGCCTGAAAACCTCAACCGCCGTTGCACCTTCGGTCGAAGGCCCGATTCTTCTTGAGACTGCACCATTCGTTGGCGGCTCGCCTGCGTTGGAGTTACCTTGGCGGCAATCCCCGCATGCACCGATGACCGGGGATACTGCTTGGGGTCCTTTTCAATCCGGGGCGGTCGCGTTGTCGAATCGCTTCAGGAACCCGCGGGCGCGGTCGCGTTTGGACGGGGGCAGCGCGGGGTCGGTCTTTTCGAGGGCGTGTCGGAAACAGGCGACCGCTTCGCTGGTGAGGCCCAGGTGGTGAAATACCAGGCCGCGGTTGTAATCGCTCCAGGCGTTGTGGGGAGCGTCCTGCTGCGAACGGTCGAAGTCCCGCATGGCTTCGTCCAACCGCCCCACGCCGGCCAAGGCCAGGGCACGGCCGTTGTAGGCGTAAGCCATTCCGGTCTTGCCGGTCTTGGCCGGACCCTTGCCGCCCATCTGACGGCTGCCCAAAGCGAGGGCGTGGTCCAGGTCGGCCAAAGCCAAGTCGTATTCGCCCAACTCGGCGTACACCTGGCCGCGCCCCGCATGGGCGTAGAAATCATCCTCGTCGTTCCGCTCGATCAACTGCGTGAAATCGTCGATCGCTTCGACCAATTGCTCCGAGTACCAGTACGCCCCAGCCCGGATCGCATAGGCCGGCAGGCAGTCTTCGTCCAGTTCGATGGCTTCCGTAGCCCGACCGATGGCTTCCTCGAATTCTTCCTGACGGCCGTAGTACGCGGCCTCGAGGAGCAGCCGCTCCATGACCAGCGCCTCGGCCATGCCCGGTTCGCAGGCAATGGCTTGCTGAAAGTCAGCGTCCGCCTTGTCGTGCTCGCCTTTTTGGATCCAGACGCTGCCGCGGCTGCTGTAGGCGGCGCCCAGTTCCGGAGCCAGATCGATCACGCGGTCGAAATCCCGCAGTGCGTCGTCATAGTTGCCTTGCTGCAAGTGCAGCCGGCCGCGATGCAGGTACGCGGGCGCCAGGTCCGGCTGCAACCGCACCGCTTCGTTCAAATCGGCCAAGGCTTCGGTGAATTCCTGCCGCCGGGTTCTCAGCCAGGCGCGTTCGACGTACGCGCCGGCGATGTCCGGGGCGATCTGCAAGGCGGCGGCGAAATCCTCCAACGATTTGTCGTCCTCCCGTTCGTCCGCCCAGGCGAGGGCGCGATTCAGGTAGGCAAAGACCAGCTTGGGCTCCAGCTCGATCGCCCGGCTGTAGGCGTGGATCGCCCCCTGGTTGTCGCCGCGTGCCCGGCAGACATTGCCGCGGTTGGCAAACGGCAAGGCCCATTCCGGCTCCATCGCAATGGCCGCCTCAAAATCCTCCGCCGCTTCGTCCAACTCGCCCAGTTTCAGCCGGATCGCGCCGCGCAGGTTGACGGCCACGACCTCCCGGGGATTGACTTCGAGCGCCGCTTCACAGTCGCTGAGCGCCGCCTCCATTTCCCCCAAGTCCTCGTGGGCAAAGGCCCGTGCCAAATAGACGTCCGCCGAATCCGCGCCGCCGGCGATGGCCGAGTCGCAGTCCTCGATGGCGCCCGGCGAATCCCCCAGCCGCTGCCGGGCGATGCCGCGCAGGGCATGCGCTTCGCCAGACTGCTGCTCGCGGGTCAGAATGAAGTCACAGTCGGCCGCCGCGCCGCGGATGTCGCCGGCCCCCAAACGGACCTCCGCCCGATACAGCCGATAGCCCGCATGCTCCGGCTGGATATCGAGCGCGGCGTCGAAATCGGACAGCATGGCCTGAATCGTCTCGTCGGACGGCACCGGCGAACCGCGCCGCCGCGCCAGGGCCCGCCAGGCATAAGCGGCATCGTGATGCGGGTCCAGCCGCAACGCTTGCGTCAGCGCTTCCACCGCCCGGGGATAATCGCCACGTCCGATCAGCGTGCGGCCCCGCTGAACCTGTAACGACGGATTCCGCCGGTCGCGCTCGATGGCCGCCTCGAAGTCCGCCAAGGCTTGCTCCCAGGCATCCAATTGGAGATAGATCATGCCGCGGCCAACGAGTGCGGCGACGTGATCCGGGTCCAATTTCAGGGCCGCTTTGAGGTCCTTCAAACCTTGCTCCTGGCTGCCGGCTGCACAATGCGCCATCGCGCGCCGGGCATAGATCTCGGCTTGCTCCGGACGCAGGGTCAGGCTGGAGGTGTAATCCTCGATCGCCCGGTCGTACTGTTCCTGCAGTTCGAACAACTCGGCACGCATCCCGTACAACGGGGCGAAGTGCGGATACTGGCCGATCAACGCCGTCAGCTCTTCGACGGTGTACCCGCGCGACGGATCGGCCGGGCGATCCATGGGCGGCGTAAACTCTGGTACCGTGACGACGGGGCGTGAAACCACCGCGTCAGTCTGGCGGGCATCTGCCGATGGAGCCGACGAACCGGTCAGCCAGGCTCTCAGCCGCCGCCACAGCGTACGCACGAAGCCGCCCAGGCCACGGCTGGTTGCCACCCCACGGGCCGGTCCGGCCGGGCTGAACGACAGCCCCGCGGCCTCCGTCAGCAGTTGATCGAACGACGCGGAGCGTTTGCCAAAGTACCGCGAGAAGGGGAATTGAAACGGCTCGTGCGAGCCGGTAGCGCCGCCCCACAGCAGCGCTCGACAGCAGAAACTGACGGGGCCGCCTTCGACCGGCGGCTGGCCCAGCGTTTCCAGTTCCATCTTCAACTCGGCCACGATGTGGGAAGGCAGGACCTCGGGCCGGATCTGGAGTTCGATCAGACGCTGCCCTCCGGGAAACATGGCATAACCGATTTGCAAGTCCACGCCCGGCTGGGTCTCCGTCTTGTGGGCAAAGGACTTGACCGTGCGGTCAAATGCCGCGACGAAGTGTACGAATGCCTCTTGGTGTACCCGCTGAGCGATCACGTGATCCGGCGCCAAGATCATAAAGAACTCGCGAGGCATCTCGTCATCCGCACTCGCCATGGGCGGAAAGTGTTCCTGGCACTCCTCCGCAGGGCAGACCTCGCCAGCGGCCTGCGCCTTCTGCAATTCGGTCAATGGCGGCACCTCGATCGTCCGGCCGCATGCGCAGCGGAACTGCCTTCCGGCTTGTCCCGCCGGAACGTCCATGCGTTTGCCACAGCTGCACCGGATCGTGAAATTCATACCCTGCCTCAACCCGCTCGCCTCGCTCCACTGCCCTTTGATTATACGGCGTTCGCCCCACCGGCTTCAATGCCCCGGTTTAACGCCGGGGGGGTGGCGCGGCCGGCGTGCCGAACGGAGGCAGGCTTGACAAGACTTCGCCGCCGCCCGTTTCGGGGAAGATCTGTTCCAGCGTGTCTTTCAGCAGCGGCAACGGGTCGCGGGTCAGTTGCGGCTGGTCCAACGTGCCGGTGACGTGGATCAGCAGCAGTTGCTTGCTCGCCTGGCGCACCACGGCCCGCACGAACGGCAGATTTAGCTCGCCCGAACCGACCAGCGAGTAGAACTTCAAATTGATGCGACGCTCCAAGTCCATTTCGCCGTTGCCCTTCAGGCTGACCGCGTCGCCGTTGAAATTGATCCGGTCCAAGTAGACGTGCTCGCCCGCAAACCGAGGCGGAGTTGGCGGCGCCGCGTCGTTGCGTGCAACGCAGCAGTCCGTTCGGCGAGGGAGCTTCGTGCGGCCAGATCGTCCGCCGACTGGGACTGGAAAGCACGCTTCGCCCCCAATCCCGCCCCCAAAAACGCGAAAACGGTTCCGGACACTTTTTCGTCCCCAGAAGTTCGTCGTCGCGTGCTTGCTATTGAGGACTACGGCTAGGCGATTCGCCTGCGCAAGAATTCAAGCACTTCCTCTCCCAGTTGCCCCGCAGCCTAGAGTGCCGCAAAATCAAGGCGGGAAACCACTAACTTCCGGGAAACAACTGACGCGAAAGGGTTAACGATGCGTGTAGTCTACCGTACAACCGAACCCCAACGGATGGTCTTGGGTGCAACAGGATTCGCGATCATCGCGATTTTGTTGCCGCTGTCCGTGACTGCCGGGGCTGAGATTCTGCCTCAGTACAGGGCCCCAAGTCGTAAGGTTGTGGTTCCGAACACCGCGCAGCAGGCGTTTGAGCGAGGCAAGGGCTACCTTGCCCAACGCGATTTGAACGCGGCCATCTTGGCGTTCAGCCAAGCCATCGGGCTCAAGCCGAACTACGCTGAGGCGTACTGCGGCCGCGCCTTGGCCTACATCGAGAAGAACGAGATGGCCAAGGCGATTGCTGACGGCACCAAAGCCATCGACCAAAGCCATCGAACTCGACCAGAAACTTGCTCTCGCGTACACCAACTTAGGCGTGGCCTACTCCAGTAAGGGGTGGACCGACAAGGCGATGGCCAACCTAAATAGGGCCATCGAACTCAATCCGAACGAATTCCTTGCGTACTACAACCGCGGCGCGGAATACGGCAACATGGGCGAAACCGACAACGGGATTGCCGATTCTACCAAAGCTATCGAACTCAAGCCGAAATTCGCTGAGGCATATTACGGCAGAGGGGTGTTGCACCGCCGGAATGGTGACAACAGCAAGGCTGACAAGGATTTTGCCAAAGCCAAGGAGTTCGGTCTTTTGGGCCGGCCAGCGCCTCACTTCTTAGTCTCTGAACGATACTCCGAGTTGTTTTGGGATGGGTTCGATCCGTCGCAAGACCGCAACGGAGCGGCTGTTCACCCGCAAAGGTGAGAGTCTCCCGAAGAGGCGGGAAAAAAACAACGGAAAGGAAAACGAACGGAAAGGATAGGCATCATTTGCGAGGACCGGAAAAGGACCGGAGGTGAAAGGACCGGAGGTGTCAGGAACCGAAGGACCGGAGGTGTCAGGAACCGTTTCTTGACAGAAAAGGCCGGTTTCGCTCGACTTTGGGCATGGGAAGACCGAAACGAGCTGCCGATGGTGGATTGGTTTACCACGTTCTGAACCGTGCCAACGCGCGGATGACGATCTTCGAGGACGACGAGGATTACGCCGCTTTCGAGCAGGTGCTCGAAGAGGCCGTGGAACGTACGCCAATGCGGCTGTTGGCGTATTGCGTGTTACCCAACCCTTGGCATTTGGTAATCTGGCCGCGAGACGACGGGGAACTGTCCCGGTTTACGTCCCTGGCTGACGCTTACGCACACGCAACGTTGGCACGCTCACCGCGACAGTACCGGCAGTGGCTACGTGTACCAGGGACGGTTCAAGTCCTTTCCGGTGCAGGAGGACGAGCATTTCTACACGGTTTGTGGGTACGTCGAGCGGAGCGCGTTACGAGCGAACCTTGCCTTTTCTTCCCCGGTACGTCCAGCGGGTTCAGCAACACGTCGGCCTCCAACATGTCTTCATTTTGGAGGAAGTCTCGTGATCAGCGTCTACCCGAGGGTGAAACCGTGCCAACTCCAACTAATCGCAGCCAAGTCTGCGTTTCGCCTCGGCGAGAGGGACGGTCGCCTTCTCGCGCCCCCGGCGGTCCAAAAGCGTCATGAGTTTCTTGTTTTCACGGGTCAGTTCGACTTCCCGACTGAAGTCGTCAATCTCGGCCAGCACAAATTCACGCCCGTCCGGTGCGCGAAGCAACAGGTTTTGCTCCAGGGCTTGCCGAAGCAGCCCGTTCAGAACCCGTGACCGGGGATTCACATCCACTGTCTTCATACTTTGAACTCCTTACCCCGTACGAACACCTTATTCCCCACTTTCCGTCCGACCACCTTGACTTCGACGATTCCCGGCTCGGCGTCACCATCGTAGAAGACGCGGAACTCTTCAATTCGCACTTCCCATTCAGCGGTTTTGTTCGGACGCAACTTCTTCCGATTCCGCGTTTCCACGAGGGGTTCATGGGCCAACTGCTGCTGAATCCCATCGAAAACGACTTGGCGATCGCGCCCGCGAAACCACGCGATGTCTTCCAAAGCCGATTCAGTAAAGCGAATGTCGAACACGGAAGCGCGGGACTGCCTCAAGACCAAGTGACTCTGCCGTTTCCGATCAAACTTTCTCGATTGTAACGGGCGAACAAGCGCGGACGCAATACTCCGTCCACACAGCCTCGAATGCGAGCAAGGTCGGGTCGGTGCCTAGCCATCATCAACGCCGGGGGGGTGGCGCGGCCGGCGTGCCGAACGGCGGCAGGCTTGACAAGACTTCGCCGCCGCCCGTTTCGGGGAAGATCTGTTCCAGCGTGTCTTTCAGCAGCGGCAACGGGTCGCGGGTCAGTTGCGGCTGGTCCAACGTGCCGGTGACGTGGATCAGCAGCAGTTGCTTGCTCGCCTGGCGCACCACGGCCCGCACGAACGGCAGATTTAGCTCGCCCGAACCGACCAGCGAGTAGAACTTTAAATTGATGCGACGCTCCAAGTCCATTTCGCCGCTGCCCTTCAGGCTGACCGCGTCGCCGTTGAAATTGATCCGGTCCAGGTAGACGTGCTCGCCTTGGACGCGGAAGTCGATCTCGCTGCTGGTGAACGCCGTCGTATCGGGCTGGCGAATGCTGAGCAGTTTCAGCAGAGCCAACATCACGGGGACCTCGTAGATGTCCGCCTCGAACAAACGGACCGCCCCGGTGCCACGCCAGGATGGCCAGCCGAAACGATTGCCGCTGAGCGTCAGCAGCGCGTTGGCACGGCCGCGGATGTTCTGACTCTTCAAGTCCATTTCCTGAGCAAATTCGGCCAAATCGCCGCGTTCCAACCGCACCTGCAGCCGATACGGCAATTCCGGCTCGAAGCCGACGCGAATGTCCGCCGACAATTGACCACCGATCGTTTGTGCGGTCAGCGGCTGCGGGACGCGTCCCTGGGCGTTGGCGTCGGCTTCGGCACCAAAGATGATGCCCGACGGGTCGACCAGCAGCGGTCCCGTGACGCCGGTCAATTGGATGTTGCGGTACATCACGGAATCGACGTTCAAGTCGCCACGGCTGGAAAACGTACCATTCCCGCTGCTGCCGACCAGGTGGACGTCACCGTTCAGGTGCTCGATGGGGAACCCGCATTGCAAACTGGCGTCCTGGACGTCCAGCACCACGTCCCAGGCGGCCGAGGGCGGCTCGCCGCCGGCCGAGTTGCCGGAGAAAGCCAACGAGCCCTGCATGCACAGGTCGCCGTGCAAGGTCACTCGCTCGACCGCTTTGCCCAATTCTTTGGGCAGCGCCGCCAGCAAATCCCGATTGAGACGGATGCGGTCGGCGACGACATTCGGCAGTTGCACGGTCCACGAACCGTCGTGGCCGACGCCGCATGCGCCGCTAATGCTGACCTGCGTTTCTTCGTGCGTGGCGGAGATGTTCCGCAACTGGACGCGGCCGTTGCTGTAGTGTACCGCGCCGGCGACTTCATCCAGCCGATACGGAAACCAAGTCGGTTGGACGGTGATGCTGTGGCCGGCGTCGTTGGGCTTCTTGCGCCATTTCTGGCCGGTGACCTCGACGCCCAGGGTCTTGCTGGCGGAGGCATAATGGATTCCGACCGTCAAGTGATCGACGCTGCCCCGGGGACGCAACTGGTTCCAGAGCAGCCGAGCGCCCGGTTGCAGCGCGTCCCGCAGTTCGTCTTCCAGCGGCACCTCCGTGCCGGTCAGGTTCAGCACCAATTCGCTGCCTCCCGTCGGCACCGGCCGCCAGAACCCCGCGGCCTCGACATAGGCCGTGTCGTTGCGGCCGCTCAGATTCTGGAACGTCCAGCCCTGGTCATCCCACAACAACTGCCCGCGGATCATCGCCAGCGGATAAGGAAACCGCTCGTAGTTCACGCCGCAGTTGAACAGCTCGATTCGAACCCGCCGGTGCAAGTGAGGATCTCGCGGGTCGGTCCGCTCGAAGCGGCCTTGGACGGATAGCATGCCGGACGGCCGCAACGCCCGGACGACGTCGCGGGCGTGGGGATCGATCAGCGCGGCCAGCAGTTTCTCGTCGAGCGGGATCGGTTGTTGGCAGCCGAACTCCAGCCAGCCGATCGGGTTCGCCCCGGGGCCGCGGACCTCGCCCCGAAAAAACGCGTCCTGGCCGCCGGCCGCGGCGGTCAGATCGACCTGCAAGCGGTCGTCTTTTAACCGCAGCGTCCCGCGGCCGCGTTCCAGCCGATACGGAAAACGGTGGTAGGCGAACGAAAGATCGTGACAGGCGACGGTCAGTTCGGGAGTCCATCGCCGGCCGTCGAAGTCGAGTCGGAATTGGGCGTCAATGGTCCCGGCGGGGAAATACTTCCGCCACGTGGTTTGCAGGTCCGGAGGCAAGACATCCAGGAAGCGGCGGTCGAGTTCGAGTTGGCGAGTCTCGCCAACGATGGTCAGCGGACAATCGTCGTGCCAGCCACGCCGATCGAGTTGCAGCGTGATCGTGGTGGCACCATTGCGGCCATAGACCTGGTCCAGCGAGATACGTTCGTTGTCCAACTCGAACCTGGCGCGGACATCGGACAAGGGAAAGGGCAGCCGGCTGTCCTGAATCTGGCCTGCGCTCAGGGACCCCGTGGCCAGGAACCGTATCGGATCGGCGGACTTGGCTCCGCTGCCAGCGCTGAACTCCAAGTCCAGCCGGCCGCTGACGGCCGCGACCGGCGCCAAGCGATGTTGCAGATCCACCGGCAGGGCCGCACGCAACTGGGGCGACCAATGCAGACCGCTGACTTTGCCGTCCACGCTCCAAGCGTCGTGCGTGGCGTCGATCAGCGCCTGAAACTCGACGCACTCAAACTGGTCTCCCGCGACGCGGCCGCGGATCTTTAGCGGCGGCCGTAATTTCTTGGCGGTCGTCCGCGCTGCGGCGACCGCACGCATATCCGGAGCGATCTCCAGGCAAGCGTCGCGGAGATGCAAACACCGAGGTACGCCGCCGCGCGGGTCGGTCACCTCCACGGTGGCGTCGCGGATCGTCACGGGCGGACTCGACGAACCGAACTCGGGCAGCGGCCACAGCCGTTCGACGTCCCATGAACCATCCTCCTGACACTCGGCCCACAGTTTTAGTCCCGACAGGGTCACGTGTTCGGCCCGCGGTAGTTGGCCGGACAACAACGCTTCCGCGTCAATTTGACATGCGGTGAAGACCTCGTTGACATAGGCCAGCGGCCGATTGTCGGCACGGCGGGTGAGGGACAGCCCGTAGATTTCCACCCCGCGGCCCTCGTACATCCGCGCGTGCCGGACGGATACGCGGAACTCGCGGTACCGGTCCGCAAACCGCCGCTCGACCTCGGCGCGGATCTCGTCGTTCACCTGTGACTTGACGGCCAGCCAGACTGCCAGTAGGCCGCCCACCACCACGGCGCAGGTCAGCAGGACGCCGCGCACAAAGGCGTTGAAACGAGCCAATAGTCCACGCTTCCGTTCGTGCATCGTTGAGCGGCCAAGCCACTACCGTAGGTCAGGCTCCGCCTGACGAATGATCGAAACCACCGTCAGGCGAAGCCTGACCGGCGGGATGCGCGCCCGGGGCACGCACTGTCCGCCACCATTGGACCAGCCCTCCCGCCGCCGGAACGATCAGCACCAACAGCGCGGGCTGGCGGTAGCGGATCGAACCGACAAAAACCGTATGCAACGCGGTGAAATACACGGCCGGCAGCAAGCACATCACGTAGGGCCAACCGCGGCCGGCGGTCCGCCAAATGCCCCATAGCCCCAGGACCAGCACCGGCAGGTACGCGATCGTGAGCACCGTGCGGAAGAGCCAATTCCGCAGCGCCGCTTCGTTCGGCCAGATGTTCCAGATCCGTGCGAACTTGACGACCGCCAACTGGGCCACGCGTCCCGGATGACCGACTGCCCAGGCGACGGCCGCATCCCGCATCCGGCCGTCCAATCGCGACTCGAAGCACTCGCCGCGGCTGGCCGTCGCAGGATTCGCTGCGTCTTCCGCGCGCAGCTCGGCGCGAAACCGGTCCACAAATCGCATGTCGCTGGCACCCGTCGCTTGCGGATTCAAACCGTCGTACAAGCTCTCGCCAACCTGCAACGTCGTCGGCACAAACCGGCCGGTGACCTGCCAATTGCGGACCCACCACGGGGTCATCGCCGCGGTCAAGCCGATCAGCAGCCACAGGCCAAGCCGGACTTGCCGCCTCCAGTCCGCCGGACGAAGCAGGCTGATGGCGACGGCGAAAGGCGTGAACAGCAGCCAGCTGGGACGCATCAGCGTTGCCAGGCCCGCCGCCAAGCCGCCTGCCAGCGCCCAGACCGCTTGACGCCCCGAACTGCCGGCACGCCAAGCGACGGTCCAACAACACAGCTGCAGCATCATCAAGGGGCAGAACGGCGCCTCCGACAACACAAACGTGCTCATCGCGACCGCATCGGGATAGATCGCCGCAGCCGCACCGGCCACCAATGCTGTCTGCCGGTCAAACAACAATCCAGCCAGGCCCATAACTCCGCCCACCGCAAGCACGCCCAGGACCGCGCCCAACCAGCGTGCCCACAAGACCGGCGGCTCGTTGCTAGTCAGCAAGAACACCCCCGCCAGCACCGCGGGATAGCCAGGCGTGCGAAACACGCGGCGGTCCGGACCCAATGCGAACGGCCCGCCGACCGCCATCGCCCGCGCCAGTTCCCAATACGCCTCGCTGTCTGGAAAAGCAAACTTTACACCGCCGGGCAGGCGCGATTCCCACCAGCAGCCGGCCGCAAAGCGGACAGCCAACGCGCCCAACAGGATGCAAAGCAACAGTTTCTGATACATTTCCCGTCTTCCTTCGCGGTTTCGCGCCTGCGCGTGAAACCACCTGGGGCGCGCACCGTGCGCGCAAAATAGCGCCGGATCGTAGGGTCTCCATGCCAAGCGGGTCAAGAGAAGCTTTTTGCCTGGTTTGCAGGCAACGCTAGCAGCCGCAGCCAGGGGCCGTCGCGCTGAGCGGAAATCGGACCGGGAAAGACCCGCTTCCAGTCCGTCGCCGACGGCTCGGTTGGGCACGCCAAGTCGGCCAGTTGTTCCCAGCGTTCGTATCCCATCGCCTGCAGCGGCCAACTCTGCTGCTGCCAAACGGCGATCAGCAGTTCGCGCACGAGATAACGAGATACGGACGCCAGTTCCTGGCAATCCACCGTGACCTGATCCGGTGAATCAACTCTGACACAGCGCGTCTGAAGATCCCCAAGCAAGCTGGCAACGACGTCCTGAACGCCCTCGGCCAGACCCGCCAATCGCGTCAGGGCATCCACGACGCCCGGGTTGTACTGGTCCGCCAAGTGTGGCAACAACTCGTGCCGGACACGGTTCCGCGTGTACCGCAGGTCCGAATTCGAACTGTCGTCACGGTAACCCTGCCCGTGTGATTCAAGATACTCCCGTGCCTGATCGCGCGAGACGTTTAGCAGCGGCCGTACGAGCGACACGCCGGGCAGCAGCTGCCGATGTTGGCGGATGCCGGCCAATCCCGTGATGCCCGTACCGCGCAGGATCCGCAGCAGGACCGTCTCCGCCTGGTCGTCCGCCGTGTGCCCCGTGGCCACGTACCGAGCCCCGGTTTGACGAGCCGTCGCAGATAAAAAATCGTAACGGGCGGCCCGCAAGTCCGCCTCGCTTCGGTTGCCGCCGTCCCGCCTGAGGTCCCCATCCTGCCCTCCCAGCAGTCCGGCAGCGCCAGCGGCGCGGCCGACCTCGCAGGAGATCCCCAGTCGCCGACACAAATCGACGACAAACGCCTCGTCGGTATCCGACTGTTCCCCGCGCAGGCCGTGATTGAAATGGGCTGCGATCAACTGACCGCTGCCCGGCAGCCGCACGGCGGCAAGACCACACAGCAAGGCGACGCTGTCCGGCCCGCCGGAGATGGCCACTAGGACCGTCACATCGCGCCAGACCTCCGGCGGCCAGGCGCGGGTCAGCTGCTGCAAGAATGTGGGCAATTCGGGCATATCCAGGAGCCCTAGACTTTTGTTGTTCGCCGGCTTAGCATCGTTCGAGAAACAAGTGAGCGGTTTCCCCGTGGCGTAAGCTTCCAGCTTGCGATCGATGGTAGCACCGCAAGCTGGAAGCTTACGCCACTTATTTCTCGAACGATGCATAAGGTAGCTTGGCCGCAAGCGGCGATCAACCTATCGCCATGCCGGCTTGAGGCAATTCGATGCAAAACCGCACCCCCGATCATTTCATCCGCTTGCGAGGCCCTTGGGAATATCGCCCGTTGGCGCGCACCGCAATACCCGCCGATGGCTCCCGACACCGCGAAACGGAAAACGTGCCAGGCCCCGGACGAATCGCCATGCCAGCCGACGGGGGTGCGGCGCTGGGCACCGATTCTCGCGGCCGCGTCTCGTACCGCCGCCGATTCGGACGCCCGACGGGTCTGGACGCCGCAGACCGCGTGGAACTGGTAATCGCACGCGTCGATGCCTTCGGCTGCGCTGCGTTAAATGGCCAAGAGCTGGGCGAGATCGCCGCCGGCGGGCCGCCGTGGCGGTGCGACATCACCGCTCGGCTTCAGCCACGGAACGAGTTGGTGATCGAAGTCGCGTTGCCGCCACGGACCGCGAGCAGCGTTTCACCGGCTCGCCCCGGGCGCGATTGCCTGCCGGGCGGTCTGATCGGTGAAGTGCGACTGGAGATCTTCACAGCTACGGCAGCCGGTGACGGGTGAAGAATTCCCAGATCATGTCCGTGGCCGAAATGTCCCGGGTGGAACGGCCGATCAAGCCGAACGGCGGTTGGCGCCCGGGCCAAGTGTGACCGCCGCCGGTGACGGTCACGAGCACCACCTCGGCGCCGTTGTCCCCGCGATACGTCTTCCGCGTCACCTTCATGCCGTCGTCAGCGGCGTCCGGCAGCTCCTCGACGACGGGGTCCTCGCGGCAGCCGTTCCGCTTGACCCACGTGGCCACCGAATCCTCGACGCTCTTGAACGTCAGGAATTTGGGAACGCGCTGATCCGGGCCGTTGTACGGCACCAACCGGTCTTCGGTACCGTGAAAGTGCAATACGGGCACGGGGCGTTTCGGTTTGGCCTCGGTCACGGCCATCGTCCCCGCCACCGGCGCAATGGCCGCGATGCGGTCCGACAACTCGGCCGCGAGCCGGTAGCACATCATGGCTCCGTTGGACATGCCCGTGGCGTAGATGCGTTTGGGATCTACGTTGACTACCGTCGCCAAGTCATCCAGCAGTTGGGACACAAACGTCACATCGTTCGGCTGCTTCTTTACAAGCTCCCATTCGACGCCGCCGGAATTGAACGTCAGAAAAGGCCCCGCGCCGGTTCCGTTCGGGTAGACCGCGATGAAGCCTGCCTCGTCGGCTTTGCCGTTCAGGCCCGAAAAGCCTTGCATCAAGACCGCGTTCATCCCCGCGCCGTGGAAGATCAGCACCACGGGCATGGGTTTCGCCGGATCGTAATTCGGCGGCACATGGACCAGATAGCTGCGCGTCTGCGCGTCGACTTGCAGCGTCCGAGTATGGTCGCCCGGCGTGAGTTTGTCAGCGTCGGCCGTCCCGATCGTCAGAGGAAGAACGAGAAGGCAAAACAGCGTCGCCATGTGCCATCGGCTTTACTTGCCGCCAGGGTATAATGGAGCGGTCTTGAAACGCAAAACATGCATGTCAGGAGTTCCGATTATGGCAGACTGGATCGAAGTTGGTAAGAAGGCACCGGCGTTCACGTTGACGGCCGACGACGGCAAGAAAGTGAAATTGTCCGACCTGAAGGGCAGTCCGGTGGTGCTCTATTTCTACCCCAGGGACGACACTCCCGGCTGTACGAAAGAAGCTTGCGCGTTCCGCGACCGCCAAGCCGAAATGAAGCAGCTGGGCGCCAAGGTCTTGGGGGTCAGTCCCGACACGGTCGAGAGCCACGTCAAGTTCCGGGACAAGTTCACCCTGAATTTCCCGTTGCTGGCCGACCCGGATCACGCCGTAGCGGAAAAGTACGGCGCCTGGCGGGAGAAAAATATGTACGGCAAAAAGTCGATGGGCATCCAGCGGTCCACGTACCTGATCGACGCCGACGGCAAAGTAGCCAAGGTCTGGCAGCGCGTCCAGGTGGACGGCCACGATGACGAGGTGATCGAGGCGTTAAAGACGCTGTAGGACTCATTTCGCGAGCGTTGCTAGCGTTTCCGGCCGACTCCGGCCTTGGTCAGGCATTGCTTGGCCCAGCGGGCCTGTTTCGGGCCAAGCGGAGGCACAGGCCGGTCTCGCAGATAGTCGATCTCCCGCAGGTACGGTCCCGTGTCGTAGCTGCGGGCGAACACGGCCTGCAAATCCACGGTCACCGCCCCGTCTCCGGGCAGTAGCGGAATGCTGACCATTGGCAGCGGTTCGGCAAGCTGAATCGCGTAAACGAAATAGTCCTCCAGGTTATCAAACTGGTGGACGCAGACGTGGTAATCGAACGGTCCTGCCTTGGCAACCAACCGATCGTGCGGCACGGCCGTTGCGTGTTCGCCCCCGCGGAGGAGGTCAATTTCCACCAGGTGGACTTTGCTCTTGAGCAACTCCCGCTGTTTCCTCAGGTACAAGTCGCGGCCTTCCTCACCCGGTCGCTTGTTGCTCGGGCTCAGGACTTCGATCGAGGTCACCAGCCGGCGGTTCTTGCCGCGTCCCGCGTAGATCTCCACGAACGGCTCCCGACGCTCGTCGTGCGGAATGTGGATCACCAAGGGCCGGGCTACCGTCCGAACCGCCGTCGCCACGCCGCCATTACCGCTTTTCAAGCCGGGCTCTCCAGGCCGTCTGCGGAGAACATTCACATCGGGGCCGATGTATCGCTCGGAAACTTCGATCCAGGCGCGACGGCCCATATCGGCATAGTAGGGCGACGGAAGAAGCGGCTGAAGCGATTCACTCAAATACGTAACCAGTCGATCATGGAGTCCTGGAAAAACCTCCGGGTGCTCCAGGTATGGATCCATTCCAGGAAACGGCGAAGGCATGTGATGACTCCTGTATTCCGTGAGGTTCGCCTCAACCCCGGGCTTTGGCCAGCATTGCATCGAACATAGCCTTCTGCTCGGCCAGCGCCTTGACGCGGTCGTCCACTTTGGTGCCGGCTTCGAGCAGCACCCAGCCGGTGTAATCCATTTTCACCAGTAGGGAAATCAGGTCCTGCCACGGATAGTCAGGACTGGTAAAGGTGCGGACATGGACCGTATCTCCGAAGCGGTCTTTGACTAGGTTGAAGTTATGTTCCAGCCCGGGTTCCTGCAGATCGGCGGCGTTGGAGTTCCAGCAGACGGCGACGTTGGGATGCGTGGCGATGTCCATGATCTGCTTGATAATCGGCAGCCGGGCACAGCCGCCGTGGACTTCCAAGCGGATCTGCTGGCCGAAATCGGCCGCAAACGCGCCGACGACATTCAGGGCCTTGCCGATCTGCTCGATCGTCTTCTCCGGCGGCACGCTCTTGGGCAAGTCGTTGGGGCGGACCTTAACGCCGCTGCCGCCCACATCATGGCTCAGTTTGACGAACGCCTTGGTGTTTTCGATCGCCTTCTCGACGGCCCCCGGTTCGGGCCGGTGATAGTCCTCGGCGCTGCCCAGTCCCACCAGCTTGACGGGGCTGTCCGCGAACCGTTGCTTGACCTCGCTCCGCTGCTCGGCGGTCAGTCGAGGCTCGACGCCGTGGGCGTGGGTCGTGCGCAGCTCGACGCCCAACACGTTGGTCTTCGTCAGATTGGCGATCAGCGTCGGCAGGTCCCAATCGGCGCCCCACTGGTAGGTAACCATGCCAAAGGCCATGTTACTGCCCGGTTTCCGGTCGGCCGCCATTACGTTCCACGAACGAACCGCCAGCGCCGCAGCGCCCAGACCCACGGATTGCTCCAAAAAACCACGGCGTGAAGTTGCACTCATCGTTGACGCACCTTTGCTGCAAACGGAAGGAGGAATTGACTGTGCCCTCGAAACCGCATTGTAATCCTCGGCCAAGTCCTTGTGACCAAGGAGGGCCGGCAAATTATTGCCCCCCGGTTTGCCTTCAGACGTGCCGATCCCCCTTACTCAGACGTCCTGCTCGAGCAGGCGTTCGACGTGCTTTTGAACCGTCGTCGGATACCGGGCCAGAATGCCCGGGAAATCGGGCGTGCGGATGCGCTGCAGACCGCGGAACGTGACCAGCGACTCCGGCCGGACGCTCTGACGGCGCGAGAGATATACGAAATCGCATAACGCCTGAGCCGGCGGAGCTACCGCGCCCGCGGATACCGGAGTGTACACGCCGCCGCGCACGCAGACAAACTCAAGCCGCCCGACGGGCGTGCTGCGCTCTCGCGCTCGAGGACTGCGCCGATCCGTAAAGCAGGTCACGGTCGTGGGTACTTGGGTGACCAGAAGATGCACGTAGAGCGCGTAGTGCCCCGTGATGTAGGCATGCGAATCGATGGCAGGGACCAGGATCTCGGCGGTCACAGCCTCCGGCAATCCATACAAGCCGTGGGCGTACTTCACGACAATCGCCTGTTCCCTCAGCCGGGCCAGTTCGACGTTCAGGGCCGCTCGGGAAACGCCCGCGACGTTGGCCAGTTCGGTCACCGTGAACAACACCTTTTTGTGCTGGTCACGCTGTTCCTCCAAGAACTTCCGCCAGGCGTTGGCTTTCACGGTTTCCTCTCCTGAACCGTCAACCTGCCCGTCAGCAGTTCCATGACGCGATCCCAGATCATCGCCGCGCCGCCGCCAATTCGCAGGTTTGCCGCCACCGCCGGATCGACTTGCCCACCGAGTATCCGCTCGATTTCCCGGACGTGAATGGACGAGGCCGCCTGCAGTCGAGCGAGCCGCACGCTCACATCCGTCGGCGACGAAGACAGTGCGCTGAATTTTTGAGACAATCGTCCGGCGGCATCAGGCCGCAGCCTGTCCTGAAACAGAAAGATATCCAAGACATCCCGTGCCTGCGTGAATTGCCGATTCAAGAGCGCAAGGATCTTGCTTTCGATCATGTCGGCATCGGACACCGTCAGGAAGACGGTGCCTGCGACGGTTCGAACCATCGGCGGATCGAGACGGGGGATATGCGTAATCTCCAAGGGGATCTCGATCCGGCTCCCGTGTTCTGCCAAACGATAAAACGCCATCTCGACAATTCGCACGGCGGGAGACTCGGCAGCTGGACCGCTGGAGGGACGGACATCCCCGTCGTAGGCGAGTTGCCGTTTGACTTCCGGCAGGAGTCGCTTGCGAAGAACCTCGACGATCTCCGCTTGCTTGTTGTCCAAGTCGCCTTCCCAGTGATAGTCAATGTCGATGGAAGCCCGGCAACTCGCGTCCAAAAGGCGATAGCGGAAGCCACCGATCAGATACAGCTGATGCCCGACCGGCTGCGTCGCTATGACCCTGGCGGCGAGCGTCTGAATCTGTTCTGAAATCACGCGGACATTGCTTTCCATGCAGCTAAGTATAACACGAGTGTTATATTTGGCAACTTGGCAGACGGCGTTGAAATTGACTCCGTGGGATGCGAAGCTGGTTGTTGACCCAAGCAAACCGTGCTCGCGCAAGAGGATGAAGGAATATGGTCAGCCGGAAGAAACACGATCAGAACCGCAATGATGATGGGGTTGGGAGGGAGACGCGATGAGAGTTTCCTGCTCGCAGCCTTCGCCCGACGCTGTTGCGGCGCTCGAACGGGATCTGCGCAGCTGCTTGCGCGGCGAGGTGTACTTCGATCGCATGAGTTGCGGACTGCACGCGACGGACGCCAGCCACTATCAAATCATGCCGGCCTGCGTGGCCGTGCCGCGCGACGAAGCCGATTGCATTGCGGCGGTCGCGGCGGCCGGACGGAGCGGCGTGCCGATCACTCCGCGCGGCGGCGCGACCTCGCTGTCGGGGCAGACGTTCGGGCCGGGACTGGTGTTGGACGTGTCCAAGTACATGGACCAAGTCTTGGAGGTGAACGTCGCTGAGCATTGGGCGCGGGTTCAGCCAGGTGTGATCCGCGACTTGCTGAACGCCCAACTGGCTCCGCATCGGCTGCACTTCGCCCCCGATCCGGCCACCGGCAACCGGGCGACGGTTGGCGGAATGATCGGCAATAACGCCTCGGGGACCCGGTCCATCGTCTACGGCAAGACGATCGACCACGTGCTGTCGTGTCGAGTGGTCCTGGCGGACGGCACGGTGATGGACCTCGAACCGGCCGACGATGAACAGTGGCGGCAGCGCAGCGAAGGCTCCACGCATGCGGCGGAAATCTATCGGGGCGTCAGCGCGGTCATCGCCGCCAACCGCGACCAGATCCTGGCCCGCTATCCGCGGGTCATGCGCCACGTCTCGGGGTACAATCTTGACGAGTTCGTGGACGGCGCGGGCTACACCGGCCCGATCGGCGGCCGGAACCTGGACGGGCATCGCACATGGAACTTGTCCAACTTGATCGTCGGCAGCGAAGGCACGCTGGCGTGCGTGCTGGAAGCCAAACTCCGCCTGACGCCACTGCCGGCCGCCACGGCACTGGCGATCGTGCAGTTCGACGATGAACTCGAGTCGCTTCGCCGTGTGCCGGAAATCCTCGCTCACCCGGTGAGCGCCGTTGAACTGCTGGATGACCTGGTGATCCGCGAATCGCTGATCAACGCCACCACGCGCCGGCTGGCGACGTTTTTCGAGGGTCAGCCCAAGGCGGTGCTGATCGTCGAAGTGTTCGGCAGCGATGCAGCCGACGCTCAGCGGCGGAGCCAGGACGTCGTTGCCGACTTGAAGAGCAAGGGGATCGGTTACGCCTGGCCCGTGCGCACCGACAAACAGGGCCAAGCCGACGTGTGGAGCGTCCGCAAACTTGGCTTGGGTTTGATCAGCAACGTCCCCGGCCCGGTCAAGGGACAGGCGTTCGTCGAAGATGCCTGCGTGCCGGTCGAGGTGCTGGCGGAATACATCGAACGCTTGCAGGGCATCTGCCGCGAACTGGACGTGCCGACGACCATGTATGCCCATGCCAGCGTCGGCGTGATCCATTTCCGGCCGCGGCTGGACCTGCACCTGCCGGAGCACCGCCGGAAGATGGTCGAGATTGCCAACCGCGCGTTTGAGTTGGTCTGCCAGTACGGCGGCGTGTTTGCTGGCGAACACGGCGACGGACTGGTGCGAGGCGAATTCATCCCACGCTATTACGGCCCGCAGTTGTACGAGGCGTTCCGGCGGATCAAGGGACTGTTCGATCCCGGCAACGTGATGAACCCCGGCAAGATCGTCGACACGCCGTCGATGACCAGCCACATGCGGTACGGTGACGCCTACCGGCCCAAAGACATCGCGACGCTGTTTCACTACCGCGAGCAGGACGGTTTTCAACGGGCGGTCGAACAGTGCAACGGCGTGGGAGCGTGCCGCAAACTGGACGCCGGGACGATGTGCCCCAGCTTTATGGCCACGAGGGACGAGGAAGCTTCCACGCGCGGCCGGGCGAACGCATTGCGGCTGGCCATGTCCGGCCAACTGGGCGACGACGCGCTGGCGTCGGACCGGATGAAGCAGGTTTTGGATTTGTGCCTGGCCTGCAAGGCTTGCAAGAGCGAGTGCCCTAACGCGGTCGATATGGCGCGGCTGAAAAGCGAAGTGCTGCAAATGCACCACGATCGGCACGGCGTGCCACTGGGCTATCGGCTGATCGGCGACATGCCGCAGATGGCGCGGTGGCTGGCCGGAACGTTGGCCCACGCCGTCAATTTCGTGGCCCGCTTGCCGGGCTACGATTGGCTGCTGGAGAAGATCGCCGGCATGGACCGCCGCCGCGCGATGCCGCCGTTTGCTACGCGGACGCTGGCGCAGTTACTGCGTACGCGGGGCGGTGGGCAAAGTTCCAGGGCAGGGGACGGATCTGGAGATCCATCCTACGGACCGCGCCCCCGAGTTGTCCTGTTCGACGACACGTATGCCAATTACATGGAGCCGCACGTGGGCGTGTCGGCCGTGGAATTGCTGGAAAACTGCGGATACGAAGTCGTGCTCGCGCGGGCCGGCTGTTGCCAACGGCCGCGACTGTCCAAGGGCCTGGTACGGCAAGCCAAACGCGACGGCACCAAAACGATGCAGAAGCTGGACGTGTATGCCCGTCAAGGGCTGCCGATCTTGTGCCTCGAACCGTCCTGCGCTTCGGCACTGGCCGACGATCTGCCCGATTTGATCGACGACGCCGAACTGGGCCGACGGGTCGCCGCTTGCGTGACCATGATCGACGTATTCCTGGACCGCGAGGTTTCCGCCGGGCGGATCGCTCCGCTGGCCGCAATGGCGAGCCAGTTCCTGCTGCACGGCCATTGTCACCAGAAAGCCGGGTTCGGCACCGCCGCCATCCGCGGGCACTTTGCCCGCTTGCCGGACGTGACGTGCGAAGAGGTCGACTCCGGCTGCTGCGGCATGGCCGGTTCGTTTGGGTACGAGCACTTTGACGTCTCGCTGGCCGTCGGCGGGCGGCGGTTGTTTCCGGCCGTACAACAGGCCATCGCCCAGGGCAAGACGGTCATCGCCTGCGGCATCAGCTGCCGCCATCAGCTGCGTGACGTGTTGGGGGTCGAGGCCAAGCACTGGGTGGAAGTGGTCCGGGCGGGAGACGCTGCGGAAGGGATGAGGCATCTGCCTCCACCCCGGTAAAGGTGCGATTCTCATGGGAATCCGCCGGGGGTTGGCCTTGTTGGAGTTCACGCTTCAGCGTGCCGGGCGGGCGATGCCCGCCGAAAAAGACACGCTAAAGCGTGAACTCCAGCGAGGTTGGCGCCTTTACATGGCCGCGCCGCCGTTCCGCGGGGCAGATTTCGGCTGGGGTGCCCCGGGCGGACGGTCGCCGCCGTTGGGTTCGCGCATCCCCGGCGGCCCGAAACGGGACGCAGGGCCGCGTAGGCCGCTGCCGGGCTTGCGGAATCCGGGCCAGTCGCGAAAGCCGTCGCGGCGGAAGCGATGGGAGTAGTACATCCGCACCAGTTCGGCCTGCATTCGTTCCGGCGGCAGGCTTTCCAGAAATTCCCGCTGCTGCGGGTCCAGATCCTCTTTGAAGAACCGACGCAACTGCTCCTTGTCGACCGGCGGTCCAGCCAGGCGGCTGAACATGGCGGCCCGCATCCAGGCTTCGGCCAACTCCGGCAGACGGCCCTCGGCTTTGGCCTTCTCCAACTCTTGCCGGGCCTCTGCCGATAACTGTGCCTTCAACTGTTCGATTTCTTCGGGAGTAGGCTGCAACCAATCGCGGTGAAAGCCCGAGCGCTGGACCATGAACACCAAGGCTTGACTCCGCCGTTTGATGTCTGGAATGCCGTCCAAGCGTTCCTGGAACATCGGCCACCGCTTCAGAATCTCCGGCTCGTGGCGTTGGACCATCTGTTCCACCCAATTGGCAATGATCTGCAGGTCGTCATCGGACAGTTTGCGCGGCACGTAGCTGCGCATCCGCGACGCGGTCTGCTGTTCTTGCAGGCGTTTGATTTCCGCCACTCGCTCGTTCGGCGGCAGACTCAGCAAATCCGCCCGCTGGCCGGACGACAACGTCTGCAGCCAGCTGACGTACCGCGTCAGCACGGCTTGCAGCTGCGCCGAATCCGGGTCCCGCATCAACTCGTCATGCATTTGCCGCAACTGGTCCCGGGTCTGCTGGTCCAGGCGGTAGAACCGCTCCTGCTTGCCCTGAAGTTCTTTCTTCTCCGCCGGTGACATCTCGGCCGGACTCCTTGCGGCGCCAGCCGGCGCAGCGGTCTGCTCGGCCGCCGGACTGGCGGTCGCGGCGACGATCAGCGTCCAGGTCACCAAGATGGGAAAACGTGTCTCACATCTCATTGGGAATCTCGTCTTCGGCAAAAACGCCCTCGTGGTCCAGCAAGCGCAAAAATTCGACGCTGCCCGCATAACGGTACTCGTCCAGATGCTGGATCACCGGCAGATCGCGCAACAGCCGCCGATTCTCGCGGCTGACCACGGTCGACACGGCGAAGTATCCGGCGGCAAACGCCACGGCCGCCGCCGCGCTTCCGGTCCACCACATCCAGCGGCGCATGCGGCCACGCCGCACCTGGGCCTGGGCGACGTCGCCGGACGCCGACACGGCAACCATCGCCAGCGTGGTTTGCGTAAAGGTGTCGTCCACCTCCGCCTTGGGCAACTGGTCCAACAAGTCCCAGGCCTGTTGCAGTTCCCGCAACTGCTGGCGGTAGGCGGGGTCGCTGGACAGCCGCCGTTCGACGGCCCGCGTCTGCTCGGCGTCCAGCTCCCCGTCCAGGTAAGCCACCAGGTCGGCGGGAAAGTCGTCGTGGGTTTCGTCTGTTGGCATCCGCTCCGCGTTCACGGCCGTGTGCCCTCCTGAAGGTACGGTTCGAGGATCACCCGCAGATTCTCTCGAGCCCGCGACAATAACGATTTCACCGCCTTGATCGACAACCCCATGGTGGCAGCGATGTCGGCGTAACTCATGTGCTCGAACTTAGCCAGCAAGATCGCCATCCGCTGCCGCTCGTTCAACGAATCGACCGCCTCCCGGACCACTTCCGTCAACTCGGCCTTGTCCAACTGCCGCGCCGGCATCAGTCCGCTGGGGGCCGTCGCCAAATCGTCCAGCGGTCTACCCCCCGCGTCGCTGCCCGGCGCAGCGGTCATGTGTACCTCGCGCCGGCGGGACAACGTCCGGATCGCATTGCTGCCGACGTTGTGGGCGATCGTAAACAACCAGGTGGAGAACTTGGCGTCCGGCACGTAGCTCTTGCGGGCGCGGTAGACCCGCAAGAACACATCTTGAGCCAGTTCTTCCGCCCGGTCGCGGTCCTGCACCAGGTTCTGCAAGACCGTGATCAGCCGGGCCTGATAGCGCAACACCAACTCCTCAAAAGCGGCCGCGTTGTCGTCGCGCACTTGCAGCATCAACCGCACATCGGGGTCGGTTGTCTCGTACGGCAACGGCTTCGATTCGAGGATTTGGGTGAGCGACAACGTGTCCTACCCTGTACTGGGGGAAGATTCCGTCACGCCGGACCGGCCGACGGTCGTGCGTCAAGTATCTTATCCCTTCCGGCTGAAGTATGAAACACCTACGGCCGCGGGAAGTTTCTGCTTTTCCGGTTTCCCCAGCTCGATGGTCTGCCTTCGCCTGCGCGACACCAACCGCGCGAGGAAACCGTTGAAAAAATCGTGGGATAGGCTTCCAGCCTGTCAAGTTCTGGGCATTTCGAACTTCCATGTCTGCCTGGACTATGTATTGACATGCTAGGAGCCTATCCCGCTTCTGTGCGCGCCAGTATTTCATCCGTCTCGCGAGGCGGTTGGGGTCGAAGTGTGACCGTCGAAACCGGCACTCGGCGTCCGAAAGGTAGCCCGCTTCCCAAAGTGGCTGAATTCCCGATAATCCATGCCATGTCAGCGTCCGACATCCAATTTGACAGCCTTTTCAATCAGATCCTGCACGGCGATGCGCTGGCGCAGCTGCAGGCATTGTCGGCCAGCTTGGTGGATACGGTCGTCACCAGCCCTCCCTACTACTGCCAACGCGATTACAGCGGCGAACACCAACTGGGCCTGGAGGAAACGCCGGAGGCCTACATCGAGCGATTGACCTCTGTGTTCGGCGAGTGCCGCCGCACATTGAAGGACAGCGGTTCGCTGTGGCTGGTGATTGGGGACAAGTACCTGGACGGCGAACTGCTGGGCATGCCGTGGCGAGTGGCCTTGGCCCTGAAAGCCGATGGCTGGATCCTCCGCAGCGACATCATCTGGCACAAACCCAACGCCATGCCGTCGGCGGTCAAGACCCGGCCGACCACCGACCACGAGTACGTGTTCTTCTTTACCAAGTCGCCGGATTACTACTACGACGCGGACTCCATCCGCGAACCGCACGTGACGTTCACGGACAAGAGCCGGATGAAGGGCGGACGCAAGCATTTCTTTCAGCCCGGCGGAACGCCGGAGCAGGGCAAGAACAAGGGCAACCCGAACTTGCACCACGGCCGCTGGGACCAAGCGTTTCACCCTAAGGGACGAAACAAGCGCACCGTGTGGTCCATCTCGTTATCGAAGTTCCGCGAAGCGCATTTCGCCGTCTTCCCGGAGCCGCTGGTCGAGACCTGCATCTTAGCCGGCTGCCCGGACGGTGGCGTGGTGCTAGATCCGTTTCTGGGCAGCGGCACCACGGCGGTCGTCGCCAAACGCCTGGGGCGACAATACCTCGGCATCGACTGTGTGGCCGAATACTGCGAAATGGCCCGTCGCCGCCTGCGGAAAATCCTGCGCTGAGCCGGTAACTTTTTCGTCCGCGTTTGACAAGCCTTGGCGGCAAGCTAGGTTTCTGGTGAAGTGGGCTTGATGAGATGCCCGAGGCAACTACGCGGCAGTGGCGTTCGAGAACGGACGCCCTGTCGCGTCTCTTCCCTTCCTCGGCCGGATCGAGTCCACGGTTCCGCGTCCCCACAGCCCCAACCAACCAACACGGCCCATGGCGCTGATGCCCATCAGCACGAGCCGTGACGAGACACCTCGGTCTGACGGAGCCTTGTGATTGCATCTTGTGTTTGCTTCGTGTGCTCCGTCAGGCCGGGGCTATTTGTTTCGCACAAAAGTGATCTGCCCCTTGTTGTGCAACCGAGCAGTGCCGAAATCACGCCCAATGCCGCTTAAACGTGCTGGTCTCCGGAGTCTCCGCGATTCCCGCCCGGATCGGGTTCAGGTCCACATACACGCTGCACGCCAACACGGCCGCTTCGTCCAGCAGTCGCTGACATTTTCGTGAGACTCCGGTTCGGCCGGCTTGTCGTCGTCGGTCTTGCGTCCTGGTAACAGATTCCACCAGCGGCGAGCCACCTCCTCGCCGCTCCACTGGCCCGCGACATCCGGCCGGTTCCTGACCACTACGTGAAGATGTTGCTCATGATGGCGATCGAGCAGATGTCGATCGCAAGCAGTCCCGCGATACGAGCGGTCCCCAGGCGGCAACGCGGCTGGGCCTGCGGTATAATCTGGGCACCGAAGCGACGCGCCGAGATCACGTTCACCGACGGAGGGGAGATGCCCATGATCGAGGACCAACACCAACCGTACGACAAGAGCAGCAAATGGCTGATCCAGCACCATGGGGACTCGATGCTGCGGCTGGCCAAGGTCGAAAAGATCGAAGCCTGGCGGCCCGCGCAGGCCGAAGTGGTGCAGCCACGCCAATTGCCGGACGGGCTGTTGGAGGTCCGCCTGCGGGGCGAACCCCGGGACGACCTGTTCCTGCTCGAAGTGGCCACCTACCCGGAGCGCCGCGTCGGAAAGCAACTGACGGGCGACCTGATGCTGGTGTACCTGGATCGCGGCGAGTTGCCGGAGGCGGTGACCTTGGTGCTGCGGCCCAAAGGCAAGTACCGGATTCCCCGGAGCCGAAATCTGCGCAGCCGCCACGGGCTGTCGTCGTGCCGTCTGAAGTGGCGCGTTGTGGAGTTGTGGACGATTCCTGCGGAGGACCTGCTGCAGGCCCAGGACGTCGGCTTGATCCCGTGGGTGCCGTTGACCGATTTTCCTGACCCGCCGGAGACGATGATGCAGCGCTGCCGGGAGGCCATCGAACAGCCCGCTCCGCCCGGCGAGAAGGCCAATTTGCTGGCCGTGACTCAAGTGCTGACGTATTTGCGGTATAATGATGTGGGCTTGCTGGCAATTGTGAACATGAGGGGACATTCCCGATCCGGTTTACGGCGAAGGACCTGCGCCGGGCGGCATGATCCACGGGTGCAGATCAGCTTCCGCCCAAATACACCACACTTCCAAGAGTACCCGTGGTCGGCGCTGATCGCCGCGGGCGTCGAGAGCGGCACATTCGCAACGCCACTCGCCAACCGCAAGGTCCTGAGAACACGGCTCCGGCAGTCAGCCTGAGGCCCATCCTGCCTACGCCTAAGACGCCATAGCAGGCCAAATCCCGTCAGCGTGGATCACCTGCCCCGCCCGTAGCGGAAGTGGCGGTCGGCGAACGACAGGTACTGCTCCCAGTCATAGGCCGTCACGTCGTGTTCGCCCGTGCGGACATGGTAGCCGATGAAGTCGCCGACGGGATGATCGGCAGGCGGCATGTCGGCTACATCCAAGCCAGCCCGGCCAAGCAACTGGTACACGGGCTCCGCATGCTTGGCAGCCAGGAACTCGCCGCGCGGATCGGCCCACAGATCCTTCGTGGCACTGGCGACGTAGACCGGGCGCGGGGCAATCAACGAGATCAACATGTGGGCGTCCACCGGCAGGTCCGCTTCGTGCCACGCGTACTGGCGATACTGCGTGCAATACCAGTACGGGACCATGCTGACGGAATGATGAATCGCTTCGCCGAATCGCCGCCGAACCAGGGACGCACCACCCTCGCCGGAGTTATTCGAGATGACGATGGCGAACCGTTCGTCTTGCGCCCCCGCCCAGAGCGCGGTCTTGCCCAGCCGCGAGTGCCCCATCACCGCCACGCGCTTGGCATCCACTGCCGGTTCCTGTTCCAGGTAGTCCATGACACGACTCAGCCCCCAGGCCCAAGCGCCGATCGCACCCCAATCCTTCGGCTGGAAGACCGTGTCTTTGCCCTGCGGACTCAACGCTGCACGCAAGCCCTGTTTCCAGCCGTCTGGGAAGTCAGGCTCGATGTCGCCGTAATACACGGTGGCCAGCGCATAGCCGCGGTCCAGAACCATCTCCACCTGCCAGCGGTGGGCTTGGCATCCACGCGAGGCTTCCGTTGCCCGATTGTTCAAGACGCCCATTTCCCGCGTCGGACGCATCCACTGTTTGGAGAGCGTGATCCCCGGATCGGCGTGGACGCAGTGGTTTCCGTAGAAGTTCAGCCCGAGGAAAGCCGGTATCGGCTTGCTGGCGGCGTTGGGCAGGTACAGCAGCAAGTCCATCCGCGGACCGTCCCGCTTGCCCGTGAGGAAGACGGCGACTTCCTTGCGCGTGGCTTTACCGCCCAAGGCATTGGCGTCGAGGGATGTAACCTCGAAGGTGGTTTTATCGACCGCCTTGGGGCTGCGACCGTACACGTGATCCTCGAACAGCCGCAGGATTTCCGCCCGGCGTTTGTTCCTCCACGCATCGGCATCGCTGACTTTCGTCCCGTCGTGCATGATGAGCGGATCGGGCAACGTGTAGGCGGGCACCTGAGCCTCGTCGTAGATCGTGTCCTTGGGCTGAGCCAAGGCGATCCCCGCCAGCGTGAACGTGGCTGCAGCCACAAGCCAACTGGTGATCCAGCGTTGCATGATTCGACTCCACCTCAGCGAAACTGGGGAACGTTCTCCACAAGCACGCTGCGGACGCGAGTATTTCCCGCCTGCCCAACACCGGTTGGCAAGCAGCCGTCAGTGTTCAGCTTGCCCGCTGTTCGACAAACACCACGACGCCTTCGATCGCCTCTCACCGATTCGTTTCCTGTGTCCGCCCGACGACGCTCGCGGCTTGAATCTGTCGTCAACCTTGCCGGTGAAGGTCCCTCGCCCGAAACCAATCGCAGCCCGCGTCGTATTCGAGTCGGTCCTGCTCTGCCAGCAATTCCTCCTCGCGTTTGACCGGATCGGGGCAGACCCTCCCGTTCCACAGGTCTTCAAGCTCACGGTCGATCGCTTCCCATCGACTTTGTCGTTCTTCCGGCGTCATGGCTTCCTCCGGCCGTCGATTGTAACAATCGGAAGCCGGGAAAGCACCCGCCGGAGCGGAGGCTGGAGCCAGTTATGGTCAGCCGTGCCTGATGGAAACTCACCGGACGGCGTGGTTACAATGGGAATGCGTTGAGCCAAATGATTTAGCCCCGCAGCTCCAAGGCAGCCACCATGTCCGAAACCGTGCGCATTATCCGCGTTTTCGTGTCCTCGCCCGGCGATGTGCAAGCGGAACGTGACGTGCTGGACGAAGTGGTCGCGTCCACCTGAGCCTCGTCGTAGATCGTGTTCTTGGGCTGAGCCAAGGCGATCCCCGCCAGCGTGAACGTGGCTGAAGCCACGAGGCAACCGGTGATGCAACATTGCATGAATCGACTCCTCTTCATGACATGGAGAACGCTCGTGTAATCTTGCGTGCCAGTCGGCTTACACCGGCACTTTGGAAGCCCAGCGACGGTCCTACTGCCCGCAGACGTTCATGCGAATCGCGTAAAGGCCCTTGCGGGCAGTAATGAACAACGTGCGGCGGTCTGCACCGCCGAAACAGACATTGGACGGGGCCTCGGGAACAGCGATCTCCGCGAGCTTGTTACCGTCAGGGCTGTACACATGCACCGCGTTCCGGGCCAGGTAAAGGTTCCCCTGCTCGTCCAGCGTCATGCCGTCCGAGCCGACTGGAGCGACCAACTTCCGGTCGGCCAGAGCGTGCGTGTGCAACTCGATACAGTCTGACGAAACCCGAGGAAACAGAAAAGTATGCCAGAGCTCTTCCGGCCGTGACATCGTCGGCGGGATGGAGACGTCGGCTATCCCAAGCACCCTTGAATCCGATGTCCTTGGACCGGGGCGGTCCCTTCACAAGAATCAGGCCCTTGATGGGGCGGTTGCGCTTTCGGTTGCGAGCTACCCAAGGGGAAAGACATTGGCTGCGGAACGCCAGGGACGACGAATGGAGCACACCAATACCGACTTGCTGCTGCGTGTGAACGGCGTTCAAGTCGCTCTTGGGATCGAGTTTGGCTTTGCCAGCCCTAAGGCCGACGAAGGACGGCAGGCAGGTCCCTACCGGACTCGGCACAGGTGGGGCCGGCAACGAGAACTTCGGCACCAATGGCGCGAAGGGGCGCCTTGGACGTAACAGCGTGGCGTCGGGCAGCGGCACGCCAACCTACGCCCCTCCAACCACTGGCGACGTACATGCATAGAGCTGCGGTTTTTGCGATGGAGACGTTGGCAGATTTTTCTTAGAGAAATCTTGACTTGCTGGCCGTCGTCGTTATATTTTGAGAATATTGATCCCGCGTTTGTGTTTTTGAGCACAAGCTGGATTGGGCCCAAGTGACCGCTTTTGTGTTTTTGAGCACAAGCGGGATTGGACCCAAATGACATGGTTTGGACTCGCCGTCTTGTTTGGCGGGTTCGTGCATGAGGTGGCATATGCACCTCATTATCGGTGGGCAGGATGCCAAGCCGAGATCCGGGGACTGTCTAATCTCAGCCCCCCTTTTGTGGGAGTGTAGCGATTCTGGATTCGCCGCTCCACCCAGACGGTCGCAGGAAGCACGAAGCTTGCCAGCGGTGATTGCAGGACGCCTAACTGGCGTCGGGATCGGAATTGACTGGCGTTAGGTGGTCCCTGGGACACGCTACGGCGGTCAGTGTTCGTGTTGGTTGAGGCTCTCGATACGCTGGGCGAGCCCCGAAGAGACACTACGACGACGGTCTGTATTCGGGGCAAATGCCCAAACCTGATGTTGCGTTTGGCAGAACACCAATTTCGGGCATCCCCTGCGTTTGACCTGCTGCATCGATCTGCAGCAACGCGGGGAGCTGACGGGTGTGCCCAACGCATGAGATTTGTTTGGAGGATTTCATGAAGAAGAATCGGTCGAAACGGTTTGACCATCGACGAGAGAGCGAGTGCCGAAGGGCGCAGTTCTTCCAGGCTGATTTGTTGCCAGCTCCAGAGTTGGCTGCGTATCTCAAGCGGAGACAGTGCATGAATGCGTGCGAGTGTCGTTCGCTCGACACTGGCGAACTGCTAGTCATGGGCGAGGATACGGCGGGGGCACCCGTACGCCTGTTTGATCGTAAAGGGCAGCCGAGGCTGCCGCATGAGGTTGGCCGCGTGGAGTTGATTCGCTTCGAAGAGGCGTGGAATATGGGTCAATTCTGGAGGTTGGGGAACGGCGAGATACAGGTGCTGTTCGACGCGGAAAAAGGTCTCGGGAAGATGACTTCTGATGAGTGGATTGCGGTGTTTACAGCCTTTGAGCTGCTGGGCCGTTCGGGCTATCGCGTTGTGGCTCGCTACGAAGGCAGGATCTCCGAGAAGCATGGGCCAATGATGCTTCCTATGAATTAGGTGGGCGACGTCGCTCGCAGCGAATCGCCGATTGGCAAACCCACGGTAGCCTGCCTGCAATTCAGGCAGGCTGCCGCGGGATCAAACGACTGTGTGACGATACTGCCCACGAGCGGTGTGGGCTACCTGCCACCGTGATACAGAGATACGAAAGACAATCCAGAATGAAACAACTAGACAAGCCAAAATCACTAAATACGGGATGCCGAAACACTATTGCGACGGCTGCCGAATCTTCCAATGCCAGTCTCCGCCGAGCCGAACCGAATCGCGAGGTGCCTTGCCGTCCGGGCAATGACACCACAGCGATGCGGAATCACCAGTACGACATGAGCACCGGCGGCATTACGAAATCCGAAGAGTTCGCCAAGAAGAAGCTGGCGGCCTTTGCTGTAAACGTTGGGCTACGCTGCGGTCACGACTGCACCTACTGCTCCGCCCGCGCGTCACTCCGCTGTCATGAAGCTTTCCCGGAGTTAGGCGAGCCGCCTTTTGGGGTCGGCTACTCTATTGTCGATCCGAACATCGTCGAGAAGGTGGCCAGGGACGCGGCCAGAACAAAAAAGAGAGGGCTTGTTCAGATTTGCACGACGGTCGATGCGTGGGCACCGGAAGCCCAGGCGTTGGATCTCGGCCGGAGGTGCCTGGAAGCGGTGCTGGAGCAGCCCGGTTGGACCGTACGGGTCCTGACAAAAAATGCGGCAGTTGCCGAGGACTTCGAGTTGATCCGTAAGTACAAAGATCGTGTGCTCATCGGGCTTAGCTTGACTGGCACTCGCGATAAGCAAGACGCACTTTCGGTGATCGAGACCCATGCCTCCTCGATCAGCGAGCGGATGGCGGCCCTGAGGAAGGCCCACAACATGGGGCTGCGCACGTTCGGCATGCTATGTCCATTGCTGCCCGCAATCGCCGACGCTCCAGAGCAGGTCGACGAGTTAGTGCAGTTCGTCAAAGCCTGCGGCGCGGAGGAGGTGTTCTGCGAACCGGCTAATGCGCGTGGCAACAGTCTGACGTTGACGGAGGAGAAGCTTCAAACAGCGGGATTTGCCCCCGAAGCGGAAGCGATTTCGCGCATCCGAAATGAGAAGGTCTGGTCGGGTTACACCGTCCGGCTGGTGCAACATGTCCAGGCTTCGATGCTGCGGCACATGACGACCGACAGATTGCGATTCTTGCTGTATCCGAAGAAACTGACCAAGGAGGATGAAGCTCAAATCCGCACGGCGGATGCGGGCGTGGTGTGGCTATAGGCTCCGGCAGGCTGTCCAACACCCGCCCTGGCTGTCGTCAGGGCGGGTGAAACAGGACGCTGGCCTCGGCGGTCTGAGTCACCGCACACCGGATCAGGATCACCGGTCCATCGACGCGACCGCCGCCAGCACCTTATTCGTCCATTTCCGATCGTCCGGCCGGATCATCACCACGGAGAACCCGTGTTGCTCCGCTTCCATCCGCACGCCATCCGAATCATCCACGTGCAGGTCGATAACAAACGCGGGCGGATACTTGGTGGGCCAGTGCCCATCGGGTCTTGCGCGGAAGAACGCTTCGTGGGCGTCCTGGTTGATAACCCCCGCCACCGCAACACCGTGGAACCATAGCCAGCGACGGACTTGGGCAGGACGGCGGTACGAAGTCGTGTAGATCCACGGTTCCCAATCCCTCGCCCGCAGTTCCGTCATCAGGGCACGAGTTCCAAGTCGAAGCGGTTCGTCGGCCACCAGCCACCGCAACAACGGGGGAAGTGGTGGTTCGTTTGGAACCTCGGCGCCGTAGCAGATCAACGTGTCGTCAAGGTCGAACGAGATACGCATGGCCAAGGTCCTGGTCGAGGCCGATCGCTATTCTACGTCACCCCACCCGTTCTTTGACAAAACTCGTGATGACCGAAATGGCCTCCTGCCAGTTCTCCTCCTGCGCGCGGCCAGACGAAGCCCGCGGCTTGAAGCTGTGGTCACCGTCCGGCAGCCAGTGCAGACGGACCTGGCTGGATAGCTTGTAGCCGCGCACCTCGTCAGCGCTGCCAAACGCGTCACGTTCGCCCTGCAGGATGAGCGTCGGCGTCCTGATTGCCCGCAGATGTTCCACGCGAAGCTGATCGGGCTTCCTGGTCGGATGAAAGGGGTAGCCCAGGCAGACCAATCCAGCGACATCCGCTTCGTCCGCAATCAGGCTGGCAATCCGGCCGCCCATGGACTTGCCGCCGATGAACAGCGTCTTGGCCTCGACCGAGGCAATCACGTCCAGCCACGTCTGCCGCAAAACAGGCTCGCGGTCGGGTGGGCGACGCTTCCCAGTCTGCCGGCGCTCGGCCATGTACGGAAACTCAAAACGGACGCCTCGGAAACCATGACCGGCGAGGCCCTCGGCAAACGCGTTCATGAAGTCGGTATCCATGGCAGCCCCGGCGCCGTGGGCGAGGATGAGCGTCGTCAGCGATCTGGGCGGGCCGTTGATCATCAGGCCATCCTGACTGATCATGGGCTCGTCGCGCTCTTCCGGGGACGTAGGTGCTTGTCGAAGAAGTCCTCGATCAGGTTCCGATTGTCGGGGCTGGAGAACCCAGGTCCCCCATGTCCGTTATCGGTCACGATCTGCAGCTTGACCTCGACGCCAGCCTTCTTCAATGCGTCCGCAAGTTCCTCGCTTTGCCCCAGTGGCACCAAGTTGTCCTTGTCGCCGTGCATGATCAGGAAGGGGGCGCTGTCCTTGCTGACGTAGCTTACGGGGCTGGCCTTGCGCGCCTTCTCCACGTTCTCCTGGACGGGTCCGCCAATTAGACGCGACTCGGGCGAACTGGGGTTGTTGTGCCCGCCGCCCATGGTCACGAGGTCCGAGGGGCCGAACCAATCGACGACGCATTGCACGCGGCTGGACTGGTCGAGGTTCCCGCCTTCGCCCTCGAACTCCTTCACGTTGCCGCTTGTGCCCAGTAAGGCCACGAGGTGGCCGCCCGCCGAGGCTCCCCAGACACCGACGTGGTCCGGGGCCAGGTGGTACCTCTTCGCCTGGGCGCGAAGCCAGCGGATAGCCGCCTTGCAGTCCTCGATCTGGGCGGGGAACACCGCGTGCTGGCTCAGCCGATAGTTGATACTGGCCACAGCGTACCCCTTGCCGACGAACGACACGGCGGGGCAGCCATTCTTGCTGCCGGCCTGCCAAGCCCCACCATGAATCCAAACGATCAAGGGCAATTGGCCCTCGGCCTTCTGCGGAAGGTAAAGGTCGAGCCGATGTCGCTCGTGACCGTCTTCGATGTACGGGAGATCCCGTAAGACCTCGACGCCTTCCGGGGGTCTGGACGGCGCCGGCCGCTCCTGCGACGACGCAGTACTCCTCCAGCTCAGCACCACAGCTAGTCCAGCCAGACAGACAATTCTCAGCTTCATGTCGCACCTCCTCGGCCGGATACTCGGCCAGCATCACGTTGTCGTCACTGCCCCCGCATCAGGATAACGTCTGCAAGCCTGTTTGCCAGCGGCGATCAGCCGGGTGGGAGATCGCTCCGATGAAGATGGCGGGGGATGGTGCCGCCGAAACGCTGGCTAGGCTAAACTGGAGCGGATGCGAGTGTTCACAACCACGGAAACTCGCTAGAGACGAATTGATCGCGACAAACGGAGGACGAGTACGGCGAGACGCCGATTGCTGTACGACAGCTGCAGCGGCTGGCAACGATTCGTGCTGTGGCAGATACCGCGATAAGAGGAGTCAAGACGATGAACACGAACCGGGCTCGCCTCGGATGGTTGGGGTGTTTGGCGGTCTGCTGTGCCTCGCTGGGAGTGCCGGAGGGGGCGAAGGGGGCGGAAAACCACGACTCCGGCATGGTGCGGATGGACGATGCCAAGTTCCAGGACTGGCTGCGACGGTGGGACAAGAACATCACCGGTGACGCCCGGAATCGCTACTGCGACCGAGAACTAGGCTAGGAGATCGGCTGGCTGATCAGCCCCTTCCTGGACGGCTTCTACTACGGGTACGTGGCTACCAGGGACCCGAAGTGGGTTGCGATGCTGATGGATTGGACCGATTCCTGGGTCCGGCGCGGCATCCAAGAGCCGGATGGGTACGTCGGCTGGCCCAAGCCCAAGGCGGCGGGCACGCTCGTGGATCAACTGGATGACTACAACGCTGACAGCCTGCTGGGTGAAGTCATGGCCCTGCGCCCCGTGGTCTTGCTGTCCGGCGAGATTCTCAAGGACGCGTCCCTCAAAGCGAAGTTTGGCCCCCAGGCCGAGAAATACCTGCGACTGGCCGAACAAGTCTACGAGAAATGGGACCGGCGTGGTGCGTGGCGAGAGACGAAAGACGGCGGCATCATCCCGGTCGTGCTACCGTTTGGAATCGATGTCCAGACCGGAAAGTGGACCAGCAACTACGAGACTCGAAACGCCCCCGGCAAGGGCTTCTCGCTTCCCAACAACAAGGCGAATCACGTGGCCCGCTGGCTGCTGGCCCTGTCCGATGTGACCGGCAAGCCGGTCTACCGCGAGCGAGCCGAGAAGTGGTTCCAGGTGATGAAATCGCGGATGAAGCTGAGGCCCAACGGGACCTTTGAGATCTGGAACTACTGGGAGCCAGCAGGCCCTTGGGACTTCAAACCGGACGGCTCGCCAAAACACTGGGTCGGTGTGCATCCGAACCCCGGCTACTACCAGATTGACGTCACTGGTATCGTGGATGCCCACCGCCACGGCGTGGTTTTCACCGCAGCGGACATCGACCACCTGATCGCCACTGCCGTTGCCGAGAAACGGTATTGGGACGCCCTGGCGTCGTACAGTCCGGAGGTTCAGCGGAAGTTCGAGGAGTCTCACAAGCCCGATGGCTGGGGCGGGTTGAGCACCACGCCCTTGTACCTGATGTTGCAGGCGCAACGTCGTTAGAGCCCGGCGGGAGTAGCCATCGACCTTCTCTCGCTCGAAGGAGACGAGCAACGTGCCACCGGGGCATATCGGAGCGATCGTGACGAACACGCTGGCCCCATGTCCGCTGTTTCAGAAGCATCGGACGATGCGACCCTGCACCGACGCCCGCTCGGCAGCACGCTGGACCCGCTCACCAAGTTCCGCCAAGTACCAGGATCGGGCTCCGGAGTCAAAGAGCATTTGCCGGTACCGTTCGAGCAAGTCGGGGAAGCGGTCTCGCAGCAACTGAGAAACGGCCGGCCAGACCCGGGGCCGCGGATTGAGTGCATCCACCCAGATGACTTCCACCT
>CAZXYZ010000057.1:35752-67730 GCA_964645045.1 uncultured Pirellulaceae bacterium | reverse complement strand
GCGAACGTGGTGGCGTCAGCCCCACGGTGCATGGCGATCCGCCCGCGAGCGGTTCCCACCGGACGGGCTGACGCCCGCCGTTCGCCCGGCTTGGCGAACGTGGTGGCGTCAGCCCCACGGTGTATGGCGATCCGCCCGCGAGCGGTTCTCACCGGACGGGCTGACGCCCGCCGTTCGACGTTATGCAAGGAGTAGGGCGATATGAAACTGACAACTGTCGTGTACTGTGCGTCCGTCTTGCTGTTGGGGGCCTTGTCCACCTTCGCGGCGGACGACATCTTGCCCGGCGCCAAGCGGATTCTGTTCCTGGGTGATAGCATCACGTACGACGGCAAGTACGTGGCTTACGTGGAAACCGAATTGCGGCTCCGTCAGCCGGACAGGTCATGGGACATTGTGGATTGCGGCTTGCCCAGCGAGACGGTCTCGGGCTGTCCGAAGACGGGCACGCCAGCGGCAAGTTCCCTCGGCCCGACCTGCACGAACGGCTGGACCGTGTCCTGGCCAGACTCAAGCCGGATCTCGTATTCGCCTGTTACGGCATGAACGACGGCATCTATTTGCCGCTGAACGACGAGCGGTTCCAGCGGTTCCAGGACGGCATGCGGCGTCTGCGGCAGAAGGTCGAGGCCAGCGGCGCGAAGATCATCCATTTGACCCCGGCGGTATTCGACCCCCAGCCGATCCGCGCCAAACTGGTCCCCGCCGACCGCGTGACATCCGGTCAGATGGTTGAAGGCTACGACGAAGTGCTCGAACGCTACTCCCAGTGGCTGTTGGATCAGCGCGATCAAGGCTGGCAGGTGATCGACCTGCACGGCCCGATGCAACAGGCGTTAGCGGCGGCGCGTCAGCAAAACCCGTCCTTCGCGTTTTCCGGCGACGGCGTGCATCCCAATCCGGCGGGTCACCAGGTCATGGCGCAAGCCTTGCTGCGCGGCCTGCGCGTGTCCGCCGAATCGCTGGCCACGGATTTCAGCCAGTACTACGCCCCGGACTCGAAGCGGGCACAGATATTCGCCCTGGTCCATCGCCGGCAACGAATCCTGACCGACGCATGGCTCACCGCCACCGGCCACCAGCGCCCCATGTCCCCCGGCCTGCCGCTGGACGAAGCGCAGGAAAAAGCCAATCAGCTGACCCAAGAAATCTGCGAATTGCAAACGAAATGATTGATATCGACGAGTTTTGCGAACCCGAATGGGCGGAATGGTATCGCCTGTCTCCGCAGCAGCGATGGGCGGAAAGCGAGAAGCTGTGGCAGACGTATCTGTCGCTGGGAGGAAGCCTTGACCCCGAACCCGATACGCAAAGTCCTTTCTTCGATGCGGACCGGTGGCGTGAGCTGTTTGCTGATGGGCGGCCAGGCATGCGTGATATACGGCGCAGCGGAGTTTAGCCGCGATATCGACTTGGTGATCCTCCCCGATCCCGACAACCTGGCCCGCCTGCAGGCTGCGCTGGCTGACTTGCAGGCCGAGTGCATTGCGGTTCCACCCTTTGATCGTCAGTACCTGGAGATGGGACTGGCGGTGCATTTTCGCTGTCATCATCCGGAGGCGGACGGCATCCGGGTGGACGTCATGTCGAAGCTCCGAGGCGTTGATGAGTTTTTCCTGCTGTGGCCCCGGCGGACCACCGTCTTCGTCGATGGGGAGCCGGTGGAATTACTGTCCTTGCCGGACCTTGTCCGCGCCAAGAAGACGCAGTGCGACAAAGACTGGCCCATGATCGCGCGTCTGGTGGAAGCGAACTACTTTCGGCACCGTGATGATGCGTCGCCGGAGCGAGTCCGCTTTTGGCTGCTGGAAACGCGCACGCCCCTATTGCTCATCGAGATCGCGCTGCGGTTTCCGTCCGACAGCGAGCAGTTGTCCGGCCAGCGCCCGCTGCTCCGTCTGGCGACTGCCGCTGATCGGACGGCGGTGAGCGAGGCGTTGCGGTGCGAAGAGCAAGCCGAACGCGAGGCGGATCGCCGGTACTGGAAGCCTCTTCTGGCAGAACTGCAGCGGCTTCGCTGGACGCGGGACGCGCAGACCGACAACCCGCAAGGCTGAGTCTTCGCTGGCACCGATTCAGAATGGCGAACCCCAGTCTTCGTCCGCCGGCGCTTCCGATTCGGAAGGCGGCGGGGCTTGGTCGTCAAATTTGCCGCCTGCACGCCCGGGACGCACGGTCTTGAATCCGGTCGCTTCGGCACTCAGGAAGAACTTCACTTCGCTGTTCGCGTCGCGCTGCCACTTGCGGCCGCTGAGCCGGAACGGAACGTCGATTTCGTCGCCGACGTTCAATTCATCCACCGCGTCGCAACCGTCCTGGACGAATTCCAGCGGAATGTAGTTGATGAATTTCCCCTTGTCCTGTTCGAGGACGACCAGCCGCTTGCGAAAGCCCTTCTGCCCAAAGGTCTTCGTTTCTTCGATCAGATGCACCGTGCCTCGAACCGTCCAATCGCTCATGTTTCAGTTCCCGTTTTCCGTCGTGGTGAAGAAGCCGCACGCGTTCAATCTTCGCCGCTTGTCCGAAGCGTCGGCGGCGACCATTTGAGCATGGTATCCCAAGGCCCGGCCCCTGACCAGTCGGGCCAAGCCTTATCAAGGGAAGTCAGTTCATCCACCCGTTGCCTCGGACACCAACGTCTCCCCCCGATGCGATGCCCCCAGACGGCGATTCGGTTCCGCCGGCGAAGCCTCGTTCCTGGTTCGACATCGCCGTGTGCTGGCCTCCGAACGCATCGGATCTATCTCACGGCCGCTGCCCTGACCGTCCCGGCCGGGACGCCGGTCAGCTCGGTAACGCGACCGTCGGCCCAGGTGACCTGCACGCGGTCCGCTTGCCGGTTCTCGCCCAAGCCGAAGATCAGTTCCGGGGCATGGCCGCTCAGGTAGCTGACGTCGGCGCCCCACCAGCGGAACTGGCGCTGCGTGCCCACGGTGACTTCGACTTTGGCACCGAAACAGGCGGCAGACGGGCCGCGCAACCGGACCTTCAGGCCGCGATTCTGCGTCGAGGTCTCGTTGTGCAGCAATAATGGGTTCCCGCGGTTCACGGACACGGCCACGTCCGCCAAACCATCGTCGTCGTAGTCTGCCACTGCCAGACCACGGGCACACCACGGGGCCGCCGTGGCCTGGCCGGCCTCCGCCGCCAGGTTGCGAAACGTCTTGCCGTCGCTCCAATAGACGAACATCCGTTGCGGGATCAACTGTGTGCGGTCCGGCGGCTGCTCCAGGGTATTGCCGTTGGCGACCACCAGGTCCTGGCGGCCGTCCAGGTCCAAGTCGGCAAAACCGCACCCCCAGCCGACCATGTCCAGCGAGTCCTCGGCCAATTTCACGTTCCGGCTGCGATCGCGGTACTCGATGTCGCCGCTGGGCATGCGAAGGCTCTGGTACAAGGCGTTCTCCTGGGCCAGCCAGTTCGTGTAGAACAAATCGGGCAGCCCATCCGAGACGCCAGTCATATCGCCGGTTTCCACGACCGACAGGCCCATCGAACCGCGGAAATCGGCCGTGCCTGTGACGGCCGACAGATTCCAAAACGATGCCTCGTTGGGGCCCTTGGACACCAGGTCCGGCTGCCCCGCCATGTTGCGGAACAGGGCGTTCGGCGAAACGTCATTGGCGACGTACAGATCCAGCCAGCCGTCGTCGTCCAGATCGGCGAAGGCGGCCGAAAAGCTGCGGCCCTCCGGGTTGGCGACCCCGGCCTGCGCGGCGACGTCTTCAAAGCGTCCGTCGCCCAGGCTGTGGTAGAGCCGGTTGGGCAGCGGATCAAACGCATTGGGGTTCAACGCGACGGGGACGCCGATCGAGTCGCGTCCCCGTTCGACCAGCAGTTCCTCCGTCGGCAGGCTGCGGGTATCGTAATCGATGTAGCTGCAGACGTACAGATCGACGTTGCCGTCGCGATCGAAGTCGCCCCAGCATGTGCCGGTGGACCAGATGGAATCCGCCACACCCGCCTCCGCGGCCTGCTCGCGAAACGTCCCGTCGCCCTGGTTATGGTACAGGCGGTTGGGACCGCCGAAGTTGGTGACGTACAAATCGGGCTGGCCGTCGTCGTCATAGTCGGCCCAACTGGCGCCCATCCCGCGGCCCGGAATATTGGCCGCGCCCGCCGCCGCCGTGACATCCGTGAACCGCTCGCCGTCGTTGCGGAACAAGTGGCTGCCGGAAGATTCCGGCGGTGCGGCCTCGTCGTCCGGGCAGTCATTGACCACGTACAAATCGAAATCGCCGTCGCCGTCGTAGTCGGCCCAGGCCAGGCCCGAGCCGGTGTCCTCGCACAGTCGGCGGTGACGCTGCGGCGGCCCGTGTTGCGTGATGATCCCCAGCGCTGTGGTCAGGTCTCGGAAGCGGATCGGCGGAACCGGGGCGGCGCCGCGTTCCGCATCGAACTCCGTGATGCCCGCCGTGGGGTCGCCCAAGTCGGTGTTCCTCGACACCTGGACCCACATGGCCAGCGCGGTGATCGCCGCCGTGCCCAGCAGCACGCCAAGCACGGCCCACCAGATTTTCCGCTGGCGATGGGTGAGCTTAAGGGGGAGCAGGCGATTCATGGGCGACTCGTTATCACGGCCTATTCTGCCGCAGCCGTGCTGGCGACCCCCGCGGCGCCGCCGACCACGATCTTCGCCTGGGCCGAGGCCTGGGCGACCAATGGCTGATACTCGGCCATGTCCATCGCGAGCTTGGGCAGCATCTTTTGGAATTCCTCGCGATAGAGATCCAGAAACTCCTGGCGATAGCGGCGGTAATTCAAGTCCGCTTTCACGGTCAGCGGCCCGACCGCGTCCGTCGGCACCTGAAACAGATACACCTGGCTGTCGCTGTAATTGGGGAAGATCACGCGTTTGCCCTTGCCTCCCGCTTTCTCCCAAAGTTCGTGCATCCGGATGGGTTCTCCGCGGCCGTCCAGCGGCATGCCTTCCAGCACCAAGGTCCCCTCCTTCCGCGAGTTGCCCACAACGTGGACTTTCCCCGGCGAATCCGCGATCTCGCGAGTCACCGGGTCAATCGCGCCCCACTCCGCCAGGACTTTGCCTTGGGCGTCGCTGACTCGCAGGTGGACCCAGCAACGCATGAAATCCAGGGGACCGGTGGTCACATGGTGGCCCGCCTTGCGATTGACCACGACGGCGCGCAAACTGACCTCCTCGCCCGGATTAGCCCTTGGTGGCGCCGTGACTTGCAGGGAGGCCACGGGGCCGGGCGGCCAGAGGTGCGCGATCTCGGGAATCACGGTCTCGCCGCGGATCCATTCCTCGGTCAGCTTCACCTGCTGCTCCCAATGCGGCAGCTGGAGCACCTTGGGCATGAAGAAATTCGTGGCGACGGTGCCGTGGTGACGATGGGCGCCGTCGTCGGCCGTGCGGCGGATCGAGCCGTCTTCGCCGCGGGCCGGATCGGTGGAATTCGGCACCAACCGCATGTGGCAATCCGCACAGGCCAGCCGCTGTTCCGGGTCGTCCGTGTTCCAGTGGCTGTTCTTCCACTCGTCCAACTGGTTCTGCGCGTCGACAATGCCGAAACGGTTGAGGGCCTCCGGAATATACTGTTTGTGGCACACGCCGCAGAACTCGGGCGTATGCATCACGGCCCGATCATAGTCGGCCAGGTGCTGGTAAGGGTAGGCTCGAATCAGAAAGTCGGATACGGTCTTCCTCCAGCCGGTCGCGTGCTCCCACACGTAATGGCGAGGCGGAACCAACTCATAGTCGCCATTGCCCCGCTGATCGACACGGTCGATGGCATGGCAGACCACGCACGAGCAGCCTTCCTGCATGCCGGGCGCCGAGAGGCTCAGGTTGTGGATGTCCTTGGCCCCGGCAAACAACGAGATCGGGTCATGGCAGCCCGCGCAGTAGCGCGTCTCGGCCGGCTCGCGGTCGGCCGCGAACTTCTTCTGCACGGCCTGGAACGAAGGGTTCATGGCCGAGAACCGATGGGCGCTCGGCTCCCACTCGGCATAGATCTGCTCGTGGCAACCGGTTGTGCCGCAGGACTGCGAGTTGCCCAGAACCGCCGAGTCGATCAATAACCCGCCCTCGGTGCGGGCGCTCGAGGGGGCGAATGGGCTCCCGCGATACTCGTCGGAATTCTGCACGTACGACGCCAAGGAGTAGCCGGGCGGCGTCGGGAACTGGCTGGGCTTGACAGGCCAGATGGCCGAGACCAGCAACACCGCAGCAGCTGCCGCTGCCACCCACGCCGTCACTCCTAGTCCGAAACGGCGGATGCTATAGCGCAGATCCGGCGTCGCACGCGTCTGGGGCCGGCGTCGCAGGAAAGCCAGCAGCAGATGGACGACCACCAGCGTCAGTGCACCAAGGCCGCTGACCAGATGCACCAAGTCCCAGATGCGGGAGATCCGCGGCCCCCATGCCGCCTGCCAAGCCAGCCAAAGGCCGCTCACGATGCAAACGAGCACCATGACCATGAGCAGGTAGCCCAGGACCATTTCCGCCGTAACCCGTTGGCTTCGCCAGACGAGCCAATGCCGGACCTGATACCAGAGGTAGGGCACCAGCGAGACGATTCCCGCCACGACGTGCAGGAGCACCTGCAACTGCGATCCGATGGAAAATGGAGCTAAATAGATCCACAGGCCCGTAACGGCTTGGATCAGCAAGAGGGCCGTCACGGAAATGGCCATGGACGATGCCCAGCCGCGAATCGCGATTTCATGCGGTTTGGCCCCCTGGTCCGAGGTCGGGAGGGTCCCAGCCTCGACCTGGTTTTCGCTCGACACTTCGTAGTTCTTCTGCGTTGTGGACATTCCTACCCTCCCCTCTGGAACTCGCCGCTTGCCGTAACGGGGCATTCAGCCGTAACGCGGGTCTTGCGTCCGGCGTCTGTTCCTAAGCATCGTTCGAGAAACAAGTGTCAGGTGCCAAGTGAGCGGCAAGGCGCTGGCCGCCGGTATTACCGACCGTTTGGTCGATCAGGAACCGGCGGCTAGCGCCGTTCCGCTCACTTATTTCTCGAACGGTGCTAAGTGGTTGAGACGCCAAGGGCCGATGGACCGGCGAAAATGAGATTCCTCGAAAGATTGTACACATCAGGATGAACAGTGGATATATGGTTGTTACAGAATTTGTCAACCATACGCTCAAGGCATGGGCCGCGGTCACGCTGAAATGAAGTGGTTCCTGTTTGACTCCTGTTGCATCGAGACTACCGGAACGGCTTCGGCGGTGATCCGCCGAGTCCAGGCCGTCGTGGATGACGTTGACTCCAACGAGCCTGGGGAGGGCCAACCTCTTTTCGAGGGCAGCGTACGAGGGGATGAGTTTCAGGTCTTCCGGATCATCGGCTACAAGAACCTATTCTTGCCCCTGATTTGGGGAAAGGTGCTGCCTACGCCTGAGGGCACCATCGTCAAAGTTAGGATGCGTCCACACGGGTTCGCACTCGCTTTTCTCTCGGTCTGGTGTGGCGTCACGATCCTGCTCCCCCTTTATCCGATTTTGACCAAACAGGGAGACGGCAGCCGGTGGCTGGCGGGGCAGGTGGCTGGTCTGATACCCGCAGTGCTGGTGTGGCTGTTGGCAGTGGTCTTATTCGGGTACGAAGCGCGCCGAGGGCGGGAAGCGTTAAACCACGTGGTCCGCGGACCCGAACCAGACGCGGCACCTGACCGCGGCGGCAGATAGCGTTCCGGGGGTTCCGGGATTCGATATGGCGACCCGGAGCGCCAGCAGGATGCGGTCAATCGCAGCGTCGCCCTCGCTCTCGCCTTGGGCAACTATTCAGCCGGCTGCGTCAGTTCTTAGGCGTGAAGACGCACCGGTGCGGCTGCCGATCGCCGCCGCGACCTCGACGACGATGCGCCCGGCCGCGTCGCCAAGGGCCACGGCCGCCCGCTGGGCTGCGCGTTCGTAGTCGGCTCTGTCGCCGCTGCGCAGGGCCGCGAGAGCGAAATATCGGGCCGCCTGGAAACCGCCGGCCTGGAGCCCCTTCGCGCGCAGCGAATCAACGGCGGCGGCGGTCTGGTTCCCCAGTTCTGCATGCGCGTGACCACGGCTCCGGAACAGGTCGGCGTCGTCCGCGCCGGCGCCCAGCAGGTGGTTGAAGTGAAACACGGCGGGCGCCCAAAGCTTGGCCTCCAGACACTGATTCGCCTGCCGCCGGTGTCAATCGGACAACTCGCGCACGATGACCCTGCGGCGCTCCGCATTGGCATCGGAGGTGGGCAAACAAGCGTCCCACTGGTGGAGATGGGCTGTAATGCCCAGCAGCGACACTCCGTCGAACGTGAAACAGGCATCCGCCACGTGGCCTCCGGCATTCAAGCTGCGCAGCGGGCATCCGGAGGACAGGTCCCAGAGCCGGATAAACGCCGCGGCCTACCTCGACGATGCGATCGCCGACCTGATGTCCGGCCAAGACGGCCTGGACTGGTTTTGGGCCCTCCCCATCGGCCCCGCCGCCGTCGATCAACTCCTCGACCGGATCGCCGCAGAACAAGTGAACTGAAACCAAGCCGCCCACGCGGCCAATGCGGTAAAGTATTTTCTGACAGCGGGCTGCGCCGAGTAGCCGCGTTCGCCAGAACGCGGGCCAAGCGTCCCGAAAGCGCCGCATTCTGGCGAATGCGGCTACGAAAAATGTTTTTTTAAGGCGTTGACGCGCGGCCGCCCCAACGTGGCCGAACTCAAGGCGAACGCTCGCGTTGATCGCTTCCCGCCCGCTCGTCCGGCAGTTTCCCTTCGCGTTCCCTCCGTTTGACTTCCAACCGCTGCTCCCACGGAACCGCGAACACCGAGTTCTTGAACAGCACGCATCCCGGCCGCCCGGGCACGCACAGGTCGCCAACCCGTTGGCAGATGTCGTGTTCGTCGTCGTAATGAGGACACGAAAAGGAACTCATAACGTCCACACCCCAACCGGACAATCAGAACGACGGATTAAACGCCGGCGAACCGCCCCGAAAGGCTTTTGTTGATATTAACATGAACAATAAATATATGAGATTCGGCGGAGCGGTCAAGACTTCGTCGTTCGGGACAGAACCCAGTTGCGGGCGGACCAGCAGTGAGGAACCCAGACCCCGGCACTTTTTCAGATGCCGACGAAGTCGCGACGGCGGTACAGGAACGCGGCGACGGAACGCACAACGAGTTCAAATACGCAGGACACGCCCTCAGCACAGGCGGCGGACGGCCCGGGAACCTTTGGCCCAGCCGCTGAGCCGTCTCCGCCCGAAGCCTGTCATTTTCGCTCCGGCTGGTGCTATGACGTTGCGTGTCAAGCACCGATACCGCGCGGCGGAAAGGAAAGAAGCCGATGGTCGAGGGCGAACACCAACCAAGTGTTTTCCTTTTTGCGGTATAATGATTTAGGTCTGTTGACGATTCTGGGAGGCAAAAACGTCATGCTTGAAGTGCCATTTCTTGATGAAATCGTGAGGGAGAAGACCCGTGAGGCCACTCAACGGACAGCCCGCGAGACGGCTCGGAGCGACATTGTCGCGTTCCTCGACGCGCGATTTGGCGATCTTCCGCAAGATCTCGTCGACGAGATCGAGTCGATCGACGACGAGAAACAACTGCGGGGCCTCGTCCGGTCGGCCGGTTCATGCCCCGATCTGGAAGCCTTTCGCAATGCGATCACGCGACGCTGACGGAGCGCCGCTGCTGAGGTTCCATGTCGGCAAGGCGAAGTGCTCACGTAGCGTCTTCGGCCGCTCGGGCCACGCGCGGAAACGCCTCGTTGGCCAGTGGGCTCAGCGTAGCAGGTCGTCGCCGCTGGGTTGCCGTCGGCTGGCATCCGGCGGCGGAGGATCTTGGAAAGCCGACGGGATCCGCGAGTTGCGGCAGCCGCCTCCGAGCCTCTTGCCGGGCATGGACAGCATCAGCGGTCCAATACGCTCGCCTCCTTGACTGCCAGACCGCGGAAGGCGCGCCGCGGGGTCTCCCGATCGGAACGTTCTCGCGCGGACCAGGCCATGCTCGCCGTACTCGCCACCGACCGGGCTGGGGAATGCAACGAGGGCCTCCTGCTTGGATGGGTTGGCCCACTGGTCATCTGCAGAATTTTGCAGCACGCACGCTGCTCAGGACCGAAGTCCATTACGTGCAGTCCGAACCGTTGCTCTCGCAAGCGACCTCGCGAAGCCTGACGCGCTGATTGCGCCAGCCCAAGCTCTCGCCGCTGACGACGAATTCCTGGATGCCTTCGGTAGGGCCACCGTCCGGGGAACCGCCATTCTGAACCTTTCCGTAGAAGTCAAAATACGGCTCCGCTGGCACCGTGCCAAGAAAGCACCGGAACTCGACCTTTGATTCTAAGCCGGTCTTTTCGGACCGAAGCAACAACGGCAGTGAAAGCACCTTACCTTCTAGCCTGGGTTCGTATTCTATCTCGAAATAGCAGCCGGCCCTTTCTCCTATCGGAGCGCGACTGTGAAACGTGTAAATGCGCGGAAATCTCTCTGGAGGATCTTCAGCCCACCAGTAGGTATATGTTCCTGCTCCTTCTTGCTTATGTTCGACCTTAAGATTTCCGATTGGGAACATCCACACTTCGCCCTGCTCTGGATCATAGGCGAAATCTGAGAGTTTTATGTGCTGGCGTCCCGGATTTCCAACGATTCGCCACGAAAAAGACGGTGTGGCCCAGCCGTGGTCGTCGCTCCATCCGTCGGGCTTGATTGCGGTCGGCCCTTTCCAGTACGGTGCGCAACCGATGGCGTAGGCCCCCTTAAATCGCTGTTCCGCGGTCTGTAACACTATTTGCGCATCTTCAAAGGCTCGTTGCGCATCTTGTTTCAGGCCCACCACGACGGGGTCGTCCGAAAGGATGACTCGAGCGTCAAGCATCGCCTGTTCACAAAGTCGCAGGCTGTCGCTCACGTTCTGCAGTTGAATGCGCGCCTTGTCCACAGCGACCTTTCCCGCTGGACCTGTTGCGATGCCAGCGACAAGGCGGGCCATCTCGATTGCGGCTTCACTCGCACCGCGTGCGTGCTGCTTTGCCCTTTGGGCCGCTTCTCTCGCGGCATCAATGGCGCCGATCTCCGACGCCTCTCGCCGGCGAGGAAGGATGACGACGGGGATATCGTAATGGGGCACTTCATCACATTTCTTGAAGTCAAGGTAGCAGGCGCGGGCTGAGGTCGTAATCGTCTCCAAGACTCCCTTCACGTCATTGGCCTTCTTGTTCCACTCAGCGGCCTCGAACGGTTCGAACTGCAGTGGGTTGAACAGCAGGTACTCGATGCTGTCCAACATGTCGAGCAGTCGCAAGCGGTGGGCTGCCAGTCGCTCCAAGGTGGCTTTTTGATTCGCGATGTCAATGGGCGTCGCGCCTTGCGGAAGGTCGAGGGACCCATAATCCATGAAAATCGCCGTCACCGGCACAGAACCACCCGGTTGCGCCACCATGAGTGGAAACTCCTTCGCGTAATCGAGTACCTCTCGGGGCGTTGTCGGTTCGGGTTTTGTCGTGCTTCCGCCTGCGCGGAAAAACTTGAATTCGAATTCGCCGCGGAAGTACGACGATATCTTCTCCCAGGCAAGGGAGAAATCGGCTGCGCCGGAGAACGTCCCCAGCCCGCCGGAAGCGGAGAAGTCGGCGGTCAGCTTGCGGTGCTCGGTCTCGTCATGGCAATGGAACTCGAAGACTCCGTGCATTTCTCCACCGGTGGTTTCCCCGATCATGAATTCATCGCCGCAGCGCCTGCGAAACGCTCCCGGATCGCGGGCGAAGAGATCTCGAGCCGAGTCTTCAAGCTTCACCGCTCTCATCCGTTTTTCGGAATTGCGGACGGAGGCGCTGATGACGATGAAGACCGCAAAGTTGTTGACGCGGCGTGCGTTAAACCAGGCGATCTTGCCTGAACCGCTAATGGGCATCCCGCCCACGCTTGCGGCCAGTGACATCGAGGCCGAGACGCTGAGGACCTCGGACAGGGCGGATCGAGAGGTTATCGCCGCCACGGTAAACGTGACACGCTGGCCCCCAGAGCCCTGCAACTCCGATCGTTCAACGCAGTCGCCGCAGACGCTGGTCGCGACGGCGTCAAATCCGCAGCCGGTTTGCAGCCCGACGCCTTCGATGAATTCACGTTGTGTCGTTGCCACGGTTCGGTTTCATTTCTTCGAGAATGCTGACTGCGATGAATGGGGAGATTTGCTGATCAATCGCGCTCGGAGCGCGGTGTCGCTTCACGCCCGCCGATTTCCTTCTCTTCTGTGGAAGGCCCGTTTCGTCGCTGTTCACGGTGCCCTTCTCGTCGCCCAACAAATCCGGGAGGCAAACGCTTCTTCGTGTCGAAACAGACACCACATGGCGCACCCCACGATTACGCCTCGACGACGCACTCAGCCGGTTCGGGATGCAGGTTGGACAACGCGACGGAAACCGGGCACGGGCCGGTCGTCACGACACGCAGAAGCAAGCCGGAAACCAGCAGCAGGCCGCCCAGCTCGGCGAAGCCGCAAGCCGGGTATGGTCCCGACAGCGGCGGAAGGATCATCAGGTACAGATCCAACCAGCGGCCAAACAGAATCACGAGCGAAATGCGGACCATGACGCGCCAGCTGCGTTTGGCGGGACGCGGCAACAGGGCGAAGAAGGGGACGCCCCAGTTCAAGGCCAGATTCAGCAAGGTCACGGGCCACCACAGTCCCTGGGTGCGGCGGATGAAATAGACGGACTCCTCGGGGATGTTGACGTACCAGATCAGCATGTACTGGCTGAACCAGATGTACATCCAGAAACAGCTGAATCCGAACAGCAGTTTGCCCAGGTCGTGCAGCTGGCTTTCGCCGACATCCGCGCAGCAGGAGCCGGTGCGTTTCAGCCACGCCGTGAACACGACCAGGGCCGCCAGGGCGCTGGCAAAGACGCCGGCAAACTGGTAGACGCCGAACATCGTGCTGAACCACAACGGCTCCAGCGACATGATCCAATCAAAGCCGGCAAAAGAGACGGACAAGCCCAACACGACCAGGGCCAGGGCCGAGCGGCCCACGCCGGCCGGCGAGCGAGTCGAAACCAGCCACCTCGCGACCAGCGCCCACACAACGACGTAAGCCACGGTGCGGCCGACGAAGAAGCCGGGCGACAGCCAGGCGTTTTTGAACCAGAACGTGGCCCCATGCGCCGCTTCGCCGTGGGCCCACGGATAGAAGAACAACCCCGCAACGGCCACCACGCCGGCCGCGGCGGCCGCCAGGGGCAGCGTCGCCGTCAGCTGGCGGGCGGCTGGCAGCAGCGGACGGCTCCACCGCGCGCCAGTCACGCCGTGGAAAGCCAGGAAAAACGCGCCGCCCACGCCAAAGCCAGCCAGCATCGTCGAGGCGAGCAGCAGGTTGCCCCACAGTCGCTCGGCGGAAAACGCCGCGCCCAAGGCGAGGGCGGCCAGTCCGGCAATCATTAAACCGGCGGACCAGCGGCGTAAGACGCTGCCGTCGAATTGAGGTTCCGATGCGGGATTCATCGTTCGGGGGCTCCTGGGAATTCGCTGGGACGGAGGGGGGCAATGGGAGTCAGGGGACCTAGGGGACCTTGGGGGCAGGTGGCGGATCCTTTTCATCCGTCCCCTGCTTCTCATTCTTCCCATCGCCTTTCGCCGCCGCAGCAGCTGCCGCCGCTGCCGCCGCCTGTTCGGCTTGCTGGACCGCGCGGCGTTGCAGGTCGCGGATGTGCAGGACCAATCTCCAACGGTCCTCCTGGGACAACTGATTCCGCAACGCCGGCATGTTGTTTCGGCCGTAGCCGATCACGTGAAACAGCGTGCCGTCCTTCAACAGCCGCGATTTCTCCGCACTCCAGGGGGGCGGCGGGGGATAGCCGCGAGCCGGCACCAAACCGTCGCCTTCGCCGCTGGGACCGTGGCACTGGATGCAGAAGTTGGCGTACACGAACCGGCCACGTTCCAGGGCCGCCGCGTCGTCGGCTTTGAAAGGATTGGTCAATTCCTCGCCGGCCCGCGTCTCGTCTTCGGGCGTGGCTTGATAATGCAAGGGCCGAGCGTCCCGGGCGATCGTGCCCGCGATCGGCCGCGCGGGCGGCAGGCCCGCCAGGGTCGTCTGAGGATCGACGGGAACACTCCGCCGCATCGTGGGCAGGAATTCCACGTTCGGCCGCGACAGGTTCCGCGGTGTAACCAGGATCGCCACGACGATGGCGACCAGCACGGCCGCCAAGCCGGCGTTCACCCACCGCAAGCCAGAGCATGCGTTCGGATCGTGCTCGCCGGAACCGGGACGGCCGTCGAGCACGCGTTCTTCAATTTGCTCGGCATGATGCGTTTTCAGCAGAGCGGACATCTGAGGCACGTCGAACGTGGCGTCGGTCTGCTCGATCAGCAGCGCAAAGCGATCGTCGGTCACCGGCGGTCCGATCGATTCGGCTCGCTTGCCGGGACGCAACCGCGCGACGAGGAAAAAGGCCAGCACGGTGCCCACCGCGCCGCACAGCACCATCGCCTCGAAGATCACGGGCACAAAGGCCGGCAGCGAGTTGAAGGGCTTGCCGCCGATGTTCAACGGCCAATCGGCCGCGGACGTCCAGAACTGGAACCAGAGCATGAACAACGCTCCGGCGGCTCCGCACAATCCGCAGGCCCAGGTCAGCCGCGACGGCCGCCAGCCCAACGCGTCGTCCAAGCCGTGAACGGCGTAAGGGCTGTACACGTCGACGATCGTCGCGCCGCCGGCCCGCACCGCGCGGACGGCGCTCAGCAAGTGATCTTCCTCGCGAAACGCGGCTAGTAGTATTCGTCGGCTCATGGGTCGTTCTCGTTCTAATTCGGCTTATTCATGATGCCGGAACTGGCGCGGCACCCTGCCGTAGCCGCGTTCGCCAGAACGCGGGCGTAACCTGATGACCCGTCCCGCGTTCTGGCGAACGCGGCTACAAAACCCGCGTTCTGGCGAACGCGGCTACAAAACCCGCGTTCTGGCGAACGCGGCTACGAGCTCCGGGCTAATGCTCATGTTCCTTCGGCAACACGCCTTTGACTTCACTGATATTGATCATGGGCAACACGCGGCAGAACAACAGGAAACACGTGAAGAACAGCCCGAAGCTGCCTACCAACGTGGCAAGTTCGATCGAGGTCGGTGCATAGCTCGCCCAACTGGACGGCAGAAAGTCGCGGTGCAGCGAGGTCACAATGATCACAAACCGCTCGAACCACATCCCCAGGTTCACCGCCAGGGTCATCACGAACACCAGCGGCAGATTGCGGCGGACGGCGGGGAACCAGAATAACTGCGGGACCAGTACGTTGCAGGCAACCATGATCTGATAGCCCCAGCCGTAGGGGCCGGCCATGCGGTTGACCATCATGAATTGCTCGTAGGGGTTGCCGCTGTACAGCGCGACGAACACCTCGGTCGCATACGCAGCGCCCACCAGGCAACTGGTCGCCAGCACCAGCTTGCACATCGGGTCGATGTGCCGCTGGGTGATGTAGTTTTCCATGTGCATGACCTTGCGGGCCACCAGCATCAGCGTCAGCACCATCGCCATGCCGGAAAAAATCGCTCCGGCGACGAAGTACGGCGGAAAGATCGTGGTGTGCCAGCCGGGGATCACGGCCGTGGCAAAATCGGAACTGACGATCGAGTGGACGGACACGACCAGCGGCGTAGCCAGTCCGGCCAGCAGCAGGTACACGGTCTCGTAGCGGTGCCAGGTGCGGAACGAGCCGTCCCAGCCCAGGCTGAAGAATCCCAGCAGCCGCCGCCGCCAGCCCGGCGGAGTCCGATCGCGGACCGTCGCCAGATCCGGAACCAAGCCGACGTACCAGAAGATCAGGGACACCAGGAAATACGTGCTGATGGCGAAAAAGTCCCAGACCAGCGGCGAACGGAAATTCACCCACAGCGACCCGCGGGTGTTCGGATAAGGCGCGATCCAGTACGCCAGCCATGGGCGGCCCATGTGGATCAGCGGGAAAATGCCGGCGCACATCACGGCGAACAGCGTCATGGCTTCGGCCGAGCGATTGACCGACGTCCGCCATTTCTGGCGGAACAGAAACAGGATCGCCGAAATCAGCGTCCCGGCGTGACCGATCCCGATCCAGAACACAAAGTTTGTGATGTCGAAGGCCCAGCCGACCGTGCGGTTCAAGCCCCACGTGCCGATCCCCGTGGCGACCTGGTACAGGACCGCGACGGTGCCCAGCAGCAGCAGGGACGACGACAGGACGAACCCCGCCCACCACAGCAGGCCGGGGCGGCGTTCCAACGGAGCGCAGATGTCCCGTGTGACGTCGGACAACGTCCGGTCGCCGGTAATCAGCGGGGCAACAGATAAAGCCATATCAGACATGATGCGTTTCCTGAGATTGTTCCTCGCGGTTGTGAACGACGCGCAGATAACCGATCGACGGCCGCACGTTCAGTTCGGCCAAGACCTGGAAATGGCGGCCCTCGGCAGCCGCTTTGGCGACCGTGCTCTGGGGATCGTTCAAGTCGCCGAACACGATGGCCCCGGCGGGACACGACTGCTGGCAGGCCGTGCGGATCGCGCCGTCGGCGACCGGTTCGCCGCGGTGCCGGGCCAGCAGGTTCGCTTCCTGGATGCGTTGGACGCAGAAGCTGCACTTCTCCATCACGCCGCGCGAGCGGACGGTGATGTCGGGGTTCAAGGCGGCGTTTTCCAGCCGCTCGCCGCGGCTGTATTCGAACCAATTAAAGCGGCGGACTTTGTACGGGCAGTTGTTCGCACAGTACCGCGTGCCGACGCAGCGGTTGTAAACCTGCTGGTTCAACCCCTCTTCGCTGTGGACGGTGGCCAGAACGGGACAGACGTTTTCGCAGGGCGCGTTGGCACAGTGCTGGCAGAGCATCGGCTGGTGCAAGGCTGTGACACGATCACTCGTTTCGTCGTAGTAGCGGTCGATGCGGATCCAGTGCATCTCGCGGCTGCGCAGCACTTCGTCTCGCCCCACGACGGGCACGTTGTTCTCGGCCTGGCAGGCGATCACGCAAGCCGAACAGCCGGTACACTTGTTCAGATCGATGACCATGCCCCAACGCGGGCCGGTGTACGGATGATCGTCCGTCCACAATTCGCCTTCGAACTCGTGATGGTGCGCCGCGCCGGCATGCGGGTCGCCGCGATAGGCGGCCAACGTCGTCTGCTCGACGATCGGGCGATGCTCCGTGCCCGGCGTGGCCAGGTGAGTCGGGACCGACAGCGTATGGTGCTGTTGGGTCGTGGCCACGCGGCGCCGCCCCCCGGCGGCTTCGACGCGGACGTCCGCCCGCAGGTAGTGCAGCGCACCGCCGTCCAGGTGCAGCAAGGGAGCCGCGTTGACGCCAACCAGGCCATTGGCCCCGACCGACGATTGCGCTTCGATCCATTGCGGACCCACTTGGGCGAATCGTTCCGTGCCCTGGCGCCCGTAGCCTAGCGCCACCGCCACGACACTGGCGTGCTGGCCGGGCTGGATCAGGACCGGCAACTCGATCGACGCCTTGCCCGCCGTGATGCGGACCAGATCATCCTGACGGAGCCCCAGCCGTTCGGCCGTCTGGGGCGACAGGCAGGCGTAGTTGTCCCAAGCGGCCTTCGTGACCGGGTCGGGCAACTCCTGCAGCCAGGGGTTGTGCGCCGGGCGTCCGTCCAGCAGGCCGACTTTGGGATACAACACCAGCGATAGCGATTCGCCCGCGGCCGGAAGGGGCAGCTTGGCCAGCGGCACGGCCTTGTCGTCGAACGCCTTGAGCTCGGCAGCCGGCGACTTCACGACGACCGCGCCCGCACGCAATGATTGCTCCCAGAACTCGTCCGCAGCCGGCTCCTTCGTCGTCCGCTGCGGGAATACCCCCTCCTGCCAATGGCTGCGAACGGCATCGTAAGCCGCCGTCGCGGATGGCGGCGCGGTTTCGCTTTGGGTCCAGGCCAGCAGGCATTCCAGCAGGGATCGTGTCGAGCCCAGCGGGGCAATCGCCGGCTGGCACAGGCTCAGCACACCCGCCACCGGCTCGGCGTCCCCCCAGCTCTCCAGCCAGTGACTTTCCGGACAGACGCACGAGGCGACCGCGGCGGTTTCGTCGGCGTGCTGCCCCAACCGCACCACCAGCGGCGCCTTGTCACCCCGCAACCATTCACCGATCTGCGGACCGCTCGGCAGGTCGTACACGGGGTTGACGCCCGCGATCACCAGCACTCCGACCTGGCCGGCTTTCAGTTGTTCCAACAGTTCCGCCAGCGGGCCGTCGTCGGCCGACCGTTGCTGGGACGCCGGAGCGATCTCGAGCGTCTGGCCGTAGCCCTGCAGCAGGTCGTTGATGAAATTGCAGACGATTTGCGTTGGCACGTCTTGACTGTCACAGACCACCAGCGATTTGCCGCGCGCATGCCACAGCCGATCGGCCAACGCTTTAAGTTTCGCGTCGTCGATCGGTCCGGCGGGCGGTGCGCCCTCGATTTTGCGGCCGGCGCGGCTCGCCAATTCAATCGCCAGCCGTCCAGCGATCGCGCCCAGCGCGTCGGGCGGCACGGCCCACCGCTCGTCGGCCTTGCAGCCGGTGAGCGACATCCGCGACTCGATCTGGACGTGGTAGGACATTTGCGGCGGCTCGCCTGTGCCGTGGCGTAAGCTTCCAGCTTGCGAACCGGCCGCGGGAGGCAAGCTGGAAGCTTGCCCCACTGCCGCTCGCGCCGGTACGCGGCGGGTGCGATAGCCGGCCGTGTACTCGACCGGCGAGATCCACGTGCCCAGGAAGTCCGCGCCCAGCGCAACGATCACGTCGGCCCGGTCGAAGCGGTAACGCGGGACGGCTCGCATACCATGCGTCCGCTGGTGTGCCGCGCCGATCGCCGAAGCGGACAGCGGGTCGTACACCACGTGGCGGGCGTCCGGCGAACTCTTCAAGAACTCCCCGATCGCCGCCCGCGTGGTCGGACTGTGGATCGTGCCGGTCAACAGCACCACGGACCACCCCGCGTCCTTGGCCGCCTCCATTCTGCCGCGGACTCGCTCGTCCACGCGGCCCCAGTCAGCCGGCTGTCCATCCAACTGCGGCTCGCGCAGCCGCTGGCTGTCGTACAGCCCCAGCACTTCGGCCTGGCCGACCGCGCACAGCCCGCCTTGGGACAGCGGATGATCGGGATTGCCTTCCAGCTTGATCGGCCGCCCGTCGCGCGTCTTGACCAGCACACCGCACGCGGCCGGGCAGCCGCCGCAGGTAGAAGCGAAGTAGCGGGCCAATCCCGCCGCCGACCCTTCTTCGCCACTGGCCGGAGACAAGGCACTGCGGACCGGCGCGCGCAGGCAGCCCCCCAAGGCCGACAGAAACAGGGCAAACCCCGACGCCTCGAGGAACCGCCGCCGATTGATCGACAGCAGATCCTCCAACGGCTCGTCGCGCGCCGAACCTCTGGCTTTTCGACTTTTCAACTCTTCCACTTTTCGACTTCCCTAAAAATGACACGTCGCACAGTCCGTCGACGCCTTCACTGTCTTGCCATTGACGCCGTGCTGCGTGGCGTCGCGGTGGCAGTTGACGCACCAGCCCATGGACAGGGACTGGAACTGCCGCACGCGGTCCATCGTTTCGACCGGACCGTGGCACTCTTGGCAGGTCACGCCGGCATGCACGTGGGCCCGGTGGTCGAAGTACACGAAATCGGGCAGGTCGTGGACCCGGACCCATTCGACCGGCCGCTGCCGCTGCGGGTCAGGATTCATGTTCGCGTCCACGGCCAGTGCGTCGTACAGTTTCTTCAATTCCTCGGACACAACCGGCTTGGGCGGCCGCTTCTCTTTCTGCGCCGCTTCGTCCTCCTTGCGCATCAAGGCCAAGCGGCCGGTGACGAAGCGATGGCAGTTCATGCAGGTGTCGCCCGCCGGCAGCCCCGCGCTGCGGCTGACCTCCGCGCCGTGATGGCAGTACAAGCATTGGATGCCCAACTCGCCCGCGTGCAAATGGTGCGAGAAGGCGATCGGCTGCACGGGTTCGTAACCCTCGTTGTTGCCGGGCAAGTGCCAGGAACCGGCGGTGGCCGTGAGAATCAACAGGCACCCGCCAATACCGGCGACCAAAACCATCGTTATCGTCAGTCGGCTCATTGTTTCCTCAGCAGGCAATTTCCGCGCCGCGGCGCGCGTAGTACCACCAGTTGACCACCAGGCAGCTCAGGTAGTAGACGACAAACCCGTACAACGCGTACTCCGGGGTCCCCGCTTTAATCTGCGTGGCGAAAATCGTCGGGATCAGGAACGCTCCGTAAGCGGCGATCGCCGAAGTCCAACCGAGCACCGGGCCGGCCTGTTCCTTGGGAAAAATGATCGGGATCATGCGGAACGTCGAACCGTTGCCGATGCCCGTCGTGACAAACAGCAGGAGGAACAGCAGCAGGAAGGGCAGGAACCAGGTTCCGGGCTCGGGCGAAAAGCGGGCTTTCATGACGCACCAGGCCACGCCGATCGCCGAGGCGATCATGGCCCACGTGTCCCAGTGCGTAACGCGGGCGCCGCCGAAGCGGTCGCTGAGCCAGCCGCCGACGGGCCGCACCAGGGAACCGACCAGCGCGCCCAGAAAAGCGTAAGTCAACGCGTTGGGAGCGTCGGCCAGCTTCTGCGGCTCGGCCAGCAAGACACCGTTGGCGTCCACGCGCACGTAACCGAACACATCGGAGATCAGTTTCGGGAACGCGGCCGAGTAGCCGATGAACGAGCCGAAGGTCATCGTGTACAGCCAGGTCATGATCCAATTGTGCTTGTTGCGGAACACGGCGAACTGCTTGACCAGGTTGCCGCGGATGGCCGACGGCGTCGCGAACCGCATCAGCAGCAGCGTCACGGCCACGGCCACCAGCATGACGATGAAGATCTTGACCAAATCGGGCAGCGGCAGCTTCATCATCAGCACGATGCCCGCGGCGGCGCCGGCAAAGCCCAGCAGTTCCAGCCACAGGTACTTGGCGGCCGCCACCGGAAACGATCCGCAGGCGTGCATCGGCAAATTGTTCATCAGCAGCCAGGCCAGCAGCGCACACGTGCCCAGGATCGGCACCCAAACCAAGCCCGCGTTCTGAATCCAAACGGGACCCGCGGTGCCCGTATAAGGCTCGCCGCCCAGCGGCCCGAAGAGACCGACGCCGATCACATAGGGCACCATGAACTGCATCACGCTGACGCCCAAGTTGCCCAGACCGGCGTTCAGCCCCAACGCCAATCCCTGGATCCGCTTGGGGAAGAAGAAGCTGATATTGGACATCGACGAGGCGAACGCCCCGCCGCCGACGCCGGACAGGGCCGCCAACACGAGGAACGTGTTGAAGGACGTCTGTGGATTCTGCAAACCGATGCCGATCCCCAGCGCCGGCAGGATCAGCAGCAGCGTCGTCAACGCCTTGACGTTCCGGCCGCCTGAAATCGCCACCATGAACGAATTGGGAATCCGCAAGGTTGCCCCGGCGAGGCCTGCGACGGCGGGCAGCAGGTACAAGAGGGCCCGATAATCATTGCCGCGCAACGGCTGGCCGTCAGGCCCGGTGAACGCGAAAAACTCGGGATTGGCGTCGTTCAGCGTCTGGATGCGGACGATGATCGTGCTCCACAACATCCACACGGCAAAGCCGCACAGCAGGTTCGGGATCGACGTCCACAGGTTGCGGTACGCGATCCGCTTGCCCGTGACGTTCCAGAACGCCGCCTCGTCTACATCCCATCGTTCCAACTTGGTCATCGTTGCTGCGCCTCCTCGACCGCCACCGGCACTAGGGCGGCGATTCCTTCGCCGGACGGCGATTCGCTCAGCCGGCCTCCGCCCCGTGAGGGATGCATGGTTTCCATCTGGTGCATCAGGTGCGGAGCTTTCTGGTGCAACATGCGCCGGACCACGACGTGCATCCACACCAGGCAGACGGCGATCAGCACGAAGAAAAACATCCAGCAACTCGTCCACAAGCCGGTCGCTTTCAGCAGGTAGCCGAAGATCACCGGGCAGACGAACCCGCCCAGGCCGCCCAGGACGCCGACGATGCCGCCCACGACGCCCACATCGTGCGGGAAGTAATCGGGAATGTGCTTGTACACGGCCGCTTTGCCGATGCCCATGACGGCCCCGAGCAACAGGCTCAGAACGGTGAAGATCCAGATATTGGCCTGGAAAAAGATGTGCGTGACGCCCCGCGCCAGCAGTTGCTTCTTGGCCACCTTGTCGCCCGGCTGGACGACCGTTTCCTGCCACGCCTGGGAACGCGGCCAGACCAGCAGGCCCGAGTTCCGCTCTTCGGTTGTCACCAGTTCGCCAGCCTTGCGGTCCAGCGGGTACGACGTCGGTCCGGTTTTCGGCGAATTGACCACGATTCCCGTATCCGTCACTTGTTCAACCGTTCCGGCAAAGCGAGCCGTAATCCCGCTGCCCGGAGCGTGAATGTCCATCTGCGGAACCGCCAGCGCCAGGCAGCAGACCAGCGACAGGCCGAACACCCAGTACATCACCGTCCGCGCGCCCCAGTGATCCGACATCCAACCGCCTAACGCACGGATCACGCCCGAGGGCAAACTGTTGCAAGCGGCCAATGCTCCGGCCAGGGCCACGGTCGTGCCGTAGGCATTGACGTAATAGGGCACCAGCCACTGGGCCAGTCCCACAAATCCGCCAAACACAAAGAAGTAGTACAAACCGAAACGCCACACGCGAACGTATTTCAGCGGCTCCAGCCGTTGGAGCATGGTCTTCTGGGCGCTGCCCGCGGGCAGACGGTTGCGTGTTGTCAAGGCAAACAGAATTGCCGTCACCAGCAGGATCGCGGCGTACAGCTTGGGCAGGTTCCGCCAGGCATCCAAGTTTTCACCGCCGTCGGTCAGCCAGCGGAGGACCCACGGGGCCCCGAAACTGGTCAACGCCGCCCCCGCGTTGCCGGCGCCGAAGATCCCCAAGGCCAGTCCCTGACGTTCCTTGGGAAACCAGACTGACGTGTAGGCGATGCCGATGGCGAAACTGGTTCCGCACAGCCCGAACCCCAAGCCGGCGAAGAAGAACTCCCAGTAGCTGTCGCACCACGATACCAGATACATGGTCACGGCGGAAATCGCCAACAGCACCGTGAACACGACCCGACCGCCCCACTTGTCCGTCGCCAATCCCGCGGGCAAACGGAACAGCGCGCCGCTGAGTACCGGGATGCCGATCAACCAGCCCATCTGCGCCGGATCCCAGCGATGCACGCCGTTGTCCACCAGATAGGTGATCAACACGCCGTTCAGCATCCAGGCCATGAAACAGACCGTGAATGCGGACGTGTTCATGGCGAGGATCCACCATCCCCGCCGCCGGTCTTGTAAGGTCAATTCCCCGTGCATGTCTTTCCGTCACTTACCGCTTTCAGTCGTTCCCGGGCCGCCATGGCGTTGAACTCGTGAGAGTTCCGCGATCGTGCGACGCCACCCGAATTCTGGCGAATTCGGCTACGGGAGTTTTGCCGAGCCCCTGCTGTACCAGCGCACCACCTGCGGCTTGCGCCACAGGTACGGGTTAGGAACGACGAGAATGTGAACCAGTCGCGTAAAGGGAAACAGGGTGATAATCACGAACGCGTTGACGATGTGCAGCTGGACCAGCAGCGGCAAGCCCGCCACGTAGCTGATGTCCGGCCGCAACAGGAAAATCGACTGCAGGTACGGGGCCGCCGCCGCCGCGTACCACGACGTGCCCCACGGATACAGAACGGCCACCGTGATTCCGCTGGCCACTTGCACCAGCAGCAATACGTAAACGGCCCAATCCGCCACGCTGGTCGTCACACGCACCTTGTGCGCTTGCATGCGGCGGACGACCAGACTCAAAAGCCCCACCAGCGTCAGCACGCCGAACGCCAGGGCAGTGACTTCCAAGACGTACAACCGCAACGGATGGCTGTTCCACACCAATACGGCACGGGGAATGAGCAGCCCGACAAAATGGCCGAACAGCAGGATGATGATCCCGTAATGGAACGGCACCAACGCCCAGAAATGCTGCTTGTTCTCCAGGAACTGCGAGGAAAGGCTGGAGTAGGTAAAGGCCTGGGAACGGTACCGCTGGATCGTCACCAGCAGGAACGTGAACAGCGCCACGTAAGGCAGCACCGCAAACAGCAGGGCTCCCAGATCAGGTAGGATGCCGCTCATGATGGATCTCCTGCAGCATTTTCCCCTCTGGACCCGGCACTTCGGGGCGAGGGGCTGGGGGTGAGGGTCGAAGCGGATACGAATCGTTGTTTCAAGAACAGGCCCACGGCCAGCAGCACGTCACCGTACGGATTCTCTTGTTCCTCGAACGCCACCAGCATCTTGTCCAGAGCCGGGATCACGCAGCATTCGGCGAACGACTGCGCCTCGCCGCTGTCCATGCGGTCCAGCAACGACAGCACGTGCGTCAGATGATCGGGCAACTCGGTGGACTCCTCGATGCCGTGCCGGCGAAGTTCCCCGCGCAACCGCACCAACAGCGCGCCGCGGTGGTACTCCTCGCCGAACAGTTGCCAGCCGATCTCCAGCGAACAGACGGGATTGATGTCGAAGGTTCGCGTGTACAGTTCTTCGCGCGCTTCGGGCGACAGCGGCAACATCGCGTCGCGGAATGCCGCCAGCGGTTCGGCCGCCGCCGGCGCGTCGCGCCGGATCACCGCCAGCGCTTCCTCCAGCCGCTCCTCGAAGCAGTCGCCCGGATACGCCAGGGCATAGGCCAACGCGCCGCCCGCCTCGTGGCGACAAGCTTCCAGCTTGTCGGGCAAGACGGATGCGTCGGATGGGACCGATGGGTCGGATGATATTGGCAAGCTGGAAGCTTGCCGCCACGGTGAACTCATCATCATAATCCTCGCTGCGGCGCCTCCAGGAACCCAAAGCCGGTCGCCTGGCGACGTTCCATTGGATCGACCAGCAGCTCCATCGCCTGCTCGCGATGGGCGGCCGGAATAACGAACCGGTCGTCGAACGTACACAGCGAGGTCAGCCGGTAAATCGCCTCGGCCTCCTCTTCCGTGCATTCCGCCTCGCGCAACATCCGCCGGGCCGTCTCCAGGTCGACGTCGCCCACGGTCAGCGCCCGGCGATACCAGCGGACGGCCTTCTGCTTGCACAACGCGTACCGCAGTTTGGACTCGCTGCCCACGCCGAACATCTTGGCCAGGAACTTCAGCGGCACGCGGGACTGGTCAATGTCGTGGAACAAGTTGTCGGAATTATGTTCCAGCACAACGCCTTGGCGGTTGGACATCACCGGCGACATGGGCGGCACGTAGAACAGCATCGGGAGCGTGCGGAACTCCAAGTGCGGCGGCAGGGCGATCTTCCACACTTTGACGAACTGATAGATCGGCGATTTCTGCGCCGCCTCGATCGTGGACTCGGGCATCCCATTCTTCCGCGCCGCGGCGATCACCTCGGGATCGTGCGGGTCCAGGATCAGCGACCGCTGGGCCTCGATCAGTCCTTCGTCCGGCGTGCGGGCCACTTCCTCGATCCGTTCGGCGTCGTACAACAGCACGCCCAGGTAGCGGATCCGGCCGACGCAACTGTGGAAGCAGGCCGGGGCCTGGCCCGTCTCCACGCGGGGAAAGCACAGAATGCACTTCTCCGACTTGCCCGTCGACCAGTTGTAAAACGTCTTCTTGTAGGGACAGGCCGCCACGCAAGCCCGCCAGGCCCGGCAACGCTTCTGGTCCAGCAGCACAATCCCGTCTTCGCCCCGCTTGTACAGCGCCCCGGAGGGGCAGGCCGCCACGCAGGCCGGATTCAAGCAGTGGTTGCAGATCCGTGGGAAGTAGAAAAACACCAGCCGCTCGACGGCGAACAACTGCTCCCGCTGTTCGGGCGTCAGGGCGTCCAGGTTGGGATCGTTCGCGGCGTAGACCGGCGATCCGCCCAGGTCGTCGTCCCAGTTCGGCCCCGCCTCGATGTCGATCGGTTCGCCGGTGATCTTCGAGATCGGACGGGCGACGGGTTGGTCCGGACCCTCCGGCGAGTTGAACAGGTCACCGTAGCTGTAGGTCCACGGTTCGTAGTAATCGTCCAGGCTGGGCATGTGCGGGTGGTGGAACGTATTGAAGATCACCTTGGCTTTGCCGGTCGACTTCAACTGCAGTTTTCCGTTCACCTCCCAGCCGCCCTGATACTTCTCCTGGTCTTCCCAAGCCGTCGGGAAACCGGTGCCGGGTTTGGTCTCGACGTTATTCCACCACATGTATTCCGTGCCCTTGCGGTCGGTCCACACGTTCTTGCAGGCAATGCTGCACGTATGGCAACCGATGCACTTGTCGAGATGAAACACCATGGAGACTTGTGCTCGAACGTCCACCGTTGAACTCCTCAGTAGGTCAGGCTTTCCAGCCTGACGCTGTGAACCCGTCGTAGCCGCGTTCACCAGAACGCGGGCGTCATCGTAGCCGCGTTCGCCAGAACGCGGGCGTCATCGTAGCCGCGTTCGCCAGAACGCGGGCATCCCCCCTCATTCATCCCGCGTTCTGGCGAACGCGGCTACAAGGAAAGCCTGTCATCGTAGCCGCGTTCGCCAGAACGCGGGCATCCCCCTCATTCATCCCGCGTTCTGGCGAACGCGGCTACAAGGAAAGCCTGACGTACCTCACCACACCAACTCCGGCAGCTTGCGGACCAGGATGTGCGTGTCCCGATTGCAGCCGATCGGTCCCCAGTAATTGAAGTGGAAAGTGAACTGTCCGTAACCGCCGGCCATCAGGTTCGGTTTCAGCCGCGTCCGCGTCAGGCTGTTGTGCCCGCCGGCGCGGCGGAACTTGCGGAGCGGCGACTTGGGCACCGAATACGTCCGCTCGGGCGAGTGGTACTGAATGCAGATGCCGCGCGGAATGCGGGCGCTGACCGCGGCCCGCGTCACCACCACGCCGTTGTCGTTGTGGACCTCGACCCAGTCGTTGTCCTGGATGCCGATCTCCGCCGCGTCTCGGTCGCTCATCCACAGCGGTTCGCAGCCGCGCGACAGGGTCGTCATCCGCTCGTTGTCGCCATAGGTGCTGTGGATGTGCCATTTGCCGTGGGGCGTCAGGTAATTCAGCATCAGCGTGGGCCCGACTTCGGTGCTGAACTTCAAGTCCGCGTATTGCATGGCCGACGGCTTGGGCTTGTAGGTCGGCAGATGCTCGCCGAACTGCAAGTACAGCGGATGGTCCAGGTAGAAATGCTGACGGCCGGTCAAGGTCCGCCAGGGCACCAGGCATTCGACATTGTACGTAAAGGCCGAATAAGCCCGGCCGTCGGTGACCAGTCCCGACCACATCGGGCTGTTGATGAACCGCCGCGGCTGGCTCTGCAGGTCCTTGTACGAGAGCCGCGTGCCGCGATACCGCTCGGACAAGTGCGTCAGCGGCAAGCCGACCTTCTTTTCCATGTTCTGGTACGAGCGGTGGGCCAGTTCTCCGTTGGTCACCGTGGCGAACCGCAAGATCGCCTCGCAGACCTGCTCGTCCTCGGCCAGCGACAGCAGCCGTTGGCCGGCGACGGTCACGGCCGGCCGCTCTCGCAAAGCCGCTTCGTATTCGTCCTTGATCGCATAGCTGGTACCGTGGGCACCCAGGCCGTTGTCACGGGCCAGCGGGCCGAACGCGGTGTACTGGTTCCCGAGGTTCTTGTAGTCCCGGGTAACGATCTTCAGACCCGGCATGGTCTTGCCCGGAATCGCCTCGACCTGCCCGTCGATCCAATCCAGCATCTGCGGCTGGGCGATCTCCGCCGCGCTGTCGTGCGCCAGCGGCGTGGCGATGATGTCGCGGACCGGTTCGGGAAAGTGACGCGCCGCCAACTCGGAAAACCGCTTGGTGATCGCCTTGAAGATCTGCCAGTCGCTCTTCGATTCCCAGCACGGCGGCACGGCGGCCGACAGCGGGTGAATGTAGCTGTGCATGTCGGTTGAATTGAGGTCCGCCTTTTCATACCACGTGGCCGCCGGCAGGACGATGTCCGAATACAAGGCCGACGTGTCCATGCGGAAGTTCAAGTCGACCACCAGGTCCAGCTTGCCCAACGGCGCCTGCTCGTGCCAGACCACGTCCTGGACGGAATCGCCGGCCAGGTCTTCCGCAATCGCGTTGGTGTGCGTGCCCAGGTAGTGCTTCAGGAAGTACTCATGCCCCTTGGCGCTGGCCATCAACGCATTGCCGCGCCAGATGAACCAGACGCGGGGCCAGTTCTCCGGAGCGTCGGGGTCCTCGACCGAGAATCTTAGTTGCCGCGATTTCAGTTGCTCGACGACGTATTGCACCACGGCTTCATCCGTCTTCGCGCCCGCCGCTTCGGCTTCCCGGACCAAGTCCAGCGAATTCTTCTGGAACTGCGGATAGAAGGGCAGCCAACCGTTCCGCACCGCCCGGACCTGATGGTCCATCGTGTGGCCCCCGACGACCGGCTGGCCGTCGGGCGTCTGCGGCACGGTGTGGTAGTCGGTAAAATCCTTCTCGTAGCGCCACTGGTCCGTGTGGACATAGTGAAAGCTGGGCGCGTTTTGCAGGCGTGAGGCAGGGTGCCAGTCGCGGCCCATCGCGATCGCCGACCAGGGCTCCTGCGGCGCCAGTTTCTCCTGGCCCACATAGTGCGCCAGGCCGCCGCCGTTGACGCCGATGCAGCCGCAGAACATCAAGGCATGGATGCCGGCGCGGTACATCAAGTTGGCGTGGTACCAGTGGTTGATGCCGGCTCCGATAATGATCGTGCATTTGCCGTTCGTCTTTTCCGCCGTCACGGCCCACTCGCGGGCAAAGCGGATCAGCGTCTCGCGGCCCATACCCGTGTACTTTTCCGACCAGGCCGGCGTGTAGGGTGCGTCGGCGTCGTTGTAGTCGGCCGGGTAGCCCTCGCCGAATCCCCGCGGCACGCCGTATTGGGCCATCAACAGATCGTAGACCGTGGTGACCGTGACCGTCGTGCCGTCGGCCAAGGTCATCCGTTTGACCGGCACACTCCGCTGGACCGTGCCGCCATCGGCAAAGTTGTCCAGCGATACGGAGACAATCGCGTCGTGGCCGGGCAGGAACGTCAGCGCCGGGTCGATAGGGCTGCCGTCCACCCCGTCTTTCAATTCCAGGTTCCACTTGCCGGGCTTCCCCCAGCGGAAACCGGAACTGCCCAGCGGCATCTTGGGACCCTGGCTGGCTTCGTCCCACATCAGGAACTTCCAATCGCCGTTTTCCTCCTGGGCGTACTTGGCCAAACGATTGGCCCGCAGCATCTGACCCGGCCGATAGCCCACGTGGTCCGGTCTCTCCGAGACCGGTTGCGCGTCTCGGAGAGACGCGGCCACGTGGTCGGGAACCAGTTCGACCAGGTACGGCGCGTCGGTAAACTTCTTGGTATAGTCAATAAAGTACGGCACCTGCTGCTCGTGATGGAACTCCTTCAGCAGCACGTGATTCACGGCCATCCACCAGGCGCCGTCCTGGCCGGCGTTGATCGCCACCCAGTCGTCCGCGTACTTGGCGACCTGGTTGAAGTCCGGCGCAAAGACCCACATCTTCGTCCCGTTGTGCCGGGCCTCGGCCGCAAAATGACAGTCCGGCGTGCGGGTCATGTTCAGGTTCGAGCCCGTGACCGCCAGCAGCTTGGCGTTGTACCAATCGGCCGACTCCTGCACGTCCGTCTGCTCGCCCCACGTTTCCGGCGACGCCGACGGCAGATCGCAGTACCAGTCGTAAAACGACAGCCCGACGCCGCCCATCAGTTGCAGCATGCGGGAACCGCTGGCGTAGCTGATCATCGACATGGCCGGGATCGGGGAAAAGCCGATGATGCGGTCCGGCCCGTGGGCCTGAATCGTGTGGACCTGCGACGCCGCGATGATCTCCAGGACCGTATCCCAGTCCGCGCGGCGAAGTCCGCCCTTGCCGCGGGCCTGATGCCACCGCTGGCGTTTGGCCGGATCGCCGACCAGCGATTTCCAAGCGGCGACCGGATCGTCGTGCTCCGCGCGGGCTTTCTTCCAAAGATCCAGCAGCGCCCCGCGAATGTACGGGTACTTCACGCGCAGCGGGCTGTACAAGTACCACGAATACGAAATCCCGCGCTGGCAGCCCCGCGGCTCGTAGGGCGGCAGCGTCGGGTCCAGCGGCGGATAATCCAGCCCCTGCATCTCCCACGTCACCAAGCCGTCCTTGACATGGATCATCCACGAGCAGCCGCCGGTGCAATTCACGCCGTGTGTGCTGCGGACGACCTTGTCATGCTGCCAACGGTTCCGATAGAACTCTTCCCATCCGCGCAGGCTGGGGTTGGCTTCGTCTTTGATCCAAGTGATTGCATCGCGTGCCGACATGACATTCGCTTTCTGGCAGACAAAAAGAATTCAATAAGTGCGACTAATTCACCGCCGGCTTGCGCGATGACGACACCAGTGCCCGGCGGACGCTGCGGAACCTGCCCCGCCAGATGGCGTCCATTCCGGCCAAACCGCAGACCGCCACGATGACACCCAACAGCAAATAAGCCAGCGAGCCGCTCGCGTCGCCCTCGCCGCCCGCTTGAGCGCTGTGCTCGAAGAACGCCACCAGGCCGTGGACTTCCTCCTTCGTGAGCGGGTGCGACCGGAAGACCGGAGCCATCGTCGCCGTCGCCGGTGCGGTCAGCCAGGCGGTCAAGTTCTTTCGCGGAGCGTCACCGCCCAGCCGTTGGTAGACGCGCGTCAGATCGGGCCCCAAGCGGCCGCCGCCCAGGGCACCCGTGTTTCGCACCGAGTGACAGCTGATACACGCGGCGCCGCCATTGGCCAGCCGCGATGTGCCCAGCACATAGCGCCGGCCCTGTTCGATCTCCTGCTCGGTATAGGGCTCCGTCGAGACCACGATGCCCTTGAACTGGGACTCCTCCAACGCCGACTCGGCCTCGATCAATTGCAGCAACGCGTCCGCCCGGTCCCGGGTCATCCCCGGAACCGCCACCATCACCGCCCCGCGGGCCTCTTCCTTCAGTTTCAAGGCGTAGGCATCGCCGCTGTTCAAAACGGCGGTCGGATTCTGGATGAAGTTGATCAGCCAGTCCCGGTCTTTCCGCTTGGTGACGTCCTTCAAGTCCGGACCGGTCAACCGTCCGCCGCCGATCGTGTGGCAGCTGAAGCAGTTCTGCCGGAAGAACTGGGCGGTCTCCTGCCCGCGGACCGCCGCCGAGTTGAATACCAACCCCCAAGCGACGATCATCGCCAATCTAAAGCCAGATCTGCCAGCTAAAACCATTGTAGACGCACAAGTCATGTATTGCACTGTTCGCATGGATCGACCGTTGTTCACAGGGGATGAAGCCTCTTAGACAGAAAGGCTGTGCAGCCGGCGCCGCGACCGTCCGTTTTTCACGCCAATGTCCGCGATCGTGGTCGTTGTCATGAAGTGGTAGTACGTTTCGCAGACGACATTCCAGCCCAGGTGGGCGGTACATGCCTGTTCGTCGTTGCAGGCATGTCGCTCGCCCAGGAAACAGCCGGGATGGGCCACGATCCCATCAAACAAATCCACCACCTGCATCAGCGTGATCTGTTCGGGGCTCTTCACCAGCCGATAGCCGCCGCCCATCCCGCGGGTCGCATCGACAAATCCGGCTTTCCGCAACATCAGCATGATCTTAGCCAGGAAATTGGCCGGAATCCCCGCCGATTCCGACAGTTCCCGCCCCAGAATGGCCTGGCCCACCGGCACTTGAGCCATGTGTACCAAACCTCGGATCGCATGTTGGGAAGTCGCTGACAGCATGATTGTTGACCTGTTGATGAAGAATCAATATACAGTCCTGCCGAAATGCGTCAACAAGGGATTTCAAAATTTTTTTGCGGAGCCGTTTTCCTCGCGGAGGACGGGCGCGCCAGATTCACTTCGTAGCCGCGTTCGCCAGAACGCAGGCGGCGGGGCTTGGTAGGTGGCATGACGCGGATCCCGCCCTCTGGCGAGGGCGGCTACGGCGAAGTAGCCGCGTTCGCCAGAACGCGGGCGGCGAAAACTGAGCGATGGGATGACGCGGATCCCGCCCTCTGGCGAGGGCGGCTACGGCGAAGTAGCCGCGTTCG
>CAZXYZ010000057.1:34639-35652 GCA_964645045.1 uncultured Pirellulaceae bacterium | reverse complement strand
CCAGAACGCGGGCGGCGAAAACTGAGCGATGGGATGACGCAGAGCCCGCCAGCTGGCGAGGGCGGCGACGGTGAAGTAGCCGCGTTCACCAGAACGCGGGGGCGTCGCCGTCGCGTTTCGCACGCGAGCGAGATCGTCATTCGCCCGCCCGCTGGCGAGGGCGGCTACAATTCTTTCGCCCGCTTCGATAGAATCACGATGGATCGCAATAAGGAGCCCCTCCATGTCCTTACCCGATTCAGCTCGTTTTGCGGGACGCGACGATCACTTGCGTCGCCTCGGACCTGAGTACTACCGCGGCTTGGCGTGTGTCCACTGGAGCCTGACCATGCAAGACCGCAAGACCGGCTGGCTGGTTCCCGTCTTGTACTACAAGTTTCGAGAGATCCTCACGCACACCATGTTCCGCTACGGGCTTTGCTGCCCAATTTACTGTTGCATGCCCGACCATCTGCACCTGCTCTGGATGGGCCTTCTGGAGCATTCCGACCAACTCCTCGCGGTAAAGTTCTTCCGCAAACAGTTCGCACCGGTGCTGGAAAAGCTGGGGGCCTCGTTGCAGCGTGAGGCTTACGATCATGTCTTGCGCGACGAAGAGCGCGAACGCTCGGCGTTCGAAGACGTAGTCGAGTACATCGCGCGAAATCCCGAACGTGCAGGCTTGATGGAACGTGACGGTTTTCGAGGGTATCCATTCACCGGGTGCCTCGTCCCTGGTTACCCCGAACTGAAGCTGTGGGAGCCGGATTCTTGGACGCGTTTTTGGCGCTGCTACTCGTATCTGCGAAAGAACGGACTGATTCACGGGCCGGCTGGCGGCGGTTCGCCGAACGACAGCGATGCGGCGGGGAAGCAAGAGTCGTAACCGCGTTTGCCGGCCCGCACTCTGGCGAGTGCGGCTACGGCGGGTAGCCGCGTTCGCCAGAACGCGGGCCGCGAAGTTGGGCGATTTGAGATGGCCGGCCCGCACTCTGGCGAGTGCGGCTACGGCGGGTAGCCGCGTTCGCCAGAAC
>CAZXYZ010000057.1:0-34539 GCA_964645045.1 uncultured Pirellulaceae bacterium | reverse complement strand
GCGGGCCGCGAGCGAGGCTACCGTTCGCCAGCACGACCTAGACCGAGAGACTGTGCAACCGGCGACGGGCGCGGCCTTTCTTCAGGCCAATATCCGCAATCGTGGTCGTCGTCATGAACTCGTTGTACGCCTCGCAAACGACCTTCCATTGCGAGTGGGCGGTGCATGCCTCTTGCTCGTTGCAGGCGTGTTTTTCGCCCAGAAAACAGCCGGGCCGGGCGCTGATCCCCTCGAACAACTCGACCACTTGGATCAGCGTGATCTCGTCGGGGCTCTTCACCAGCCGATAACCGCCGCCCAGACCGCGTGTCGCCTCGACCAAGCCGGCGTTTCGCATAATCAGCATCAGCTTGGCCAGGAAATTCGCCGGGATGGCCGCGGCTCCCGCCAAGTCTCGCCCGAGCACGGATACGCCCGTCGGCGCCTGAGCCAAATGCACCAAAGCTCGAATTGCGTGTTGGGATGTGGCTGAAAGCATATTTGATGACCTCTTGGTGAACAATAATCGCGAGTATACCCCACGGTGGTAAGGCGTCAATCCCGCGTCCACTTCTCTTCTTGCTCTCGGGGGATATTCCAGGCCAGCCACTTCGAATCCCGCCGACACGTCAGGCACGCTCTCCGAACCCGGCCCGATCGACACCTGGACCTCCACGGGTAGTATCGGCCAGCAGTTCGTAGCTGACGTGGTCGCCATCGCGGAAACCAACGACTCGTTCCGCTTGGCTATCGAGAGGATCTCGCCGGATTCTCTCAGCGGAGGCTTGACAGCTTTGGTCTAATCTGCGAAAATTCACGATATTGAGACTTGTTATCATTAGACAAGCGTGAGATTGGGGGCGGGTATCGCCATGGCTAACCGGCGCGCGGACTGCAGGTATCGCCTGGCCGCTTGGCTGTTGGTCATCCTCCTGACGGCCTTGGCGGTCATGCGCGAAGGGCTGCACGCGATCCCCGGGATGGGGCATGCGATCCGGGTCGGCGATCGCGTTGTTTTGCTGGGCGTCAGGACGCAGCCCCGCAAATCGACATCGCCGGTCTGCAGCCTCGTTTCCCCCGGCGTCGATTTGGCGCGGCTGTTGGATCCCGCCGCTTGTCCCCTTTGCCGTCTGTTGGGCATTCCGTTCCTGGCCACCGTCAGCGGCACGGCAACACCGGCCGAGTTACAGGCCCGCCTGCCGGCCCCGGCGCCGGCAGGGACCGAATCCCCCATTCCGGATTTCTACCTGGCCCGGGGACCGCCGCGGGCGTGACGATCCCGCCGGCCGTGCTGTTGCGCGGCCTGAACGTCACTGCCAGTCTCGCCTCCCGCCCATCGTCGGCCGTTTGTTCCGCGCGCAGACCCGCGCTCGGGGCGAGCGATCGAGGATGAGAGGGCACCCCCAGACAATCTCCCCCCCAGAAGCCCGCACACCGCGAACTTACTTCAAGGACCTGAAATCATGACAAAGTCCATTTCTCAACGCTTGGGACGTCGCGCTTTTACCCTCGTCGAATTGCTGGTGGTGATCGCCATTATCGGCGTGTTGGTGGCGTTATTGCTGCCCGCCATCCAAGCCGCTCGCGAAGCGGCGCGCCGGACCAGTTGCAAGAACAATCTGAAACAGCTCGGCCTGGCCCTGCACAACTATACGAGCGCGATGCGCGTCTTTCCGCCGTCTTCGATTGTGTTCGGCGGCTCGACCAGCCAGCCCTGGTCGGGGCAAGCCCTGCTGTTGCCCTACGTCGAAGGCGGCAGCGTTTACAGCCAGATTGACTTCACGGTGGGTTATCACCATGCGGCCAACGTCGGCTTGCTGCCGCCGTACGGCGTCGCGGCAACCCGCGTGCCGGTGCTGCTGTGCCCGAGCGAAGTGCAGGACCGGGCGCGGCCGGACTCGGCTGGAGTTCCCCAGCACTACCCCGTGAATTACGTGTTGAACGTGGGCTCGTACTTGATCTTCAATCCCGTGAATCGGACGGACGGCGGGGCTGCGTTTGCGCCCAACGGCGAATTGAGTCCGGCGTCGTTTGTGGACGGGTTGAGCAACACCCTGGCGTTGGCGGAAGTCAAAGCCTACAACCCGCGGTTTCACGACGCCGTCGGGATTCCCGCCACCCCGCCCGCCACGCCCCAACAGGTCTCAGGCACCTACACCCCGGGTGCCTGGTCCGCCAACGGCGGCCACACGGAGTGGGTGTGCGGGCGTTCGATCCACAATGGATTCACGACCACGTTCACGCCCAATACGGTCGTCCCGCACGTCGTGAGCGGCACCACCTACGACATCGACGTGACGAGCCGCCGGGAGGGCGTCAACGCGACCGATCCGACCTACGGAATCATCACCGCCCGCAGCTATCACGCGGGGATCGTCCAAACCGTCCTCATGGACGGTTCCGTGAGGGCGGTGAGCGATTCGATCGAACTGTCCGCCTGGCAAGGTCTGAGCACCCGCGCGGGCCAGGAAGTCGTGCCCAGCGGGACCTAATTCCCTGTCGAACACGTCGCGACTGCCAACGCCTGCTGGCCGATCCGCCGGGCGTCGTGGCCGGGTCGCGCGCCGGAAGTCCCACTGGGACGCCGGGAGCTTCTTGGAGCACCCGGCGATCGGCTCCGTCGGCACGGAAACCTCCGCCGCACGACGGCCGAACGGTGGCGGTTCAGCGCCGGGCGTAGTTTCGACCTGGGCGCCGGGCCAATGCCACGTACATTGGGACCATTTGGGGGAGTTCTTGTTAGCGGAGCGGCGCAAGCCGCCCGGTTTTCCGCCTGCAAGACCGGACGGCTCGCGCCGTGCCGCTCAAAGTAGGCCGCATCGGGTGAGCGGCCGTCAGCACTTGGAACCGACAAACGGCAGAGCCTGGCCAACGGCGTTGGATTACGTGCCAGTCTATTTTGCCACTACTATTGACAAAAAAAAACGAATCCGACAATAATCCTACCATCCCCATAGGAATAATCGGGATAATCGCATGCGACTATCTACCACCGTGCGATATGCTGCCAGGACCTTGGCGCAGATTGCAACGGTTTCCTCCGAGCGGCCCGTATCGGTTCGAGAGATCGCCGAACGGCAACGCATCTCGCCAAAATACCTCGAGCAGATCTTGAAAGCCTTGAAGGGGGCCGGGTTCGTGCGGGCCCTGCGCGGCAAGCGCGGGGGATATGTGCTGGCCCGGCCGCCGGAGAGCATCACACTCCGGGCGCTCTACGAAAGCCTGGAAGGACCGCTCGCGCCCGTCGAGTGCGTGGATTGCGCGGAGTCGTGTCCCCTGTATGCCGCCTGCCCCACGCGGGACACGTGGGTCGAGTTGAAATCGGCCATCGGGGGCGTCTTGGAGCGGACCACCGTCCGCGATCTGGCCGAGCGGCTCCAGCCGACGGCGTCCGAACTGGTTTATCACATCTAAAGTTCTTTTTGCGACAAGGATTCTCGCAATATGGCCATGCCCAAGAAAAAGACCACCAAAGCGTCGCGCACCCGGCGGGTTCGGAAGACGAAGACCTCCCGCCGCCTGGCAGCGCGGGGGGGCGATCGCAGGCTGTTGTTCGAGCCGCTGGAAGGCCGGCAGCTGATGTCCATCACGCCGATGTTCTCGGGCGACGCCACGATCACTCAGGGCGTGGACGTGAACGTGAGCAAGACGCCGCGGAGTCAGTCGGAGGTCCATATCGCGGTGAACCCGCTGGCGCCCGGCGATGCGGTGGTGCTGGCCAACGGCGGCTTTGGAATCTCGGGCTCGCCGCTGAAATCCTCCCAGTTCACGGCGTACAGCCACGACGCGGGGACGACTTGGAGCGTGGCCCCGATCAGCGATAGCCAGGACGGGCTGCAAAGCTCGGCAGGAAGCAGCCTAGCGCGGTTTGACGGCGCGGTGGCGGTGGACGATTTCGGCAATGTCCACCTGGTCTACATGCGGCGCTGGGAGGACCTCAGCAACCAGCAGATCGACGACATCGTGTACGGCCGGAGCACCGACGGTGGGGCCAGTTTTGTGGACTTCCGCGTGTTGGATAGCCTCCCGAAGGGGGCGGACGGCTCGGGCGTCGACAAGCCGTGGGTCGCCGTCGGCCCCGACGCGGCCACGCCGGGAAACCAGGCGGTGTGGATCACGTATTCCCGCGAGGTCGTAGGCAGTGGTGTCGCGGATGTGTTCATTCAGGGGGCGAGCGTGGCCGGGCGGGGCAGCGTCGGTTCGTTTTCGGCACGCGTGCCGATCAACGATTCCGGCGGGCAGAACAACTTCGCCGTGCCGGCCGTGGGACCGGCCGGACAAGTCGTCGTAACATGGATGCAGCCGTCCGATACTGTCGGCCCGGCGGCCTTGCGCTTCGACCGGGACTTGAACGGCCTGCAAGACGGTGTCTCGTTCGGAACGGATACCACCATTGTTTCCTCCAATGTGGGTGGATTTGACGGAATCCCGGCCACCCCCGAGCGGCAGGCGTTCGCCAGTCCGTACGTGATGTACGACCGTAGCGGCGGGCCGCGCAACGGGCGGCTGTATGTGGCCTACGCGGATGAGCCGGTCGACGAGAGCAACAACACCGACATCTTCGTTCGGTATTCAAACAGCGATGGGGCCGACGGGAGTTGGTCGGCGGCGGTCCGAGTCAACCATGACGACCCGGGGACGAACAGCCAGTTCTTTCAAAATATCTCCGTGGACCAGACGAACGGCGCGTTATGGGTTTCGTGGTACGACGCGCGGCGGGACACGGGCGCCGGCAGTCCCACCGACGATGGCGGTGGCGTTCCCAACACCGAAGTCGAATACTGGGCCACGGTCAGCGTGGACGGCGGAGTGACGTTCCGGCCCAACATCAAAGTCAGCGACGGCTGGTCGAATGAGGACCGCGCCGATTTTGGGCCCGGCAAAAACGACCCCAACGATTTCGGCGACTACACGGGGATCGCAGCTTACGGGGGTCTGGCCTACGCGACGTGGGCGGACAACTCGAACAGCCAGAACAACCAAGGGTGGGCCGAGGGGAACGCGCCCTTTCCGTTTGAGGTCTACGCCGACCGTTTGCTGTTGGACTGGACCGGCGGGCAGACGGTCACGCTGACGGGCACGGCCGCCGAGGACACGTGGCTGATCCGGCCGGACGCCACGGGGAACTTCCTGCAGTTCTTTGAGAACCTTGACGGCACGGGCAAGCCGGCGTACACCGCGGCGCTGACCACCGTCGACTCGATTGTCATCAACGGCAACGACGGGGCCGACCAGATTCTGATCGAGTCGCTCGGCGCCGGCTACACCGGGACGTTCACGATCAACGGCGGGGATGGCTCGGATGTGCTGTACGACCTGCAGGGCATTGCGGCGGGCAGCATCAGCAACGTCGAGGCGACCTCCCGCGCCACGGTCACGGCGACGGCGCAGCCGCAATGGCAGGAGCAAGGACCCGGCCCGATTACCGGCGCCTTGGTCGCGGGCCTGCAAGAACCGACCGTGAGTGGCGCGATCCAGACGGTTTTGGTCGACCCGACCCGGCCGGGCACGATGTACATCGGGGCGGTCAACGGCGGCGTGTGGCGGACGGTAGACGACGGGCGGACGTGGGAGCCCCTCACGGACCAGTATCCTTCGTTGTCCATTTCCGCCCTGGCGTTTGACGAGCTGGAAGTGGGGAAGGTGACCATCTACGCGGCCACGGGGCGCACGAGCAGTTGGATCGACTATGGCTCCGCCATGGGGATTCTGAAGGGAGTGGAGGGTCCCGATCGCAAGATCACTTGGACGCTGATTCGCGCGCCGGAATTCGAGGACAACACCATCCGCGGGCTGTTCGTCTCCGGTTCGACGATGCTCGTGACGGCGGCGTCGGGCCTGTACCGCAGCACCGACGGCGGCGTCACGTTCGAGCACATTCAGGGCCACAAAGTGACCGGCACGCCGACGGTGGCCTATGGCGGAACCGCCCAAGAATCCCCCCCGGGACCGGACTACCTGGTGGGCGACATCGTCCAGGTCGGAACGGGCGCCGAAGCGGCGCGGGTGCGCGTCGAGGCGGTCACGGGCGGCGTCGTGACCGCGGTGTCGCTGGTGAACGGCGGCGTGTACGCGACGCAACCCGCCAACCCCGTGGCGACGGCCGGCGGCCACGGGACCGGCTTGACGCTGAACGTGACCTTCACCCCCGCGACTTCAACGTTGCCCGTCGCCAGCGGCATCCACGAACTGGCTGTCGATCCGCAGGATTCCAGCCGCGTGTTTGTCGGCGTGCCGGGAAACGGCGTGTACCGCAGCACCGACGGCGGCGAGACGTTCACGAAAGTCAACGGGACGATGGACCTGGCAGGGGCGCTGCGGATCCGCTTGGCCGTCAGCGAGGCCCTGGATCCCGTGACGAACAAGCGGCCGGTGTATGCGGGCGTGGTGCGTGTCGCGCGCGGCACCGTGACGCCGGTCGCCGGCGACGGGGATACGGTGATCCGCTTGAACTCCGTGGCCGAGTTCGAAGTGGGCGACAGCGCCGTCTTCACTTGGAGCACCGGCGGCAAGAAGACGGGGACGATCGCATCCATCGACCGGGTTGCCAACACGCTCACGCTGACGGCCGGTCTGGGCAAGACGCCGGTTCCGGGCGACGCGGTCCTGGTCACCGTGGCGGACACGGAACGCGTGTCCAACGTCTATCGGTCGAATGACGGCGGCAGTACCTGGGTGGCGCTCGGACGCCCCGGCGACGCCGACGGCGGGATCAGCGCGGGCGGCCAGGCGCTGAAGCACTTCTCCCTGCTGCCCGATCAGACCGATCCGAACGTCGTGTTCGTCGGCGGCGACACGCAGCCGCAGAAGAACGGAGCCTGGCCCAACACGGCCGGCGCGACGAACTATACGGGGCGGCTGTTTCGCGGCGTGCTGAGTGGCGGCTCGACAGCGTGGTCGCCGATCACCAACAACGGGGCCGATCCGGACGGGGCGGGGCCGCTGCCGGGAACCGGGCCCCACGCCGATTCACGCAATATGGTGTTCGACACCGGCGGGCACATCATCGAAGTGGATGACGGCGGGGTCTTTCGGCTGTATAATCCCACTCCGGGGCCCGATGACCCTCGGTCTTGGGTTTCGCTGAACGGCAACCTGCGGCTGACGGAGTTCAATTCGGTCGCCTACGATCCGGTCAACGAGGTGATCATCGGCGGGGCGCAAGACAACGGCGTCCCGCGGCAAAGCGGGCCGAATAATCTCGTTTGGGACCACCTGATCCAGGCGGACGGCCAGATCGTGCAGACGGCTGTCATCGACGGACACGGCGTCCTCTATGGCAGTGCCCAGAATCTGGGCCAACTCCGGGCGTTTACGGACCTGTCCAAGACGGGGCGTCTCCTGGCCTTGGAAGTCAACGACACGGGGATCTTTGACGACGACGAACTCAGACTGTTCGACTCGACGATTCCGTTTCGCACGTTTTGGGAAGTCAATACCGTCGACCCCACGCTGCTGATGATCGGGACGGAGTACCTGTACGAAGAAGACCCGGACCTGTCCGGCGGCGACCCGGGCGACGACATCACGCTGCAGAACGGCGCGCCCGTGTGGTCCGGCGCCTTCCAGTGGAAGCCCGATCCGAACGCCAAGGTCGGGAAAGTAACGGCGCTGGCCTACGGCGGCCGGGAACGCGACGTCGCCGACCAACTGGTGGACAAGCCGCGCATCGCCTATGCCGGCGTGTGGGCTACCGTCACGACCGGCGCCGCCACGACGCAGACCGGCAAGCTGCTGATGCGGCGGGACGCAGGCCAGAACTTCATGGAAATCAAGTCCTGGCGGCAAGGCCTGCCCGGCGGCGCCGAGATCCGCGACCTCGTGCTGGATCCGGACAACTGGCGGAACCTGTACGTCGTCGACGGCGACGGCAACGTGTGGTTCGGCGAGCGGATCGTCGGCAATCCCAACGATTTCGCCTACGACTGGACGGACGTGACCGGCGACCTGGCCAAAGTCGCGGGGCTGAGCAGCCGGGCGGGCGACGAGAATCCCTATACGATCACCGTGGTCGTCGATCCGGGCGCGACGGCGAGTTCGGCGGACGACCAGAACATCCTGCTCGTCGGCGGCCAGGGCGGCGTGTTCCGCACGCTGGCCCCGGGGGTGAACAGCCATTGGTCGGAGTTCGGTGCCGGGCTGCCCAACGTGTTGGTTCGCGACCTGCGTTACGACGCGACCGACGACGTGCTCCTGGCCGGCACCCTCGGCCGCGGCGCGTTCACGATCCGCCCGGCCCTGCCGGCGGTCCAGGCGAACAATGCGCTCACGATCACCACGTCGGGCGCCAACGACGTGGTCCGGCTGGCGGTCAATCCCGACAAGCCGTGGATGCTGGATCTGTACGTGTACAATGCCGGCGGCACCGAGCTTTCCCGGCCGACCAAGACGTTCGACATCACCGGCATCGACACGCTGACCATTCAGACTCTGGGCGGAGACGACACGATCCAGTTGGACGCCCGCCGGGGACTGCCCTTCCTGCCGGGCGGGATTCACATCTCGGACTCGGCGGGCGCGGACACGCTTGAGTTCGAGAATCCGTTCTCCGTGTCCCTGTCGCCGTTGGTGGCCGGCGCGCTGCCGCTGGGGACGGACTGGAGCGGCAACGACGCCTTCGGCGCGGAACGCGTCACGAACGTCAAGGCGAACGGGATCGAGTCGGCGCCGAACCTGGGCGTGACGCCACCGGCAGCGGCGCCTCCGATCGCGAACGGGATTCGCGGCACGGGCGCGGCCCTCGGACGGTTAATGAACCAATCGCTGCGGAACGAGTTGCTCTCGTTCCTGAACCCCGGGTCGCTGTACAACGCCACGGGCGGCACCGTGCGCGACCAGCCCGATCCGCTGTCGTTCCCCAGCCGGTTCGGGACCGTCCAGGTGCGGCCCGAGGGCTTGCTGCAGTCGCATGACGGCCGCACGCTGTTCGACCGCATCCTGGCCACGGGCCTGGATTCGTTGAACATGCAGAACCTCGCGGCGATGGCCGCCAGTTCGGCGGAACTGGCCGCGATGCTGGACGCCCTGGACGACACGCCGGGCAACGTCACGTTCAGCGAAGTGGGCGGCGTGACGACCTTCGACGTGATGGTGACCAAGCCGCTTTCGGGCATCGTGGGCATCCGACTGGACGGCAGCGCCTTGCTCGATTCCGTCAACGTGGATGACGGCACGTTGACCCTGGAAGGCATGGCGGAGATCGGCTTCCAGGCGACGCTGGACATGACCTTCGGCGTTGACGCCGACGGGTTCTTCATTGCGCCGAACGCGGCGGCGCCCGAACTGTCCGTGTCCCACCTCACGCTCGACGGCAGCGGGCTGAAGGCCGAGGGGAAGTACGGTTTTCTGGGCGTCGAGGTGGACGGGGCGACGGTCACGTTCGATCCGAATCTGGGGCTGAACTTCAAGTTCCACGAGTTGGCCGGCGAAGCGGCGGATGGGAAGATCCGCTTGGCGGAACTGAACAACACGGCCGTCAGCGGGCGGGTCGAATTCCGCGTGGATAGCCCCGGCGCGCAGGACCTGCAGGTGCAGGCCACGCTGACGGTCCTGCCCGTGCTGCCGGGGTTGGGCCCCTTGTTCCCGATCAGCGACACGCAAGTCACCATGGCGTGGGCCGATCTGGAGACGTCCACGCCCGTGGTCACCACGACGCCGAGTGGCGGTTGGAACGATCTCAAGAACTTCCTGAAGATCAAGCCGGACGAGTTGGTGGCGCAGTTCCGCTCGCTGACCGTCCAGCTGGGCGATATCTCGGCCAACGTCACGATCGACATTCCCTTTGTCGAACAAGGCTTCGATCAAATCGTCAACCTGATGGACACGTTCGACGAACGCGTCGTCAGCCGGCTGTACGAGCGCAACGGCGACCCGGACTCGACGATCGCATCGTTCCTGACGATCCAGGGTTTGACGTCCGCTCTGAGCTCCTCGCTGAATGATCTGGATGCGAATTACCTGATCGACCTGGCGAACCTGGGCGACTTTGTGACCTACGACGCGGCCAGCAAGTCGGTGCTGTTCCACTTCCAGTTCACCAAGGACTTTGCGCTGAGCGACACGCTGTCGATGGGCTTCGATCTGGAAGAGGGGCTGGCCGGGCTGGATTTCAGCACGCTGGCGGCGATCAACGCGACGCTGGGCGCCCAGATCACGGTGGGGCTGGATCTGAAAGCGGCGTCTGACGGCGAGAGCCCGGCCGAATGGCTGTTCCTGAAAGACACGTCGTTTTCCGCCGGCATCTCGGTGGCGGCGGCCGACGTCGACGCCGCGGCGCGGTTTGGGTTCCTGGGGATCGATATCGTGGACGGCAACGCGGCCATCGCCGCTACGGTGGGCGTCGAGTTGACCGATCCGGGCGTGGGGCCGGAAGCGGACGGGCGGATCACGGTCGGCGAGATCGTCGCGGGCCTGAGCAACCCCGAGACGCTGATCGACTTCAGCCTGGCGGGGTCGGCGACCCTGGCCCTGCCGATCAGCGCCCCGTTCCTGGGCATCGCGCCGGGGCCGGACACGACCCTGGGGATCGACTGGCTGGACATCTCCGACCCCAGCACGCTCAGCGTGACACTGCCCACGAACCTGGGCGACATGGAGAACTTTACGAACATGGACGCCGGCCGGTTCGTCAGCCTGCTGGGGCAACTCACGACGTGGCTGGGCGATTTCGGCCAGAGCGATGCGTTCAAGGTGGACATTCCGCTGGTCGGCGACGCCCTCCGCGGCGTGCTGGAAGGAGCGGACCTGATCCGCGACAACCTGCTGATCGACGACCTGGACAACGACGACCCGGGCGACGACGTGCCCAAGCTGCTGGACGGGGCCAACCAGCCCAGCTTCGTGACGGGGACCACGCGGCGGTGGGCGACGGTGCAGGAATTGGCCCAGAAACTGACGGAGATCATCGGACCGGGCAGCCCGGTGGTCTACGACGCGGGCCGCGAGTCGCTGTTGATCGACCTGACGCTGGACGAGACCTTCGGGACGGCGGACGTGCCGCTGGATTTCAACTTCGGCTTCGGGCCGTTCGGCGATCTGACCAGCGACGGCCAGTTGCACCTGTCGGCCGACGGGCGGCTGGGGATCACGCTGGGCGTGTATCTGGGCGACGAGGGGCACGTCGATCTGAGCAACAGCACGCCCCTGGCGTCGCTGAAGGACGGGGCGATCACCTTCAATAAAGACTTGGTGGTCGCCGCGCCGAACGACGTGTCGACGATCTACGGGCGGCTGGGGGCCGACGCGAGCTTCAAATTGAAGGTCAACGGCGGCGGGGCGGTGGAAGTGACGGTGGACAAGGACGACACGTCCACCAACACGACGACGGCCGAGTTGGTAGCCGACATGAACGCGGCCCTCACCGCCGCCGGGCTGGCCGCCCAGGTCCAGGCTCAAGCGGACGGCAACCGGCTGGCGTTGCACCGCGTGGGCAATTCGGGCACGCTCGAAATCCAAGTGCTGAACGGCTCGCCGGCTTACATCCAGTTGGGCTTCCGCGACAAGCAGACGGCGACGGTGCAGGACGGCCAGCTGCTGTTGAAGGCCGCCGCCGACGTGTCCGGTTTCGTCGGCCGGCTGTCCGCCAACGCGGTCTTCAACGTGACGCTGAACACGGCCAACGGCGGCGCGCCGGTCACGGTCACGGTGCCCAAAGCCGACACGGACCCAAACCGCAATATCGTCGACGTCGTGAACGACGTGCAAAAGGCCGTCGACGATGCGTCGTCCGGCGTGCTGAAGGACAAGGTCAAGGTCAGTTCGGTCGGCCGCAAGCTGCTGCTGACGGCCACGGTGCCGGGCACGACGGCGTTCAGCGTCACGGCCGCCGGCGGCAACCCGGCCGTGACGGAATTGGGGCTGGGCACGAACAATGTCGGCAGCGGGGCGGACATCGTGGTCACCGTCCGGGACGGCTCGGTCCACCAGGTCGCGTTCGACAACCTGCCGGCCGACCCGACGCTGGGCGACGTGATCTCCGCCATCGAGACGCAGACGGGCGGCAAGGTGGACGTGCAGTTCGCGGGCAACAACACGCGGCTGCGGCTGGTCGACACGGTGGCCGCCGGCAACACGGTGTTCAAAGTCGAGAACGCGGTTGGCTCGCTGGCCGCCAACTTGCTGGGCATCAAGGGCGCGGACGTGGCCGACCCGGACGATCCCAACGAGACGCGGGACCACCGCTTTGACAGCGCGCCGCTGGGCGGCGTCGATCTGATGGAGCGGCTGTTCATCGAGAACGCCCACGCCGGGGCCGGCTTCGAAATCGACACGCCGAACGACGGCGTCAAGGTGGCCGCCAGGTTCGGGTTCGTCAGTGTCGAACTGACCGGCGACGGGCACCTGGAAGGCGACGTGTCGATCGCGCTCCAGGACCCCGATCAGACCGACCCGGACGGCAAAATCACGCTCAAGGAACTGATCGACAGCCTGGGCGAGATCCACTTCGCGGACGACCCGCCGCGGATTGTCAGCCCGCTGATCGAAATGCCCGTCATCAGCGGCGGCGGCGACCTGACTTTCTCGGTGAACGTCACGCCTTCGCTGGGCCTGATCCAGACGGGAGCCAGCCCGTCGGCAACGGTCCAGCTGTTAAACCTGGGCGACTTGTTCAACACCCGGCCCAATTCGCTGCCGCTGAGCAGTCCGGTGCGCGTCAACGGCACGACGCTGACCGTGACCGGCGATCAGCGGGACGACCTGCTCCGCGGCTCGGACTTGACGATCGTCGGGGCCGACGGCACGGTGAACACCAAAATCGACGCGATCAACTACAGCGGCGGCACGGGCCTGACGACGCTGACGGTGTTCGACACGCTGCCGGCCGGTCCGCTGAGCGCCGTCACGGGGGCGACGCCCCTGGCGCCGTCGGTCCGTGTGACGACCGCCAACTTTGACGACCTGGGCAACTTCGATGACATTGGCTTCCAGGACGTGGTGGACGCCTTGCGGGCGCTCGTCGATTTCCTGCGGGGCTTCGAGGCTTTCGATTTCCTGAACGAGCCGATCCCGCTGATCAACGTCAGCGTCAACGACATGCTGGCCTACGCCGACAAGTTTGCGGAGGCGTTGGACCTGGTCGAGTCCAATCCGGCCGGCACGGTGCAGCTCCTGGAACAGAAGCTGAAAGAGGCGTTCAACATCCCGCAATCCAGCGATCTGCTGGACCTGACGCTGGTCCGCGACGGGGCGACGAAGATCCTGCGGTTCGACCTCAAGTTCCAGCCGGGCTTCTCCAAGTCGCTGCCGATCGGCTTTGAACTGCCGACCGAAGGGTTTGAACTGTCCGGCGGGGCGGACCTGCGGACGCGGGGTGGTCTGGACCTGATGCTCAGCTTCGGCGTCGATCTGGACAACCCGGCGGAAGTCTGGATGTTCCAAGGCACGGGCATCACGGGCGAGCTGGACGCCGGCGCCGAGGACATTGCGTTCAGCATCGGCCTGGGTGACCCGGACGGCGGGACGTTCGTCGGCGGCCGGATCGTCGGCGGCAATCTGGGTTTGGAAGGCGATTTCGGGTTCACGATCCAGGACGCCGCCCTGACCGTCGGCACAGGCGCGGACAAGCGGATGCTGCTGACCGACCTGCTGACCGATTTGAGCGGCTCGGTGGACCTGTCCATGAACATCGGCGTGGACGGCAAGCTGCCGGTGTACTTCCCGACCGAGTCGATGTATCGGGGCGACATCCTGGTCGGCGGAAACCTGAGCGCCTCGCTGGCCGGCGGCATCGATGTGTCCGGGTCGATCGGGGCGAATCACGACTTTATCTACGTCCCGCCGGACATCCTGGACTTCGACTTCAGCCAGTTCAGCGCGCTGGACAACCTGCTGCTGATCATCGACGGCGTGGACGGCTTTTTGGGCTTCATCCAGGATTTCATGGACGGCGAGGTGGCCGGCTTGAAATTGCCGCTGATCGGCGACAAGCTGGCCGACGCGGCCGATTTCCTGGGCGGCTTCCGCGAGGACTTCATCGGCGGCTTGCGGAACGTGGTGGAAACGTCGACCGACCCGACCGCCAACTACGTGTCGCAGCAGTTGTTCAACCTGCTGCACACGCAACTGGACATACTGGCGGATCGCAACGGCGACGGGAACGTGACCATCGCCGACATCCAGCTGCAAACCAACGTCGACGATCCGGGCGTCGCGCCGGCCGACGCGTTCATGCAGTGGAACCTGAAGCTGGGCGGCACGCTGGTCGACGCCGGGGCGGGAATCGACTTCGATCTGGGCGTTCCCGGCCTGGGACTGGAAACGCGCGGCGGCGTCCAGGTGGACGTCGGCTGGGACGTCGATCTGGGCTTCGGCATCGGCGGCGGCAAAGGCTTTTACCTGGACCTGTCGGACAGCGACGAGTTGCGGCTGGACGCAGAGGTGACGCTGCCCGGCGCGGGGCTGACCGGCCGGCTGGCCTTCCTGCAACTGGACGCCGACGACAACGGCAACACGCACCTGGGCGCCACGATCGCCGTCGACATCTTCGACGAGCACCACAACGACGCCCGCGTCGGGATCGCGGACTTTGGCAGCATCCGCCTGACCGCCGGGATCGCCGCCGAGGCCATTGCCGACTTGGGGCTGGAACTGCAACTGAACAGCGACCTGGTGCCGAATGCCGACACGGCGTTCCCGAAGGTCGTGGCCGATTTCTATTTCGAGTGGAGCATCGGCGACCGGGACCAGGGTGACTTCGTGGCCCTGGCCGACATCGGCGATTCGATCCAGGACGGTTTGAAGCTGGTCGAGTTCCGCAACGTGGGGCTGGACCTGGGCAGCTTCATCTCCGAATACGTCTCGCCGATCGTGGACAAGGTGAAGGAGATCACCGAGCCGATCCAGCCGCTGATCGACGTGATCACGGCGCCGATCCCGGTCATTTCGGACTTGGCCGGCCAGCCGATGACGCTGTTGGATATCGCCGAGGCGATCACGCCGCCGGACCAATTCGACGTGGGCCTGATCCGCGACATCGCCGGGATTATCACGCTGATCAACAGCATCCCCGACGACACCGACAACCTGATCGTGCCGTTCGGCGGGTTCACCGTGTATAGTGCGGCGGACGCGAACCTCCAATTCAATCTGTCCGCCCCCGGCGGCGCCTGGCGACAGACATTCGCGCCCGTCAATACGACGCCGGGCTTCGACCTGAACACCGCCCTGGACGGCTTGGAAGCGGCGAATCCCAGTTCCGCCCCGACGACCGGCTTCACACGCGACCTGGGCAATGAGAAATTCGGCGACATGGTGTCGTTCCCGATCCTCAAGGACCCCGGCCAGGTCTTCGGCCTGCTGATGGGCAAGACCGACGTGACCCTGGTGCGGATCGACCCGAAGCCGCTGAAGTTCGAATTCCGCTATTCGCAGTTCTTCCCGATCTGGGGCCCGCTGGGCGCGGCCATCGAAGGCCGGCTGGGAGCGAACATCGACTTTGCGTTCGGCTACGACACGCAGGGACTGGTCGAGTTCTTCCAGTCGGGGTTCCGCAGCCCGAGCCTGCTGATCAACGGCTTCTTCATCGACGACATGGACGCGTCCGGCAAGAACGACGTGCCGGAAGTCAAGCTGTACGGCGGCATCACCGCGGCGGCGGAGATCAACTTGGTCGCAGCCAAAGCCGGCGTGGGCGGCGGGATTTTCGCGGAGATCAACTTCAACCTGCACGATCCCAACGAGGACGGCAAGCTGCGGCTGAGCGAACTGGCCACCAACTTTCTGAACGAGTGGAAGTACGGCGAGCCGATCTTGGCCCCGCTGGCCGTGTTCGACGTGGACGGCCGGCTGTTCGCCAAGCTGTTCGCCTACCTGAAGGTCGACCTGCTAATCCTTAAAGTCGAGAAAGAGTTCAACATCACGCCGGAGATCACGCTGGTCGATTTCGACATCCCGTTCACCCGCATCCCGACGCTGGCCAACGAACTGTCCGACGGCGTGCTGCAAGTGAACATGGGCAACTTTGCCGACAAGCGGCTGGAGGGCAATGAACAGGACATCGCGGAAGATTTCTACGTGGTCTCGACCGGTCCGGGCAAGGTGAAAGTGTGGTCGCCCAGCCTGGGCGTCACGGAGGCCATGGCCCAGGAGTACGAAGTGTCGTCGCGGATCATCGCGCTCGGCGGCCAGGGCGACGACCTCATCGACCTTTCCGGCGTCACCGATCCGAACATCGTGTACGAAGTCGAAGGCGGTCCCGGCGACGACGTCATCAGATTGGGCGCCGGCCGCGGCGTGGTCAGAGGCGGCGAAGGCGACGACCACATCGAAGGCAGCGAAGGCGACGACGTGATCTACGGCGAAGGCGGCTCGGACTGGATCGACGCCAAGGGCGGCCACGACGTGATTTTCGCCGACAAGGGCAAGCTGTCCGAGGACGGGCTGGTGGTCACCGCCACCGCGTCGTTGACCGACGGCAGCGACTTTGTGATCGGCGGAGCGGGCCATGACTTTATCGTCGGCGGCGGCGGGGCGGACCGCATCGGCGGCGATCTCGATCCGACGTCCGGCGACGCGGACACGGCCCCGGCGGGCGACGACGTGATCTTCGGCGACGGCGTAACGGTGACGCTGGTTTCCGCCGGGAACTACCTGGCCTTCGCGGAGATCAAGGACACGACGCGCGGCCAGAGCGGCAACGACACGATCTACGGCAACCAGGGCCACGACCGCCTCTGGGGCGGCAAGGGCGACGACGTTATCGACGGCGGGGCCGGCAACGACACGATCCGCGCCGAGAACGGCTTCGACGTGGTCCACGGCCAGGCCGGCAACGACCAAATCTGGGGCGGCGAAGACGACGACCAGCTGTCCGGTGAGACCGGCGACGACCAGATCTGGGGCGAGGACGGCAAGGACAAAATCCACGGCCACGCCGGGCAGGACACGCTCCGCGGCGGCGCGGGCGCCGACGAAATCTGGGGCGACGAAGACGACGACACGATCCACGGCGAAAGCGACCCGGACAAGATCTACGGCGGCGGCGGAGCCGACGTGATCTACGCCGGGGCCGGCAACAACCTGGTGTACGGCGACGACAAGCCGGGCGACAGCACCGGCCCCGAAGGCGGCGACACGATCAGCGGCCTGAACGACAACGACACGATCTACGGCCAAGGCGGCGCGGACCACATCGACGCGGGTGAAGGCAACAACGTCGTGCACGGCGCCGCGGGCGCCGACGTGATCGTCGCCGCGGCCGGCAACCACCAGGTCTACGGCGGCGGCGATGCGGACCAGATTACGTTGGGCGACGGCAACCACGAAGTTTACGGCGACGGCGTCGTGAACAGCCCGATGACCGTCGACCCGGCCGGGGCGGGCGACGTCATCGTCGTCGGCCACGGCAACAGCCGCCTGTTCGGCCATCTGGGCAACGACCAGATCACGGCCGGCGACGGCAATCATTTCATCCTGGGCGCCGAAGGCGACGACGTCATCGTGGCCGGCACGGGCGACAGCGTGATCCGCGGCAACGCGGGGGCGGACACCATCACCGTCAGCGGCGGCAGCAACATCCTCGTCGGGGACGGCGAGGTCAGCGACGGCACGCTGGTGAATGAACGGCTGATCGCGGCCAACCTGGATTTGAACCACGCCGATGACGGCGCCGACACGATCCACGGCGGCAGCGGCGATGACGAAATCCGCACCGACTACGGCGCGGACGTGATCTACGCCGGCGCCGGCAACGACCTGATCGTGGCCAGTGACGGCGCCGACGTGATCTACGGCGGTGACGGCAACGACGACATCCAAGGCGGCGACGACAGCGACACGATCTACGGCGAAGACGGCCACGACCGCATCGACGGCGGCACCAAGGCCGACTGGTTGTACGGCGGCGGCGGCGACGACGTGATCATCGGCGGCCTGGGCGACGACACGATCCTGGGCGGGGCCGGCCGCGACCTGATAATGGGCGGTCTGGAAGAACTGGTCCTGGTGGGGTTGAACGTGAACGACCCCGCCAGCTTCACCAACCCGCCCGCATGGGATGCGAACGAGGCCATCTATCCGACCGGCTTCGTGCCGGCCCGGCTCACGCCGCTGGCCCTGCTGGGTCAATCGATCGAAGGCACGGCGCTGGACCCCGCCAACAGTCCGGAGGTCCGGGACCGCAACGACTTGCCCGCCGAGTTCGCCGACATCAAAGCCGATCCCGACATCAACGTCCCCGACATGAACGACATCATCGACGCCGGTCCCGACAGCGACTGGGTGTTCGCGGGCGGCGGGGTCGATTTCGTCCGCGGGGGCGCGGGCGACGATTACCTGGACGGCGGCATCGGCAACGACGAGGTCGAAGGCGGCGCGGGCCACGACGTCGTCCGCGGCGGGTCGGGCGACGACAACCTGCGCGGCGACTACAGCGTCAAGCCGCCGAACCCGGAAGTGCGCGGCGACGAAGGAATCGACGTGCTGTACGGCGACGCCGGCAGCGACTACCTGTTCGGCGGCCCAACGGGCGTGGGGCAACCTGTCGCGGTGCGTCCGGATGCGGCGGACAGCACGTTGAGCGCGCCCGCCGGCGTCAACACGCTGGTGGACGCGACTGCCGCGTTCGCCACCGTTGCGCTCGAGGGGCATGACCTGGCCGGGTACTATGTCGAGATTCTGAGCGGGGCCGGGCAAGGTCAGATTCGTACCATCGCCTCGAATACCGCCACGACCTTGACCGTGCGCGAAAACTGGAACCCGCTGCCCCAGGCCGGCGACAGCTACCGCTTCGGCTACGGGTTGCTGCGGACCACCGGCCAGCGGCTGTTCGGCGGCGACGGGATCGACTTCCTGTATGCGTGGGGCCAGGCGACGGTCTCGGACCCGGGGCTGGCGGCGGAGTACCTGCTGCGGGGCGACGAACTGCACGGAGGCGCGGGCGGCGACTGGGTCTACGGCAACGTGCGGCAGGACACGCTGCTCGGCGACGGCGGGAACGATTACCTGCACGGCGATTACCTGGCCGGCCCGCGGTACGCCCAGAACCCGTTTGCCGACACGCGCGGGGCGGCCGATGAAATCCACGGCGGCACGGGCGAGGACCAGATCTTCGGCGGCGGCGGCGGCGACTTGATCTGGGGCGGCGGCGACACGGACTGGCTGGAAGGCCAGGACGGGATCGACACGTTGTACGGCGGCGGCGGGATCGACCTGATCATCGGCGACGTGAGCCCGCTGTACACCCAGTACGGCGACAACATCGACGGCCACTACGGCAACGACCTGCGGGGCGACATCGCCGAGGACAACGCGACCGACATCCTGCTGGTACTGGGCACGCCGGTGGTCAACGACGTGATCCGGATCGGGCAGACCGCCGCGGGCCGCGACGACGGCCGCGAGCAGGGCATCCTGCACTTCTCGTTCGGACAGAACGTACCCGTTCCGCCCACGCCCCGCGATATCTTCCTGCCGTGGCGGGCGCCGCTGAACCCGGACGGCACGCTGGGCCGGCCGCTGGTCGAACAGCTCCGCATCGCCGGCTTGTCGGGCGACGACACGATCGAATTCCGCCGGCAAGGCGGTACGGACCAAGGCGGCCGTGCCGTCGAACAGCTGGACGTGACCGACTTGATCGCCCGCAGCGACGACTATGTGGGCGTCCTGGACGGCGGCCCCGGCGACGACGTGCTGCTGGGCACCGAAGCCCGCGACCGGATCGACGGCGGCAACGGCAGCGACGTGCTGTACGGCTTCGGCGGCAACGACCGCTTGTGGGGCAACAGCGGCACGACGGGTTCGCCCGGCGAGCAGGATGTGATCTTCGGCGGGCAAGGCGCCGACGATCTGATCGGCGGTCCCGGCGAGAACCAGCTGTTCGCGTGGAGCCGCGATCCGAATCCGATCATCACCCAGTTGCACCTGCTGAAAGACCAGACGGCTACCGGCACGCCGACGACGCCGGGCCAGTTGAAGGGCTACGCGCCGCTGCCGGCCGACATCACGCTGCGCGCCGACCTGCACTTCGCCGTGCAAGTCAATGGCGGCGAGGAAATGCCGCTGACGGTCACGGCGGCCGAAGCCAACCAGACCGGGGTCGATACGCCGAGCGAGTTGGTCAGCCTGATCGGCGACAAGCTCGCCGCCAGCCCGCTGTGCGGACTCGTGGACGCCGGCACCGTGCTGTCCAGCGGCCAGTCGTATTTCACGCTGACGACGACCGCCAACGGGGCGACGATCGCCCTGCGGCTGCGGCAGTTCGGCGTGTTCACCGGCGACGGCGGCACGCTGCGGGACGACAACGGCGACCTGGACGGCGACGGCCTGAACGACGCCGACGCCGCGGCCCCGCTGTTCGCCTTGGAGGACACGGGCCTGGACCGGATGCTGGGCTCGGAAGAGGACGACGAACTGTACGGCGGCACGACGGTCGGCTTCCTGTTCGGCAACGGCGGCGACGACAAGCTGTTCCGGGCCGACGGCAGCCTGTTCGAGTCGCTGGACGGCGGCGTGCTGGGCGACCAGTGGAAGCAGTACGCCCAAGAGACCGGCCAGGTCTGGTACGTCAGCGGCACGGGCGCCGACGACGTGATCACCGTCGATTACGTCACCGAGCCCGGCCCGCTGCGAAACAAGCACCTGGTCACGCGGCTGACGAACAACAACGGGAACTACAGCTACGCCGCGCAACTGAAGCTGGATTTCGGGGCGACCGACGAGGACGGCAATCCGGTTTGGAATCCGGAGGACCTGACGTTCGCGATCGAGCAGGTCGTCAATGCCGAAGACACGCCGGCGAGCTATGTCGCCAATACGTTGACCGACGATCAGAAACGCGCGTTGCAGAGCGAACTGGAACATCTGGCCTTCGACCGGCTTTCCCTGGAAGAAAGCCTGCTGCCGCCGGAGGCCGACTTCGAGGTGATCCTGGTGGATGCCTTGGACGGGAACGATCAGGTCTACGTCGGGCCGACCGTACAGAAGACCGTCTGGATCGACGCCGGCGCCGGCGACGACCTGGTCCGCATCTCCAGCGGGAACAGCATCCTGGTCGACACGGCCGATCTGAACGTGCGGAACGATCTGCCCGAGTACGCGCACCGGATCGGAGGCGAAGACGGGCTGGCGGAGAGCGTCAAGCTGACGGGCCTGACGCTGGACAACCCGGCCGACGTCGATTGGTATCGGTTCACCCTGTCCGCGCCGGCCGCGGCCGACGCGCAGATTCTGGCCGCCGGAGCATCCGACCTGGACGGCTTGACGGTCGAACTGTACCGCGTCAACGACGACGGCACGACCACCGGCGTCGGCGACTACGCCACGCTGGTGTCGCAGGACAAGATCGATGCGGACGGGGACAACGAAACCCGGCAGACGGCTTACGAGTTCAAGGATGAACAATCGATCCAAAACTTGCTCCGCATCCGCGGGCTGACCGTCGACCGCGGTCCGGACCCGGGCAATCCGGCGGACCTCGGCGATCTCGATTGGTTCCGCTTCCGGCTGACCGAGCCCGGGGGCGAGGACGACCGGATCAGCCTGCTGGGCGACCTGACGTCGATCGGCTCGCTGGAGCTGGAACTGTTCGACGGCGACGGCCATTCGTTGGGGCAGGCCGAAAAGACGGCGGACATAGTGCTGACGGCGGCGCTGGCAGGCAAGCCGGCCGGCGACTACTACGTGCGGGTTCGCACCTTGGGAGCTCCGGCCCGGTACGAACTGGTCGCGCACGTCGGCATCGGCGACGATCCGACGACGCCGGCCATCGACGAGCGCCGTTACCTGGGCCACGCGGTGCTCGACCTGTCGGGCAAGCGGCAGGGCGTGCTGCCGATTCCGAATCTGGCGGCGGGCGAGTACCTGCTGAAGGTCCTGTCGAACAACAGCGTGCCGACGGTCTACGACCTGACGCTGCAGATCGACGCCGCCGAGCCGGTCGCGACCGGCTACTCGACGCGCACCGACCTAGTGCGGCGGGACGTGATCCTGGGCGGCGCCGGCCACGACGTCCTGCAAGGCGGGGCGGGCGAGGACTGGATTTTCGGCCAGGCCGGCAACGACGTGCTGACCGGCGGGCTGGACCGGCAGGCCGAGGACCTGCTGTTCGGCGGCGAAGGCGACGACACGTTCCAGATTCTGACCGACGGCCTGCCGTTCATCAAAGGCACGACCGAGACCTACATCCCAACGCTGACCGACCGCTTCGACGGCGGCACGGGCGACGACCGCGTCCTGTACCTGGGCGGCGACTACGACCGGCTAGGCCGGCCGGTGCCGGACAGCGTGGCGGTCCGCTGGAACCGGTTCCTGCACCGTTACGAATTCACGTCGCTGCAATGGGACGTGGCCAACCAGCAGTTCGCGCCGGACGGCGAGGCGATCTCCGCCGATTCGCGCGCCGTGGAGAACGGGTGGCTCGATCGGGCCGCCGTCTTCGACCTGACCTGGATCGGCGGCGACGGCACGCAAGTCACGCGGACCGTCACCGTGACGCCGGATGTGGCCAACGCCAGCATCGCTGATCTGGCGGACGACTTGCGGGCGGCGCTCGACATGACCTTCGCGGGCACGGCGGCGGAAGGCCGGATCTTCGTCGAGTACCCGGACGGCGTGCTGCGGCTGGCGACAGCCGGCGCCCAATTGGAATTCCGGGCCGAGGAGGCCGTGAACGGCCAGCCGAACACGGCCTTGACGCAGCTGAAGTTCGCGGCGCTGATCAGCGGCCAGCCGCTGCTGCTGCAGGACTTTGCCTTCTTCCAGACGGTCCACGTCGAGCGTCTGGAGATCGACACGCGGGCCGGCGACGACGTGGTCCACGCCGATCCCGAGTACCTGTTCCCCGGGGTGGTCAGCGAGTGGGGCTTCGATCCCGGCGATCTGGAACAGCGTGGTTTCCTGGCGGCCGCGCTGACGATCCGCGGCGGCGACGGCAACGACCGGCTGTTCGGCGGCGCCTACGACGACGTCCTCGACGGCGGCGACGGGGCCGACCTGATCATGGGCGGCGGCGGCAATGACAAGATCACCGGCGGGCCGGGCGCGGACCTGCTGGCCGGCAACACGCTGCTGCAGCCGGACCGCTTCGAGTTCACGAACGTCAACGGCGTGCCCAGCCGCAACGACTTTGCCCCGTTTGCGGCGACGCTGCCCGCCGTGCGGGCCGGCAGCATCGTCGACCGGCTGAACTTCCATCTGGGCGACAGCGACGATTGGTACGTGATCCCGGCCGCCGAGGCCCAGTTGCAGTTCGGCGGCGCGGCCGGCGCGGTGCTGGACTCCGGCATGGTGTCGGTCGTGACGCTGGTCTCCGTGGAAGGCGGCGTGCAGGAAACGGACGACCGGCTGATTGCGTACCTGTACCCGGCGGAGGACACCGATCCGGGCGCGGGCCTCAGTCTGATCCCGCGCGAACGGTTCTCCGGCGTGCCGGATTATTACCTGCTGCAAGTTACCAACCAGGTCGCCGCCCGGCCGGGCGAACCGGACGCCGAACGCGGCCTGTCGCTGCAATTGAACGGGACCACCGATTTCGTGACCGTGCCGCCACGCGCGGCGCTGACCATGACCGAACGGGTCACGCTGGAAGCGTGGATCAACCCGGCGGGCGACGGCTCCAACGGGGTGGGGACGATCATCAACAAGGACGGCGAATACGTCGTGGGCCGCTTCAACGACGGCCGCATCGCCTTTTCGTTCGCCGGACCCGGCGGCGCGGGGTGGGGCTGGCACATGACGGCCGCGACGGCGCCGCTGGACCAGTGGACGCACGTGGCCGTCGTGTTCGACCAGGGCCACGTCACGACCTACGTCAACGGCGCCCAGGCCGACGACTTGGCGAACATCGGCTTCGCCACACTGGGCGACTTTGACCTGGCGCAGAACGACCTGCGGATCGGCGGCGGGCGGCTGAGCGACACGTACCAGATCTTCAACGGCCGCCTGGACGAAGTCCGCGTGTGGAACGTGGCCCGCACGGCGACCGAAATCCAGGACACCTACAACCGGGTGCTGGAAGGCGACGAGACCGGCCTGCAGGGCTACTGGCGGTTGGAGGACCAGACCGACGCCGACCTGTTGCGAAGCGGGGACCAGGTCCGCGATCTGACGGCGAACCTGCTGCACGGCACGCTCCGCGGGACGTTGACGCCGAACTTGGTGGCGGTCGCCGACCGCCGCGGGACCGACAACCTGATCGTGCCGTTCGGACCGGGCGAGTACCGGATCAAGTTCGGCGGCACGCTGGGCCAGACGCTGCACGTTTCGGCCGCCGAAGCGTCGCAGACGTATTCGGCGGTCGAGTTGTCCGGCCAGCCGGTGATGATCGCGCTGGGCGACATCAACGGCGACGGTTACGAGGACGCGATTGTGTCCGTGCGGGACAACCTCGTCAACCTGGCCGACTTGAACCATCCGCGGACGTTCGCCCGGATCGCATTCGGCTCCGCGGCCGGCTTGGACCTGAACGCGGCCATGCCGGCGGTGACGATCGAGCTGCCGGCCCCGATGCTGGGCGCCAACTCGCAGGACCGCAGCATCATCACACCGGCCGGCGACCTGGACGGCGACGGCCTGGCCGACGTGGCGATCAGCGTCACGAAGGCCGCGGAGATGAGCAAGCAGGGCGTGTACGTCCTGTTCGGCCGGAGCGACTGGAGCAGCGGGGCGCTGGAGGGCGCGGACCAGGGCCTGGTGGGCGAGTACTTCGTGCTGCCCTGGTACTCGACGGCGACGGACCTCGACCAGATCGATTTCGACCTGCTGACGCCGAACCATACGCGGACCGACGCGCAGATCGCCTTTCCGCTGACCAGCGGCCCCGGCTTCGCGGGATTCTCCGAGTTGAACGACCGGTTCGCCGTGCGGTGGACCGGGCAGATCTACATCGAACAGGCCGGCACGTACACGTTCTATCTCCGCAGCGACGACGGCAGCCGCCTGACGATCGGCGGCAACACGATCGTCGACAACGACGGTTTGCACGCCGAACTGGAGAAGTCCGGCGCGGTCCAACTGGAGGCCGGTTACCACAACCTGCAGGTGACGATGTTCGAGAACTACGGCGCGGCGGGCGTGACGTTGAGCTGGCGGAAGCCGGGCAGCGTCACCAAGCAAGTCGTGCCGGCCGACGTGCTGTTCCGCGACGCGCGGGGCGTGCTGAACGTCGCGACCGACCGAGACCTTTTCTTCCCGGTGTTGGGCCCGGCCACGGTCCAAGCGGCGGGCGTGGAGAACGTCGCGGCCGTGTCGGCGCAGGGGCTGATCGGCAGCTACTACGATTATCTGGACACGTCCGTTTTGGACCGCATCCCGAGCTTTGTGGACGGCAGTTTCCTGCACAACGCGGGGGACGCGGGCGACGCGACGGTGATCACGCTGACGGACCTGCCCGCGCACGACAGCCTGGAGCTGGGGTTCGTGCTGGCGCTGATCGGCGGCTGGGACGGCAGCGACGCGGTCCACGGGCCGGATGCGCTGCGGATCGAGGTGGACGGGACGCTGGTCTTCGACGAGACGTTCTCGAATGTGGGCGGCGCGCAGAGCTATGCCGGGCCGGGCGTGAAGCTGCGGGCCGGCGACTTGGGCTTCGGCGCGGCCGCCGATTCGCTGTACGACCTGACGGGTCCGGGGGTGATCGCGGGGATCCCGCACACGGGCGGCACGGCCGAGATCCGCATCTACGGCCACGGTTCGAACTACGCGGGCGGCGGCGACGAATCGTGGGCCTTGGACAATCTGCAGGTCCGCGTCTCCGACGCCGGCACGGGAACGACCGTCCTGGCGACGGACTTTGACGGCCCGCTTCCGCCGGCCATCACCGGGGCCGGCGAACCGGCCGCCGTGCAGGGCTTCGGCCCGGCGTTGACGCGGCTGGATACGGGCCTCGTGACCGGGGGCATGACGGTCGATGCGGTCGACGGTTTCACCAGCGGCAATCCGGCCTTGGCGCTGCCGGCGTACCAGGAGAACTTCGCCGTCCGCTGGCGCGGCCAGTTGTTTTTCGACCCGCCGGGGGATGCGGCGTCGGGCAGCGTGTCCTTGATCGTGATCAGCGACGACGGGCACCGTCTGAGCGTCGACGGCAATCCGGTGATCGAGGCCGATCGGACGGCGGTGGACGCCGACAACAGCGGCTTCCCCGACGCGATCGTCAGCACGCACACGTTGACGCTGGGCGAGGGCTACCACGAGATCGTGCTGGACTACTTCCAGGCGGACGACTTCGGCTACGTCTATCTGGGCTGGGACCCGGCGGGCGGCAACGACTTTGACTTCATCCCGCTGGAGAACGTCGTCCAGGCGGACGAGGCCGGCGGGCCGGGCCGGGACGACCTGGTGATTTCGGCGGCGGGCGAGACGCTGGTGTACTCCGGCCGGCCGCGGCAGAATTGGCTGCTGCAGACCGACCCGGACACGCAGCGGTTCACCGGCACGCCGGCATTTTCGCTGCCCGGTTCGGGCGCGGTCGCCGGCTTGGGCGACTTTGACCGCGACGGGCGCGCCGACTTTGCGGTGGCCGACGGCGCCGCCGTCCGCGTCTTTGCGGGCGGCGCGGACCTGGCGGGCCCGGCGCTGCAAGTCACGTTCAGCGGCAGCTTCGGCCCCGCCGTGTACGGCGCCGGCGACGTGGACGGGGACGGCACGCCCGACTTGCTGAGCACGGGCGGTGCGGCCAGCTACGTCCTCTTCGGCGGCAGCGGCCTGGCCGGAGGCCCGGTGGCCAACGCGGTCGCCGCCGGCGGCGCGATCGAGTTGCCCGCCGGCCGCTACCGGCCCATCGGCGATTTCGACGGCGACGGCGCCGCCGACCTGGGCTCGGCGGTGCTGCTGACCGGCAGCCGGCTGAATCAGCGGAGCACCCTGGAGCATCAGGCCCTGGCGGTGTACTTCGGGGCCCGCGTCACGGACGCGGAGAACGGCGTGCGGGAGAGCCGCAGCGAGTTGGCGGCCCGCCTGGCGGTCGCCGCCGACATGGTCATCGAGCCGGGCCGGGCCAGCCACGTGGCGCCCGGCACGACGCAGCCGCAAGTCCTGTTCTTCGGCCCGCTGGGCACGTTCGAGCAGGACGGCGCGAGCTACGCGCGGTTGGCCGTGACGGGGCCGGCCGGCGACGCCCTGCGGCTGTACGAAGGGACCGGCTTGGCCGCGGCCGACCCCGGCGCGGCGGCCGCGGAAACGGCGGTCGAGCCGGACTTCTTCCAGCTGGAACTCGCCACGCCCATCGCGCCCGATTTCGGGCCGCGCGACATTCCGGGCGTCAACGTGACGGCCGACGCCAATCCGGCGGCCCGCGATGCGTTCGGGCTCCGCGGGGCGGCCGAGGACGAGGCGCTGTCGGGCGCGGTCCCACTGGCCGACTTCAACGGCGACCGCGAACCGGACTTGCTGGTCTACGGTCAGGACGCGACCTACGTGCTGCTGGGGCCGGTCGTGCTGGACGATGTGACCGACGTGCGGGAGGAAGCCGATTTCGTGATCGACGCCGACGTCGGCCGGCCGGCCATGCGGATGGGCGACGTCAGCGGGGACGGCAAGACGGACCTGGTGTTTATGCGCCAGGACGGCGCGGGCGGCAGCGACGCGGTGCTCACCGTCCTCATGGGCGGCGCGGCCGGCGGGCTCGAACTGCCCGGCTACATCGACCGCGATTGGGTCAACCTGGTGGCGGACGCCCAGGACCAGAACCGTGTGCGGCAGATGCACTTTACGGGCGGCGGCGGGATCGTCACCGAGCAACTCGATCTGGCCACGCTGAATTGGGACGACGACGGCCTGGCCGACGTGCTGCTGACGTATCCGAGCGGCGTGTTCAACGGCTTCATCGTCTCCGGCGAATCCCTGTGGACTGCCATCGACACCGCGGGCAACCGGCTGTTCACCTTCGGCACGGACCTGGAGGCGGTGATTGCGTGGGATGATTCGGATCGCCAGGCGGTCGCCGAGGAATTCCTCAACGCGACCGTCGCCGGCACGCTGGAAAACGGCCGGAGCGTGCGGGCGATGGTGGTGGGCGACGTGAACGGCGACGGGTTGGATGACGTGCTGTTCCGGGACCCGGACTACGCGGTCTTTTCCGATCCGTCGCTGCCGCACATCGGCCGCGCCTACCTGGTCACGGGCCGGACGGGCGGCGGCCACGGCATCCTGCTGGACGACGACAGCGACCTGATCATCCAGGACATTTCGCTGGCCGGCGGCGCGGCCGCGCTGGGCGATTTGAACGGCGACGGCTACGACGACTTCGCCGTCGCCCGCACGGCGGAAGGCCGCGCCGGGCCGCTGACGCGCGAAGGCGGTCTGTTGATCTTCAACGGCCGGCCGGGCTGGGGCGGCAACGCGCCAATCCTCCGCGGCGACGACGCCTGGATCACCGTCCGGCGCGACGATGCGGGCAGCATCCCCGAGGGGTTTGTCCAGCACGGCGTGTTGCAGGCGACGGCCGGCGACCTGAACGGCGACGGCGTGTCCGACCTGATCGTGGGCGAGCCGTACCGGACGCTGACGGCGGCCGGCTCGACGGCCCTGCTGGACGTGGACGAGCGGGGCACGGTCTACGTGCTGTTTTCGATCGCCGAGCGGGGCCGCGATGCGTACCTGAGCGACGCCAACTCGGCGATCCGCGGCGAGTTCGAGTTCGACCGCTTCGGCGTCTTGCCGGCCGAGCCCGGCGTGGACCTGAACGGCGACCGGATGGACGAGATCCTGGCCGGGGCCCCCGGCTCCGACGCCGTGACGACGATCCTGACGCCGGGCGCGGGCAAGGTGTTCGTGGTCTACGGGGCTTCGGCGCCGCCGGGACTGCCGCCGGGCGACCAGATCGTCGACCTGACGAACCTGACGATCACCGGCAGCGGCGACTACCTGGTCGACCGCGGCACGGGCCGGGCGGAGATCTTCCGGAACGATTACGACGGCGACGGGGTTCCGGACACGACCGACTTTACCATGACCGCGGGCGTGAACGAACGCTGGTTCCGCTTCGTGACGCTGGGCGACGGCCAGCCGGGCAGTTTTATCCGCGTCACGCCGGGCGCGCGGCAGCAGTTCATCGAAGCCGCAGGCATCAACGGGCCCGCCGTTGACGAACCCACCGTGACGGCCGCTGCGCCGCAGACCGTCGGCGGCGACTTGTTCGCCGCCAGCGCCGTGGAGGCGACGTCCGGCGGCCTGTACGCCGGACCGGCTTTCTACCAAGCCGGGCGAATCGTCCGCTGGTCGGCCTACGGCGGCAATTTCACCGCGGGCACGACGCGCGACGTGACGCCCGTGATCTTCCGGCGGGACGTGGAGGGGCGGTACGAGATCACGGGCATCGGCACGACGCGCAGCCTGCGGCCGAACGAAGGCCTGGCGTTCGATTTCGGTTTGACCTCCGGCAGCGACGCCGTGGGCAGCGGCTATTACCTGGGCTGGAAGGACGGCTCGGCGACGGCCGACAACCGGGGCGCGATCGGCTACGTCAGCGGCGGCGGCACGGTCCAGTTCCTGGGCGGCATCCAGGGCGCGGCCGGCAACGTGCAACCGGGCGTAGCGCGGAAGCCGTACCGCACCGACAGCCGGCAGTATGCGGTCAACGCCCAGGTCGTCAGCGGCGCGATTCTGGAATTCGATCTCGGCCGGTTCCTCGATTTCGTCGGCAACCCGGACGCGGTGGGCCAAGCCCGGCTGGTCCTGGACGTGCCCGGTGCGGTGGCGCCGCGGCCGGCCCCGACCGGCGTCAGCAACCTGACGGCGTCCGGCGGGCGGATGTACTTCACGGGCTATGTCGACGGCATCGGCAACGAGTTGTGGACCACGGACGGGACGGTCGACGGCACGCGTCTGGTCCGCGACCTGCTGCCCGGGGCCGGCGCCTCGAATCCGAGCAATCTGGTCGACGTGGGCGGCGTGCTGTACTTTACGGCCAACCCCGGCTTGAACAAGCTGGAGCTGTGGCGGACGGACGGGACCGAAGCGGGCACGACGAAGGTGAAGGACCTGGCGGTCACGTCGGCGTACAACTTGACGGCGGTCCCTGGCACGGCGACACTGGTCGGCGCGAACGACGGCCCCGCCAGCGGCCGGCCAGCGGCCGATTACGCGTTTGGGCTGGTCGGAGTCGAGCCGGACGGCACGGCGGTGAACATCCCGGTCAATCTGACGCTGGAACAGCTCCGCGACAACAACGACAGCGGGGGCGGTTGGGCTGCCTTTAGCGGCGACATCAACAGTCACCTGGGCGCGTGGCTGACCGACAACGGCTACGCCGGCACGGCGATTCAAGCCGTGCCCGACGGTGACCGGCTCCTGTTCCTGGGCCAATCCGGCTTCGTCCAACTGCGCATCGAGGGCGGGGCGGACATGGGCTTTGACGACAACGCGCAGGCCGTGCCGCACGTCAACCTGACGGCCAGCGACGTGCCGCAACTGACCTTCGACCGGGGATTGACCCTGCAGCTGACCGTGACCCGCATCGGCGGCGAGCAACAGACGGTTGTGGTGCAGGTGCCGCCAACGGGCGAAAACACCGACATCGGCCAACTGGCCGAAGACCTCGACGCGGCGTTGCAGGAGCAGTTGCCGGCCAACGGCCTGGATCCGGCGGCGATCCGGGCGGAGGTTGCGTACGACGGCGAGCCGCCGGTGCTCCGCTTTGTCGCCGACCAGGATCCCGACTTGATCGGACTGGCGATCGGGCCCTTCGCGGCGCTGGGCTTCGACGGCCGCGAGCAAGGGACGCTGCAACTGTTGCTGACGGGCGGGCGGCCGGCCGACGCCCAGCTGCTGAGCGACGGCATCCCGCCCGCGTCCGTGCCGCTGCAGTTGGAACTGGTCCTGAACGACGGCCGGACGGTCCAACTGACGCTGGCGCTGAATTTCCTCAGCCTGGAAGGCAACGGCTCGCTGGACGATCTGGCGGCCGACGTGCAGGCGGCGGCCGGCGCGGCGCTGGCGGCACAGGGCCTGTCACCGACCTTGCTGGCCGTATCGCGCTACGCGGCTGAAGCGCGGAACACGTTGCAGATTGCGGGCACGAGCGAAGCCGTGTCCGTGATCCGCGTGCTGGACAGCGGTCTGGAGTCATTCAGCGCCGGCCAGCAGTCGTCGCAGACCGGCAGCCGGCTGTATTTCAGCGCCTACTCCGAGAGTTTGGGCGACGAACTGTGGATCAGCGACGGGACCGGCGGCGGCACGCAGGCGTTGGAAGCGGCCAGCGGGCCGGACGGCATCGCGCCGCACCAGCTGACGCCGGCCGGCGGGACCCTGTACTTCGTGGCCTACGACCAGGCGGCCGAGCGCTACGCGCTGTGGCGGCACGCGGCCGGTCCGGCTCCGGAATTGCTGCCCGGCCAGTCGTTCCGCTCGCCCAGCAATCTGATCGCGGCCGGCGGGACGCTGGTCTTCGCCGCCGAGACGGCCGCCGGAACGGGCGACCGCGAGGTCTTCCAGTTCGACGGCGCCGCGTTTGCGCAGATGACGAACATCCCCGGCAACGGCACGTCGCCCAGCGGCCTGGCGTGGTTCGACGGCCGGCTGGTGTTCGCCGCCCAGGACGCGGCCGACGGCAGCACGACGCAGAGCGGACTCGTCGGTCGCGAGCTGTGGCAGGCGAACCTGACCGCGCCGTTCGCGCCCGCGGTACTGGCCAACATCGGCCTGCCGGACCAGGATCCGACCTCGTACGGGTCGTGGCAGATCACCGGTTATCAGTGGATCGGCGGCGTGTTCGTCCCGACGTTCACCTGGGTCACCGTGACGGTTCCGGGCCAGGTTACGGGCTCGCACCCGTACTACCTGACGCCGGCCGGCGACGCGCTGTACTTCTCCGCCGCCGACGGCAGTACGGGCCGCGAACTGTGGCGGGTGCAGGGCGCTGCGGCGGAACGCGTGGCCGATCTGACCCCCGGCAGCGCCGGAGCGTACCCCACGGACCTCACGTCCGTGACCACGGCCGGCGGCTCGCGGCTGTTTTTCGCCTCCGCCGGAACCTTGTACGCGACCGACGGCACGGAAGCGAACACGCACGTCGTGCCCGGCAGCGAAGGCGTGTATCCCTACGGCCTGACCGCGCTGGGCGGGCAAGTCTTCTTCCAGTCGCAGGGCCGGCTGTGGGTCGCCACGGAACTGGGCGCCGTCCGGTTCGACGCCCTGGTCCCGCCGCCGCTGCCGCTGACCGTCAGCGTGCTGGCCGGCGAAGGCGACGACAAGCCGACCGACGCCGACCGGCAGACGCGGGCGGCCTCGATGCTGACGCTGGGCGTGGACGCGGAAGTGGCCGAGTTCGACCTGACCGCCGCCGTGAAAGCCGCGCTGGCCCGCGGGGAGACGCGTCTGACGGTGCGCGTCGAGAACATCGCCGGCGGCGAGGACCTGGCGATCCAACTGGCCGGCGTCGGCTGGACGGGGCGCACGGGCTTGGAAGTTGTCCCACGCATCCCGGGCCTGGTCGCCGATCTGTACACGGAGGACGGCCGGCTGGTGGCGCGCGAGCGGTCGATCATCGACCTGCGGAACCTGGACGCTGGCGGCTTCTACCTGCGCGTGTACAACCCGGACGGGCCGCTGGCGGAAGACTTGGATTTCCAGATCGCCATCGATGCGCCGTCCCAGGGCTACAGTCATCCCCAGCCCGACCGCGACCGGATCAACGGCGACGAAGGCGAAGACATCCTGGTCGGCAACCAAGGCATCGACCGGCTGCGCGGCGCCAGCGGCCGCGACCGGTTCGTCGCCGAGCCGTTTGAAGTCCGCGACCAGGAGTTCGGCGAGAAGATCATCCCGCCCGCCGACAGCGAACGGTCCGACGAGCTGCTGCGCCCGACCGACGTCTTGATCGGAATCACCGACGACGGCCTGCGGGTTGCGTTGGCCCGGGCCCTCGGTTACCCCGTCACCGAACGGTACGACAGCGAGCCCGGCGGCCGGACCTTTGTCATCCACGTGCCGCACGGCAGCCCGCGGACCGAATTCAGTCTGCCCGACGCCCCGAATTTCCCCTGGTCGCAGCGCATCTGGGCCAGCAGCCTGGCGGAACTGCCGGAGTTGGACGCCAGCAACCTGCACGTCGCCGACTTGACCGGCTTGAAGTACGCGATCAACCTGATCACGCTGAACCTGGCCGGCAACAACCTGGACGATGCCCTGTGGGCTCCGGCCACGGCGCTGGACGAACTGCGCCCCGGCACGTCCGACTCGGGCGACACCACCGGCTTCCCCTACGGCGCGGCCGAATTGCGGAACCTGGCGATGGACTTCAACGTGGGCGTGACCGACCTGTCGGCGCTCCAACTGCTGCTGCACTTGGAGCGGCTGTCCTTCGACGGGGCCAACCTGGTCCTCGACCAGGTCGCCGATCTGACCTACCCGACGGCGGACCCGGCCGCGCCCGAACGCGGCCTGACGCTGCTCAGCCTGGACAACGACGAAGCCGGTCTGGTCACGTGGAGCAGCTCCGGCTCGGGCGGCGGATTCGGCTACTTCTACGCTCCCGTCGCCGGCTGGTACACCTTCACGACCGACGATACCGACGACAGCGTGGTGCAGATCGACGGCCTGATGGCCTTTGACGACGTCGACCCGGGACTGCCGCCCGTGGTCAAGCCGCTGGAATTGACGCCGGGCTGGCATACCGTCAGCTACTTTGCCGAAACGGCCGCCCCGGTCCTCCGCTTCGATCCGCCGAACGGGCCGGAACAGCCGGTCCCCGCGGGCGCTCTGCGGCTCGGCCAGGGAACGCTGGGCCGGATCGAGGACCTGTCGCCGCTGCTGGCGCAGGGCGATCTGAAGTACCTCAGCCTGCGCGGCAACGTGATCTCCGACGTGCGGCCGCTAACCAAGCTCAGTCGGCTGGAAATCCTCGACCTGGAAAACAACTTCATCAGCAACATCGAAGACCTGGACGGCTGGCGGCTGATCGACGACGGCGATGCCGGCTTCAACTTGCTGGCGGACTGGCAGGCGAACCTGCACGCCTACGCCGGCGCGTGGGAGGACGACTACCGGTTCCGTCCGGGCGTCGCCGACGACAGTGCCGCGGGATGGACGTTCCGCGATCTCGATCCGGGGCAATACGAAGTGCTGGTGACGTGGCCGGACTCGGCTTATCACAGCCCGGACGCCAAGTTCTTCGTCCGCGGTCCGAACACGGCCGTCGTGGCGGACGTGGGCGGCAGCCCGTTCCAAACGGTGGCGCCCGCAGCCGGGCCGCAGCCGTGGGCTGGCGTACGCAACGTGGTCATCGACACGGACGCACTGACGATCACCGGCGATGACGACGCGGCGAACACGTTCTACGGCACGCCGTTCGTAGCGGACGTGCAGGGCGGCGTGGCGCGGTTCCTGGTGCTGGGCGACCTGCACATCGGCGGCGACACGATCACGGTGACCGGCTCGCGGCCGCTGTCGATCCAGGCCGGCGACGACGTGTACATCGATCCGCACGCCGAGCTCTTGCTGTCGGCCAACGGCCCGGCGGCGGGCCCCGGCGGCGGCGCCGGCGGCGGGGCCGGGGCGGGCGGCGCGGGCGGGGCCGGCGGCACGAACGGGACCGTCTGGCTGCCCGAAAATCTCGGCGAACTGATCGTCTACCTGCCGCGCGGCGGCGGCGGCTCGCCGGGCGGCGGCGGCGCGGGCGGCGCAGGCGGCAGC
>CAZXYZ010000056.1:29871-68928 GCA_964645045.1 uncultured Pirellulaceae bacterium | reverse complement strand
CGGGACCCGATTCTCGCAGCCATCCGAGGCCCGCGTGCCACAAGGCACGAACGACAGGCGTCACCGGGTCGCGACGGATGACGCCTCCATTTTTCCCAGACCGGATCGCGACTCCGATGCATGCCCTGGTTCGTGCGCAACGCTGGATGTTTGGGTACAGGAAGCCGCGCCGCCATGAACGCACAAGCCGCCTCAACGTTGCCCAGCGTCTCCACCGACCTTGGTCGGTGGGACGGCGATTCTGCACCACGTCCAAAACGCCCCGACAAAAAGCCGCCCCCGCCGAGCTTGCTCGGTGGAGCGAATGATTCGATCACCAAGGCACGCGAAACCCCAATCACGGCTTCCACCGAGCAAGCTCGGCGGGGAACCGCAAACGCCATCCATGCGTCGGCACACGAGCCGGATCCGCGGGCCATTCTTGTCGACGCCGCCAGACCGCACGAACAGTTATGTCCTCAGAATAATTCTGAGGTAACACCCCCAAAATCAGAATCATTCTGGTTTTGACGGGGCAATTTCAGAATCGGTCGTAGCCGGTCCCGTTTCCGTCCAACGTGGCGGGCTGTCTGTCTACTCTGGGTCGCGGGACGTCAGCGAGAAGCGGGGATCTCCCTGCAGCGTAGCGAGTTAAGGCGGTTTGTCAACATGAGGAAACCCGGACCGGCGGCAACAAATACCAGCCGCGAACGAGACCGTCGGCTGATTCGATCATCCGGCCGTATCGCCCTTGGACACCTCGGCCACTCGAACAAACGTGGGATAGGCTTCCAGCCTGTCAGTCAGGAAAGACAGGCAGAATGCCTGTCCCACTTTGCATGCTCGTGAATAATCCGGGCTCGCACACTTCTCCCGCCCGAATTGACCCGCACGGCATCGGCCACTATGCTGATCTCCAGATCGCTTTGGCTTCCTCCTGCGTCGGCGAGGAGTGGCGGCACATGCAAGGTTACGGCAACGGCCCGTCGACCGGAATGGATCAGACGGCGGCGGGCAAGATCCAGACCGGGCTCCGGCTCGAGGACGTACACTTGGCGTCCCAGGACCGAGTGGTGCTGCGCGTCCTGGCCGAGCGGGTAGCCGAGATCACCGGCGGCGAACCGATGGCGGAGGTGCGCCGCCGGTGGACGGCGCACAATGCGTTGCGCCACGGGCGGCCGCTGGTGTTCTGCGACCCGGAAAACGGCTGGAACGAGATCATTACCGAAGCCCAAATGGCGTGCCGCGGCAAACTCGCCCGCCGCTGGGAAATGGACCTCCGTAAAGAGATCTTCTGGGCCGAGGAACTGCGGGACGACAAGCCGGTGGAACCGTTCTTCGACGTGCCCTATACCGTTTCGCCGGACGATTGGGGCCTGCACGCCGAATATCACAAGGCCGACGCGGCCGGATCCTATGTCTGGGATGCACCGATCCGCGACTACGACCGGGATCTGGCGCGGCTGCACTCACCGCAATTCACCATCGACTGGGAGACGACCCGCGGCTGCCTGGCCTTGGCCCGGGAAGTATTCGGCGGGACGCTTGAGGTCCGCTTGAAGGGCACGTGGTGGTGGTCGCTGGGGCTGACCTGGCTGGCGGCGACCTTTCGCGGTTTGCAGAATATCCTGCTGGATTTCGTGGACAACCCCGACGGGCTGAAGGAATTGTTGTCCCGGCTGTCGCGGGGATACCTGGACAAGCTCGACAATCTGGAACGCGAGGGGCTCCTCAGTCTGAACAACGACGGTACCTACGTGGGCTCCGGCGGATTTGGCTTCACGGACCAACTGCCCCAGTCGGATTTCGCCGGCCGTGTGCGCTGCTGCGACATGTGGGGCTTTACGGAAAGCCAGGAAACCGTGAATGTGTCGCCGGCGATGTACGAGGAATTCATCTTTGCGTACGAGAAACCGATCATGGACCGCTTCGGCTTGACCTGTTACGGCTGCTGCGAACCGCTGCATTCCCGCTGGCACGTGGTCCGCCGACACCACGGTCTGCGGCGCGTGTCGTGCTCGCCCTGGGTCGATATCGAAAAGATGGCCGCCTACCTGGGTGACCGGTACGTATTTTCTTTGAAACCGAATCCGGCCGCGCTGGCGGTACCCGAGATCGATTCCGAAGCCATCCGCCGCGAACTGCGGGGAATGCTGGAAAAGACGCGGGGCTGCATTGTCGAACTCATCATGAAGGACAATCACACGCTGGCCCAGCGGCCGGAACATGCCGTCGAGTGGTGCCGCATCGCCCGCGAGGAAGCCGACCGGATCCCGGTCTGAGACAACGGACCAATGACAACGGACCAATGACAACGGACAACGGACAACTGACAACTGACAACTGACCAGTGACCAGTGACAAAGGACCCCCAACCATGAAACTAGGCGTCGACTCCTACACCCTGCGGAACTCCGGTTTAGATCCCTTGGGCGTGCTGCAGTTGGCCCGCGAATTGGGGCTGGACGGAGTGCTGTTCGAGCTCTCGCCGTTTAAGTCGTTGCGGGATGAGGACTTGGAGCGGATCCGCAAGACTGCCGGCGAACTTGGGCTATACATCGAGTTCGGCATGGGCTCGATTTTCCACGGGCATCCGATGGCGGAAAAAGGAAGGCGGCTGCTGGCCGAGGCGGACTACCACACGGGTGAGAGCGAAACGCAGACGGTCGTGCAGCATCTGGAGGTCGCGCACAGGCTGGGTTCGGGCATCCTGCGCTGTGTGGCGGGGGACCTGTTCACGCGCGACGCGGGCTACGACATGGCCCAGTTGGCCGACGACGCGGTCGCGATTCTCCGCGACGCTTGCGGTGTGGCCGAGCAGCTGGGCATGAAGATCGCGATGGAGAACCATGCCGACTTTACGGTCCGCGAGTTGGCCTCGATCCTGGCCCGCGTCCACAGCCCCGCGTTCGGATTCACGGTGGACACCGCCAACCTGGCGTTCGACCTGGACGACCCGTTGCGGCTGGCGCAAATCATGGCCCCCTCGGCCTTGACGACGCATTTCAAGAATTACCGCGTGATCCGCACACCGCAAGGTTTGGCGTTGGAGAATTGCGCGCTGGGCGATGGCGACATCGATCAGGTAGCCCTGGCCGAGATCCTCGCCCGGTACCATCCCGACCTGCACTTGAATATCGAGATCCACTCCCAGTTCGCCCCGTTCACCCTGGATATTCTCAAGCCCGGCTATTGGGACCGGCACCCGTCCCCGCCCGGCGACGGTTTGTCGTGGTACCTGGCCAAGTCGTGGACCCGCAATGACGTGCCGACGCCGCCCGCCAACTTGGCCGATGGCCAGGAGTCCTGGCAACTGGAGCGGAAACATCTCGAACAGTCGATCGATTGGGCGCACAAGGCGCTAGGGCACCTGCTGACACGGTAATTGACCAATGACCAATGACCAATGACCAATGACCAATGACCAATGACCAATCTAGGAATCAAAAGCATGGTTACCAGCAAAATCGCCGCCGACGGCCGCACACCGCTTCGCTTGGGGATGCTCGGATGCGGGTTCATGGGCAAATGCCACACCAACGCCTATCGCACGATCCCGTACATTTATCCGGCCGCCGGGGTGAAACCGCAGCTGTTGATCCTGTGCGACCAGAAGCCGGATTTAGTCCAGCGCGAGGCTGCTCGATACGGTTACGAAGAGTACTGCACGGACTGGCACGACGTGGTCACCGATCCGCGGATCGACGTGTTCGACAATTGCGGGCCGGACCCGGTACACGTCGAGCCGTGTATCGCCGCTCTGCAGCAGGGCAAGCACGTTATTTGCGAGAAGCCGATGGCGGTTCGCGCGGAGGATGCCCGGCGGATGCGCGATGCCGCGGCCGGAGCGCGGGGCAAGGCGATGTGTACCTTCAACTATCGCTTCATGCCCGCCGTCCGCTTTGCCAAGGACCTGATTGCCGACGGCAGACTGGGGACCATTTATCACGTGCGCGTGCATTATCTGCAGATGGCCGGACACGATCCGGCACTGTCGCCGGACAAGGTCTGGGCCTCCGCTTGGCCGCACTCCGGAGCGTTGCAGGGAATCGGCAGCCACGCGATCGACCAGTGCCGCTACCTGGTGGATGAGATCGCGAGCGTTTCGGCACTGGTTCGCGCGTTCAATCCTCAACGGGCCGTCCCCAGCGCGGGCTGTGGCCCCGACGTGACCAGCGACGAAGGCACGGCTGCGTTGCTGGAGTTCCGCAACGGGGCCATCGGCGTGCTCGAATCGTCCGTCGTGGCCACGGGCCGCAAGAACTACCTGGCCTGGGAAATCAACGGTTCGCACGGATCACTGAAGTGGGACCTCGAACATCCCAACAGCCTCTGGACGTGCCTGACCGGCGCGGGCGGTCCCACCCTGCTCGGCTTCACGGAAATCTCCGTCACCGAAGCCTCGCATGCGTACGTCGGTCCGTGGTGGCCGCACGGGCACAACATCGGTTGGGAGCATGGACACATCATCGAGAAGTTCCATTTCCTGGACGCCGTGGCGAACGGCAAACCGTTGAGTCCCCATCAGGCCACGTTCGAGGACGGCTACCGCGTCGCCTCGATCATCGACGCCATGCGCAGGTCTAGCCAGACCGGTCAGCGGATCGAAGTGACGTTCTGACCGGAAATCTCCTATGATTGCCCCGTGGCGTCGACCGGCGGGTGTTCCTGCCGGCCGCAAGCACCGGCTCCGACTCTCCGACTCTCCGACTCTCCGACTTTTCGATTTTTCGACTTTCGCCCTTTCCTCACCGCCGCATCACGCTGTTGCCGCTGACGCGGCGGATCAGGCTCCGCATTTCCAGCACGCTGACGGTGGCCAGCACGCGTTGCACGGGCAGTCCGCTGGCTTCGACCACGCGGTCGATGCTGATGGCGTCGCTGGTGATCGCGTTCAGCACCTGCAATTCCAGTTCGTTCAGCTGCAATTCGGCGGGATGGTGCATCACCGTGCCATCGGGCCGCGGCGCGGCTTCGACCAGCGGCCCGAACTCGTCCAGCACGTCTTCGACGCATTCGACCAGCTTGGCTCCGTCGCGGATCAGGCGATGACAGCCCCGCGACGTCCGGCTGTCCACTCGCCCCGGCACGGCGAAGACCTCCCGGCCTTGCTCCATGGCGTGCCGAGCGGTGATCAAGGCCCCGCTGCGTTCCGCCGCCTCGATCACGATCACGCCCAGCGAGAGTCCGGAAATCAGCCGGTTCCGCTGCGGGAACGCGCCGCTGACGGGCTCGCTCAGGGGCGGATTCTCGCTGATCAATGCACCGCGCGCCCGGACCTCGTCGGCCAGTCCCTTGTGTTCGGGCGGATAGACGTTCAGCACGCCGCTGCCCAGCACGGCCAGCGTCCGTCCGCCCGCCTGCAACGCGGCGCGGTGGGCGGCCGCGTCGATGCCTCGCGCCAGACCGCTGACGATCGTCAACCCGGCCCGGGCCAACCCGGCCGCCAATCGCTCGGCCTGTTGGCGGCCGTAAGTGGACGCATGCCGAGTGCCCACGATCGCCACGGCCAGGGCGTCTTCCGCCTTCAATTCGCCATGCACAAACAGGAACGCCGGCGGGTTGTGAATCTCGCGCAGCAGCCGTGGATACGTCGGGGCGGTGTCGGCCAGAATCGTAACCCCATGTTCGCGGCACAGGCGCAATTCCCCCTCGGCATCCACCTCGTCCTTGGCAGCCACGATCTTGCGAGCCAGCGTGGTCCCCACGCCGGCGACTTCGCGCAACTGGCTGGGCGCGGCCGCCAGGACCGCGTCCGCCGAACCAAACCGTTCGAGAAGAGCTTGGCGAGTCACGGGGCCGACGCCGGGTACCAGTGCCAGTCTTAACGCGGCCAAGAGCGGATCGCCGTCGTCGGGTTCCAGTTGTAGCAGTTCCTGAGTCACGTGTTTCCACCTCGGCGGTATGTAGCGTTTGTTCTGATCGCGGTTTTCGCAACACCAGCCGGACCGCCAGCCACGGAAATCCTTGGCGATGGTTTCGTGCGGCCTTCGGAAGGAAACCTGACGGGAGCTCGGTTTCCTCGGTTCCCTCCTGTTCACGATTCCTATCCGCTCCTTACGGTTTCGCTTGTCCCACGCAATACAAGTGCCGCGTGGTGCGGATGAACAACTGGCCGTACGCGGCGCTGATCGAAGAACGCACGACTTCGCCGTTGGCGGGTTCGTCCATCGGGATTGTGCGGAGCAGTTGTCCGTCCGCCGCGCGGAAGATCGTCACCTGCCCGTCGAAGTTGATCGTGTACAGCTTGCCGTCGGCGGCCAGGGGCGAAGCTTCGTATTTCGCGTTGCCCGGCGTGGGGACCGTCCACTTGACCTTGCCGCTCTTGGGCTCGACACGCGACAGACTCTTGCGGACGTCGCTGAGCACAAAGAAATCGCCGTCATAGAACGCCGGCGTGGGCACGTCGCTGGAGACTTCCTTCGCCTCGCGGCTGACCCACGCCAGGCACGAGTCATCCAACCGGCCGCTGCCACCGGCTTTGACGGCATAGATGGGATCGCGCTTCGGAGCGCACGCCAGGACGATGCCATCGCCGGCAACCGGGGAAGTCACCAGCCGCCAATGCGGAATCCGCTCGGGATTCCAGGTGCCCCAGCGCCACAACTCCCGGCCGGATTCCGGATCGTGGGCACTCAACGCGTCGCCGCCGGCGACCAGCAACTGCGTGACGCCGCCGGTCGTGTACGGAATCGGCGTCGTGAACGCCTCGCGCGACTCGGCCACGGCTTGGCTGGGCCGGACATGCCGCCACAGCGTTTTACCGGTCTGCGGGTCCAGGGCCAACAGGTAGGATTCGTTGAACCGGCCCGCCACGCCGCGGCCTTCGATCGGCACGTCCCGCTGCAGCACTTGGATGTACAGCTTGCCGTTCCACAACACCGGACTGGTGCTGAAGGTCCAGAAGAATGCGAACGAGCCGTAATCGTCTTCGAGATTTCGCGCCCAGCGGCTCCGCCCGTCCAGGTCGTAGGCAACCAATTCGCCGCTGCCGAAGAAAAAGATCGCGGTCTTGCCATCCGTCGCGGGCGAGCCGGAGGCAAAATTGCTGCGAGAATCCCTGCTGATGCCCTTGGCCACGTCGTGCTGCCAAAGGATTTGGCCGGTCTTACGGCTCACGCACATGGCTTGCAGCCTGTCCCGGGCCGAGTCCGTGCCGGTCAGCAGGATGCGATCTTGCCAGATCACCGGGGTGGATGCCGCGGCGCCCGGCAGGGCCACGCTCCAAGCGACGTTTTCCGTCCGGCTCCACTGTTCCGGCAAGCCCGTTTCGTCCGTGGAACCGTTGAAGGCAGGGCCTCGCCACTGCGGCCAATCGGCGGCCTGGACCGGCGATAGAAGAACGAGCATGCCAAACGCAAACAAGAGATGTTTTGTCACGGAATCCTCATTTCTTGGCTAACGGCTTCTCCATTGGCGTTCCATGCTTCGCAAGTTACCGTTTCCGAGCACTCCGGTCCAGACGCGGACCCTTGAATTTTCGCCGCCGAGGTTGCAGGGTTCCACACCTGTGACGGTGCCAAATTCGCTGGAGTTCACGCTGCCGCGTGATGATTGTGCCGGGAGTGGGCAGGCGATCGGTGGCGGATGCGTCGAGCGTTCCGGCCACGGTAGGCAGCGCCGGGGCGGCCGCCTTGGGCGCCTTGATCCGCAGGTCGGCGTCGCGGGCCAACTCGGCGGCCCGTTGCCGGGCACGTTCCGAAATGTCGCCCTCGGCCGGGGCCTGCAGTCGCCACGCGATCCGGCGGACCAGCCATTTCTTGTGGCGGGCATTGGTCGTCTCCTGGAAGACCTCGGCGTAGCGTGTCCGCAGCTCGCGGACGGTCATCCGCTGCAGCGCGGCGACCTCTTTTCCGATGTTCAGGTTCATGCGTCTCTCCTTCTCTTGGGGTCTCGGAAAACGTTAACCGTTGTGGACACTGAGCACGGTTTCGTCGAAAACCTCAAGGCGTGGGCGAGCAGATTCCGGCAAGATTTCCGGATCGGAATCGCTGCCTAGGACGGCGCCCCGCATGTGGAGCCGAAGAACGCCGACGGCCAGGATGCTGGCCACTTCGGAACGACGCTGGTCGGGGGGTGAGCAGAGCGGGATCTTCGAACGATCGCATGGGGACGCCTCCTGGGTGGAATTGCCCACAACGACCTTCGCTTGGCGACCGGAGCGCTGTCTGGCAGGGACAGTAGAGTCAACAGGCTATATTTGGTAAACTACCCGGTCGAAGGTGATGGGGACGAAACGAGGATGGAACGTGGATATTCGATGGTCATATTTTGGCGTAACTGACGCCTTCCTTGAGTCGAAGGCAGCTTGGCTTAAAGAGGAGCGTGACCTGCACCAGCAAAGCGCGCACTTCTTTCGGCTGGCAGGAAAGCTCGTGTCGCTTTCTCGCGACGATTACGAACTCGCGAGCCTCGCTTTTTTCCAAGCGATAATCGGTCTCGAACGAGCGCTTCGTCTCCACTATGCAGCAGAAGACACGGCTAAGTTCGCTGAACTCCTTGGCAGAGCGGTCGCTGAGGAGATCGTGACAGATGCGGTGTTTTCGGATGTGCGGCCTCTTTCGGATGAGTTGCTTAAGCAGATCGCGGAAAAGGTCTTGCCCGATGCAACGTTTTCGATAGAGGTACCTCTTCCGGATCGGCTGCTCAGGAAGGTTAAGAATGAGGTCCCCACGCACAGCCTCGCTCTTTCGATTTTGGTGCCGAAGCTCCGGAACCAGTTCCTGCACGGCACGTACCTCCTCTCCCCCGAATACCTTCACCTGACCCTCCAGATGAGAGAAATCGCCGATGCTTTGAAAACGAAAACGTTTAACCAATAGGGCATGGGGACGCCTCCCGGGTAGAGTTGCCCACAGCGACTTTCGCGTAGCGGCCGGCGCGCTGTCTGGCGGGGACAGTGGAGTTAACAGGTTCTATTTGGTAACCTACCCGGCCCAGAGGCGAGGTGACGAAACATCAAACGTGAATTGGGCAAAAACCGCCGCTGCATGCAATTCGCCGCACTGACTGGCGTCGTTGATCACGCGGATGCTTCGGCGTTGAGAGACGAGAGTTTTGGGCCGGGATTCCGAGGTGCGGCGGGAACCCCTGGGGTTCCTTCCAGACCCTGGCGGCGATCTCGCGAAACGGAGATCGCCGAGCGGCTGGAAGAATCGACGTAAACCCTCCGGGAAAACGCCATCAACGCGAAACGCCCCGCAGCCGATCTCTCGGGGCCGGGCGCTAACGGGTGTGTCGGTTTGGCTCGTAGAAAAGCATAAAGCTCCCCGAAAGGAACTCTCGGCAAACGCTCTCGCGCCGCCAGTGACGCCGCAACTCGTTGTGGGGCCGTGACTTGCCGAGTTCAAGTCCCTTTCGTTCGCCAACTTGACAAGGAACTCGTAGCGCAAGTCAACACATCTTCATACCACGATGCGCCCCGGCGATTCCCTCTCTTCCTGCGCCGGACGCGAGCCGCCCCGTCCATCTCCACTTTCATGGTGTCCAATGCAGCATCTTCGCTTCCGCCGGTTGCCGTGCGATCAGCTATTCCATGATGAGCTCGTCCACATCCACTGTGTTGCGATCACCGCGGCCTCCTCGTTAAGTCAAACCCACTTCCGCCCGAGTGGTCCCTCTTTACCCGCAGCCCGTGAACGGTTATCGCCCCGCAGACGGGGCGCGACATAACAGGTCAGTTCGCCCGGTGGTCTTGCGATTTCATCTTCCTGCGCCGGTCGGGGGTGGCGCCATCCCAATTGTGTAGTCGACCGCCGTGATGATTTGCACCGGCCCGAGCAATCCGGAGGGAAGCAGCAGATCATCTTTGGTCCAGTGTTTCAACGCTGTAAAGGTCAACCGGCGGGGCTCGCCGCGCCGCTGGTCCTTGAGCAGCCAATCCGGCCAGGCCACGATGCCGCCTGTCGTCCATCGGCCGTCCGGAGAACAGTCGTCGGGGTACTGCTCGTCGCCGATGAGGCGATTGGGCCAGAGATTTGTTACGCGGACCTCCAGGTCGTTGCGGCCGGAGTGGACGATCTTCGTCACGTCCAGGCGGAACGGCGGCTTCCAGAGGATGCCCAGATCGCGACCGTTGAGTTTCACTTCGGCGATCACCTGCACGTCGCCCAAATCGAGATGCAACGATCGATCGGCAGCAAAGCGATCCGCCGGAATCTCGACCATCGACCGATAGGTGGCCGTGCCGGAGAAGAACTTCACGTCCGGGTCGGCATGTTGCGGCCAGGAAACGAGTTCTTGGAACCTGACGTGTTCCGGCGCGCCCCAACCCGCCGGGAAGGACAAGTCCCAAGGGCCCGTCACCGTGATGGGATCGGCAATCTTGGGTATGTCGATGGTATCGGTTTCGCCGGAATTGCGAGTGACGGCGAAGCGGCCCGCCATCCAGGCGCGCAGTACGAGTTGGTGGTTCTCGCAGAGCAACTCGGCATCGCGCGATCCTTCGGACTCCGGCAGACGAAGCAACTCCCCGTCCTTAGCTATGGCCGTGCGGCGCTGGCCGCCGATCTCGTAATCGACCCGCAGTTCTTTGCGAACGAACGGGGCCGGATCGCCGGCCAGCGATGTGAAGGCGCGCAGTCGTAAAGTGTCGCCTTTGACGTGTGATTGGAGCTGGCGCGTGACGTCAGCCGCCCGGGCATCCTCGCCCACCGGACCGTAGGTGGCCCGAGCGACGCGTAGAGCGATGGGGCCATTGTTGCCGACTCCGGCCAAACGGCGCAGCCCGGTGGCATGCATGTCCGGTTCGCCGGAACGAAACACGACAAAGACTGAGCCTGCCCGGTCGAAGAATAGCGGTATTCGAGTGATCGGCCCTTCGGGGGCAAACAGCGCCGCCGGCTCCCGTTGGCCCGTGTCGGCGTGCCAAAGCTCGGGAACCTTGCCCAAGACGCGGAACCGACAGTCGACCCAGCCTGATCGTTGGCTGGCATTGGCGACGAAGTAGACTTCCCGGTCCCCCACTTGCCGGTGGATGGCATGGAGCACGAGGCCCGCCTCGTCGTCATAGGCGAAATCGGGCAGGAGACGGTCGGCGGCAAGGACGTCGGCGAACGGCTGGCCCCAGAAGAGGCGGCCTTGGCCCACCTTGCGCTGCCCAGCCTTCTCAACCGAGTTGCCCCACAGTTCGCCAACCAGCGTATCCCACGAGTTCTTCTTGGGCGTATCGGCGAGGCTCGGCGACTCCACGGCTGGACGGCCGATGACGGTCGCCCCCGCGCGGAGCAATTCGGCAACCTCTTCCAGCGACCGCACGGTCATGCGCCCATCGGCGGGCAGCACGAGATAGCGATAGCTCTTGCCATGGGGCAGCACCATGCGGCCGTCTTTGACGGCAAGCTGCCTGAGCGTTTCCCCGCCGCAGGCATCGAAATCGTAGCCCACGGGCAGTTCCGGCTGGAAAGGACCGGTCCAATGCGGAGAGTCGTCGCCCTGGAAGTACAGCACGTCGGCCACGTGCTCACCTTGCTGCAGCACGGCCTGGCTGCGCGTGAGATATTCGACCCACTCGCGGCCCTGGGCAAACCAGGTGTTGCCGTGGTCGAAGTGGATGCCGTTGACGCCGCAGGTCAATCCGGGCTTGAGGTGTTCGCCGACCAAGGGTTGATGGGCCGAGACGTGGATCACAAACCGATTGACGCCCGAGGTCCAGATGTAGTCGCCCAGGGCCTTGAGCGAGAAGGGATGGCTCGTCCACTTCTCCTCCGGCGGGCCGGAAGTGAAGGCCTCAGCCCCGATGATCCGACGACCGGCCACGTGCCCGGCGAAGACGCCGTGAAACGCCGGCTTGCGTCCTTCTGGCTGCGTGGGAAGCCAGAACTCGACCATCGGGAAGTCCGCACGCGTGCCCGCCTGGATAAAGTCGAACGGCCCGCCGTAGGGTTCCGTGGAGAAGCCCAGTCCGTCCTGGTGGCTGCGTTCGGCCAGGTGCCCGTAGTGGTTGTCGGCGTACAGGTCACCGATGGTGCGGCGAAAGTCCCAGAGGAACTTCTCGGTGGTCGCGGCATCCCTCACGACCCGGCCGGTCACGGCCGGCAGGTACTTCGTCAGGTCATAGCCTCGCCGGGCTTGGAACTCCTGGGGAAACTTCGGGGTCCAATTCTGCCAGCCGGCCTCGTAACTGTCGACATGCTGGCAGGCCAGGGCCTTCTTCAGTTCGGGGCCAAGCTGCGCGAGCAGCGGCGTCATGAAATGGTCGTAGTGGAAATCGGCCGCCGCGCGGCTCATCTTGTCGCACTCCAGTCCATCGCCTCCGACCGGCGCCGGCGCGATCTTGATCCCGGTTGGCGTCTGGCCAAGACGCAAGATGGTCCAGCGGCCGGCGGGCGCCGACCAGGCTAGCTTCCCATCGGGCAGGAGGTCCGTCGTCAGTTCCACGACCCGGTCGAGCGGAATGACGTCGCCCGGCTGCGGTTGTTCCGCCGTGCTGTCCGGAACAACGCGATCGGTGGCGAAGCCCGCCTTGGCCACCCATTGAGGGTCGCGGAAACTGCCGCGCAGATCCATCTCTTCGATAACAACCCGCTCACCCGGCTTGCGCGACTGGAACTGCAATCGGAACTTGTTGGCTTTCACTGGGGAAAAGCTCGTCGCGCCGATCTGCGCGGAGAATGGTCCGGACGTATTGGAGCGGGCCTCGCCCACCAAGCAGAACGCGTCGCGCGCGTCCTCCCACGCCTGCAACTTTACGTGAAAACTGCCATTGGCCTGCGCGGCGCGGATCCAAATCGACCGCGCCTGGACCGGCCGGTCGAAGATCAGGTCGAACTCTCCGGGCAGGGAGGCCACGGTGTTCGTATCGCTGTCGAAGGCGGCCGCCGCCTCTCGCACGGGCTGGCCTTGGATGTCGAGGATCCTCGGTTGAAGGTCACGAAGCGTCTGATCATCGCCGTCGAGCGAGGGAAACGCCAGCACCGCGATGTCGCGGTAGTAGTTCAGCTTCGTGGACGGCTGAGGGAGCATGATGGAGACCTCCCGGCCGCCGTCGACGTGCGCCTCCGACCACGTCAGTTCCTGCATCGCCATCTCCGGCGTGACCCACGGCCCGCCGCTGGCGGACCAGCCGGGACAGTGGAAGCTGACCTGGATGCCGAGTCGCTGGGCCTCGCTGACGGCCAGCTTCACCAACTCATACCACTGCGGGCTGCGGTAGGCCACCGGCCCGGCCGGATGAATGCCGATGTCCATCAGGAATACGCCGCCGACGCCTACGTCGCGCATCGCCTGCAGGTCAGCAACAACTCCCTCGCGGGTCACATTGCCGTTCATCCAGTACCAGTAGCACCAGGGCTGGGCCTCGGCCGGTGGCTGAGAAAAGCAGCGGGCCAGATCATCGGCAGCCCGAGTCGTCTCCAGAAAACCGTCGCACAACGTGGCGATCACGAAAATCGCGACTACGGCTCCCACAACTCCGCCACCTCGGCCGAGGAAAAACGGAGCGCTGGTGCATACAGAATGTCCGCGAGTTGCATCAGTCAACGATCTTCTCCTAGCTTACGTGCTCTCTCAGGGCGTTCCCCATGCCTCCACCTGCAACAAGCGGGCCACGCCATCGGCGGGAGCTACGGCCCTGACCACCACCCGGAATTTGGATGTCAGCACGGGTCTCTGCAGGATGTGGACGCGATTCAACATGATCCGGTCCTTGTTCTCGCAGACCGTCGTCGTCCACGAATTCGCCTCCGTGTCCCAAATCTCGATGTCGTAGTTCTTCACACCCCAGGTGGCCACCGAGGAGGCATCGTCTTCGCCGTAGGTGACGACCACGAAACGCGATACCGATCGCGTTTGGGGAAAAACGATCTCCACCCACTGTGGCAGCTGCTGGTCCGCCTGGCTTGCCCAACCGTGCCCGTGCTGCCAGTTCGCGTTGTCGCGGACTCCGTCGATCAGGCCCGCGGGCCCACAGCCGCGGCTGTACTCGGAGGACGCGACCGCCCGCGTGCCGTTGGTGGCCAGTGCCCAATTCCTTTCGCCAGGCGCCGGGGCGGGGATCGGATCACTTGGGAGAGCCGCCTCGGGTGAGGTCGCGAGCAGTTTCGTCGGATCGCAGCTCAGAAATCGCACCGGCGTCTTCGACAACCGCTTGTGAAAGAGATCGACGACGGCATCCTGCAAGTTTGGAGTCCATTCCGACGGACCATTGTCGTCGCCCCATCCATTACTGATCGAAACGGGGGTTCCTACATTCTCAACACCCCAGCGAGTCCACGAGAAATGCGAAGCCGCGCCCCAGTTGCAGCTCCAGAGTGTGTTGCGCCAGTTCGGGAAAAGTCCGTAGGACCAGGCAGAGGGCTTGCAGTGAGTATCCTGGAACGTGCCGTCGGCCAGCAGCGCATAGCTCGCACTGCCGCAGACGCCCAGACAGTCGGAGGCGAGAAAGACCTTTTCCGGGTCGGCCGCCTTCACCTGGCGGCGCAAGGTTCCAAGCAGATCCAGCATGGCGCGGTCACAGAAAGCCGGCTCGGGATGGCGCGTGATCAAGCCCAGCGTCATGTGGAAGGTCTCGTCCCAGACGAAGCCGTCCACCTCGGGGCCATAGGCGTCGAGCAACGCACGGAGATAGTTGCTGTACCAGCGCACCACCTCCGGGTGCGCGGGATTGCGGGCGTACGTCGGGCCCCAAGTATCCGGTCCCTGCCAACCTCCGATGCAATTCCCTGCGTCGTCGCGATAGTTCCAGTCCGGATGGTAACAGCCCGGAAGCGGCGCCTGGCTGTCCTGCAACATGCCGTCGGCGAAATACCACAAGACGCGGAATCCAAGCTGCTTTGCGACGCGCAGGCGGCGCTTGACTTCCTCCTGCGTCAGATGGACTTTGCGCGACTTTGCGCGTCCGCTCCATGGCGGTCCACTCGGTCTTCATCTTCCCGGTGGCCTCGTCGTAACCGTAGCCGCCGATCGATTCATACCAGCCGTGGAAGCAAAGCGCTACGCGGCGACGCTCTTCCGGCTTCAACAGCCGCGCCAGTTCGTTGACGTCTCTCTCCCACCCCTGGCTGTTCTCGCTGAGGTAGTCGTAATAGACCATGGCGATCTCGTGCAGCCACTTCGGTCCTGGCGGCACCTCGGGCAACATCAGCCGGAAGAACGAATCGACCGACTTGCCGAACGGCTCGTCCGCAGGCGGCCCAGGGACCAACCACAGGCCAAAGCTGCGTGTCTCAGCTCCCTTCAGAGGCACCTTGTCGCAGGAGTAACGATACCGGACCTCGGCCTGGACGTTCCGACCTGGGACCGCCGAGACGCTGAACAGAGCGCTGAACCGACAATCGGCCGACAGGGCCGCTCGCCAGGCGTTTTGGCTGTCAAGCTGGATCACCGGCAGGGCCAACTGCTCTTGGCCGCGCAGAACATTTCCCAGCCTGTAGTCAACCTCGAGCGGTTGTTCCGCGAGCGGATACGGCTTGGCCCAACCATTGAACAGCGGGCACACGGCCGAGGCTGCGGAAGCCGGTTTCGTGCCGCTGATCGTTACGGGCCGCCGAATTTCTAAATCGGTTGTCAGTGGTTTTGAAGGTGTAAGTCGGAATGTTTCCACAAGCTCCGTTTGTCCGTCGCGAAGAGTCAGCGTCAGCTCACGCGTCACCTGGAGCGTTGTGCCATCTGGCGTCGTCAATTCGTAGGCGAGATTCAACTGTTTTGCCGAGGGCTGCGTCACCCGCGGATTTCTCAACGCCAGTTCGCCGCACGCGGCAAATTCCAACACAGGCGTCGCCAGTTGGTCGTTTTGATCCCACTTGACCGTGGCCACGGGCGTTTGCAGCAGGACGCCTTCCGCCCCATCCCAGACCAGCGCCGGCGTGTCGGAAACGACCTCCGCTGCCGGCACCAGGCTCGTTCCGAAGAGGCTCACCACCGCCATCATCGCCTTTGTCAGCGAAATCGTAATGAGCGTCTGCCGTGTCATATTCGCGTGCGGTGGCGTCGTCATTGTCTCCGATTCCCTCAACAGACCCTAATCGCATCCATCTGCAGCAACTTGCCAAGTTTCTCGATCTTGGCGGCGACGTGGCCCACACCCACCGCGCAATGGTGGGCAGGGCCGTGGGCATTCCAAGACTGGACAAACATGCGAGCCCCAAGGGGAAACCGGTAACGGCTGTTCGTATTGCCGATCTCCAGAATCGGCCCGGGCACCGACTCGCCCTCGGCCACGAGCAGCTTCAACTGGCCGCCCGCGCCCTCCACGACCGAGAGAAGCGTGACCGGTCCATGTCTTACGGACATCTCGACCGACAGGCCGCGTCCCACCTTGCCATGGTAAACCTGCAGTGGCCGGACCTTGGTCTTGCCCTCGGCGATGGCGATGTGTCCGGGTCCATCGTGGCCCATCAGCACCACGTCGTCGCGGTAGTCCATGGCGTAGTATTCGGTGAACGATCCGCCCGCGCCAAGGCTGTCCATGATCTTCATGGCTTGGACGTTCTTGATCTCCATTTCACCGGCGACTGGCACGCCTCGGCCCGTCAACAGCGAAGTGCCGAGGATGATCGAGCTGATGGCGTCTTCATTCGCCTGATTGCCCGTGCCCATGTAGTAGTAGGCCAGGGAGCCGAGCCGATGTTGCTCGACGAGGCGGTCCAGTGCGACGGAGGTGCAAGCGGCCCGCTCCAGTTCGGCCGACGGGCAGTCGTCCTGCACGTCGAACACATCGTGGAAGTGTGCCACCCGGTCGCAAACCTCCGCGTCAGTCACATCGGCGCGTAGGGCGGCCAATTCGTCGACCTCCACGATCTCAACATGGCCACCGAAGGTAGCGGATTGCTGTGTGAGATCGGAATAGATATCGAGCATGCCGCAATAATAGTGGCCCATGACGCCCAGCCGGTTATGCTCCATGGCGTGTGCGACCTTGGCCGCTTCGACCCACTCGGCAACCTCGCCCCAGCATAGGGGATCATTCTCCAACATGCCGGTGACTTGGTGGAACGTGATTCCAGCACGGTTAAAGACGTTGGCAATCTCCGGCACCGAACAGGCGGCACAATGGGAAAGCCACTCGCCGGTCATTTTCGTGCGGTCGCCCAATTGATTGGACCGTGCGTAATCAATCGTCGGTTCGGGCGACAGATTGAGGATGACGACCGGCACTTTGGCCCGCCGCACCACTGGCAGGACAGTGGACGAAAGGGCGTACGTCGTCACGTGCAGGAAGATCAGGTCTACATCGGCCTGGCGGAAACGGTGCCCGGCGGCCAGGGCCTTCTCCGGCGTGTCCACCAGGCCGAGGTTCACGATCTCGACGCCGGGCGTGGCCAGTTTTTGGGCCACTCGCGTCAGGTAACCCTGGAGCCTCTCCTGAAGACCAGCAAACTGAGGCCAGTACGTGTCCAGGCCGATTCCAAAGAGACCGACACGCAGCGGGTGTAATGTGTCGTTCACCGAGTAGCCTCATCTCACTTGGCGTTGGCGCTAGGGGTGTCATCAGCCTTCAGGTCGCCCAGCGCGTACTGAATGCCGGCCAGGTTGAACCGCACGATGTCCGGGTCCCAGGTGACTTCGTTGAGGTGGCCTAGCGAGCAGTAGAACACGCGGCCCTTGCCCCACGGGCGAATCCAGGCGATGGCGTAGTCGTGATCGTCACGGGCGGCGGCGACGAACTGCTTGTCGCTGGATTGGGCGTCCGACGCCGCAGCCCGTTGCTTCAGCGTCTCCTCGGCCTTGGGTACGTCGGGCGAGTTGGCATAGTCGATGCTCAGTAGCACGCGCAGCCTGGCGCGGCTGTAGGGATCGGTGAAGGCATAAATTTCGTCCTGGAAGGCAAATGGCTTGCCCCCGAACACGGCCGTAAGCGGACTCTGCGGGTCGTCCACCTTGATCTGGATGCGCCCGTAGGGATGGCATACGAACTTGCCGCCGATCATCTCCAGACCCTCCGGCCAGTCGTGCCAGTTGTCGCCTGCGCCATGGTTGCCGACGAAGCCCTTGCCGCTCTTGACGAAGTCCTGCAGTGCGGCTTTGACCGTCTCCGGTGTTGCCATGCGACAGGTGTTGTTGAAGTAGACCGCGTCAAACTCCTTGAGCCGCGCCGGCTGGAGATCGTCATAGCTCTGGCTGAGCGTGGCCTGGTAGGCGCCCGTCTTTTCGCCCAGCAGTTCGAGCATCGTATTGAATTCCGGGATGACCGAGTGCGGGAAGCCGTCGGTGCGGTAGAAGACCAGCAGCTTGCGCGGCTTCTGGGGCGGGACCTGCGGCTTGTCAGGCAGCGCCTCGCGGATCTTTTGGACCTCCTTCTCCGGCACGGCCGGCCAGGGACGTTCGCCATTGGGGAGCTTGTCAGGGACCTTGTCGACAGCCACGACAACAGTCGCGATCAATGAGACGGCGGTGAGAACAGTGAACATTGACAGTCGATTCATGTGCATTCCTCCTGTTGGAACTCGCGAAGATCACGGCGAACGGCCCGGCGAAAGCGGCCGGTAACGGCGGCGTTGATCCCGAACCACCGGTGGGCTGACGCCGCACCGTTCGCCGAGGTACGCAATCGAGTTAACAAAGCCACTTCTTGCGGTGGTCGGCCTGGATGAACTGGTCCGCCTCCGGTGCGCCCGGGACTTTCATGGCGGCGCCGTCCCAATCGATGGCACGCTGCATCCGGAGCGAAACTACCGCTGGCAGGATGACCTCCATCGAATGGGCCGCGACTTCCAATGCCTGGTATGCTTTCGTGCCGGCCTGGGCCGCTTCGATCCATTCCAACATGTGGTTCTGTCGTGGCGCCCGCGGCTCGGTCTGCGGAATATCCTTGGCGGCCGGATGGTCGTTCACGCCGCGCATTTTCTCGTCGCCCTTGAGCTTGATCAAGTTGCCGCCGCCCCAGCCGCCGACGTATATCGTACCCCGCTCGCCGAGCAGCATCGCGCCCACGTTCGGCAGATTCCCGTAAGTCGCCTCGATGTCGGCCGTGGCTTCTTTCGGCGGCAAGCTCCCCGAGTCGTAGTCCCACGCGGTGACCGGGGCCAGATCGCCGCGGGCGGCGAATTCATACCGGATCTTCGTCGTGGAAACGAACGTTTCCAGGACGGGTTCCGGCACGTTGTGCTCCACGCGCACCGGGTAGTTCAACTCCAGGGCCCGGATCGGCAACTGCCACGTATGCACGCCAAAGTCGCCGAGGATCCAGGCGCCGAAGTCGAACCACCAGGAAGTCCGCTGGCAGCCGGGCTGGTAGACGTCCTTCTTGTACGGCCGTAACGGAGCCGGGCCGACCCACAGATCCCAGTTGAACCCGGCCGGAATCGGATCTTCGCCGGCCGGACGAGCGTGGCTCTTCGGGCCGCTGTCGTTGGCGTGCCAGACATGCACTTCGCGAATCTGGCCCAGCAGCCCGGCTTGAATGATCTCGACGGCCCGGCGGAAGGACTCACTGGCCGCGCCCTGGGTGCCCATCTGCGTCGTCACCTTCGAGTCCCTGGCCAACTGGCCCAAGGCACGGGCCTCGGACACGAGGCGCGCACACGGCTTTTCACAGTAAACATGCTTGCCGGCCTTGATCAGCGCGGTGCTCAGCGGTGCATGCCACCAGGGGCCGACGGCGATCAGGACGCCGTCGAGCGACTTCTCCTGGTCGATCAACTCGCGATAATCCTCGTAGCCGCGCGCCTGCTGGACGTCGGGTGCTATTTCAGCCAGTGCCTTCCGCGTGGTGGTGATGCGAACTGCATCCACATCACACAAAGCGATGAGGTGGGCACCGTTACCGATGGCCTCCCGGACAATGTCGTTGCCTCGACTCCCGCAACCGATCAGCGCGATGTTGAACCGGTTGCTCGGGGCCTCCTTGCCTGCAGCGCAAGCGCGGGATGGGAGGATCAGTGGCGTGGCGGCAGCCAAGCCAGCGCCGGTGAGGTAGATGAACGAGCGACGATTCATACGTGTGTGAGCAGTCATCGGGTGCCTCCAAGTGCTATGGTGCCAGGGTGTGAGTTCGCTGTCCGGTGAGTTCGAGTTGTGGGTTGGGATTCTGTCCCGACGGATCCGGTCGGAGACCGAACCTATCCTTCTTGCCCGCCCCTCCGCGCGCCTCGCGATAGAGTTGGGCAAGTTGCGACGGCGTGACGAACACCATGTCGGGGTCGCGTTGCTCGTAGATGCGGGCCAGGTCGTCCATCGTGAAGGTCCAGCAGTGGACGAAGCCGTTGACGAAAGCCGGGCGCTGTGGGCCGACTTGTTCGCGGATTTCGCGCAGGAAGCCTTCCTTGCCGTACCGCCAACTGGTCACGGCGCGGAACACGGGCAGGCCGCTGGGAAGCGAGTACGTCAAGGTCGCGATGCCGCTGCGGCCGGAGTAACGGCCCATGTCGGCGAAGATGCTGTGGCAGAACGGCAGGGCATCGGCATAGCGAGTCACGTTGGCGTCGCTGCCGCTCACGGTGCGAATGGTGCGCTGGCCCAGCGGTTCCATCAGCCGCCGCGTCCAGATCAGGAATCCAGTCCAGGCTGCTTCGCGATCGACGTACGCCTCCGCGAAATGGTCCGGCTGCATGTAGGCCGCGCCGGATACGTCGGCGAAGGACTCCGTCGTGGGTGTCGCGTGCTCGTAGTACCACTGTGCCAGCCCCGGCTGCAGTTCGCGGATCGCCGGTCCCATGCCGAACGCCAGCGGGAATTTGCCAAAGGCCGGATGATCGAAGTAGCGGCGATAGAAGGCGGGCCACAGAATCTGGTTGTCGCCGTCGGACAGGGCTAGAGCGATGTAGACCTTGTCGCGCTGGAGCGCAGGCGGCGGAGGGGCCTTGGGCGGATCAAGCCGGTCGATGCGGACGCCGCTGAGAATCGAGTAGTTGCCGCCGTGATTGTTACACACGAGCGACTTGCCGTAGCGGCTCAGGAGTTCCACCCCCGGCGGCTCGCCCATGCCTTCACCTTCGCCCATCGCAGGGAAACCAACACACACGCCATTGACGGGCATTTCGGACAGAATCTTTGCCACCAGCCGATGTTCTGCCATGCAGTCCACGCCCGGCTTATCCTGCTCCTTCGGGCCAGCGACCCAGAACATCAACGCTCGCCATTGGTAGCTGTAATCGAAGGTGCCGTGCGGCAGCAGGCCGGGATGACGGAAGTCGCAGAGGTGCGGATTGAATCGGCCCTTGTAGTTGGCCCACAGCCACTGCAGCCCTTCGGCATACGTCAAGAATCGCCTGCGCAGATCCACCCTGATCGGCAGGCCGAGCCGCTCCGCGAGTTGCGGCGAGGCGACAATCAGGTCCTCGCACGCCGCCACGTTCATCGCCAGCAGGTCGCCGCGAAACAGCTTCTCGTCGGGAATCACGGCGCCCTTCACTTCAGCGCGGAATCGGTCGAACAGTGTCATCCAGTCCGCGACAGTTTCAAACCGCTCGACGTGTCCCTTGGCTCGATGCCATGCCATCCAGAACGGATCGTCCTGGTTGCGGACCAGCCACAGGCGAGGCTGCTCGCGCGCCAGCAAACCCTGCAGGCAGGTCAGTGCAATCCGTTCGTCCGTCTTGAGCCCGGCCAGCGATACGGACAGGATCTCGGGTGCCGGTGGTTTGGATTTCGGCAGGAACGTGTCGCCCCAATTGCGTGGCGTTTCGAGAACGGGCAGGCCCGCGGGCAGATCGGTTGGTTGGACCACGCTCTTCTGGGCCGGGCGTGGCAGCGAGGGCTTCTCGTCCGCGTTCAATTCGGCAGCCGATGCCCATGCGACCCAACCCAGAATGAGAAACATCCGATAGAGACTGCGCATGCCGCTGTCACTCGCTCCTCAGCGGCTGGGCCGCGATTCCGTACATCCAGTTCTTCCAGCCCTCCGGCCCCGTCGGTGGACCGAGCGTCACTTCGCCCGGTTGTTCGATCTTGCGTTCCCAGACGTCGAAGGTCACCAGATGCCCCTCGCCGGGTTTCAACAACATCGGTTCGTCGGCCTTAAGCTGACCGGCGTCGTCCAGACCCACCGCATCGCCGACCTTGTGGAAGCTCTTTTCCAGCCAGGCTGGGACCTCCGGGATGTTGCCCGCCTCGCGCCATTGCGACTGCTGCGGTCGTGTCTCAAAGAGCACGTACAGCATCGCGGGACGCGACAACTGGACCGTGATCTGCAGCCCCTTCCGATCCTGATCGGTAGGGAACGTGCGGACCATGTCCGCGCCCAGCAGGTACGACGGCAAACCAGTGGGCGTACGTCCTTTCCAGATATGTTGCGGTCCGACGTAAGCCTGTGTGTTTTCTCGAAATCCGCCGGGGATGATCTGATAGAAGACGCGGTCATGCGGGCTGCGGAGGTTATCCCGTACGGCAGCGATCACGCATTGGTCCGGCGCCGGCGGACGGGTACTCCAGGGACCCGGGCCTGGTCCGCTGACGATGTTCGGAATACGAGCCAGGGTTCGGTCGTCAGAAACGCGCACTGCCTCACCCTCGGCGAGTGTCCACAGCGGCGGCGTACCGATCGTATCCGGGTACACCTGGACGCTTCCTCGAAAGACCACCAGGTCGGTCACGTCTTGAGCATTGGCATGGACACCGAACGTCGTACCCAGGTCAACGAAACGTCCTTGCGCCGTCTCGATGCAAAACCCTTTTCCTCGTTGGCCGACGTCGGCCGTGACCTGCCCTCGGACGACCCGGACAAGCATCGGCGTGATGAACCGCACGTCCGCCGGCGCGGAGACGTCGAGCGTCACACCGGATTCCTCGATCCGCAACTGTACCGTGCCTTCCGGGAGATCAAGGCGATGCAAGGCACATGGCTGCCCCGGCCGCCATGTGCCGGGAGGAACATTGTCCGCTTTGAGGAGTGTTGTAGCAACTGAACTGGCCTCCGAGATCCTTGCCTTTTGCGGGAGTAATCGCCAAGTGGTCAGACAAACCAGAAACACGGCCGCTGTTGCTGCAATTGCCACCCACCATCGACGGTTGCGCCGTCCTTGACGTTGGAGTGAGGTACGCCCGTTCGCAGTTGCTGCCGCCTCGTCGAACGACCGGTATTCCCCCGTGAGTGCAAGCGGCGATTTCCTGAAGAAGAGGCCATTGTCACTTGCCAGCCGGGCATGCAGTTCCATAGCGAGAAGATAGACGTCTTGTGCCGTAGAACTTGACCGCAGCAGACCGGCGAGCCTCTGCACCTGTTCGTCCGTAGCCGTGCCATGGCAGAGGGCCGACACGGCTTCATTGAACTCAGCGGAGGGGTAATTCACGGTCGGGACTCCTCTCGACGCATCGACGTCGTCACGCATTCCAGCAGCGTCTGGCGAATCCGCTGAAGCGATTTATAGATGGCGTCCACCGTCCGCCTGACCGCTGCGGCCAAGTCTTCCACCGATTGTCGTTGGTAGTAGTAGCCCTCGATCAGCGACCTTTGCTGCGGAGACAGTTTTTCCAGACAACCGGCCAGATGCACGAACCGCCGGTCCATCTCGGCCGCCATTGCCTCGCGTCGTGCTAGAAGTTGGCAGGCCAAATCGTCATCCAACAGGGCATGCCACTTTCGGTTTCGACGCAGAAACTCCTTGACCTCCAAGAGAGCGAACCGGCACGCCCACGGCGTGAACGGGTAGGAGGGGTCATAGGCATCGTATTTAAGCCAAAGGGCCATCGCCGTCTGCTGCAAGATGTCCTCTGCGTCTTGCAGAAATGGAACCAGAACAGCGATGTAACGGAAGATGTCCTTTTGGCTGGCCAAGAAAAGTCGCAGGAATTCCATTCGCCGATCGTCCGAACCAACCGACGAATCTTCCAAGTGAGGGCAGCCGTAATAGGTATGGTTCATCAAGAGCCTCCACTTATACTCCGTTCAGAATTGCGAATTTGGACATTCCGCCCAGGAAAACTCCCGCCGGCGGCTGCCCGAGATCTTCGCAAGTCCTGCGATGTCAACATCTTATTGTAGCGCCGGACGGCTTTAACCTCCAGTAGCAAGTTTCTGTGAAGTGGCTCCAGCAGGAATTGAACTTCCCTTGGCGCTCCTATTTCTTTGCCGATCGTTCAGGGAATTATTTACCGCCCAGGTGGCGGGCTTCCCCAGCTCGGCTCGTCAGGTGAAGCATGGCCTCACCAGTATCGAGCCTTCGGCCACCAAGCCCGGATGTCGGCCATGCTGCCGTCGTGAGCGTGATCGGCGTTGATGAAGACTAGGTCGATGGAACCATCCGCGAACCCAGCGGCCGCCTTGGCTAATGCAGTGCAATGGACGTCCGACGGTTGTCTCGGAACGCCCCGCAGTGATCCTCGCAGACGATCGGGTCCGAGGTGCCTGCACAACTGTCTCCGCAGGTGCGGAAGCCCGAGAAAGCGCTCGATCAAGGGGTTGCGAGAGAACGCATCCCACTCTGGATCACCTCTTGCCATTGGAGGTAGGTCCACATCGGCCAGTCGCGCTCGTCAGCGGCCAGGGCGAGCATGGGTTCGTCGGAGGCGATCCGGCCGGCGTCGAGCATCGTGCTCCACCACCGGCGCGCGGTGGCGAGGGCCTCCCCGGCATAGTCGGCGCGGAGGGCGAAGTAGGCCCCGTAGCACCACCGCTCGCGCAAGGCCCGGTCCAGCGGCAAGGGCCGCTCCGCCGGCATCTCGCCGCAGAGGAGGATACCGCGCTGTCGCACCGCCTGGATAATCGCCGGCAGACCACCGGCGAGATTAAGCGGCGGGGTGGGTGAGCCCGCGTAGTCATCGGCAAACTCTTGAGCGAGGTCTTTGTTCCCTTCGCCGTAACAACGATCGAAACGGTCTGAAATCTGTGTCAGTTCGTCGAGGGTCTTTTTGGGGGCGTCGTCGCGTTCCGATTGATACTTGACCTTTGCGTGGCGGCAGCCTGCGGGCAGGTTGGCCTTCAGACCCGCCCAGGCGAGCGTGTTCGTCCGGTCGCCGAGCCACCAGGCCTCGATTTCCTCGATTGCGATTCCCAGCACGAATCGGTCACGGTTTTCCAGCAGTTTCTTGATCTCTTCCTGCACCGCCTTCGTCCGGCGGTCGAGCAGAATGACGTAGAAGGCTCGCTGGTCATCAATCGCGTCCAGGGCCTTGACCAGCCGCCGTACGGTTTCCAGCACGCCGCCGTGGCCGCGTTTGCGAATCGAAAAGACCTCTGCTACATCTTCGCTTGTCAAGGGCCAACCGTAGTCGGCTCGCTCGCGGGCGATCCGTCCCAGTAGCGGAGGCAGCAGGCAGTGATCGATGGGGCCTTCGGCAATGATCCCAATCCTGGTACTCACCGGTTCCGACCTCCCGCCGTCGCCCCGATCAGACCCGAGGTCCAGGCCTCACCGAGCGACTTCTCGAAGGTCTCGCGGGCAATGTTCAGTGACCGATTGTCGCTCAGCCGCAGGATGGATGCGCCGGCCAGCGGCCTCGGTCGGTCCATGCAGTACACCTGCTCCGGGTGATCGAAGAACTCGTCCAAGACGTACGGGCTATGCGTGGTGAAGAACACTTGGCAGCGGTGTGGCGGCTTGCGTTGCGTCAACTCGCGCAGAATCTGCACAACTTCGCGCAGGAGTTGCGGATGAACCCCGTTTTCTGGTTCTTCCAGCGTCAGGACACCGGGAACGCGATCTGCGTACAGCAGAGTGGTAATGGCCAGCAATCGGAGCACGCCGTCGCTCATCTGCTGGCAGTTGAAGACGACGTCCCGCCCATTTCCTTCGTGCAGCCGCAGGCCGCGCCAGCCCCAGCCACGGCCTGACACCGAGATGTCCTTAACCGTCGGGAACAGGCCGCGGACTCGCCGGACAAGCCGATGGAACGCGTCTGGTCGCTTGTCCTTGAGTTGGCCAATCATCGCAGCCAGATGCTCTCCGGACGGTCCCAGTTCGCCGTGCTTACCCCGGTCGGGGTTTCGCAGGACTTTCGGATCCCAGATTAGATACGAGCGGAAGCTTGTCACCCAGGAGCGAAACCGAAGCATCTCCGGATAGGCATCCCGGTCGGGCATTTCGTCCAACTGGCTCATGACGCTGGCAGGCAAGCCAACGGACTCGAAACTTTGCATCTCCTGCGAACGCCGGTTGTACAGTTGGAAGCGGCGGCCTTGACGATGCAATAACTTAAGGCGAGTCCCGCCCGGCGCATCCCATTCCAGCAGTTCCTCGCCGATTCCCACATACCTGCGAGGCTGAGTGGTCACCACATAGCGATACGATCCCGCGCCGATGTTGTTCTCGTCTGCATCCAGTTCGGCAGTCAGCTCCCAACGCATGGCCTTGGACGTCTGACGCAGGTTCGGCAGATCGTCGTACTCCCAACCCCGCTCCTGAAGATATACTTCGACCGAAGAACGGAAGAACGCCCGCAGGAAATCGATTGCCTGCAGGAGGGAAGACTTGCCGCAACCGTTCGGCCCGATCAGGACGTTGACGGGCCCAAACGGAACGAGGGCCCCCTCGCTTGCCGGAACCGCCGCCAAGTTCTTAATCAGGTGGTGGCAGAATGGGCAACCAGCCGGCAAGAAACTCGGTGGGCGGGTGGGCCAAGGCCGCGATCTTGCCGGAGTCACGTCGAATTCCCTGGGTTGACGAGCCGTGGGCGCCGGGATGGGGCCGTTTCCGTTCGAAGTGGATTGCTCTAAGCTGTAGCAACCATGCCCTACCTTCGTATCGCCAATATCCGAGTCGACGTGACCGAGCCCGAGGCGTTGTTGCCGCGCCGGCTGGCGAACCGGCTGGGGCTGCGCGAGACGGACGTGGCGCGGTGGCGAATTCTGCGAAAGAGCCTGGACGCCCGGTCGCGAAACGATCTGAGGTTCGTCTACACGATCCTGGTCGAGTTGCCGGACGGGGAGTTGATCGAGAGACTGTTGGCCAAGCCGTCGGCCGACGTACAGCTTTTCGTTCCGCCGCCGTTCGAGGATCCGGAACCGGGCCGCGAGCCCCTGGAGCATCGCCCCGTCGTGATCGGTTCGGGACCGGCGGGGCTGCTCGCCGGGTACCTGCTGGCCTGGAAAGGGTATCGGCCGCTGATCATCGAACGGGGACAGCCCGTCAAAGCGCGGGTGCCGGCGATTCGAGCCTTTGAATCCGGCGGCGAGCACGACGCCGAGAACAACTATCTGTTCGGCGAAGGCGGCGCGGGGACCTTTAGCGACGGCAAGTTGACGTGCCGGATGAACGGACCCGACGTCGCTTGGGTGTTGGAGCGGCTGGTCGACTGCGGCGGCAAGCCGTCGCTGGTGTATGAGCAGCGTCCGCATCTGGGCAGCAACCGGCTGCCGCTGATCGTGCGGAACTTTCGCCGCCGGACCGAATCACTGGGCGGCGAATACTGGTTCGGTTGCCGGCTGGAGGGGTTGGATATCGCCGCCGGCGGCTTGCGTGGCCTGCACACGTCACGGGGCTACATCGCGGCGACGCAGGCCGTGCTGGGCATCGGGCACAGTGCCCGCGACACCTACGCCATGCTGTTGGCGGCCGGCCTGCCGCTGCAGCCCAAGGCGTTTCAACTCGGCCTGCGGATCGAACAGCCCCAGGACCAGGTCAACCGGCACAAGTACGGGCGGCCGGAGTATCTGCCGCTGCTGGGAGCGGCCGACTATACGCTGACGGTTCACGGCCAGCGCGACGTGTATTCGTTCTGCATGTGTGCCGGCGGCGTCACGATCCCCAGCGTCTCCGAGCCCGGCTGTTTGGCGACCAACGGCATGAGCAACTCGCGGCACGACACGCCGTTCGCGAATAGCGGAATCATGGTGACGCTCGAACCGCACGAGTTCGGCAACACGCACGTGCTGGCGGGCGTCGAACTGCAACGCCGCTTCGAGCGGATCGCGTTCGATTTGGCCGGCCGCGACTACCGCGCTCCCATCCAAACGGCCGCCGATTTTCTGGCCGGGCGCACGCCGCCGCCCAGGCAGCGTTTAGAGAGTTCGTACCAACGCGGCACGGTAGCCCTGAACCTGGACGAGATCCTGCCGCCCCCGGTCAGCGCCGCGATCCGCTCCGGGCTGCCACTCATGGACCGCAAGTGGCACGGTGACTTTTTGCGTCATGCCAACCTGTTAGGCCCCGAAATGCGCGGCAGCTCGCCGGTTCGAATCGAGCGGGACGCCACGACTCGCCAATCGCCCGCTTGCCTTGGCCTGTACCCCGTCGGCGAGGGCGCCGGTTTCGCCGGTGGCATCATCAGCGCCGCCGTGGACGGCCTGCTGAGTGCCAAACAGATCGTGCGTCGATTCGCCCCTTGCGGCTAGAGGGCTGTTTTAGTCGGCGCCGGCACGTGGGGTAAGCTTCCAGCTTGCCGACGCAGCCTATCTGCAATTCCCTATTTTGCTGACGCTGCCCAGTTCGCAAGCTGGAAGCTTACGCCACGGCCAAATCGACAGCCCGCTCGTGCGTTGGGTTGACATCGCGTCGCGATTTCGCAGACTGGTGCATAATGCGGCACGAGCCGCGCCGGTACATCCGTTCCCGCTGCACCCGCCCAATTCCCCAAGGAGTCAACACATGATTCGGCTTCATTCGCGCAGCACGTACGGGTACGTCGCGTGGACCGCGATGTTCTTGGGGCTCGGCCATGCGGCGGTCACTCCGATGGCCGCCGCCGAAGCGATTCCGCTTTCCAGCCCCGTCTTCGAACGCCTCGGCATTCAGGCCGGTCTTGCCGTGCAGATCGGCGGGGACGAGAAACTGGCGGCGGAAGAACTCAGCGCGACGGGAAGATTCGTCGTCCAGATTCTTGACCGGGATCCAGACGCGATCGCGGGAATTCGCCAGCGGCTGGCGGCGCGGAACGCATACGGCTTCGTTTCGGCGGACGTGCTGCCGGCCGGCAGCGGTCTGCCGCTGACCGAGAACTTTGCCAATCTCGTGGTGCTGACGCCCAGCGCGGACGAACCGCCGGCGACGGCCGAGATGTTCCGTGTGCTATGTCCGCAGGGCGTCTTGATCGCGGCGTCCAGCCGAATTGCGGTCGCCGCGCTGCAGGCCGCCGGTTTCGAGGTTGTGGAGCCGCCAGCCGGCGCGCACGCTTGGCTCGCCGCCCGCAAGCCTTGGCCGGCGGAGATGGATCAGTGGCCCCAGCCGCGGCATGCGGCCGACGGCAATGCGGTGTCCCGGGATACGCAGGTCGGCCCGCCGCGGCGCATTCGCTGGGTCACCGGGCCTTCGCTGGAAGTCAGCTCGTTGGTCAGTGCCGCGGGACGCAACTACTACGGCGGCGTCTGGACTCGCGACGCTTTCAACGGGCTGCGACTGTGGCAGCGAGATCTGAAGCCGTCGCCGGCGCAAGGGGGATTTGGGTATCAACGCGTGCCCGGCAGCGTACGCCCGATCGCCGTTGGCAACCAGTTGCTGGTGTCGTCCGACACCATCGTAACGGCCTTGGGCGGCGCTACGGGCGAACCGGTCCGCCAGTACCCCGAGGCCGGACAGCCATCCGAGTTGATGTTCGCCGCGGGCACGTTGCTGGCCGTCGACGCCGGTTCGATCCGCGCGGTGGATTACGAATCGGGACAGCTGCGTTGGAGTTATCAAGCCTCGGAGCCGCGGTATGTCGTAGCCGGCGACGACGCGGTGTTCTTGCTCGAAGGGGCCGCGCGCCGCGGCGAAGCGGTGTCGGCGGCGTGCTTGGAGTTGTCGAGCGGCGGCGTGCGTTGGAAAAAGGCCGGGGAACCGTGGCTCCCCCTGGTGCGCCGCACGGTCTGCGATCAAGGTCTGCTCGTGCTCGAAGTCTCGACGATGAACGACGACAAGGAAGGCAATGCCATCCACGCCGTTTCGGCCGCCGACGGCCGCGAGTTGTGGAGCCGTGTGTACGTGCCGGGACAGCAGCACATGAAGCAATCGCGGGCCATGTTCACCGGCGGTTCGCTGTGGATTCTCGAACATTTGAAATGCGTGGGGCTCGATCCGCTGACGGGCGACGTCAAGCACCGCTGGCAGGCGGGCTTCAACCACTGCTTCCCGCCGGTGGCGACGGCGAAGTACTTCCTGGCCGGTGAGATGGAGCTGACCGATCTGGCGACCGGCCAGTACGACGCGAACCGGATCAGCAAAGCGGCTTGCGGCCGCGATGCCGGCTGGGTGCCGGCCAACGGCTTGATTTATCTCACGCCCAAACACTGCGTCTGCTGGCCGATGCTCCGCGGGTTCGCGGCCTTGGCGCCGGAGCGGCCGGGCTTGGAGGTCAAGCAGGATGTGTCGCCCGGAGATTTCGTCCCGGAAACCGGAGCCGAGCCGCCGACTTCGCCGGCCGCCTTGGCCGCTGACGATTGGCCCTGCTATCGGCACGACGCCTGGCGCAGCAGCGGCACGGCGGCCGAGGTTCCGACGGACCTGCGCGTTCTGTGGACGGCCGAACTCGGCGATTGGCCGTCGGGCGCGATCGCCGACGACTGGCGCGAGAACCCGTTCATGCACGGGCCGGTCACCGCGCCGGTGGCGGCCGGTGGTTTGGTGTACGTGGCCCGCGGCGACGCGCACGAAGTCGTTGCTTTGGATCTTCAGACCGGCCAGCCGCGGTGGCGTTACACCGCCAACGGGCGCATCGACACGCCGCCGACCATCCACCGCGGCCTGTGCTTGTTCGGCACCAGGAGCGGCTGGGTGTACGCGCTGCGGGCCGACGACGGCCGCCTGGTGTGGCGTTTGCGGGCCGCTCCGCACGAACAGCGGATCATGGCTTACGGCCAAGTTGAGTCGCCATGGCCGGTGCCGGGCAGCGTTTTGGCGGTGGACGACACCGTGTATTTTGCCGCCGGCCGTCAGCCCCTGGCCGATGGCGGCATCCTGGCGTTTGCCGCCGACTGTGCCCGCGGCCAGGTGCGGTGGGTCCAGCGGCTGAACACGGTCCCCACGACCAACTTCTACGGCTGTAGCGCTCTGGAGTTCGACAACTTTGATTTGCTGAACTTGGAGGGCGATTCGGTGGCCATGTCCCGCTGGCTGTTCCGCCGCACTTCAGGCGAGATGACCTGCAAAGCGGCGGACGCGTTCGCCGTGTTGACAACGGACGAGCTGGGCGTGGTCGTCCCGCGCGGATGCTGGACCTATGCTCCGCGGCATCGGCCACGGCACGGCGGCGAGCGGTCCGACATGCGTCCTCTGGCGGCGTTCCGCGGCCAGTCACTGGTCAGTTGCCGGGACGATTTGCGGACCTTGTACCGGCGGGACTTTGATCTGGCACACGGCGAAACGTTCGATACCACTTGGATGACGGGTTGGGCAGCCGGCCAGAATTTCAGCAAGCGGGAAGGCGAGGTGTACCGCAGCGACCGCTTGGCCAGGAACGCCAAGTGGTCGGTGCCGCTGTTCGAGGGCGAGGATCCGAAGCAATCGGTGGCCGGTCTGGTACACGCCGGCAACACGATCTTTCTGGCCGGTTCGCAAGGCGGCCTGACCGCCGTCGCCGCCGAGGACGGCCGCGTACTATCCCGCACCGACGTCCCGCCACCCGCCTGGGACGGCCTGGCCACTGCATCCGGTCGCCTGCTGGTCACCATCCGCGATGGCCGCGTGCTGTGCCTGGGAAGATGACCGGAAGCCACCACTGACGAGTACACTTCGGCCATCGTCGACGAAAACATCCCGGGAAAGCGAACGTAGACCACCCGCCAACGCTCGCGGCCCGGTTTCGTCCGACCACCCTGCACTCGACCGCCCAGAACTTGGCATCGTCGTGGACCCGGCTTCTGGACCGCTCGCCCGCCGAACTGACCGACCCGATCATCGAAGCATCGCGGCAGGGCTGGCTCAATTACAAGGCGGCTGGCAGTGTGGGGGAGGTCACGTTCCCCGGATTACTGACGCCAGAGGCGGAGAACGCCTATCAGCAGGCTTGCTCTGTTGCGCAAGAACTGCCAGCGGATTTGCGGCATCGACTGGGACCGCAACGTCGCCGGTCCGCAACAGGTCTGGCCGGCGGTGTACGACAAGGAAGACGAACGCAAGCTGCGGCTGCGACTGGGGCTGTTCAAGGAAACGACAGAGCAGTGTGGGGCACACTGGTTTGCAATCCACCTGACTGATTCCTTCGCCGAATGGTTGTCTGGCTCGGCCTATGCGGATTTTGCCGAAAACTACTTTGAATCGCCGTCCCGCTTGGGCACGGCACAGATGGAAACTTTCCGAAAGGCGGTTGCTGACCATTTGGGGGCCGGCTGTTCGGTCAGTTGAGCCTGCCGAAGACACGGTCGTCGCGGTTTACGGCATCGGCTCGCTGTTCGGGTTCCTGAAGATCTCCGAGATCCTGCCCCTCGTGGAAGGCTGCATCCGCGGGCGGCTTCTCGTTTTCTTTCCCGGTGTCTACGAACAAGACGACTGCAATTCGGCCGTCCGGTCCCGGAGGCGCTGCTCCAACTGTTCGTGCGACAGCCGAAGTTCCGCTTCCGCCCGCTTCCGATCGGAGATGTCGGTGATGAACCCTTCCAACGCCGCGACTTGCCCATCGTCCGCGAGAATCGCCACGCCCTGCTCCCAGACCCATTTCTGCACTCCCTGCGCCGTCTGAATCCGATACGTCACTTGGAATTGCCGGCGTTGGTCAATGCCCAATTGGACTCACTCCCGGACCGCCGAACGGTCCTCGGGGTGTATGATTTCGTTGTAGGCGATCATAGGATTGCCCCATCAATTCCCAGGGGTGATAGCCGGTCAGCCGAAAGCACCCTTCGCTGACGAACTCCATCGTCCAATGGGAATCGTTCCGGCAGCGATACGCCATGCCGGGCAGGTTGGCCAGCAGCGTGGCCAGTCGCCGTTCACTGTCCGGGACGTCCGACCCGGTCCGCTTGGCTTCGGTCGCGTCGAATGCCGGAATCTGCTTGGACGAGGAGGATTGCTGGCTCATAGACGGTGCCTCACAACCTTGCGCGTCTCCCGCAACAAACATCTGTCGTCTGTTTGATTCGCGGGCCTTGGACGAGAAACAGGATGGCGATGACCGCCAGACACGCTCTTTACCCCCCCTTTATTCTACCCTAAGGCTTGGGGAGCGAAAAGCGGTACTATCGAGCAGGTTTTTCTTGTGCCTGTCCTTGTGCCGTGCTGCCGGCGCCGGCGGCGTACCGTATAATCCCGGTGCTTTCTTGCCGACCCCTTTACGCGTTCTCGGGAGAATCGAGTGATGAGTGGAAAATATCGAGCGATCTTCGCCGCCGTCGGCATGTCGATGTCCATGTTGTTGACCCGCACGGTGCCGGCCCAAACGCCGGCAGCCCCCAGGCTTGCCGCCGCACCCGCACCCGCGGCGGTGGTCGGCGAACTCCCGAGCGTTCCTTCGGCAACGCCGCAGCTAGAACGCGTGATCGTGACGTTCAAGACGCACTTCGATATCGGCTATACCGATCTGGCCGCAAACGTGGTGCAGCGTTACCGCACCGAGATGATCGACCAGGCGCTGGCCGTGGTCGATCGATCGGCCGGCCTGCCGCCCGACCGGCGTTTCGTGTGGATGACCCCCGGCTGGCCGATGGCCAAGATTCTGGACGACTGGGAAGGCCAGACGGCCGAGCGCAAAGAGCGCGTTTGGCGTGCCTTTCGCGACGGCCGTTTCGCCACGCACGCATTGCCGTTTACGACGCACACCGAATTGCTTGAAATCGAGGACTTGGTACGCGGCTTGGGATTCTCGTCCGGCCTGTCGCGGGCCGGCGGCTTGCCGTTGCCGCGGGACGCCAAAATGACGGACGTGCCTTGCCACAGCTGGATCATGCCGACGCTGCTGCGGCGCGCCGGGGTCGAGTTCCTGCACTTGGGCTGCAATGCCGGCAGCCGCTCGCCCGAGGTGCCCCGGTTGTTCTGGTGGGAAGGCCCGGATGGTTCCCGGCTGCTGACCATGTACATCGCCGAGGGGTACGGCACGGGGCTGATGCCGCCCGACGGTTGGCCGTACAAGACTTGGCTGGCGCTGATCCACACCGGCGACAACGCGGGGCCGCCGAAGCCGGAGCAAATCGAGCAGTTGCTGCAGGAAGCAGAAAAGCGGCTGCCCGGCGTCCAGGTCCGCATCGGCCGGCTGTCCGATTTTGCCGATGCGATGCGGGCCGAGCAGGCCGAGTTGCCCGTCGTCCGTGGCGACATGCCCGACACGTGGATTCACGGCCCGATGTGCGATCCGGACGGCGCCCGGATCGCGCGCAACATCCGTCCGGCCATCGCGGCTTGCGAGTCGCTCGATACGCATCTGCGCGGCTGGAGCTTGAATCTGCCCAAGCCGCGCCAGACGATCGCCGCGGCCTACGAGAACAGCCTGCTGTACGGCGAACACACGTGGGGCGGCGCGCTGTACTGGATTACGTCCTACGCCAAGCAGCGGAACTACGCCTACGGCGACGATTGGAAACAGGAACTCGCCGCCGGCAAGTTCGCTCGCCTGGATGCTTCCTGGGACGAGCACACCGCGTACATCAAGACGGCGCAAAGCCTGATCGCGCCGTTGCAGCAGAGCCAACTGCAAACGCTCGCGGCGGCGGTCTCGGTCACCGGTCCCCGCATCGTCGTCTCCAATTCACTGCCCTGGCAGCGCGATGGCGTGGTTCGCGTGTCCATCGGCGAAGCGGCCGTGGACGCTCTCCAGCCGGCGGAGGGCGGCGAAACGATCGCGGTCGAGAAGGACGGGGCCGCGATTTGCTTTGTGGCTCGCGACGTACCGGCCGGCGGTTATCGCACGTACGTGCCCGTCACGATGGCCAAGCTGCCGTCCGAGCTGCGCAGCGACGAACGGGAGGGCGTCCTGGAATCTCCCTTCTATCGCGCCGTGATCGACCGCGACCGGGGCGTCATTCGCTCGCTGATCGACAAGCGGACCGGGCGCGAATTGGCGGACGGCGCCGCGCCCCAGGGTCTGGGCCAGTACTTGTACGAACGCTTTGATGCCGATCAGGTCAAAGCCTACGTAGCCGCGTACGTCAAGATTCCGGCCGAATGGGCGGTCAACGAGATCGGCAAGCCGGCGATGCCGCCGGCCGCCGAGGTGCCCTACCGCGCCGCATCGCCCGAGCGGTTTACGGCCGGCTTTACGCTCAGCCCGGTTTCCGCCTCGGCCGTGCTGCGAGCTCCCGCCAGCGGCGGCGTTCCGCACCCGGTCACGGCCGTGTTCACGCTGTACCGCGATCTGCCTTGCGTCGATATCGAATTGACGCTGCACGACAAGCCGGCGGACCCGTGGCCGGAAGCCGGTTGGATTTGCCTGCCGTTGAACGTCCAGCAGCCGCAGTTCCGCGTGGGCCGCCAAGGTTCGATCATCGATCCCGCGCGAGATATCGTCCCGGGCGCCAACCGGCACATCTTGGCCGTCAACAGCGGCCTGACCGTCACCGATGCGGAGGGACGAGGCGTGGGCATCTGCCCGCTGGACAATCCGTTGGTCAGCCTCGACTCGCCCGGCTGCTGGAAGTACTCGAAGGATTTCGTGCCGCGTCAAAGCCGCGTGTACGTCAACCTGTTCAATAACCAGTGGACGACGAACTTCCGTTTGTGGAACGGCGGCACCTGGACCGCACGTGTGCGGTTGTGGGCGGCGGAGAACGGCGACGCTGCCGAGACGCTGGTGGTTCCGGCCGCCGAAGCCCGCGTGCCGCTCGCGGCCGGATTCGCCGCCGGGCCAGGCGGCCAACTGGCCGCGGTGCAGCGCGGACTGGAGGTGACCTCGCCCGGCACGCTGGTCACGGCCTTCGGTCCGAACCCCGACGGCGCCGGCACGATCCTTCGGCTGTGGGAATGCGCGGGGCGCGGCGGCGAGTGCGAGATCCGTTTGCCCGACGGCTGCCCGGCGGCAATCGCCCAAAGCGTCGACCTCCGTGCCCAGCCGCAAGGCGCCCCCGTGGCAATCCAGGATGGCCAGTTTCGCGTGGATGTCGAGCCGTTCGCCCCGGCCACGTTCGTGCTACCGGCCCCGTAGTGCAAATGTCTTTTCCGTTGTCGGTATTCACTTTAACATTTGACGAATGTCCTCAACTTGCCCGAGGGATACTTACGTTTCTCGCTACACACGCTACGCACGCATCCTTCCATCCCTGGCTACCCCGTTCCGCCCGCGGCGGCTTCGCCGCCGCGGGCGGAGCGGGGTAGCAAGGTTACGCGGGGGAGCGCTTCGTGTAGCTGGAAACGGGAGCCTCCACGGGGCAAGCCCGTGGCATCCAATTCGCAGAACCGGAGGATTTTGACCTAACTTGCGCCGTGAGCGGGGGAACCATCCCATTTCTGGCGGCCACAGTCGCGGCAAGCTGACTTTCACATTTGGCGGGTGGAAGCTACAATTGGCTCGTTGGCCGGGCAATCATTGAACATCCGCCATGTCAAATCGAAAGGTATCCAGCAATGGCAGACAGAATTGATCGTCGGTGTTTTCTCGCAAAGGGCGTCCTCGGGGCGGCTGCGGTCGGTGCGGTGCATGCCAGCGTCGAGGAGCAGACCTTGAAAGCGGCCCTTCAGGACGGGACTGCTCAGGCGAATGCCGCCAACCAGCCCAAGACCGATATTAAGCCCGGCAGCCTGCCGTGCGGCAAGATCGGCAACGTGTCTCTGAGCCGACTGTTCATCGGCGGCAACTTGATCGGCGGTTGGGCTCACAGCCGGGACCTGATGTACGCCTCGAAGCTGTTCACGTCGTACAACACCGAGGCCAAGGTTATCGAAACGCTGGAACTGGCCCAAGCCTGCGGCATCAATACGATCCAGCTGGACCCTGCTTGCTGGGGCCCGATCACGAAATACAACGAGCAGCACAGCACCAAAATCCAAACCATGGTCTGCGTCCCGCTGATCGAAGACAAGACGAAGATGAACGAGGCGATCAAGCGGCAGATCGACCTGGGCGCGACGCTGCTGTATTCGCATGGCGGGGGGACCGATTCGTTCATGATGAACGGCGGCTCGACCGAGGTGATCGCGCAGATGGTCGAGTTGATCAAAGCTCAGGGTGTGCCGGCCGGCGTCGGCGGCCACTCGCTGAACATGCCCATCGCCTGCGAACGGGACAAGGTGAATGCCGATTACTACGTCAAGACGTTCCACATGGACCGCTACTGGTCGGCGACGCCCACGGAGTACCGGAAGGAATACGACTGGATGCGGGGCAATGCGGCCGAACACAACGCGAACAACGACAACATGTGGTGCAACAATCCCGACGAGACGGCGGCCTTTTTCGAGACGGTCGAGAAGCCTTGGGTGGCGTTCAAGGTGATGGCAGCCGGAGCCATCAAGCCGCAGATGGCGTTCCCCTACGCCTTCCGCAACGGCGCCGATTTCGTGATCGCCGGGATGTTCGACTTCCAGGTCGAAACCGACGTCAAGATCGCCCTTGAAGCCCTGCAGAAGCTCGATTCCCGTAAGCGGCCCTGGCGAGCCTGAGAACCGGATTGATGTTTCCTGCCATTCGGGTATGATGCGCGGCAATTCCGCCTCGCATCACCCGCTTTTTGGGAGGAGCACGTCATGAGTTCCCAGCATCTGCCTCTGGTGAGAACCCGTTTGTCGATCATGATGTTCCTGGAGTTCTTTCTCTGGGGCGGCTGGGGCGTGGCCATCACGGGGTATGCGGCTTCGCTGGGGTTCACCGGCGGGCAGATCGGCTGGCTGGGCGCCGTGACGGCGATCGGGGCGATCATTTCGCCGCTGTTCGTCGGCTTGATCGCCGACCGCTACTTTGCGGCCCAGCGGATCCTGTTCGTCCTGCACCTGCTGGGCGGCATGTGCCTGCTCGCCGCCGGTTTTCAGAAGACGTTTCCCGGCTTGATGGCCCTGATGATGCTGAACGGCCTGTTCTTCATGCCGACCATCGCCTTGGTCAACTCGGTCGGCTTCCGTCACATTCCGAATCCGGACATGTTCCCGCGGATTGCCGTGCTGGGCACGGTCGGCTGGATCATGGCCGTGCTGCTGGCGTCGGTGTTCCTGGGCGGCGCGACGAAGCCCAACTTTTTGTTCCAGTCAGGGGTGGCCGGCATCGTCCTGGCCTTTTACTGCCTGACGCTGCCCCATACGCCGCCCAAGGGCCAAGCGGCCGCCGGCGGGGACGTGTTCGGACTGGGGGCGATCGGTCTGCTGAAGGAGAGTTCGCTGTTCATCTTCACCGCCTGCGTGTTCGTCGTCAGCCTGGTCGCCTGCGGATACTTCTTCACGCTGCAAGTGCCGATGCTCCAGCAGCGAGGCTATCCGTCGCCGCTGGCCCTGACCTCGCTGAACCAGTTCTCCGAACTCATTTTCATGTTCAGCATGCCCTGGTTCGTGTCGCGGCTGGGCCTGAAACGCGTCGTGGCCCTGGGCATGCTGGCCTGGGGGCTGCGTTACCTGTGCTTCGCCTGTCCGGATTTTTCCGCCGCCCTGATCGGGCTGATCCTGCACGGGTTCTGCTACAGCTTCTTCTATGTCGGCTCGTACATGTATTTTGACCAGCGGGCGCCGGCCGAATTGAAGTCCGGCGCGCAGAGCTTGGTGACCTTCCTGCTGGTCGGCGTCGGCATGTTCCTGGGCAGCAAAGGCGGCGGTCAGATGATGGAGCTGTTCCCGGCGGCCGTGCCGAACATGGCCGCCGCACTGGGGGACACGTCCGGCCAGGACACCCGGCCGTTGCCCCCGTGGGACGATCCCGACGCAGCGACCAGCGCCTGGCGATATCTGGACCTGTCGGGGACGGTCGGCAGCCTGGTGCATGGCGAGCAGAAGCAGGCGGCCCAGCCGGATATGGGCTCGACCTTTGACACCAACCGCGACGGCAAGATTACGCTGGCCGAAATCGAAGCAAAATCGGAATCGACCTTCGAGTTCGGCGGTCAGCAGTATCAACGAGAGGAACTGGTCACGGCGGTGAACAAGATCACCGCCGATTCGAAAGTCGAGAGGGATCAGGTCGGCGCTACCCGCAAGCAATGGCTGGCCGCCCAGTCCTGCGATTGGCAACCGATCTGGCTGTGGCCGGGCATCGGCGTGCTGGTTGTCCTGGTGATCTTCCTGCTGGCGTTCAAGCCGCCGCAGAAAGCGGCCGAACCGGCTGCGGTTGCTTGAGGTAGCAAGTGAGTCGCCCCATGTTGAGGCTGCGCGGCGGACTTCATCATCCCACCGCGCCGCGGCGAGCTTCGTGAGCGGCGAAAAGAAGCACCACAGAGGCGGGGGGGGGGGACCGGGGGGGGGGTTTGTTATTGGGGGGTTGGGGCCCAGGGGGGGTGTGGGGTTTGGGGCGAAAAAA
>CAZXYZ010000056.1:0-29861 GCA_964645045.1 uncultured Pirellulaceae bacterium | reverse complement strand
TACCCCCCCCCCCCGCGCGGCGGCGCGCTTCGCGCGCGGCAAAAACACCCACCACTGCGGCCCTAATCCCGATTGGGTGATCTTTTGTTCTCTGGGTTTCCCGCGCCTCTGTGGTGTCTCTCGTTTGCCGACGAAATTCCCGCTAGAGAACAAGAAGTCGAAAGACACGAGCACGCGGAAGCCCCAATATTCCTCGCTGCTGCTGATACCCCGATTATAGGAGTCCGCAAGATGTCCACGAGAGTTCCGGTTGCCTTGACGTGGATTGCTTTGGCATGCTTCTCGCGCTGCGCGTCCGCCGCAGCGGCCGATCCGGCCAGCGCCGCCCCCTCTGACGTCGTCGTCTACGGCGGCACGTCCGCCGGCGTGATCGCGGCGGTGCAGGCCAAGAGGATGGGCCGGTCGGCGGTCATCGTTTGTCCCGACCAGCACCTGGGAGGGCTGTCCAGCGGCGGGCTCGGCTGGACCGATACGGGCAACAAGGCGGTGATCGGCGGATTGGCCCGCGACTTTTATCACCGGGTGTGGAAACACTACCAGTCGCCGGACGCCTGGAGATGGCAGAGCCGCGAGGAGTACGGCAACCAGGGACAAGGCACGCCCGCCATCGACGGCGAGCAACGGACCATGTGGATTTTCGAACCGCACGTCGCGGAACAGGTATTCGACGATCTGGTCGCCGAGTTCCAGATCCCCGTCCACCGCAACCAGTGGCTGGACCGCGAGCAAGGTGTCGTCAAGTCCGCCGGCCGCATCCAGTCGATCAAGATGCTCGGCGGCGACACCTATCGCGGCCGGATGTTCATCGATGCGACCTACGAGGGCGACTTGATGGCCGCCGCCGGTGTGGCGTATCACGTGGGCCGCGAAGCATCCAGCACCTATGGCGAGAAGTGGAACGGCGTGCAGGTCGGCGTTCTCCATCACCGTCATCATTTCGGCGTGCTCAAGCAGCCGATCGATCCCTACGTCGTCCCGGGCAATCCGTCCAGCGGTCTGCTGCCGCGCATCAGCCCCGAGCCGCCGGGGATCTACGGCGAGGCCGACAAGAAAGTCCAGGCGTACTGTTTCCGCATGTGCCTGACCGATCATCCGGAGAACCGCGTGCCGTTTCCGCAGCCCCCCGGCTACGACGCCCGGCAGTACGAACTGCTGCTGCGGATTTTCCAAGCCGGCTGGCGGGAGACGTTCGACAAGTTCGACCCGATCCCGAATCACAAGACCGACACGAACAACCACGGGCCGTTCAGCACCGACAACATCGGCTACAATTACGATTACCCCGAGGCGTCCTACGAACGCCGCCGCGAGATCGTCCGCGAGCACCAGGCATACCAGCAGGGACTGCTGTACTTCATCGCCAACGATCCTCGCGTGCCGGAAGATGTGCGGAGCGCGATGAGCAAGTGGGGTCTGGCCCGCGACGAGTTCGCCGACAACGGGCACTGGCCGCATCAGATTTACGTCCGCGAAGCGCGCCGGATGATCGGCCGGTACGTGATGACGGAGAACGAACTGCTGAAGCGGCGGCCGACGCCGGAGTCGATCGGGATGGGCTCGTACACGATGGATTCGCACAACGTCCAGCGGTACGTCACGCCCGAGGGTTACGTCCAAAACGAAGGCGACATCGGCGTCGGAACGGGCGGACCGTATGAGATCGCCTTGGGTTCGATCCTACCGCAGCAGGAACAGTGTCAGAATCTGCTGGTTCCGGTGTGCGTTTCCAGTTCGCACATCGCGTTCGGCTCGATCCGCATGGAACCGGTGTTCATGATCCTGGGCCAGTCCGCCGCCACGGCCGCCGTCCTGGCGATCGAGGCCGGCAGCGCGGTGCAAGACGTCGCGTATGCCACGCTTCGTGAGCGTCTGTTGCAGGACGGCCAGGTGCTCGAATCCGCCGCCTCAATCCGCGCCGGTTCAGGCGTCGCCCCGACCCGGTTGGAAGGAATCGTTATCGACGACGCGCAAGCGACTCTGACCGGATCGTGGTCCGCCGGCAGTTCGCTGGGACGATGGGTCGGCAGCGGCTATCTGCACGACGGAAACGCCCACGACGGCAAGGCGACGGCCGCCTTCGAGGCGAACCTGCCGAAGGCCGGACGCTACGAAGTGCGGTTGGCCTACGCCGCCAATCCCAACCGGGCCACCAACGTCCCGGTCGTGATTGGGCACGCCGGCGGCGAGCAGACCATCGTGATCAACCAGAAGCAGACGCCGGCCATCGACGGCCTGTTTGTCTCGCTGGGCGTCTTCGAGTTCTCCGCCGACGCGCCCGCCACCGTCGTCGTCTCCAATCGCGACACGGACGGGCACGTCATCGTGGACGCCGTGCAGTGGCTGGCGAAATAGCCCCAAACGTTGCGGAAATCCCGGCGAACGGTGGGCGTCAGCCCATCGGTGTATTGTCTCTGCGATCACTTTTTCGACCGTCTGCGGATTTCACCAAAGGTGATATTACGAACCCTTCGCGCAAATCTGCGGGCATGCGGAAAACCGGCGGGCTTACGCCGGCCGTTCGCCTCTCGGAATTCAACTACGGGGAAGACGCGCGGGCGGCCCATTCGCTTTCCGCCAAGGTGTACTGGAACGAACGGTCGCGGTTCACCCGTTCGACTTGGACGCGGATGCGCTCCATCGGCTCACTGGCCGTTCGTGCGATCAGCAGGGTAAATCGGGTCGCAAGGCCCGGCGCGAGGCTGAGATCATCGCCGGGAAAGACGGCTTGCTCCGCCTGGCCGACCGTCCGTCCGTGGCGATCCAGCAGATCGACGGCGACGCGCAGCTCGCGGTAACCGAATTCACCGGAAGGGATGCGGTGGCCCGCGCCGCGATTGGTCAGCGTGAAAGACACTTCGACCGGCTGGCCTTCGGCGACGGTGGCAACAGGCTGACCGATTTCCACGGCGCCGGCCGCAACGACCTGGCTCCACACGGGAAACGCATGATCGTGTACGGCCCGTTTGGGATGGATGTAGGACAGGACGTGCCCCTGCGTCAGCCGCTCGCGAGAGGTGGGCATGTGGCATTGGGCGCAGGAGGATTGGTTCGAGGACGAAGCCGTCACGTACAGCGTGGCGTGTTCCTCCGCCTCCCTCGCGTGGCAGATGCCGCAGAAGTCCGAGCAGGGCAGTCTGACCGCGTCCTGAACGACGGGATGCGGGCCGATCCGGCTTTCGTAGGGGCCGGCATAAGCCTCGCCCAGTTGGTGACACGTGCGGCATTCGATACCGAATTGGCGTTGGCCGTCGCGAAGCTGGGCCGGCTCGCCGGGCGGCTGTTCCAGCAGCGGCCGCGAGGCATGGCAAGGCAAGCAGCCGGCCACCGAACGCTCTTCGGTCGCGCGGATGAATTCCGGATTCGTCCAGGCGATCGCGTGGGCGGACATCTGCCACTGCTGGGCAATGTTCGTATGGCAGTTGCCGCAGCCCTGCGGCGTGCGATCCTGCATCTCGCGTTCGGCGAGGCGGCAGCCGGATAACATCGTCAGTAGCGCGAACCCAATCAGGAACCGACGGCGACTTGCGATACCGGGCGAAGTCATGCTCTCCATATCCGGCTCCTTCACGTTCTCTTCGGGGCCGCAACGCTGTCTTCGGGATGCTGCGTGTCGAGAACAGGCGGATCAGAATCCGTAGTTGCCCGCAAACTCGAAGACGACGGCCTTGCCGGGTTCCAGGTCCAGGTCGGCGGCGTCTTGGTAGTACGTGTTCCAGTTGGAAACCTCGAAGCCAAAAACGAGCTTTTTGGTCACATCAAAGAACACATTCGCAAACAGGAAGTGGTTGTAAGTCCGGCCGCCCGGAGCGACGTCGCTGTTCTGCGGGTTGTCGATCCCGTAGCCCAGGTGCGTATGGAGGCGAGGCGTCCAGTCGTACCAGACGTCAAACCAGCCGCCGGTGGATTGGATTGGCGCACGCGTCACCAGATTGATCCCCTGTAAAGAGCCGCCCAAGATCGTGCCCAGGTTCTTGCCCGTGAAGACCTCTCCTTGGACGCCGAAGCGATCGCCGATGGGCACCCGGCAATCGGCGTTGATCGACCAGGTCGGGATGCGATCGTCGTCGACCGCCGGACCCGCCGGGAAATCAAATCCTTGCTCGCCGAGATGCCCGGAGATCCCCATCGTTGCGGGATGGCTGCCAGGGCAGCGGTCGCCCAAAGTCAGCCCCGTGCGCCACTGCAGCACGGGCCAGTTTGCCGTTTCGGCCAACACCAGCGAGTCGGTGATAATGTCTTGGGCCACGGCGCCTTGCAAGGAGATCATGCACGAATCGCTGAAGTGCAGGTAGCGTTCGCCTCGGACTTGCATTCGGCGGAAGCCGATATTGCCGCCGCCCCAGCCCACCGAGTAGCTCACGGTTCCGGGCAGCAGCGGAGACATCAGGTCCCAGTACTGGCCGGCCAACATCCGCCAATTGTCCGTTTTGATTTCCGCGTAGGCGTGCCGCAGCAGAACCGAGGCGCGGTTCTCCGGAACTGCCACCGCGCTGGTGCCCGCGATCTGTCCCGTCCCACCGTAGAAGTCGATTTCCACCTGGGCACTGCTTTTCGCACAGCCGAACATCGGAATCTGCGGGCCGGCGACATTGAAACCCAATCGGGTCCGTCGCGTATCGATGACAAAGTCATCTTCGCCTTCGAACGTCGGCGAAAAAATGTGCGTCACGAAAGAGCCCGGCGAAGCGCGTTCCGTGGCGTAGATCGCGCTGCCCCACAGCTGGCCGTAGGGGATGATCGTGAAATCGCCTTTCGTCCACGCCAGTTTCTTCATCTCCTCGCGGAGTTCCTCGATCGTGTAGAACTGGGCATCGGCGGGCAATTCGTCTGCCATGTCGTTCATCTCCGGCACATAGTCCGCCGGTTGCACGGACGAGTCAAAGCGGAGGGGCGGTCCGAAGACCGCTTCGTCGACGGCGGGCAGCCGGAGTAGTTCCCCCTGCATCCCACTTGCTGTTGGATACCAAGCCGGAGCGTTCGTCGCCGGGTAGGAGTTGGGTGCCGTTTGCCAATCGCTTTGGGCACCGGCAGGCACGGATATCAGGGACAATGCCAGCGTGACGATTGCCGCGAGGACGTTCGAGCGAACAGCCGCGTTCATAGGCTGAGGGATAGGAGCCATAGGAGTGCCCGTACTGTCATAGCGGGGATTGGGGAGAGGCCGTGGATAGCGTCTGGACGGTTTGTGTGTATAACCATGATTTCGGCTAATTGTAGTGGCAAATGCGCAGTTTCTTGGTTTGACGTTACAGCTTAAGGTTCACGCCCGAGAGGACTTAGGTCAGCTCGACCGGAAGTGCTCAGGCGAACATCTTTGCCGCCTGAATCAACGAGAGGAGCGATGCCAAATGTACGGATTATCCAGTCGCAAGTTTGCGGGTTGTACTGGTCTGGCGGCCTTGCTGCTGCTGGTGCCGTTGGTACCCGGTACTCTGGCGCGCGAAGCGGTCAAGGCACGTCACGGGATGGTGGTTTCGGTTTGCCCGACAGCAACCGAGGTCGGCCGGGCGACGCTACAACGCGGCGGAAACGCTGTTGACGCGGCCGTGGCGGTGGCGTTTGCGCTGGCCGTTACGTTCCCCGAAGCCGGCAATATCGGCGGCGGCGGGTTCATGGTCGTGCGTCCCGGGGACGGACGCGAGCCGGTCGTGATCGACTACCGGGAAGTGGCGCCGCGAGCCGCAACCAAGGAGCTGTTCCAGATCTTGGACAGCCGCCTGGGACATAAGGCCGTTGGCGTGCCCGGTACGGTTCGCGGTTTGGCGGCGGCCCATCAGCGATTCGGCCGCTTGCCGTGGAAGGAGGTGGTGCTGCCGGCGGCCAGGATCGCCGAAGACGGATTGACGTTGGACGGCGACCTAGCCGCGTCCCTCAATCGACTGATCGGCCAATCTCCAGCCTTCCCGGAACTGTGCCGCGTGTACGGTAAAGACAGCGGCCAGTCCGCTTGGACGGCGGGAGCCCGCCTGGTGCAGCCCGACCTCGCCCGCACGCTGCGCCAAATCGCCGACGAGGGCCCAGACGCGTTCTATCGTGGCAGCATTGCGGACCTGATCGTCCACGAAATGCAGGAAGGCCGCGGCCTGATCGCCAAAGAGGATCTGGCCGGGTACACCGCTCAAGTAAGAACGCCGCTGCGAGGCACTTTTCGCGGCTACGAAATCCTGTGTCCGCCGCCGCCCAGCGGCGGCGTGGTGCTGGTCGAGATGCTGAACCTGTTGGAGAATTTCGATCTCCGCGCCGCGGGCCGCTGGTCGCCCGAAACGATGCATTGGATGATCGAAGCCATGCGGCTGGCGTATTTCGACCGCGCGTGCTATCTGGCCGATCCGGCGTTCGTCGCCGTGCCCCACTACCTTGTCGACAAGCAGTACGCGCGGCGGTTGTCGCAGCAAATCGATCCTCGCTGGGCCGCCGGCAGCGAAACACTGGCCGCCTCGCGCCAGATCGCACTGCCGCCCGAGAGCGGCCACACAACGCACTTCTCCGTCATCGACGAGTCCGGGATGGCGGTGGCGAACACGTACACTTTGGAGCAGAGCTTTGGTTCCCGCGTCGTGGTTCGCGGCGGAGGTTTCCTGCTGAACAACGAGATGGGAGATTTCAATTGGCAACCCGGACGTACGGATCGCGACGGTACGATTGGTACGGTCCCGAATCTGGTCGAACCCGGCAAGCGGATGCTCAGTTCGCAAACGCCAACCATCGTCACCAAGGACGGCCGAGTCGTGTTGGTCACCGGCAGCCCGGGCGGCAGGACGATTGTCAACACGGTCCTGCAAGTCGCGCTGAACGTAATCGAGTTCGACATGGACCCGGTCAGCGCCGTCGATGCCCCGCGGATTCACCATCCTTGGCTGCCCGACCGACTCGTTTTCGAACGTAGTCTGGAGGCGGACCATCCGGACCTGATCCACGAACTGGCGCAGCGGGGGCACGCCTTGGACAAGCCGATCGCTCGTCAAGGCGATGCGCACTCGATCTGGGTGGACCCCAAGACGGGCGTATTTCACGGCGTCGCCGACTTGCGGCGCAAGGGATGCGCGCTGGGCTACTGACCCCACATCTCCTGCAGAATCCGCGTGGTCCGCTCCACAAATACCTTACCGCCTTCCGGCCCCACCACCCCGTCGTCGATACGTGCGCTGTATCCGCCGCCCTGGACGGCCCGCTCGGTCGGCAGGTAAGCGGCACAGTCGGCCGTCAACTGCACCACGGCCGTCTGCACCGCCGGACTGCGCGCCTTGATCTGCAGTCCATAATCCACAAACAACTCGAACGGATTGGTCGCCACGGCCAGGTCGCCCAACCGCAGCGCGTGCGTTTCAGCGCGGAAGAACGGGTCTTGCTTCTGGTGTGCATACCGGGCGATCATCGTCCGGCTGACGCGCCAGTTGATGTAGTCCGGACTGGCCAACTCTTCCGTTTTGTCCTTGCCAGCCTCGTACGCGGCCTGCGCCTGGGCATACCGCCCGTCGGAGACCTGCCAGACCGGCAGCGGCATACGTTCCACGCGGTGCTGAAACGGCAGCTCCGTGCGAACCCCTTGGCAAGCCACGTCGTAGACCTCGTCGACCGCACCCACGATCCGCCGCGCGAGCTCCTCGCGCGAGCTGACGTTCCGCTGCTGCCGCATGGCGGCTTCGGCCTGCTTGTTCCAGAGCAAGTGCGGCGACTGGTCGCCGCTGGCGCCCACCAACGGCAAGACGAACAAGTCGGCGTGGTACTTCTTGCGCAACCGCGCCCGGGCGTCGTTCCAAAAGTCGGCGGACAGGCAGCTCTCGCCTTCCACTTCCTGGGCCGGGCAGTACACGTTGATGATCATCCCCTCCGGCCGCTCGTTGTCGCGCCAGAAAAACAGCACGTCCACCGAGTCGTCCGAGGTGCCTTCGATGTGCGAGAAATTCGGATCGTTCGTGTCGCCGTACAGCCGCGCAGTGCCGTCCGCGTACACCGCGCGGCGATTGCGGGCGATGGCCGCATGACTGAGGGCGAAACTCAGCCCGCCGGGCTGGCGGGCCTGCCAGGCTTTGACGACGGCAGCGCCGATGCGCTGTTCGAGAAACGCCAGGTACTGGACCGGTCGCATCACGCCCGCCTGGTCCGCCGGGATGCGGTAGGCCCAGCTGCCGATGAAATCGTAAGGGTGCAAGTCCGTCTCGTCGGTGTCGGTCAGCGAGGGCGCGGTGTGCGTGTGCGTCGCCGCAATGAGGATCTTCTCGACGTCGAGGTCCGGCAGCTGGTCTTTGACCAACTGGCGCACCCGCAACTGGGTCTGACCGCGGATCAAGGACAGGTCGCACGAGACCAGGACCGCTTGATCGATCACGCCCCGGTCGTCGCGCGTTTCGATGGCCAGCGCCGTCACCGTCAAGGGATCGTGGACCTGGCCGCTGATCCGCGTGTGGTATTGACCGCCGATCGCCACCGGTTGGTCCGGCGTGATGCTCTCGCTGGCCCAGCCGAAAAACAGTTGCCCGTTTCGCGGCGCATCGGCGGAAGCGATACCCAAACCGCAATGGGCCGTCACCAAATATCCGAGTGCGAACAGCAACGCAATTCTCATTCCCTTATTTCCTTTTCGATTTCGCCGACCAGGGGTCTTCCGGCCAGGCGTGCTTGGGGTATCGCCGCCGAAGTTCCTTGCGGACGACCTGGTATCCCGTGTTCCAGAAGCTCCGCAGGTCATCGGTCACCTGCTGCGGACGCATGTTGGGCGCCAACAAGTGTAGCAGCACGGCGGCCCGGCCGCGAGCGATCCGCGGCGTCTCGGACCAGCCGAACAGCTGCTGGATGCGGACCGCCAGCACGGGCGGCTTGCCCGGCTCGTACCGCAACGGCACGCTGTGTCCACTGGGCACCGTCAACCGCTCCGGCGCTTCCCGGTCGAGGGTCTGCAGTTGATCGAAGCGGTACAGGCCGCGGAGGGCCGTCAACCACGGTGCGGTACGCAACTCGGCAAACGACCGGCGTCCGTGGCAGAGCGCCGGAAGCAGATCCAGCAGGGTCACCTCGTCCAGCGCCGGCAAGTCCGCCTCGGGCAGTTGCTCCCGCAACCACCTGGCGCGGGCGACGAATCCGGCGACCGCGGCGTCGTCGTGCGGGAAGACGCGATCCCAGTCTTTCCGCGCGGCTTGAGCCAGCAACTCGGCCGCGTCTTCCGCATTCGGAATCGCCGCCGCCGCTTCCTCCAACAGCAGGTCCTCCCAGTACCGCCGGCGCCGCGCCGTGACTCGCTGGCCGACGGGATCGAACGCAACTTCCGTTGCCTCGCGCAGACCGTTCGCGGGCAGCCAGCCACGCTCGACCAGCGACGCTCGGCGAACCCACGCCTCGGAACCGGCGCCGTCCACGTCGAGGCACAAGAACAAGTCACCCTCCAGCACGGCGCTTTCGTCCGCCAGCCGGACACCTCGCCCGCCGACCATCACCCCGCGCCGCGATCCCGGCTCGCGGCGTTTTGCCAGGCGATCCGGAAAGGCGGCCAGCAGCGATCGCAACAGGGCCGTATCCGGGTCCGCGGAGGGCTGGCGGTGCCGCCGGACTCCGCCCAACTGCCGAGTCAGCTGGTCGCGGACTTGAAACAGCGTTCGCGCCGCGGGGCGAACGATCGGACCCTGGGCCGAATCGCTTCGGCCGGTCGCCTCGTACTGTTCCAAGGCCGCGACCTGGTCCAAGAGATCGCTGCGCGAGTGATGTTCCGGGTTCCGCCGCCGAGGCGTGCCTTCCGATGCCCGGCCGAACGGGCTGCGCTCCGAGAGCAGGGCCGCGGCCAGCGCCGCCCGCGCGACGCAGCCTTGCCGTTCGGATTCGGCCAGCAACCGCCCCAGCCGCGGATGGACGGGCAGCTTCGCCATCCGCCGGCCCAACTTCGTTATGCCGTGTTCATCGGCCGCGCCCAACTGGCGTAACAGCGTTCGCGCCCGTGCAAGGGCTTCCGGCCGAGGCGGCTCGAACCAGGGAAAACCGTCCGGGTCCGGTTCGATCCAGCACAGCAGTTGCAGCACCGCGCCGGCCAAGTCGACGCGGCGGACTTCCGGCTCCTCGAACGGCAGCCGCGCCCGCTGGCTGCGCTCGTCCCACAAGCGAAGGCAGATGCCCGGCTGAGTGCGCCCGGCTCGCCCGGCCCGTTGCTCGGCTGCCGCTTGCGAAATCGGCGTCAATTCCAGCCGGTCCAAACCCACGCGGGGATCGTAACGCAAGGTCCGCGCCCAGCCGCTGTCGACCACGGCCGTCACGCCGGGGATGGTCAGCGACGTCTCCGCGACGTTGGTGGCCAACACGATCTTCCTTCGCGAACCTGGCTCCAGAACGCCCGTTTGACGTTCCAGCGGCAGGTCGCCGTACAATTCCAGCAAGTCGCAGTCCGCCGCTTCAGCCGCGCCTGTCAGCAATCGCTTGGCCTGCCGGATCTCGCGCAGTCCCGGCAAGAACACCAGCGTGTGCCCTCCCGTCCGTCCCAGCAATTGCCGCACGCCGAGGGCTGCCAGATCCGCTGGCGGCTGCCGTTCGGGCGGGTTCAGATACGATATCTCGACCGGATGGATCCGGCCCGAACACTCGACCGTCGGACAACTGTCCAGATACGCGGCGATTGGCTCCGGCGCGAGCGTCGCGGACATGACCACGATCTTCAGGTCCGTCCGCACGCTCTGTTGAATTTGCCGCACCATTCCCAGCGCCAGATCGCTGTTCAAGTTGCGCTCGTGGAACTCGTCGAAGACCACAATGCCGACTTCTTGCAGAAAAGGATCGTCGTGCAGCCGGCGCAGCAAGACGCCTTCGGTGACGACCGCAATCCGAGTCCGGCTGCTGATGCGATCCTCGAACCGCACCTGATACCCAACTTCGCCGCCCAGCGTCCATCCGTTTTCGGCCGCCATCCAGGCCGCCGTCGCCCGGGCTGCAACACGTCGAGGCTGAAGAACCAGGATCTGCTTGTCGCCCGAGATTCCGGCCCGGGCAAGGGCCGGCGGAATTCGCGTGGTTTTCCCAGCTCCGGTCGGAGCGCGCAAGACGACCGAGGCACTACCGCGTAAGTGTGCCACCAACTCGGGCAGAACGTCATCAATCGGCAAATATTCCACGCGCATCCCAGCCGTGCTGTCACGCTGTGAAGCTGTGATCTTTGTTAAAGTCCAGCCTTTAGACTGCCATTTCGGATATCAACATCCGAAGTCGAGGCACTACCCGCGCCGACAGGGATTGACAAAACCGTCTCGACACCGACAATTACCCGACGACAACGGCGGATGCCGATGATCATCCAACAGGCCCCCTTCGTCTAGTGGCCTAGGACTCCGGGTTCTCAGTCCGGCAACAGGGGTTCGACTCCCCTAGGGGGTACTTTTTCCGACTCACAGCCGCCTTTCCGGCGGCTTTCTTTTTTGTCATAAATACCTTATTTAATTGCACTTGCGTCTTTTGGGCTGTTGGCTGTCAGCATGGCTCGCTGTGTCGGTGTCGGATTTTGTGTCGGGTTTCCTGTACGGTTACCCCCCGTCGAAAGCGACTTTTTCGGTGGGAGGATGCTCATCGCAAAGCGTGCGTAAAAGGGCGGAATGCCAAAGCCAGACCGACGAGGTTACTGCCGCCCAGAGGTTGGTGGTGTACGCTTCATTGTGGGACGCAAGGACGAGGCGGAGGGGGAAGCCAAGCGTCGTCTGGAGGCCGTCCGAGACCTGTTCAACAGACAGGCGGCCTGTTCACCTTCGTCCCCGGACTCTGACTGGCAATCCACCGCCCTCGAAATCGCCCGGCAATTGGCGAAGGGCCAGCCTCCCATCGTCAGCCCCCCCCGCTGCTGAGAGCGACGATCCAATCAGCGAATACGTCCGTGGCAGAATCTACGGATATCGAGTTCATAAAGCCCGCAAGTGGATGCCCGACGTTGGAATCGACGAGAGCCTTTACCGAGAGGGAGTGGATAGCCTGCGGGAATGGCTGCGGGAGGAAATCCAGAGGGCCATTGGCGAACTTCAAGGTGGCGTTGTGCTGGAGGCCAAGCAGGCAGATCCCTCGAATCTCGACCCGTCGAATCTGGATTCTCGGACTTTCTTCACGGCCCTCGACGTCTACCAAGACCGACTGAAAAAGGGTCGAATCCGCTCGGCGTGTGTCGAAGGCCACGACCTGCCACGCAGCGACTGGCGTCTCCCACGCGTCTGAGGCCGTGGTCAAAATGCCGGCCATTTCCGGCGCCGCCGCGGCAGACAACGCTCGCAGACTGCCGTCCGGATCGGCGATGTCTTGCGGACTGGTGTTGCCGGACGCCAGCGCGAACGAAACGCCGGCCATCTGGCTGCCCGACGTCCGCGAGCGGGCGTTGGCATACTCGTAGACGCGGTCCTTGCTCACGTCCACGATCCAGATGCTCTGGCTGGCGCCTGTCGGGTCGATGGTCAAGCCGGTTGGGGAACGGTTCGCCGCGTCGATGGTCCAGGAACCCAGGCTCCCGCCTGTCAAGTTGTACACGAATACTTTATCGGGGTTGCCGCTGTTGACCACCCACAGCTTGGTTCCATCCGTGGTAATGCCCTCGGGCGTCGTATTTCCGCTGGCCAGCTTGAACGTGGAATTCGCCGTCAGTGCTCCCGCAGTCACGCTGGCAGCATTGTTGTAGCGATAGACGGTATCGGTGCTCTTGTCCACAATCCAGATGTTCGTGCCGTCCGTGGCGATGCCGACCGGTTGTTTCAACTGCGAAGAAGACCACGATCCCAACAACGCGCCTGCGGGGTTGTACACGTACACGATCTTGCTGTAGTTCAACACCCAGATCTTCTGGCCGTCCGCGGTCGTCGTGACGCCCCGGGGGTCGGTATTCTTGGCATTCAGATCGCTTCGGCTGACGTATTGCCCGGCCGCGTTGTATCGGAAGGTATCATCCGCGCTGTTATCGACCACAAAAAATTTGACCGCCGCCTGGACCTGCACACTGACGCTGGCAGTGGCGGTACCGCCACTGCCGTCGGAAACCGTGTACGTGAAAGCGTCGCTCCCGCTGAAGTCTGCGCCGGGTGTGTAGGTGAGTGTGCCACCGGCGTCGACCGCCACGCTTCCGCCGGCTCCCTGAGTCACCGCTGCGACGGACAGGGGATCGCCGTCCACGTCCCAATCGTTGGCCAGCACGGCAATCGTCACGGGTGTGCCGACGGTTGCGGCAACGCTGTCCTGGATCGCCACGGGCGGATCATTGACGGACGCAATGGTCATGTTGACGATGGCCGTACCGGTGCCCCCTCGCCCATCCGACACGGTGTAGGTGAAGCTGTCGCCGCCGTGGTAGTTGGCACTCGGCGAGTACGTCAGCGTGCCGTTCGGCCCGATCACCACGGTGCCGTGCATGCCCTGGGCCACCGACTGGATCGTCAGCAGATCGCCGTCCGCGTCGGAGTCATTGCCCAACACTGCAAGCACTGCGGGCGTGTCTTCATTGGTGGTCGCCGCATCCGGGCTGGCCACGGGAGGAGCATTCGAGCCCACCACAGTGAAACTGCCGCTGATGACGTTGGACGGCACGTTCAGCGTATCGACGATCGTTCGGAAGTCGATGGTGTGCGTGCCGGCGGCGAGGCCGGACACGTTCACCACCTGGGAAACGCCGGTCGAGTACGCGTCGTAAGTATTGCCGCTGATCCAGGCGTTGCCGTCGATACGGTACTGCAGTGCGTCCACGGTGTTGATGGTGATGTTGTGGCGGTACCCGTAGGGGTTCAGGTTCTGCAGGGTGTTGACGTTGCTGGAACCGCTGAACGAGTACTGGGCGGCTGCCGCGTTGTAGCTGCCCGAGCCGGTCAGCGTGAGCGGCACGTCGAGCACATCGAACACGCCGTCGCTGTCGGAGTCGCGCCAGCCGATCATCTGCAAACTGGTCGGGGACGAAGTGTGATTCGTATAGGCCGGCCCTTGCAGGCTCGAATCGGCCATCAGGCTGCTCACGCGCGAGGCGGGATTCGGATTGCCGTCGTAGGCGTTCAGGTTCTGGATGTTGTAGTAGCCGCTGGTCGTGGTGTACGTGGTGCTGCCGGGATACTCGTCCAAGGCGTAAAAAATGTGCGCAAATTCGTGTGCGAATACCTGTCCCATCCGGCTGTTGCCCCAGCCGTTGTTGTCGTACGTCATCATCAGGAACGGACCGCCGAGGTACGCATACGCGAAATATCCGTCGCTGAATTTGCCGTCGGCGTCGGCGAGCGAATCGACGACAAAGGCGGTCAGCGCCCAGTCGGCGTTGTGCGCCAACCGCTGGGCATGATTCCATGTGTCCAAGTCGGTGAAGACGCTGGACGCCGTGTTGTAACCGACGTGATTCAGGAAGCTGTCGATCCACAGGGATTGATCGGCGATGCCGTGGTTGATTGGCTCGTAGGCCGTAGGCACGGGCGCGTCGGCGTACGTGAAGTCGACCGAGATGTTGAGTTCCTGCAGCGAGTTGGGAAACTGGGCCAGGAGGGTATCTTCCCACCACTGGGTACCCTCCAAAACCTCGTCCTTGACTTGGCCGATCCGCGTCGTACTCCAGTTCTCCGTCTGCGCATCGACGGCGCCGTTGGACTCCAGCAGAACGAGGGTCACCCACACGTCGCCGATCATGAATTCCGAAGGATCGCTGACCGTAGCACCCAAGGGCGCCTGGCCCGCCGGCGAGCCCGCTTGCAGGCCGACGGAGCCGTCCGCCGCGGCGGCCGATCGAGCTGGCGCGGCGGGCAGCGCCGGGGGCGTTGCGCCCCGCAGTGCCAAATCGGTGGTCGCCTCTTGCGGAACGGCGAACGCGTCTTTCGAGACTTGCCAGCCCAGGCCCGCCACCCACGGCGCCCGCTCCAGTGCGTTGGCCGACAGACGGCCGGATGCGGCTGCTTGTCCCGGCGTATCCGCCGCCTGCGGTTCGACGCCGAGTGTCGCGGACAGCAGGGTCCGAGTTTCCAGCGTCTCCAGCCATAACTTGCGTACGACGCGTTGCGACTTGCCTCCGCGTACCGGAGAAACGTCCAGATTTCGAAGAATTCGCCGTTTTCCCTGACTCATCTTGACTGCCCCCCCGATTAAGTGCTCGTCTCCATCCGTGCAGTCGCAAGCCATGACTGTGACCCACCACCAACTGCACGCCGTGATTGGCCGAAGAATTTCGGCTGGTGAGATTTTGCCCGTCTGCGCAGCGTAACGCCAGAGAAGAACGCATGGAAATCGGCAATTGTCCTGAGTCGACGGGGGAAAAGACCTGAGGAGTGAAGGCGATGTTTGGAGGCTGGGAGCCAAAGCACGGGTTGATGAGAATGGCGGGAAGGAGAGGGGATTGCGGTGGATACAGAAAGTCAGAGTTGTCACACCATCGTCACCTCTCCCGCTTGCGGGAGAGGTCGCGGTCTCCGCCGCGGGAGAGGGTGCGGAAGCGGGCACGACGTGAACGAGGGGGCGATTTCCCGGGTAATTCCTCCACGACTCGGCACCCCTCTCCCGGGCCTTAGAGCCCGACCTCTCCCCAAGGGAGAGGTGACCTCTGGAAACAGAACCGAAGCGGAAATACGAGGCATTTTCATCAGCCCAGCCAGGGCACGGGAGCCAAGGCCGGCATCTTGTCTTGGCCGAACCGACGGGTTAGGCTCACCGCTTGGCTCAGCCAACACCCGCGGCCCCGTCCGGGGCTTTGGTGCGTGCTGACGCGCCTCCACGCCTTTCACCCTCCCGCCTTTCCCGATCATGAGTCACAAAATGCAAACCGCACGACTTCTGACTATTGTTTCGATCAAGTTCTTCGCGGCCGGTGCGTTGGTCGCGCTGTCATCCTGGTCCAATTCGCGGGCCGCCGATTCTGCGGGAGCCTATCGCGGCGCGGTGCGGCGGCATCCGCAGTTAACGCGTTATTACACATTTGACGAAGTCACTCCGGCGAACCCGGTCGTGCCAAGCCAAGCCGGCGAGTCGGAGCCGCTGAACTACGTGGGGAAGAAGCCCCTGGAAGTCATCGCCGGAAGCCGGCCGCAGAGCAAGGCGGTGAGGCTCGATCAGGAACCGTTTCAGACCAAACCGCTGGCAGTGACCGACACCGGGTTTACGGTTGAGATCCGTTTTCGCAAACGCGGACAAGGGACGGAATTGGGCAACGGAAACACCAACGGGTTGATCTTTGCGCAGGGCGACGGGTATTGGACCGGAATGCGCGTCTGGACCGGGTATCCCGACCGGCGGCTGCGGTTCGAGATGGGCCGGCCCAAGCCGGGCAGTGCGTTCGGCATGACCGCCTCGGACCCGGTGCCGGACGGCGTCTGGCACCACCTGGCAGCAACTTGGGACGGCCGTGAGATGCGGCTGTACTTAAATGGCGTGCTGCTGCAAGCCGCTGCCTACACGGGGCCCTACTCGCCGACGACCGCTCCCCTGAAAATCGGTTATGCCAACGCCGGGATCGGCTCGCTGAAGATGGACGTCGAAGAAGTCGCCGTCTACCGTCAAGCTTTGCCCCCGGCAGAGATTCTGCAGCATGCATTCCTACAACCGCAGATCCCAGCCGCGATCCAGCAGGCGTTGGAAACGGGCACGGCGGCCATGGCCGCAGGCGATTGGGCTGCAGCCGGCGAGGCGTTCCGCAAGCTGTCCGAACTGCCCGACGCGGAACCGGCGTACCGTGCAGTGGCCCGGATCGCGCTGGCTCGGACGTTGCGTAACCGCGATCAGCTGCCCGCCGCCGTCGCTCAATACGCGGCCGTGTTTGACGACGCGCAATCGCCCCCGACGCTCCGCGAAATAGCCGCTCGCATGTGTGTTCCCGACGAGCAGGGGCTGCCGGAGCCGCTGGTCTCCAAAAGCGTGTACCAGCACTTGGTGAAGCTGCCGGAACTGGGCCCGTCAGACCGGTTTCGCGTCCGGCTGTGTCTGGCCGAATGCCTGCTGCGCGACGGCGACCCGGCGGCGGCCCGCCAGCAGTACGAAGCTTGCCTGCAAACCCCCGACCTGCCCGAACGCGATCGCTGGGATTTGAGGCTGCAGGTTGCCCACACGTATCTGAACGCAAAGGACTATCTGCAGGCCCGAATCGCATACAATCAGATCGCCAGCGACGCGACCGCGCCGGCCGAGTACCGTGGCCAAGCTGCATTGTGTTTTGCGGACACCTACCGCCGCGAGAAAGCCTACGACGCGGCCGCCGTCGTGTATGCCATGCTGCAGCAGCGCACCGAGTTGCCGTCGCACTTCCGGCAAGAGGCGGCCGAGTGCATGGCCGAGGTGAAACGGCTGGAGCAAGGCTTGCCCCCCCGCGATCCGGCCGCCAGCCGCGTCCGCATTCCCGCCGGGCCCCAGCCCGCGGTCACCTTCCACGTTGCGCCCGACGGCCGCGACGACGCGCCGGGAACCGCTCCGCAGCCGTTCGGCAGTCTCGCGCGGGCCCGGGATGCGATCCGCGAACTGAAATCCAAGCAGAGCCTGCCCGCGGGCGGAGTCGCCGTTCTGGCCCGCGGCGGGACGTATCGCGTACAGAAGACGTTCGAACTGACCGCCGCGGATGCAGGCACGCCCGAAGCTCCGATCGTGTACCGCGCCGTGCCCGGCGAATCGCCCGTCTTCTCGGGCGGCTTGCCACTGACTGGATTTCAACCGGTGGCCGATCCGGCCGTGCGCGACCGATTCGATCCGGCGGTTCGAGCCCGGGTCGTGCAGGTCGACCTGAAGAAGCTCGGCATCAGCGACTTCGGATCGGTCGCGCTGCGTGGATACGGCAGAGCCGATTACCCGACGAATCCGTGGGTGGACGTGTATCTGGATGGTCAAGCCTTGCAACTGGCCCGCTGGCCCAACTCGGGATCGCTGGCCATCGGCAAGGTTCATCAGGGCCAAGCCAAGGAGGGCAGCCGCGGCGCGCCGGGTGAGTTTGAATACGACGGCGATCGGCCGAAATCCTGGGTTCGCACTGACGACATCTGGATGTTCGGCGCGTGGGAGCATTTGTGGGCCGGCAACTATTTGAAAGTCGCCCGCATGGATCCGGACGCTCGCCGCGTAACGACAGCCCAGGGGTCCAGCTACGGATTCCGCGAAGGCAATCCGTTCTATTTCCTGAACGTGCTGGAGGAGCTGGATCAGCCCGGCGAATGGTACTTCGATCGCGCGTCTGGATTGTTGTACCTGCTGCCTCCGGCGGACCTGTCCAAAGCCCGTGTCGATTTCCCGCTGTTGGCAGCCCCGTTTGTCACCCTGCAAGACGTCCGGAACGTGACGCTGCGCGGCTTGATCTTCGAAGTCGGGCGAGCCGAAGGCGCGGTGATCACCGGTGGCGAGCAGGTGCTGCTGGCCGGCTGTACGTTCCAGCAACTCGGCGCCAACGGAGTCGTCATCCGCGGCGGCACCGGGCACGGCGTCCTGGGCTGCGACATCCGCTCGGTCGGCGCCGGCGGCGTGCGCGTCGCGGGAGGCGACCGCAAGACGCTGACGCCCGGCAGCCATTTCGTCGAGAACTGCCACATCTCCGATTTCAGCCGCGTCGATCGCGTGTACGCCCCGGCGGTGCATGTGGACGGTGTCGGCCAGCGCATCGCCCACAACCTGTTCCACGATTCGCCGCACCACGGGATGCGGGTCGAAGGCTACGAGCACACGATCGAGTTCAACGAGATCCACAGCGTAGTGTACGAATTCGATGACCAGGCCGGTATCGACATCTACGGCAATCCGGCCTATCGCGGCCTGGTGCTCCGCAACAATTTCTGGCATCACATCGGCAGCGGCTACAATGTAGCCGGTCAAGCCGGCATCCGGCTGGACGATTTCATCAGCGACGTATTGATCTACGGCAACGTGTTCTACCGTTGTGCAGGCGGCAAATTCGGCGGCGTGCAGATCCACGGCGGCAAAGACAACATCGTGGACAACAACCTGTTCATCGACTGCAAGTACGCCGTCAGCTTTTCGCCGTGGGGCCAGGCCCGCTGGCTGGACCGTCTGGCCGACGAGCGGACGAAAGCCATCGTGGCCCAGGGCGGCGTCGACATCACCCAGCCCCCGCACAGCGAATGCTATCCCGACCTGGCCCGCATGACCGAACACCCGGACCGCAATTTTCTTTGGCGAAATGCCGCCGTCGATTGCGGCGAATTCACCGCGCGGGACCGCGGCGTGAACGAGCGGATGGACAACCACGCCTTCCACGGCGACGTGGGCTTCGCCGACGCCGCCCGCCGCGATTTCACGCTGTCCGACGCCTCGCCCGTGCTCACCCGCTTCGGCTTCCGGCCCATCCCGTTCGGCGAGATCGGCCTGTACCAGGACGAGAACCGGGCAAACTGGCCCGTCCAGCACGAAGTCACGCGGCGGTATGTGCGGGAATAAGAAGAGACCAAATCGGAAAAGGCAGGTTATAGATGAAGGGTTATAGATGAACGTCGACGGACATCCAATCAATTTCGATTTCTAACCCCGCATCTATAACCGGCTGATCGATCTTGCGTTTCTCTGACATCTTGTCGGCGACGTGCGAAGAATCGCGAAAAGAGATCTTCGAGGGACAACAAGACATGACGAAAACACGCCTGACTTTGGTGTTGCTGTACAGTCTAGCATTCCCCGGCGTGGTCCGCGCGGAGGACGCGGCGTTGGGCGATCCCGCCCGGTTGGAAGCTCCGCCGGAGCAATCGCTCGGGTTCCCGTCACGCGATCTCCAGTTGGATGCGCTGCCGGGGTTTCAGAATCCGCCGCCCGGCTATGGCGAAGTGCCGTTCTGGTGGTGGACCGGCGCCCCGCTGGATAAGGAGCGGCTGCTGTGGCAGATCGACGAACTGCACAAGAAGGGCATTTCCGGGATGCAGGTGAACTATGCCCACGAAGATACACCCGGCTGGCTGACCTACGCCGCACAGCCCGAAGTGTTTTCGGAACCGTGGTGGGAGATGTGGAAGTTCGTGGCCGACCAGTGCAGCCGGCGCGGCATGGGCATCGGCCTGAGCGGCTATACGCTCGACTGGCCCAACGGCAAGAGTCTGATCAGCCGAACGATCTACTCGGACCAGGAAATCCAGGGCCGGGAACTCGGTTTGGCGAAGAAGGTGCGGGCCGAGGGCGGAAAGGACGTCGCCATCGAGATTCCGGTGGACACGGTCGCGGTGCGGGCGTATCGGGTTGGAGCGGGGGGAGAGCTGCGGTCGGCGGGGCAGGGGGGAGACCTGCGGTCGGCGGTTTCGGCGGGGTCGGAGACCCGCGCCGAACATGGGTCGGAGACCGACGCTGGGCTTGGCGCCGAAGCGAGTGGTATCGATCTGGCGCCGCTGGTCCGGGATGGGCGACTGGACTGGACGCCGCCGCAGGGCGACTGGGAGGTGTGGGTCTTGACCGCCGTGCGCAAGCCCGGCACGCTGAACCCGATTCATCCCCAGGCGGGGCGCCGGGTGATCGAAAAATTCTTCCAGCCGTTTCAGGATCATGCGCCCGGGCAGTCGGCGGCGGGCCTGAACTACTTCTTTCACGACGAACTGCAGTTCGGCGTCGGCGACCGGATTTGGACCGACGATCTGGCAGCCGTGTTTCGCGAGCGGAAAGGCTACGACCTGTTCGAGGCCCTGACGGCCATGTTCCAGGATGTCGGCCCGCGGACGGTCAAGTACCGGCTGGACTTCATGGACGTGAAAATGCAGCTGGCCCAGGAACGCTACTTCGTGCCGATCTTCCAGTGGCATTGGAGCCGCGGCAAGATCTACGGCTGCGATCAAGGCAGCCGCGGCATGAACCCCGTTGAATTCGGCGACTATTTCAGTTCGGTCCGCTGGTACACCGCGCCGGGGCACGACACACCAGGCGGCCGAGCGGACTTGATCAAGGGCAAAGTCTCCAGCTCGATCGCGCAACTGTACCAGCGGCCGCGCGTTTGGCTCGAAGGCTATCACAGCCTGGGCTGGGGCGCCACGCCCGAAAACCTGATGTTCGCCACCCGCGAAAACTATCTGTACGGCTGCAACCTGCTGAACCTCCACGGACTGTACTACACCACGCACGGCAGTTTCTGGGAATGGGCGCCGCCTTGCTACCATTTCCGCATGCCGTACTGGGACCACATGGGCGTGTTCCTGAAGTACTTTGAGCGACTCTCGTACTTGATGAGCCAAGGAACCCACCAGTGTGACGTCGCCGTGATGTATCCGGTCAGTCCGGGGCAAGCGCAGCTGGGCGGTCGCGAGGCGACGGACACGGCGTTCGCCGCCGGCCGGACCCTTCTTCAGAACGGCTACGATTTCATCTTCATGGATGACGAGTCGTTGGCGCGGGCGCAGGTCGGCGACGGGCGATTGCACGTCTCCGACGCATCCTACCGCGTGCTGGTGCTGCCGGCGATGCGGGCGGTGCGCTGGGCGACGCTGCAGAAGGCCCGGGAGTTCTTCCGCGCCGGCGGGGCGGTGATCGCCGTTGGAGCTTTGCCCGAGGCGAGCGATCGCGCGGGCAGCGAAGACCCGACCTTGGATGAGGCGGTCAAGGAGTTGTTCGGCGCTACGGCCGCGGAAGCCCGAGCCGGTGCGCTGCCGCCGCTTCGCAAGAATGACGCTGGCGGGACGGGAGTCGCCGTGCTCGCGGGCGAGCCGTTGCCGGTGCGCCGTTACGACGGCGGCTTCACGGGCCGCTGGGCCTGGTCCAAGGAACCTGTCCAGGAGGTGTATTTCAAGGGCGTGTGGCGCGCGCCGCCAGGATCGCAACCGGCATGCCGCGTCCGTTTCTTCTGCGACAACGAGGGAGCATTGTACGTCAATGGCACGCGGCAATGCACTGGCGCGGACTACTCCGCCGGCTGGACCGGCGACGTCACGCTAAAACCGGGGGACGTGATTACCATCGACGCCCGAGACCACGACTCGCCGGGCAAACGCGGCACGGCTGGGATGTTCCTGGCCATCGTCCAGGACGGCAAGACGGTGCTATCGACGGACGATCTGCGCTACACCCTGACTCGGCCCAGCGGCGATTCCTGGCGGACCGACCCGGCTTTGACCGGGCTGGCCGTGCCGGATCCCGCGAACGTCCACGAGGCGCACCTGGGTGCGGGGCATGGCGACGTGTCTGCCCTGCTGTTGGACAAGGTCAGCGGTCTGGTGCCACGCAATGTCCAGTCCGACCAGCCGGTCAGAGCAGCGCATCGGCGGGTCGGTCCGCGCGACGTGTATTTGGTGATGGACGCGCCCCAGGGGTTCGCCTGCAGCTTCCGCGCCACCGGCCGAGCCGAGTTGTGGGACCCGTGGACCGGCCAAGTCCGGCCGCTGCGCGTCCTGGCGTGCGATGCCGGCCGCACCACGGTGCAGATGCCGCTCGAAGCGTACGAAGCCCAGATCATCGTCTTCACGCCCGGCGAATCGCCGCCGGTCGTCTCCGCGACCTGCTCGACGGAGATCGCCGAAGCCTCGGCGCCGCTGGCGCTGGACGGCGACTGGGAGTTTGAACTGAAGCCCACGATGGACAACCGCTGGGGCGACTTCCGCCTGCCGATCACGGAACCGATGATCGGCGCGGAAGCACGGATCTTCCGCTATGCCGAGGAGACGGCCGCGAATCCCGGCTGGCAGACGAAAGAATTCGACGATTCGCGCTGGCCCCGCGTGACGCACGGCTTCGGCCAGAAGTTCTGGAAGCTGGGTCCGCTGCCCAAGGACCTGGACACCGCGGCCTTGGAAGCAACGCTGGCGACGATTCAGGCCGTCGATCCCGCGGCGCCGGTCGAAATCGGCGGCAAACGCTACGCTTGGACCCCCTATGCCTTTTCCTGGCGATGGGGCGTCGAAGGCGACCCCGGGCACCAGGGCTGGCACGGCCTTAAAGAAAACGTGTCCGACGACTTCATCCGGCTGGGCAAGCCCCAGGGCGGACACAATGAAACGGTGTATGTTGCGGAACAGGCGGGGACTCGCTATTACCTTTGGACGACCGCCCTCGCGGCGCAGACGACCCAGGCGAAGGTCATCTGTGGCGGCGAGCTGCGGCCGGCAGCAATCTATTGGAACGGAGTCGCGGTTTCGAATGCCGCACCGGAAGTGACGCTCCAGGCGGGCGGCAATCCGCTCCTGTTGCGTTACGGCGCACCGGGACGCGGACACGTGGTTCTCGAAGCCGTGGACGCACCGGCACCAGGGATGCGGACGCCGCTGGCGATGACGTGGTACGATCGGCCGGGGGTGGTGCCGCTGGACGCTCTGCCCGCAGTCGCCAAGCCGGCTTGCTGGTACCGCTTCGTGGCTCCGCCGGGCTTGCGCGCTATGACCGTGACGGCGTACGGCACGGTTCAGGCTTGGGCGGACGGCCAACTCGTCACGGTGACGCCTGAGCGGACATCCGCCCATGAGGCCGTGCGATACCGCCTGACTCTCGGCAGCCTCGTTCCGGGCAACGCTTTGGTGGCGTTGCGGATCGAGCCGCCACGCGGGTCCTACGGCGGCGCGGCGATCCCGGAGCCGATCCAGCTGGACTGCGGGAATGGGACAACGGCACTGGGCGACTGGTCGCAGGGTTCCGTGCTGGAGTGCTATTCGGGTGGTGCCTGGTATCGCAAAAGCGTCAACTTGAGTCCGGCACAGTGTGGCAGCCGCGTCGTCCTGGACCTGGGCGAGGTCGTGGCGACCGCCGAGGTGCGGGTCAACGGCCGGACCGCCGGCATCCGCGTAGCGCCGCCCTGGAAGCTGGACATCACCAAGCACGTCAAGGCGGGCGAAAACCGCATCGAGATCTTGGTCTACAATACCCTGGCCAACCACTACCTGACCGTTCCGACCAGGTATCGTGGGAACCTGAAGTCCGGCCTGCTGGGGCCGGTGCGGCTGGAGTTCGTTCCGGGAATGCCGATTGGCGAGTGATTCGTTCCTTGCTCTTGCGGACCTGGGAGCCTTGAGTTTCGAGATTCTAGCCGATAAGGTTTGCCGTCCCCAACCCTGCTTTAGCGCGTCGTGCTCTTACGCGGTGGTTCGGACTGCCCGCAGTTCGCTGGCCCGTCTCAAGCACGTCACCTCTTGAAACCCTCGCTTCCAACGCGATACTTACAGATGCAGCGATGGTATTCAGGGCGAAAGTCAAACGATGGCTACTTTCCTGTTCTGGAACACGGCGAAACGAGATCTCACGGCCGAAGTCGCGCGCCTGGTCCAAATCCATGACGTGGACGTATTGATTCTGGCGGAAGCCGACGGAATTCCGGTCGTACACCTCCTGGAGACAGCGAACGCTTCTTCAGAAGTGAACCTCCGGTTTCACAACGTGGTGGGGCAGGAGAGAATTCGCCTCTATAGCCGTTTTCCGCCGAACGCTGTAATACCTGTCCTGGATTCGGGCGGCATTTCCATACGCCGAGTTCGCGTGCCGGGTTGCGACGAATTCTTGCTCGTAGCGGCGCATTTGCCGAGTAAGCTACGGTGGCAGGCCAGTGAGCAACAGGACTTCTGTTGCCGGATACGTGAATTCATCGACGAAGCGGAAGCTCGTTGCGGCCACCAGCGGACTCTCGTTGTCGGCGACCTCAACATGAATCCTTTCGAGCACGGAGTCGTCAGTTCCGAGGGTCTACATGCGGTGATGACACGGCGGGATGCGTCTCGCGGAACGCGGGTTGTCGCTGGAGTCACTCGACACCTGTTTTACAACCCAATGTGGGCGCACTTTGGTGAGCGGCCAAACGGCCCGCCGGGGACGTTCTACAAGCCAAGATCCACTCCCCTGTCGTACTTCTGGAACGTCTTTGACCAAGTCCTGATCCGGCCATCGCTGCTGGAGGCATTCTCGGATGAGAGCTTACACGTCTTGACGACGGCCGGTGAAACTCCGCTTGTCAGAACCTCGGGACGGCCCGACAAGGCTGCCGCGTCCGATCACTTGCCCATCCTATTCCAGATTCGGTTAACGCTTTAGGAGTTTATTCCATGTCAAACGATGACCTCTGGGGCGATCTGCCCGAGGCCGACAACGCGACGGAGCCAGCAACCCTTTTGCGTCAGCAGGCCAGCCTGCTCGGCTCAAAAACCGGCAATGTGCTCGCGGGCATCGTCACGCGGCCCAAAACAGCTACACTGCAGTTAGGGGCTCTTACTGAGGCATTTGGTGTAAAAGAAGAAAGGGTGGAACTCCGCTTCTCCATCCGCTGTTCCGCGCTGGATAACTACACGTTTCACGTTCTCACGTTGAATTATCCGTTGCTCACCATTTTCCCAGCGATCATTCACGACGAAGTCACGGGGCAGGAGCACCTGTGCAAATCAGAAGACGATCTTCGCGTCGCTCTGCATCGCATCTTCAGTTCCCCGCAACTTCGTCGCGTGATTTCTGCGCTCCTTCGGGAAGCGAGGGCGTTGCCTTGCTGATGCCACGCGAATCCACAGCGTCGCAGCGGCATGATCCAATCGATGTCAACTGCTCGACACAGGTGGCTTTGTCTTTCACCGCGAAGGGCATCTTTGGATCAGGAACTCGCCGCGTCCCGAGCAGAAGCGGACTCAGTCGCTCGCTTGCTTCAATACCGCAAGTACCGGCTCCGGCGTTGCAGGAATTCCTGCAACTCGGCCGACCATGCGGTTTCCATTTCGTCGACGGTCTTGCCGGCCAGCACGGCGTCCAGGGTCTGGCGGTCGGACAGCAAGGCGTTGAGCCGCTTGGTCTGCCAGTCCTGCGGGAACAACTGATGTAATTGCCGGGCGATCTCCAGGCCGGTGCGCACGGGCCGGAAGCTCGCCCGGTCGATAACCACGATGTTCACGCCGCCGCACAACTGGCCGGCGTACTGGCTGCTGTCGGGCGTAAAGCGGACGGGCACGAAGCGGACGCCCGGCAGGCTACTCTGGTTCAGCGCCCGCGCCAGTTTAATTCCGTCCAGCCACGGGGCGCCGATCACTTCGAACGGCGTGTCGGTGCCGCGGCCGACGGACACGTTTGTCGTCTCCAGCAAGCCGATGCCGGGATACAAGACCGCTTCGGCCAGGCTGCGCATGTTCGGCGACGGATTGACCCACAACAGGCCGCTGCGGTCGAAGTAATTCTCGCGCCGCCAGTGTTCGACCGGGACGATCTGCAAGTCGACGCCGAATTGCAGTTCCTCGTTGAACATCGCCGCCAACTCGCCGACCGTCATGCCATGACGCACGGGCAAGGTGTGGAAGCCGACGAACGACTGGCTGCCGTCGTCCAGCACGGGCCCCGCGACATCGACTCCGTTAATCGGGTTCGGGCGATCCAAGACCACGAACCGGAGCTTGTGCTCGGCCGCCGTCTGCATGGCATTGCCCATCGTCGAGATATAGGTGTAGAACCTCGCCCCAATGTCCTGGATATCGAAGACCAGCGTATCCAGACCCTGCAGGCTCGCGGCGGTCGGCGAGCGGTTCTCGCCGTACAAGCTGTACACGGGCAGGCCGGTGCCGGCGTCTTGCGTGTCGCCGATCTTGGCGACGTCCAGCTTGCCCTCCAGGCCGTGCTCCGGGCTGAACAACGCCTTCAGGTCGACGCCTTCTGCTCGCCGCAACAACTCGACCGTACTCACGCCAGCACGATCGACGCCCGTTTGGTTGGTAATCAAGCCGACATGGCGGCCCTGCAACTCGCGGAAACCATTGCGGACCAGGACGTCGATGCCCGTCAGCGTCTGGCCCGCCGCGGCAGTATCCATCGGCGGCCCCGTGGGCGGTGCCGGCTCGATGGCGGCGGCGGCAATGGTGCCGATGCGGCCGATCAGCGGGTTGACGGTGCCTTTGCCGTCGGGGTGCAAGCGGTTGCTGAGGAAGATGACGGTCAGCTGCAGTTGCGGGTCGATCCAGAGTCCCGTGCCCGTGAATCCGCCGTGTCCGAACGCTCGCGGCGAGAACAGATCGCCACGGTTCGACGAGTAACCCGTGCGCATGTCCCAGCCCAGCCCGCGCAGCCCCCCGCCCACGCGCTGCGGGGTGGTCATCTGAGCCACGATATCCGCCGGCAGGACCTGCACGCCGCCGTATTGCCCGTCCTGGAGCAGCATCTGGCCGTAGACGGCCAGGTCCTCGGCCGTCGAGAACAGCCCGGCATGACCCGCGATGCCGCCCAACAAATAGGCCCGCGGGTCGTGTACTTCGCCGCACATCCAGCGCCCCTCGCGCTGCTCGGTGGCCGCGGCACGCCGCCGCAGCGATTCGTCCGGTAGGTATCCGGTCTCGGCCAATCCCAAGGGCCCGAAGACGTGCTGCCGCGTGAACTCGTGGATGTTGCTGCCGGAAACGCGATGGACCAGTTCCCCCAGGACGATAAAGCCGACATCGGAATAGATGAACCGGCTGCCCGGCTCGGCGGTCAAGGGCAACGCCCAGATCCGCTGCCAGGCTTTCTCCGTCCCGTCTTCGTAATCGCGCAGAGCGTTGTCAGGCGTCAGGCCGCTCTGATGGGTCAGCAGCTGGCGGATGGTTACGTCCTGCTTGCCGTTTTGGGCGAACTCGGGCACGTACTTGGCCACGGGATCGTCGAACTTTACTTGCCCCAAGGCCGCCAGCTTCATGACGCTGGTGGCGGTGGCGATTGGCTTGGTCAACGATGCCAGATCGAACACGGTATCGGTAGTCATTGCCACCGCGGCCGGTTCGATCTGACAGTGGCCGAACGCGCGCAGATAGACAGTCCGGCCGTCCCGAGCTACCAGCACGACCGCACCCGCCATTTCGCCGTCTTCGATTTCATCCGTGACCAGCTGATCGATCACTGCCAGCCGGGCCGCACTCATGCCCGCCTGCTGCGGCGCCGCGTGCGGCAACTTCGGAGGCTCATCCGCTGCGGTGGCCGCGGCGCACAGGAGTTGCACGAAGAGCGAGGCCACGATGCTGCATTCGAGCCATCCTCGTTTAACCGCGACCCAACGGGGAGCGCGTCTGAGGGCGGTGTGCATCGCGCTCCCCGTTGGGTCGCGGTTAAACGAGAGCGCGACGCTCGGCGTGGGTCTCACCTGTCTCCGGGGGCATGTCGAGAAAACCAAAGCGGTGACAAGTCGCCGCACTCTAAAGCTGCTCTCCATCCTCATGACTGCTGTCTCCCCAACCCCACTACGCTGCTCAACCAACCGAGTAGATACGTAACGGCAAACCCGACGACGGTAAACCACGGCCACGCCACGCTCGTGGCAAATTTGACCGCCAAAACGGCAACGGCACCGCCCAGCATCCCTACCAGTACGCCCCCTTGTCCCACACGCGGGGCGAACAGTCCCAGGAAAAAGATGCCCAGCAACAGCCCTCCGACGAAGCCGGCAATCGCCAGCGCATCGTTGACGACGCTTTGCGAATAGTAACGGGCAGCCAACGCCACGGCTACCTGGAGCACTCCGAAGACCACCGTCGCCGCCTGGCACCAACGGACGCGCTGCCGGGAGGTGGCCGGCGAACTGCGCGGCGGCCCAAAGTCGTTGATGGCCACGGCGGCCGACGAATTCAGCGAACTGGCCAGCGTGGACATCACCGCGGCAAACACGGCCGCCAGGGTCAAGCCGACGAGCCCGACGGGCATCTGCCCCACGATGAACATCGCGAACGCCTTGTCGCCGCCCGCGATCGGCACGGGTGAAGGAAACTGGGCAAAGAAACAAGCCAGTCCGATGCCGATGACCAGAAACAAGGCAAACTGGACCAGGACAACCAGGCCGCTGAGGACTAGCGCCTTGGCGGCGTCGCGCTGGCTGCGCGCGGCCAAGTACCGTTGGACCATCATCTGATCGGTCCCGTGTGTCCCCAGCGACAGGCAAGCGCCGCCGATCAGCCCGGCCCAAATCGTGTAGGGGTCCGACAGATCCCAGGCGCCGCCGAACCAACGCAGCTTGTCGTTCGCCACGGCAAATTCCCATAATTGCCCGGCGCCGCCCGGCAGACGCCCGACCATCATTGCCAGCGCCGCCAACCCCCCCGCGACGTACACGACGAATTGCAGACAGTCGTTCCAAACGACGGAACGCATGCCGCCAAACAACGTGTACACGACCGTCACGCCGCTGATCGCGGCAACGCTCAACGGCAGAGAAATCCCAAAAGCCGCTTCCAAGGCCAATGCCGCCAGGAACAGCCGGAGCCCGTCACCCAGGGTGCGAGCGACAAGAAAGAGTAGCGAGGCGGTACGTTTCGCCGCCACGCCAAAGCGGATTTCCAGCAACTCGTAGGCGGACAGGATCTCGCCGCGAAAGTAGTTGGGCAACAGCCACACCGCCACGAGGCAGCGGCCGATGATGAACCCCAAGGCCAGTTGAAGGAACCGCAGGTCACCGCCGGGGTTGAAGGAAATCCCCGGCACGCTCAAGAATGTGGCCGTGCTCGTCTCCGTGGCCACGATCGAGCCCAGCAGGGCCCACCAAGGCATGTCCTTGCCCGCCAGGACGTAACCGACCAGGTCGCGGCGTCCGCGGCCGGCCAAGATGCCGATTCCCAGCACGACCAGCAGGTACACGGCCAGGATCACAATATCAATCGTGGAAATATGCGGATGCACGGATGGTCGCCCGTCTTGTATAACATGGAACCGAAGTCCGCCTATTGTGTCGTTCCGCAGCATTGGAGGCAACCGATGGACCTGGCCCAGCTGACAACCGAAGCCCGCAATCCGGCCTCGGAACAGATCGATCGCCTGTCGGCATTGGAGATCGTCCAGTTGATGAACGCGGAGGATTGCCGGGTTCCGCTGGCCGTCGGCGAGGTGGCCGTGGCGGTCGCCCGGGCGATTGACGCGATCGCCGAGCGAATGCGCCGGGGCGGACGATTGATTTACCTCGGCGCTGGCACGTCGGGGCGGCTGGGCGTACTGGACGCCAGCGAATGCCCGCCGACCTTCAATTCGCGGCCGTGGCAAGTCGTGGGACTGATTGCCGGCGGGCCCACGGCTTTGACGCGGGCTGTCGAGGGCGCGGAGGACCGGCCGGAGACGGCGGT
>CAZXYZ010000055.1:0-71044 GCA_964645045.1 uncultured Pirellulaceae bacterium | reverse complement strand
AGCCAGGTTTGGCTACCACAGCCCAGCTGTTCGCCCCACGCCTCTCCCGCTCCCCTCCGGCCCCGTGCCGGTGGAAGCCAGGTTTGGCAACCACAGCCCAGCTCTTCGCCCCACCCCTTTTCCGCTCCCCGCCGGCCCCGTGCCGGTGGAAGCCAGGTTTGGCAACTACACCGCCCCGCGATCGTACTCTCCAATCGTTCCCGCGTAGTAGCCGAAGCGGAATACCCCCGCCATCCCACAAGCATACGCACAGTTGTTCATATAGCCCAGAACGACCTGCTCCGGCGACTCGCCGATTCCACAGCCCAACGTCAAATGAACGTGATCCGGCAGAAGTGCCGCACGTGACAGCCGATGCCCGTGTTTCGCAGCCGCGGCTTCGATCGTCGTCAGCCGCTTTTCGAGGACTTCCTCGCGGATTTCCATCCAACGCTCGTCGCTCACAAACACGACGTGCAGATTGTACCAGTATTCCCCGTGCGAGCTGAACGACGGCCTGCTCAGATCGACCTCCGGATAGGATTTTTGAAACCGGGTCAGCCGTTGTTGGACATTCGGGTCGGCCATCCGATGATGGCCCAATTGGTCGGCCACGTACCGCTCGACGACCTCACGCGTGGCAGCACCGATGCCGCGCAGGCAGTAGTTGCGTTGCAGTGCCTTGGGGACGCGTGACCCGATCTCGTGTTGCAGGCGGCCTTTGACCGACCGGATCAACTCTTGCGGTGCGACATGCGGCTTGGTACTGACGAAGAACTGGCTGGCGTCGCCTGTGGTCAACTGGTGCTTGATGATTCGCACGCCATCCGGTTCGGTGGCCTGCTGCAGGGCCGCCAACCAGAGACTGTCCGGAACAGGCGTCGTCCGCCAGAAGACGGTGAGGCCCCAGTTCAGCTCGTAAGCGGGCTTGGTGTTGTCAGGGGTGTAGAGTGGTTGCATGGTTGTCAAACCGCCTTCCACCGGCACGGGGCCGGCGGGGAGGGCCGGGGGTGCGGCGTGGAACCGCGTCTTGGTTGTCAAACCGCCTTCCACCGGCACGGGGCCGGGGGGGAGGGCTGGGGTTGCGGCGTGGGGCCGCGTCTGGTTGTCAAACCGCCTTCCACCGGCACGGGGCCGGGGGGGGAGGGCCGGGGTTGCGGCGTGGGGCCGCGTCTGGTTGTCAAACCGCCTTCCATCGGTACGGGGCCGGCGGGGAGGGCCGGGGTTGCGGCGTGGGGCCGCGTCTTGGTTGTCAAACCGCCTTCCACCGGCACGGGGCCGGCGGGGAGGGCCGGGGTTGCGGCGTGGAGCCGCGTCTGGTTGTCAAACCGCCTTCCACCGGCACGGGGCCGGCGGGGAGGGCCGGGGTTGCGGCGTCGGGCCGCGTCTGGTTGTCAAACCGCCTTCCGCCGGCACGGGGCCGGGGGGGAGGGCCGGGGCTCTTCGGGCTACTCGCTCAATCCCGTCACTTTCTTCAGGGCCTTGCCAAACTTGTTGTAGTTTACCTTCACGCCGTCATCCAGGTCGATCTCGACTTGGCGAGCGGCCAGCGGGTACAGCACGTTGCGTTCGTAATCCTCCAGTTCCTTGAGATCCTTCTTCAGCTTGGCCATTTCCTTCAGGGCCTTGGCCTTGTCCGCCGCGCTGGCCGCGCCGCTGTTGGCGACCGTCTGCAAATGTTCGACGGTGGCGGTCACCTTGGCGTGGAACTCGCGGAGGTACTCGTTCAACACCACGCTGACGGTATCGGGCCGGTAGCGGTGCATGTAGATCAGGGCATTGAACGTGCCTTTGGGGCTGCTGAACAACCAGTAGATCGGCCGCTTCTTGTACATCTTGACGTGGTGGTCGTAGAACTCCTTCAGGAAGTAGTCCCGAATGGTCTTTCGCCGCCTGGCCTGCTGGTTCTCCGGATACAGGGCGTTTTCCAGGAACGTCAGGTTCTCCTCGTAGTGCTCCGTGCCGAAGGTGACTTTCAGGAATTTCTTGAATCGCTCGCTGATATCGTCCGGGAACCAGTCGCCGTCCAACAGCGGGATCACGTTGTCCTCGTCGGGCGGAAACGCCGGCTCGGGGATCTGCCGTCGATAGTCGTCGGCCGTTTCGCCTTGGTTGGCCAGGATCAGGCCCGGTTTATCCAGCGAGTAGCGGCCGAACATGCAGCCTACTGCATAGCTGATGAACTCTCGCATCGTATCGGAAAGAAGCAGGGCCTCGAGTTCCGAGTCGCTCTTGTCGGAGCCGTATCGTGATAAAGGGTTACCAACGAGTGTGATGTCTTGCACCGTAGACAATCGCTCTGTCCGGATACCGAACACCCGATCGAATAAGCAGTTGAGATCACCTTCCAGCTCTAACGTCCTCTCCACTCGGCTTCTGCGGACCTTACCTAATTCTACATAGGCTTCTCTAAGGAGGGTACAACGAGGTACCTCGCTGCGCTCAAATGAGAATGAAGTTTCCTGTGTGTTCCAGTCTGTCTTAGAAATATTCAGTAGATGCTCGACTGCCTCGGAAGCACCTTCTCCTACGCCGCAACCATTAAAAGGGAGGGAAAGGACGTCGGATGTTTGAATGTTCAATGTTGGGTTTATCGAATCTAGAATCGAAACACATGCATTTGATGAAAGAAAACCAAGCCCAGTAAGCAGCGTTTGCGGTGCAAGCGATTCTCTCAAGAAAATCGCTGGCCCACCAGTTTCGGCGATCATTCCGTCGCCAAACCATCGAAACGTTGCGCCCTTTGAACTGATTTTTGTCCATGAGATCCCTTCAGCATTCCACAAATACTCCGGTGTGATTCTCGCAACATGGTCTTCCCGATAGTGCGTTCGAGAACTGACATCCCATTTCACCACGACGTCAGTATTACCGTAGTACTTTCGGGCTTCACCTCCCTTCACGCAGATACGGTATTTGTCAACATCGGTCGAATCGGCTCTACGGACTTCCCAATGAAAACGGAGATACTTTTCGTTGTCACCGGTCTTTGTTAAGCCATCGCTGAAGAATACGTCCGACATTCGTACGTCCCTATCGAACGCTCGCCGAAGCGGTTCCTCCAGCTTATACGCCAATGAATAGCCCGGGATCTTGAGAAATTCGTCCGTTCGCACGCGATACGACCATCCACACTGCGGATTGGCGATGGCTTCACGGGCTCTCGGCGCCTGAAGATGAGCACCATAAAACTCGCATAAATCGATGAACACAGAACTATGGTTCTTCCTGCGCCGGTTCTCAAACACAAAGGCACACAAGGGAACATATGCGGATTCAAAAAACGCGTGGTACTCTGGACGAACCAACGTGTTAAGGGACCAGCTTTGTAACAGGTCTGCACGGAGGCCCTTGAAGGTACTCAGGAACATCCACGTAAACGGCGTCACCAAAGCAATAAAGCCATACTCAGCTAGAAAGAGTGGTGAACGCAGAAAGAACATTGAATACAGGTCAGCTTTGCCTGATGCAAAATTGACTCCTGCAAAATCTTTCAATTCGGGGCTCAAATTCTTGCCGCCCATGTACGGCGGATTCGCAACGACCACGTGATACTGTGGACACAAATAATCGGCCTGCGTCAGCGCCTTGAGCACTTTCTGATGCACACTCGCAAGGAACATATCTTCATCCACATTGCGGTCGCGGAGCCGCTTGAGCGGTTCGCTTACATCCGAGACCGAAGGCCGAATCAGCGAGCCTAGATTATCGGCCTGTTGGAACTGATTTACGACGTCCTGCAGTCCGGCATTGAACAAATCGCGACCGACGTGGTCCATGTAAGCCGATAGACCGGCTAGCTCGATGTGGATATTCTCCAGCACGCAGATGTTTGGTTCGACAGGCTCACCACGGGCAGACCTCCGGCGGAAGAATCGGTTGTCGCGTTCGCACGCCTTCATCGTCAAGGCAAACGCGGCCAGCGCGCCGGCGCGCTGGTCGATCTCGATGCCGTACAGATTGTTTTGTAAAATCAGACGGGGAATGTCGTTCGCCTGATAGCCTTGTTCTTCGTAAATCGCATACAGCAGGTCGAAGGCATACGTCAGCATGTGACCGCTGCCGCAGGCGGGATCGCAAATCTTGACTTCTTCCGGGCGGGCGATCCGCAAAAAGTCCGTTTCCGGCTCTTCCGGTCGGATGTAGTACTCCATCCGCTCGACCAGTTTTGATTCGGGATGATTCAGCATCCACAGCCGGCCCAGCGAATTCTCCACGAGATAGCGGACGATCCAGTGCGGCGTGAACAATTGCGTGGCCGCGGGGATATTTTCCGGGCTGATCTTCTTGCCTTTCTTCAACCCCTCGAACACCTCGTCCTTCTTCTCCGAGATGTAGAACTGGTACAGCCAGCCAATGACTTCGACGCTCTCGTCCGTGTATTCGGGCGAGCAGTTGGCTGGCAGCAGCGTTTCGCGCGTGTAAGCGAGGATGGAGTTTCCCGAAAGCAAGTCATCCGGAAGCAACAACTCCGTGTAGTCCGAGATCTTCTCGAACATGAACGGCATCAGCTGGTGGTAGTAATTGCACGCAGCGACCAGCAGCAGCCGATACGCCTCGCCCTGCGGGTCCTTGCTGGGCACGGAGCCGTCGAGCAAATCCGAGACCTTCCGGCGGGTCGCCTCCGGCACCATGTCCGGATCCATGTGCCCTGCCTTGGCCTCGGCCAAAATCTCCGGTTGAAACCGCCCCGGCTCCGGCGACAGGATGCCGATGCGCGTGTAGCGGTTGACGTCCATGTACCGCAGCGCACAGAACCGGTTGAACCAAGTATAGGCGACCCGTTCGACCAACTGTTCGCGGCCGAGCGTCTCAAGCTGCTGTTCGAGTTCCCTGACCGCCTTTTCGTTTTCCCGCCGGGCCGGGCTGCCGTCGGCCAGGACCGCCTCCAGCTTCGTGCCGACCTGCTCGATCAGACAGTTCCGGGCGAACGAGGAGAATTTTCTAAGCTTCGCTGTTTCCATGGTTTCTTACCGCATGCGTTTAACCTACCGAATGCCCGCGGCTTGCCTGGGGCATGGTACGCTTCGCGCTAAGGTGCTGCTTGTCGCTGAGGTCTTTGACGTTGCTCATTTTCACGATCCCCCCCGGCCCCGTGCCGGTGGATACAGGTCTGGCGACCAGGCAGCGTTCGCGCCCCAGCGCGCCCGTTCCGCCCTCGCCGCTCCACCGCCGCCGTGGCGGCGGTGGAGCGGCGAGGGCGGAACGGGCGGAGGTTTTTGGGCTTTCGCGTAGTTGTCAAACCGGATTCCACCGACGCGGGGTCGGTGGGGTAGCCGACGGGTTCGCGTGTCAAAACGGATTCTATCGACGTGGGGCCGGTGGGGTAGCCGACGGGACAGAACGTCGCGACGTCGATGGCCGACTCGAGCCGCCCTCGGACAAGCAGGATGCATCCAGGAGTTGTCTGTCGCCCGGGTAGCGGAGAACGTGACGCGGCCCCGGACAGTCCGGGACTGCCGGCTCGTATGGCGATCATACTTGGATCCTCTTGCCATCGTCGATTTCGCGAAGCAGTGCCGTTTGCAGTACCTGAAGATACCTCGCCACGTCATCGGCATTGTCCAGCCAGGGCTTGTCAAAGTCGATGCGCAGCGAGCGAAACGTGACGTAGACCGGTCTCCGCTCGGTGCGACCCGCCGACGGGACGGGCGTCGCTGGCTGGCCGGGACTGGCGGCCGGACTCGAAATCCGCGTCAGCAACTGGCGATATTCGCCTTCTTCAAACCGGCGGACCGTGTCGCGGATCACCGCGATCAAGGTCTGGTACGCCAAGGTCTTGACCACCAGGTCCGTGGCGGTTCGGATCTCGATTTGCGCGTCCGCCGGCAGTGCGGTGTACCCCTCCAATGATTCCAGACGTTGCTGGAGGTTCCCCAGTTGTTCCGCCGCCGCGGTCCGCTCCACGGCGACTTGCTGCTCGACCTTCTGCCGCAACCGATCCAGGATGCCCTTGGCCTGCTGGATGCCGCTGCTGCGATAGCACTGCGAGTCGGCGAGGATCTCGTGCAGCTTGGCAATCCCCTCGTCCTGGACATACGCAAAATTCGCCTCCTGCTGTTTGACAAAGGCAGCCACATCGGCGTACAGCCCCGCTTGGGGCCCGGCCATGAACCGCCGAACCGGGTCCAGGAGCGTCTCTTTTTCGTCGAGCAGTTTCTCGGCTCGGGACTCGAACTCGGTGAAGAAAAACTTGAACGATTTGGCGGCCAGCTTTTTCATCTCCTGCGCCGGGTCCGCCAGCGCCGCTAGGAACGGGTACTCGACTGATCGGGCGTGCAGCTCCGCCAGCTCGTGGTGCAGAGTCTGGAATCCGGCGGCCACTTCCTCGCCCAACGCCTTGGCTTCGCTCGCCTTGGGCGGGCGGTCGAAGAAATCCTGGTAAAACTCCTTGACGCGCCGGATCTGCGAGCCGGTAAATTCGATCTGCGGCTCCAGCACGACGTTGCCATGAACTCGGGTGTTCTTCAGGGCCGCCGCCAATGCGCTGTCTTCCAGCGTCTCGCTGTCCGCACGCGCCTCGATCTTGCTGCGGCCGCACAGCTTGGCCAGCGTGCAGAGGATCGCCGCGAGATACCAGCCGAAGGGTCGTTTTTCGAATTCCTCGACCAACGCTTTGACCGTCACCCGGATCCCCTTGTTCGTGCTGCGAGCGATGAACGACAGCATTTCGGTTTCCGCTTCACTCATCGAGGTGGCGTCGTTGGCGAACAAACCGTCGGCGGAATCGGATAGGCACTGCTCGATGTTGCTCTCGGTGTACGTGATTCCGCGAAGCATGCGGAGGTTCGGGTAGGTGTGTCGAGCCAGGACCTCGAAGCCGTCGTGGATCCGCAAGTTCGCATCGTGGCTGCCCGCTTCGACTTCCGAGGCGGCGACGAACATCCGAGCGTTGCCCAGGGCGTCCTTGACCGTCTCGACGATATCGGCATGGCGTTTCTTGTTGGTGAACGTCTTGCCGCTAAGGATGCGTTTGACCGTTTCCTGCTGGGTCAGCGTGATGTTCTGCAGGATGTACTTTTCCGTCTGCTTGTACAGCGTCAGATCCCGAATCAGGCGATCGTCCGCGGGCAGGATGATCAGCAGTTCCGGCCGCCCGATGGCCTGCAACTTCAGATGATCGATCCGCTCGAAATCGGGATGGAAGGGGCTGATGACGTGCAGCGCCAATTCGTGTTCGCGCCCAAACAGGCGGTCGTCCAGTTTGCGCGAGAAGGGGTAATCCTGCTTGGTTTCTTCATGCCGCAACTTGCGCGTCTTCAGGACCTGGTCGTAAATGATTTTCGACAGTTCTTCGGCCACGTCTTGGGCGTCGACTTCCGTGTTCTGGATCTCCTGCTCGACGTCCTTCTCGTCGTCGGTCAAGAACTCGTACAGATCCCCGTTGCGTTGGATGTAGACCTGGCTTTCGAGCACGTTCAGGGCTTCCTGGACGTCTTGGGTCAAGCGGGGCAGGTCGGCCTCAAAGCGGTCGAGCATCAGCACGGACAGGTTGCGGACCGTGGGTTTGAACTCGCGCACGTATTTGACCAGGAACAGGGCCTTCAGCAGGCGGACCGCGAGGGGATTGTCCAGATGCTTCTCGGCCACCAGGATGGAGCGCTGACTCTGCGCCTTCAGGGCCGATCGAATGCCCTCGAACATCAAATCAAAGGTCGCGAGTTCGCCGAGTTCGCGCGGGGAGATGGTCACGGCAACCTGCTGGAACACGCCCAGCATCGAGCGTTCGCCCACCGAACTGTGCCGCCCCTCGAACGCATTCTGCTGGGACAGGTTCTGGATGGCGGATTGAAACAGCGAGAACTGGTACGGCACGAACGGATAGCAGTCGATGAAGTGCTGCCGGTCCCGGAAGTTGCGGTAAGTTTGGGAGCCATCGGAAAAGTCGAACAGGGTCTTGAAATTGTTGACTTCCCGGTCGTAGATTTGGCCGATCGGGTCGGACGCATCGCCGGTTTTCGCGAGCAAGCGTTTCTGAATGACTTCCGCCACGTCCTGGCTGGTCAACTTCATCCGGTTGGCGAAGCGGTCTTGGATCTTGGAAAAGTCGTTGCCCTGCTGCTTGTCCATCTCGCCGACGACGGTGTTCATGTCCTCCTGGGCGGTTACGAGGATCCAAGCTCGCCCCTTGCACTTGGTCGCCAGGCTTTCGGCAATCGTCTGCAGGTTGGTCATCAGCTTGGTGTTGCCGGCGATGTACTGGCCGACCTCGTCGACAAAGAAGTTCAGCCGAAAGTTCTTGTCGGCCTGCTTGCGGATGTAGGCGTCGACCTGTTCGGCAAAGTCTTCGATGGAGACTTTGTAGTCGGCTTTGTGGCGGTCGAGGATGCCCTGGACAGTCTGGCCGGTGACCTGTTGGTAGGCCCGGTCAATCTGGTCGTGGAAGCGGTTCACCCGGACCCGCGCCCATTCCCAACCGCGGGACTCCAACGCCGCGAAGGCCGCCTTGAAATCGTCCAGCAGACCGTCTTCATCCAACTGCCGCTCGAAGTGCGCGATGTAGCCTTGTTTGCCGTAGTAGCCGCAGGATTCGTCGAAGACCTTGACGAACACCGACAGGAGCGCATCGACTTGCGTCTTGCTGATCACATCGGCCTTCTGATCGATGTTGAACAGGATGCTCTTGGACGGAATCGACACGGCTTTGTTGATGGACGCCCGCAGGATCTGGTTGTCCCGGCATTTGCCCAAAAAAGACTCGGTGACAGCCAGCCCTTCAACGGTCCGGTTGCCCAACAAGAGGGCGAGAATCTTCAGCAGATGTGACTTGCCGGAGCCAAAAAACCCGGAGATCCAAACCCCCATGGCGTTCTGGTAGCGGTTGTAGGCGTCGAAAAACGCTTCCAGCCGCTTTTCCACTTCGTTCGTCAATACGTACTCTTCGACTTCGATGCGCAGACTGGCGTCGTCGTCGGCTTTGATGACGCCTTCGATCGGCCGGTCGACCGGCTTGTCAAACAGGGATCGCAGTTGCACGTGATGGTCCCTTGCTAAATCTCGCAATCGTAGATGTTAAACGCTCGATAGTATTTGTCGTCACGCAGTCGCCCGAACAGGTCCAGCGAGGCGCCTTTCTCCAGAGAATGCGTGTATTCGCCGGGAAAAAACATGACCGTCGGCTTATCCTTGGCGACCTTTTGCAGATTGTTCAGCACGTTGTGTGAGCGGATGTAGGGATATACCTCCCCCACCCCATTGATGAACAGCACGTCGAATTCCGCCTCGCTCATCCGGCGAGCGATCTCGGGCACGATGACCGTTTCCGCGTCCAGGATTCCCTGCAATGCGTCCAACAATCCCTGTTTCGTCTTTGAGGCTTCGTTTTCCAGGCACCAGTCCCAATCGCCTTGTGGAATCATGACGTCGCGCACCAGGTCGTACAGGTTGATCTGGAGGACCTGCACGCCTTGTTGCGACAGCCGGTTGACCAATTGCCTCTGCAGTTTTTCCATCTCGACAGCGACGGATGGGGGAAACGGGCAAATGAAAAAGGGGACTTCATTGCCCAGCCCTTGTTTTTGGAGAAACCGCGGACTGCCGATCAGCCGGACCAGGTGTTCGAGCCTTTCTGGCAAGGACGCATGTTCCAATTGGGCGTTCATGACAGCGTCCTTCGGACATCGGCTTCGGAAATTGGAAACACGCTGAAGTGCGCGATGGAATCAGCCTGAATCGCCCTGACGACCTCCGCGGCAAGTATCACCGGCTGGATCACGTTGTCGGCGGATAGGATTTCCGCTTCGCGAAGCATCCGCAAGGCGACCTGCCCAAGCTTCGCCCTGGTGCTGCCGGCCAATGCCTCGATCTCCGGATGCCAGATCGACTTGGATTCGAGAAATGCGTCGAACTCGCGGGGACCGAGAACGAGGTCCAGTTGCAGGAATTTGTTTCGGATCACTTCGCTGCCGAACTCGTACAGCAACTGGTAGCGTTTGCAGGCGGCCAACCACAACAACTGCCGCTGATCGGATCTCGAGCCGGAGCGTAGCAGAGCAAGTTGCCCGTCCGTGAGCACACGTAACCGCGAACGAACTTCGCGCAGGAGACGATCGCCAGCGCTGACCGTCCGCGCGCGCAACAGGTTCTGTTGCCGGACGCTGGCGATGGTTTCCTTCCAGTCTCGTCTCCGCGCGTGTTCCTCCGCCACGATGACCGATTCCGCGTACAGCAGCCCGCCTGCGGTAAATGACAATTTGTACGCCGAATCGACCATTTCCACGTTCCGGTGTCGCACACCTGTTGCCGCCCATTGTTGGGGCCTGTCGTAGGCCCGACCATAATACCACCTTTCGTAGCTGCCGGAAAGCGTGCGTTTTCGGGTTGGGAAATGCCGCGCAAAGTGATGGAAACGTGGCAGGCGGCGGACAGGAAGCCGATGTTGGGCGGTTGCGGCAGGCCCCGCACACGGAGGGATCGCGTACCTGCGGAAGCACGGCGGGGCGTCTGGATTACCGACGTTCCGCAGCCTGGGTTGGAGAGTAGGGCGATCGAACGCAACATTCGCCGCGTCGTGAACCCATCGTTGCGATCAAATCGAGTCTTCGAAGTCGCGTATTTCCGTCAAGTCCGTTGCCCCGCCGGCCCCGTGCCGGTGGAATCCGGTTTGGGAACTACGCAGAGCCCCGTGAAAACCGGCCCCTACCGGCCTCGCCGCTCGACCACCGCATCCGGCGGCGGTCGAGCGGCGAGGTCGGAAGAGGTGCGCTCGGGAATGGACGCCGTTAGTCGCCAAACCGTTTTCCGCCGGCACGGGGCCGGTGGGGACGATGAAAATGCGCAACCTTGAAGACCCGTGTTACGCGTCTTCGGACCTTTCGTACAACTCGGAACGGCCGTATCTAGCCAGCCCGCTTCGCACGCCCCAGGTCATCGCCAACACGCCCGCGGCGATCAGGCAGATGCATTGAGCAGGCGTCAAGCCCCACGCCCAGGGCCGGCTATCGGCGCGAAACCATTCGCAGACAAAGCGGACCGCGCCGTATCCCAGTCCGAACAGCAAGAAGGACTCGCCCCACCGGCGCAGCCGCCGGTCGACCAATCCCAGCAGGCCCCACAACACTAGCACGCCAGCCGCTTCATACAACTGGACGGGATGCACCGGCAGCGAGCGGTCGGCGCCCGGCGGCAGCAGACCCGCGGTCAGATGTTGATAGAACGCGGGACTGCCCGCAGGATAGCGGACCGCCAGAGGCCAATCGTCACGGCACAGCGAGGGAAACGTCTGGACTTGCTGCAGCCAAGCCCGATCGTCCACCGCTACGGCGAGACGTCCGGAAGCCGTGCAGACGTCGCCCCAACAGCAGCCGGCGAAAAAACACCCGACTCGCAATAGCACGATTCCGGCCGGCAGCGCAAACGCAAACGCGTCCGCCAGGCGGCCGAGCGGAATGCGGGCCACCAAGCCGTAGACCATCGCCACTCCGATGCTCGCCAGCAGCCCACCGAACAGGACGCGGTCGTTCGCTGCACCGTCGGACAGCAGCTGAGACAGGCGGCCGCCCAATCGCGATCCCAGACCGGCGCCGATCAGCAACAGCGGCAGCAGCCAGTCGATGTGCCAGGCCGCGATCCCCAGGCGACAGGCACGCCGCCGCGCCAGCCACCACCCCACGATCCAAGCGAGCGCGAGCAGGGCTCCATAGCTGTGGATCCGGGGAAAGGAACTCACGGCCAGCAGCATCACCATTCGGTGCATCCCTCAGGCCGAAACGCGTCGAGGACGGAGCGGACCAGGGCCTTGTCGTCGGTCTTTTTGAAGACGGTCGCATCGCCTCCGTACAACGCGTCGGAGTTGACGCCCTTCTCGATCACGGCCTGTAACGCCTGGCTGTCGTTTGCGTTCTTGACGGACTCATTATCTCCGTTCACCAACCGCAACTGCAACGCACCGTCCGCCAGGCTGACTTTGGCAACCAGGTACGGCGGCTTGTCGCCCAGGCCCGCGAAATGCTCGCAGTTCAACGGCTCCAGCGTCAGGAAGGTTGCACCGCCGAGCGGGGTCAGCCATGCCTTGCAGTTGATGCGTTGCGCCGGTTTCAGCCCGTCGCCGTCGCTGTGGTAGGTGAAAATGTTCGCGAAGTACGTGCGGGCATCGTAGGGGCGCAGGAGCAGGAGCGAGCGATCGCCACTGGCTGCCTTCTCCAACCACACGCCAGCATACGCCGGGTCCACTTTACCCTTCTCCGGATCGCCCACCGGGTGCTTGACGCAGGCCGTGAGCCACAAAATGACGACGATCAGCGGGGCGACGGTTGCCAAGGCCACCAGCGGACTTCCCGCTTTCAGCAACTGAACGAACCGCTCGCGTTTCATAGCGATCTCCTTTACACAGGCTGGATTCTCACTCGAACCGCCGGGTAGCACGACGCAGTACTGCCCCCATGCGCCATTGTAGCATCGGCGCAGGAGGGGGCATCCACCCACCAACTGCAAGGAAAGGGCTCAGACGTACAGAATTCAATTTTGCCGGGCAATCCACTAACCAATGGTGGAGATCTTCGACCGGCAAAATTGAATTCTGTACGTCTGAGCCCGGGACCGTGGAAACGCCTCACCGCAACCATTGAATGCCGTCGCGCGTGGCGCGCAGCCGTTTGGCGCGAATGCTCGATCCGGCGCCTTCTTCGTAATACACGACCAGCACGCTGCCGTCCTGCAGATTGACCATCGACGGGTAGGCGCCGCTAACGTCATCGATCGGGACGTTGTCGCTCCACGTGCGGCACTCGTCCAGGCTGTAGTGCAGGCTGGTGTTGGGAACGCGATGGGCCAGCAGGATGATATCGTCCTTGGTCCGCAGAAAGTGCGGGCAGTGGCCGGGGAAGCCCATCGGCTTGGATACCGTCCACGTCAGGCCGCGGTCGGAGGACGTGGCGTAGGACATGTGCGGCCGCTGGGCGGCGTACAGCGTGCCGTTCTTGAGTTCGATCACATCGGTCTCGGCGTCCAGGCGGATGCCTCCGTTGTCGATGTCCACCTCGCGGCCCCATGTCCGTCCGCCGTCGTCGCTGTACACGACTGCGCCGTGGGCCGTGCCATCGCGTTCGGCGTACAGTCCGAGAATCAAGCGTCCCGAGGACAACTCGCGGATCGGCGTGCTGCAGTAGTAGTCCTTGGAGATTGGCGCGGGAGCCGACCAGGTTTGGCCCAAATCCTCGGAGCTGACCATCCACGAGCCCAATCCGTCCCACGGGGGCGACGCTGCCGGATTCTTTCGCAACGAGAAGAAGTTGCAGATCAGGCGTCCGCTCCGCAGCTGGACGATCGACGGATCGCGATCGTCGTCGGGGCCGTCGAACAGGACGGCGGCAGGCGACCAGGTCCGGCCTTCGTCAGCAGACGTGCAATAACAGATGCGGCCGCCGTTGGGCAGTTGTTCATTCGGCATCGCGACGTGTCCGTAACCCGCGTAAAACACGCACATCAGACGGCCGTCGCTCAGCCGGCAGACATCCGGAAACGCCTCGTAGCCGCCCGCACCGGCATCCTCGCAGACCAGCACGTAGTTGGGTGCCGGGATGGCGAACCCGGTATCCGGCTCAAGCCGCTGGCCCGTGACCGCGATGTCTTTGACGTGGGCCAGTCCCTGATTGGCGTAGAAGCCAATCCGGCCGCGGCCCAGCGTGTTGTCGGTAGCTTCGTACAGTAATCTGCCGTTCAACGTAACCCGCAAGGTGTTGCCGCGGCATTCGAGTTGTCCCTCGTGCCATTGCCCGGCGGGCTTGTCCAAACCGCCGACCCGTTTGATCTCGTTCCATTCCACGTCCGCGCTGTGCCGCACCAGAATCGCTTGCCCGCGGTCGAAGTGGACGTAGTAGTAATTGCGGCCGTCGGCGGCCCGCACCACGAATCCGCAGGCCAGCACCCCCGCCGGCTGAGGTTCCACCAGGAACTTGGCCCGCAATGTGACGTCTGTCCACTCGGCCGGCGTGAAGAAGGCCCGGGACATCCGCTTCCGGCCGTCCAGCACCAATTCCCCGTCCGCCAACCGGGCAGTCGGCGGTTCCAGCACCCACTGGCCGCCAGCCTCCGGCGCAGCCAAATCGATGTTCCAATCGTCGCCGTAGACACGTCCGCAGGTAGACGACAACCCAAGCAACACCAGCATAAAACAACGGCAGGACTTCATTCTCGGACTCCTAATGCGGTCGAGTGGCGATCCCGGATTGTGCCGGGGTTGTTACCGTCCGGCGTCCTGATGGACGCCGTCGCGATGCCTTTTCGGCTCGGCCGACGGCGGCATCAGCTGGCCCCAGCGTTTCATGCGGTAAACACAGATGGCGGACAACGACGCCCGGTAAGAAATGTAACCCAGAATGATCGCCACCAACAGGCATCCCACGCACTTAGCGACTCTGCAATTCGACGCACCGCGGTCCGTCATTCCGCGGGCTGTTGACGTACGTGTCCACCGGATCGGCACGCAGCGTCGCGCTGTCGCACGGCCGGAGCAGAGCGCCCAGTCGCTCCGGATCCGGCGGCTGCGGATCCAGCCACATTTCGTAGTCGGCCGCGGCCAAAATCACCGGCATCCGATCGTGAATCGGCTGCGTCAACTCGTTCGCCTGCGTGGTGATGATCGTACAGGACAGGAGCGGCTCGTTGGTTGCCGGGTTCAACCAACTCTCCCACAGCCCGGCCATGGCGAAGGGCCGGTCGTCGCGCATGCGGATATAGTACGGCTGCTTGCCTTGCCCGGTCTTCTGCCACTCGAAGTATCCGTCGGCTGGCACGAGACAGCGGCGGCGGCGAAAGGAAGTGCGGAAGGACGGCTTGCCGGCGACGGTTTCAGCGCGGGCGTTGATCATTCGACTGCCGATCGACGCGTCTTTCGCCCAGGATGGGACCAAGCCCCACCGCACCAGCTGCCACTGCCTGACGCTGGTGTCCGGTGCGATCCGCACGACGGCCACCGCTTGGGTGGGCGCGATATTGTATCGCAGGCCCGGGTCGAAGGCCAACTCGCCGCCAAATTGCTCGACCAACGCGGTCGAGCGGGTTTTCAAGGTAAAGCGTCCGCACATCGGTTAGCGCCCGTTCAAGAGCCGTTCATGGCTTTCCTGCGAAAGCCCAAGTCAAGGTCTCGTAAAGACTAAGCAAATTTTGTAGATGGACAAGAGCGAGAGGCAAATTGCGTTCGGCCCGGATGTTGCTACACTGGGGCACTTTGCGTGAGCGCCTGCCAGATTGAACCAAATTTGGGCTCTTTACGTAACAGGACGTTTGATCGGCCTGCCATTCTGGCCGAACTTCCTACCGAACTTTCCCTCCGATTGTGACTTGGCGAAACCATGATTGACAAGGTGGACAGCCAGCCGATGATCGAGGCCGTTGGCCTCTCCAAGTTCTATGGTCCCTTCGCGGCGTGCCGCGATGTGTCCTTCAGCGTGCATGAAGGGGAGTTGGTGGCCTTTTTGGGCCCCAACGGCGCCGGCAAGAGCACGACGATGAAGTTGCTGACCGGTTATGTCGCTCCCTCGGAAGGCATTGCGAGGATCGCCGGGCACAACATGGCGGTCAACCGCTTGGCGGGTTCCGAGCGGCTGGGATACCTGCCCGAAAATGGGCCGTTGTATCCCGATATGACTCCCCATAGTCTGCTGGAGTTCTTTGCGGATGCCCGGGGCATGTCCCGCGAACGGCGGCAAGCGAGGATCGAAGCCGTCGTCGATTTGTGCATGTTGGGCAGCGTGTTCCACAAGCCGATCTCCAAACTGTCCAAGGGGTATCGCCAGCGTCTGGGCATGGCGCAATCGCTGCTCCACGAGCCGGACGTCCTGATTCTGGACGAGCCGACGGCCGGTTTGGATCCCAACCAGATTCGCGAAGTCCGGCGGACGATGGAACGGTTGCGCGATGATGAGAAGAAGACTATCTTGCTGTCCACGCACATCTTACAGGAGGTCGAGGCGATGGCCAGTCGGGTGATCCTCATTAACGAAGGCCGCCTAGTCAAAGTTCCCCACGATGGATCGGTTGCAGATCTCACGCATGAAACAGGCGGCCTGGACGGCGTATTCAGGCGGTTGACCGCGGCGTAAGCCGCACTGGTCTGGCGGCGGCCCCGGTTTTCGGGCCCACCTTGGCTTGATCTGCACATTTGGCTTTTAACTCGGTTGAGAGAAGTAGCTATGTTCCTGAACTCCCTCCTGACCCTCTTGCTGCTCAACGCGATCTTTTTGGTGATCCTGGCGGTCGTCATCGCGCCGCTATGCACCATGAAGCGGGCCACGTTGGCCGTGCTGAAGCGGAACTTCATTGGGTATTTCAGCAACCCTACAGGGTACGTGTTCTTGTGCTTGTTCGTGCTGTTGACTTCGTTTGCGGCTTTTTGGCCGCACGAGTTCTTCAACGCAAATCTGGCAAACTTGGGTCAACTGAATAAATTCCTGCCATATATCATGCTGATCTTTATTCCCGCGATCACGATGGGGATTTGGTCAGACGAGCGCCGGCAGGGCACCGACGAATTGCTGCTGACGTTGCCGGCCGCGGATTTCGACATTGTCGTCGGCAAGTACGTTGCGGCCGCCTCGATTTTTACCGCCTCGCTATTGTTTTCGCAGTTCTGCAACTTCATCGTGCTGGCCTCGCTGACCCTGGGCGACTTGGATACCGGTCTGTTCTTCGCCACGTACCTGGGCTACTGGTTCGTGGGCATGGCGATGCTGGCTGTGGGCATGATTGCTTCGTTCTTGACCAGCAATTTAACGGTCGGTTTCATCCTCGGCGCGATGTTCAATGCCCCGCTGGTGTTTGCCATTAAAGCCGATGTCATCGTTCGCAATACCACGCTGGCCCGCTTGGTGTCCGGCTGGAGCATCGGGGCTCAGTTCGATGATTTCGGGCGCGGCATTGTCAGTCTTTCTTCGGTGGCTTATTTTGCGCTGGTCGCTGCCGTCGGTCTGTATCTCAGCATGGTGTTGATCGGCAGCCGGCATTGGTCGGGGGGCCGCGACGGGACGTCTTTGTTGGGGCACTATCTGGTCCGGACCGTATCGCTGATCGCGATCGTGTTGGGCGTGAACTTCGTGTTTGCCAACAGCGACGTGCTGAGCAACGCGCGGAGCGATTTGACGGTGGGCAAAGTCAGCTCGCTGGCCCCGGACACAAAGCGTTTGCTCAAGGAATTGAAGCCCGAGCATACGATTCAAATCGAAGCCTTCATCAGCGGGCAGGTTCCCGAGTTGTACGCCAAAACGAAGGCGGACTTGATGTCGATGCTCAAGGAATTTAACGCGACGGCCGAGGGCAACCTCAATGTGCGGATGCACATCCTGGATGAGGGCAGCGAAGATGCCATCGAACTGGCTTCGCTGGCGGAAAAACGATATGGCATCAAGCCCGAGGGGGTGCGGACGCGGACGCGCGGGGCAATCAAGGACGAGCAGATTTTCCTGGCGGCCGCGTTCACGTGCGGACTGGAAAAAGTCGTCGTGCCGTTCTTCGACTACGGTATCCCGGTCGAGTACGAGTTGATTCGTTCGATCTGCACCGTGGCCAAAAAAGAACGTAAGACTGTCGGCATTGTGCGGACCGACGTGCAGTTGTTTGGCGGATTCTCGTTTGCCGGCGGCCGGCCGCAGGACATCCCCAAGCAGGAGATCGTCACCGAGCTGGAAAAACAGTACGAAGTCAAGGAAATCGACCCCACCAACCCGATCGAAAAGGACACGTACGACGTAATGCTGGTCGCCCAGCCGTCGTCACTCAGTCCCGAGCAGTTGGACAATGTGCTGGAAGCGATTAAGAGCGGCCAGCCTACGGCGGTGTTCGAAGATCCCCGTCCGATTTTCATGTCCGCGCCGGCCACGGGCGAGCCGAAGATGCCGCCCGGCGGAATGATGTTCCAACAGCAAGGACCGCAGCCCAAGGCGGACATGCGGAAGATGTGGAACCTGCTGGGGATCGACGTATCCGGCGAAACCGGCATGATGGGCATGTTCTCGCCCGACATCGTTTGGCAGGATTTCAATCCGTACTTGAAACTGCAGATCCAGGGCATCCCCGACTCGTGGGTCTTCTGCCGCCGCGAAGCCCCTGGAGGCGAGGAGTCCATCAATGACCAGTCGCCGATCACCGCGGGGTTGTCGGAAATCTTCTTCCCGGTACCAGGCGCGATCAAACCGGACGCGGGTAGCGATCTCAAATTCACCAAGCTGGCGACGACCGGCGAGATGGCCGGCACGTTGAGCTTCCAAGCGTTTATGGACAACCGGGAGAACCCCTTCCTGATGAAGGTCGCCCAAGGCGATCGCAAGGGGCCGCAAACCATCGCCGCCCGCATTACCGGCAAGCTGCCGGAGGACAAGCAGATGTCGGACGCCGGGGCCGACGAGGCGAAGACCGCCGACGACGCGAAGGCTGCCAAGGATCCTGCGGCCAAGGTCGAGAGCAAACCGGAAACGGGGTCCGCGGAGCCGGCGAAGGTGGACGTCAAGCCGGATGCTGGTGCCGCGAAAGACAAAGATCCTGCCGCGGACAAAGCCGCCGACGGCAAAGAGGCTGCCAAGCCCGAAGCATCCAAGCCCGAAGCATCCAAGCCCGAAGCCCCCAAGTCCGAAGCCACAGAGACGAAGGAACGCGGCCTGGACGTGGTCTACGTTTCCGACATCGACTTGATGATGCCCGCGTTCCTCCGAATTCGCGCTCGGCCGGGCGAGGATGAAGAAATCAGCTGGCAGTTCGAGAACGTGAACTTCCTGCTGAATATCATCGACGTGCTTTCGGGCGACGACGACTACATCGAGATCCGCAAACGCAAGCCCAAGCACAGTACGCTGCGGATTGTGGAAGTTGGCGCGCAGGATGCCCGCCAGACCGAGTTCCGCGAGCGGATGAAGTACCAGGAAGAGTTTGACAAAGCGGTCAAAGCCATCGAGGAAGAGAACGCGAAGGAAATCGACAAGTTCCAGAAGGAGTTGGAGGAGTTGCAGGCCAAGCAGAGTGCCGGGGGGCAGGGCGGCATTCGGTTTTCGGATCTGCAGAGCCGGGCCCAGAAGCTGGCGGAGGTTCAGGAACGCTTGAAACGCCGGCTGGACGTGAAACGCGAACAGATGCAACGTCAGCGGGACGAGCAGATCGAAGAGATCCGCCGCAAAGTGGACCTGGAAATCGTGGGGATCAAGAATTGGTACAAGTTCCTGGCGGTGGCGCTGCCACCCATCCCGCCGCTGTTGATCGGCTTGATCGTGTTCGTCCGGCGCCGCCTGCGTGAACGCGAGGGCGTGGCCAAGTCGCGGATGCGGTAAGGACCTTTTCCACCTGCCGGTCGCATGAGCGGTTCGAATTGATGTTGGAGAGACAAGAATTATGACTGAAGGCATCAAAACGCTGATTTACGTGGGAGTGGCTCTGTTGGTCGCGCTGGTCGCATATCTGTCGCGCCCGCAGATCGAGGAGTTCAAGGTCAGCGAGTTGGAAAAAAAGGCGTTGTTCAAAGACTTCGACGACCCGGCCAAGGCGGATCGCATGGAAATCGTCAGGTATGACGAGGCGTTGGGGACGCTGGACGAATTCCGCGTGGCTCGGGACAAGGCATCCGGCGCCTGGACGCTGCCGTCCCATGGCGGCTATCCGGCCGACGCCGAAACGCGCGTGCGAGACGCCGCATTGTTGCTGGTCGACCTCCAGGTCCTGGGCATTGCGTCGACGGTATCCGGCGACCATCGCCTGTTCGGCGTGATCGAGCCGGATAAGGACAAATTGAAAGTGGGCGACGAAGGGGTTGGCTTGCTGGTCCGGTTCGAGGACTCCAAGTCACAGAACCTCGCCAGCCTGATCATCGGCAAGAAGGTCAAAGGCGCGGATGACCAGCGGTTTGTCCGCGAACCGAAGAAAGACGTGGTCTACACGGTCAAAATCGACCCGGAAAAGCTGTCCACCAAGTTCCAGGATTGGATCGAGAAGGATCTGTTCAAGGATCTGAAGAGCTGGGACGTGGAAAACGTGGCCTTGAAGAACTACACCGTCTCGCTGCAACCGCCCAATCGCGTGTTGATCGACAAGAAGTATGACGTCGCCGCCGACTTCAAGGATTCCGAGTGGAAGTTGCGCGAGCTGACAAAGTACAACAAAGGCGAAGGGGCCGTTGTCGCGTTGTCCGACCAGGAAGAATTGAACAAGGACAAGTTGAACGACCTCAAGACCGCCGTGGACGAACTGGAAATCGCCGACGTCCGCCGCAAACCCAAGGGGTTGGGAGCTGACCTTAAGGCCGGCGAAGGTTACGCCAAAGACGACGAGGGCGTCATGGACTTGGCCAAGCATGGTTTCTACATGGTCCCCGCGGCCAGCGGCGAGGTGGAACTGCTGAGCGCCAACGGCGAAGTGAGCGTGGGCACGAAGGACGGCGTCGAGTACGTGTTGCGTTTTGGGGAGACCGAGGAAGTCGCCGAAGGAACGGAAGACCAAGGCCAGAACCGCTACCTGTTCGTGACGACTCGCGTCGATATGGCCAAATTCCCCCAGCCCGAGCTGCAACCACTGCCGGAATTGCCTACGGGTGCCAAGCCGGAGCCGACAAAGGAAACGAAGCCGGAAGCCAAGGTCGAAGCCAAACCGGAAGCTAAACCGGAAGCTAAACCGGAAGCTAAACCGGAAGTGAAGCCCGAAGCCAAATCGGCCGAAACATCGAGCGAAACCGCCAAGCCGACGGCCAGCGACGAGCCCGAAGCGAAGGAAGCGGCCAAGCCGGAAGACGCGGCCAAGCCGGTGACCGAAGCCAAACCGGAAGGCGAAGCCAAGCAGGCGGCCGAACCAAAGCCGGAAGCCGAAACGAAACCGGAAGCCAAGCCGGCCGCAGACGCCAAGACCGAGGCCAAGCCCAAGATCGATACCGAGGCCAAAGAATCCGAGATCGAAAAAGAGCGTGAACGGATCAACAAGGAAAATCAGCGCAAGATCGACGAACGGAACGACAAGATCAAGAAGGCCAAAGATACGGTCGCCAAGGAAAACACGCGGTTCGCCGATTGGTACTACTTGGTGTCGGACAAGACCTTCAAGAAGATTCAACTCGGCCTGGACGACGTCGTGAAGAAGAAGGAGAGCAAGGAAGGCGAACCCGTCGGCGACGGCGTCGACGCTTTCCGCAAACTGCAATCCGAAGGGCTGAAGAAAGAGTAGACCTGTTTGGCGGTGTGGTCGTCGCAGCCGGTTGCGCCTCAAACCAGAAGTGGAAAGAAATCGGCCCGTGTTCCTACGGCTGTTCGCCTTTGCAGGCGAGCCGGTCCATGAATCCGGGGACCGGCACGGCCTCCAGTTTCTCCGCTTCCTGGCACATGGTATCGATGGCTTGGGCCTGCGGCGGCGGGAAGTGGGCGGTTAGGGCGTCCCGGAATTTCTGCAGCAAGAGCGGGATGCCCTCCGCGCGGCGGCGGCGATGGCCCAGGGGGTAGGCGACGGCCACCGGTTCGGTGCTCGAGCCGTCCCGGAAAAAGACCTGGACTGCATTGCCGATCGCACGCCGGTCGGGATCATAGTAGTCGCGGGTGAACTGCGGTTCTTCGGCCACCGTCATCTTAGCCCGCAACGCATCGATCCGTGGGTCCCGGGCAAACTCGTCCTCGTAGCAAGCGGCATCCAGACGCCCGAAGATCAGCGGCACGGCCACCATGTACTGCAGGCAATGATCGCGGTCGGCCGGATTATGCAGCGGCCCGGCCTTGCTGATGATCCGGATGGCCGGCTCCTGCGTCCGCAACTCGATCCGCTCGATCTGGTCCAGTCGGTCGTGGATTATCGGGTGTAGTTGCAGGGCACACTCGACGGCCGTCTGGGCGTGAAATTCGGCCGGGAACGAGATTTTGAACAGCACATGCTCCATGACGTACGTGCCGTACGGCCGTGACACCTGCAGGCGGCGGCCTTGGAACAGCACGTCGCCGAACCCCCAGCGGGCCGCCGTCAGCGGGCTGGTCAGGCCCGGCTCGCCCTGCAACGTCATCAGGGCCAAACGCACGCCGCGGCTGGTGGCGTCGCCGGCCGCCCAACTCTTGCGGGAAACCGTGTTGGGCGCGTGGCGGTAGGTGCGGAGACTCTGCCCGTCGACCCAGGCTTGCGACAAGGCGTCCACAATCTGCGATTGGCTGCCACCCAGCAAGTGCATCGCCACCGCCGTGCTGGCCACCTTGACCAGCACCACGTGGTCCAGGCCGACACGATTGAAACTGTTTTCCAGTGCCAGCACGCCCTGGATCTCGTGGGCTTTGACCATGGCGGTCAGCACGTCGCGCACCGTCAACGGCGGTTGCCCGAGCGCCGCGTTGCGGCGGCTGACGAAGTCGGACACGGCGAGGATGGCGCCCAGGTTGTCCGACGGATGCCCCCATTCGGCGGCCAGCCAAGTGTCGTTGAAGTCGAGCCAGCGGACCATCGCGCCGATGTCGAACGCCGCTTGGCACGGGTCCAGGACGAATGCCGTCCCGGGCACCGGCACGCCGTGCGGTACGAGCGTGCCGGGAACGAGCGGGCCGAGCAACCGTGTGCAGGCCGGAAAACGCAGGGCCAGCAGGGCGCAGGCCAGTGAATCCAGCAGGCAATAGCGGGCCGTCGCGTAGGCTTCCTGGCTCTCGATCCGGTACTCGGCCACGTAGCGGGCGATGTCCACCAGTTCCTGGTCGGGCGCAGGACGCAGGTTCGAATCAGCGGCACTGGTCATGAAGACGCTCCTTTATCCGCGTTGTTCCAGCGGCACAAACGGCCGATCGTCGGGGCCCGTGTATTCGGCGCTAGGCCGGATGATCTTGCCGTCCGCCCGTTGCTCGATGACGTGGGCGCCCCAGCCGGCGGTGCGGGCCATGACGAACAGCGGCGTGAACAGCGGTGTCGGAATCGCCAGCACGTGATACAGCGGCGCCGTGTACCAATCCAGATTCGGGAACATCCGTTTCAGCTCCCACAGCACCGACTCGATCCGTTCGCAGATTTGGAACAGGTTGTGATGGCCGATCTCCTCGCACAGTTCCCGGGCGATCGGTTTGACGATCAGGTTTCGTGGATCGGCCACGGTGTACACCGGATGGCCAAAGCCGATCACGATCTCATGCCGGGCGACGCGCTGGCGGATATCGGCTTCCGCTTCCGCCGGCGAGGAGTAGCGGTGCTGGATCTCGAGCGAGACTTCGTTGGCGCCGCCGTGCTTGGGGCCGCGCAGCGCGCCGATGGCGCCGGTGATGGACGAGTACATGTCCGAGCCGGTTCCGGCGATTACGCGGGCGGCAAAGGTCGAGGCGTTGAATTCATGCTCTGCGTACAGGATCAACGATTGGTCGACGGCGTGGACGTGCTGGGGTTCGGGCTCCCGGCCGTGCAGGAGGTGCAAGAAATGCGAAGCGATCGACGGATCGTCCGTCTCGACCTCAATCCGCCGGCCGCGGCGGGCAAAGTGATGCCAGTACAGCAACATCGACGGGCAGGTGGCCAGCAGCCGGTCGGCGATGTCGCGCGCGGCCGGCACCCGGTGGTCGGTCTGCTCCGGCTCCAGTGTGCCCAGCATCGAACAGCCCGTGCGGAGCACCTCCATGGGGTGCGTGCTGCCGGGCGTCTGTTCCAGCACGGCGCGGACCGGCGCGGGGAGTCCGCGGAGAGACTGGAGTTTACGGCGGTAGCCGGTTAGCTGGACGTTGGTCGGCAGCTCGCCGTGAATCAGCAGATAGGCGACCTCCTCGTACGTGGCGTGCGCCGCCAGGTCGACGACGTCGTAGCCCCGGTAGTGCAAATCGTTGCCCGTCCGGCCCACGGTGCAGATGGCGGTATTGCCTGCCACCACGCCGGACAGGGCGACGGATTTTTTCTTCTTCGCTTCGAGATTTGGCGTCGGGCCGTTCATCGTTGTTCCTGCTCCATCGCATGGTAACCAAGGTACCGGTAAAGATCCTCGCGGGTCTGCATCTGGCCGATCACGTTCTGCTGCGTGCCGTCACGGCGGAGTGCCTGGTACACTTGCAATGCCGCAGCGCTCATGGCCCGAAACGCCGACAGGGGGTAGAGCACCAGGCGGACACCCACACTCCGCAGCTCGTCGACGGTCAGCAGCGGCGTGAGGCCGAACTCGGTGATATTGGCCAAGACGGGCACGTGGACCGCGCCGACGAATTGCCGATACTGGGCAAGGGTCTGCAAGCCTTCGGGAAAGAGCATGTCCGCCCCGGCTTCGATGTAGCGGCAGGCGCGGTCGACCGCGGCATTCATGCCTTCGACCGCCAGCGCGTCGGTCCGCGCCATAACGACGAAACCTGCGTCGGTGCGGGCCTGGACCGCAGCCCGGATGCGGTCCACCATCTCGTCGGCCGGCACGACGGCCTTGCCGGGGCGATGACCGCACCGTTTGGCGGACAGCTGATCTTCGATGTGGACCCCGGCCGCGCCGGCACGTTCCATGGTCTTGATGGTCCGCGCGATGTTCAACGCCCCGCCCCAGCCGGTATCGATATCCACCAGCACCGGCACGTCGGTGACTTCCACCACCCGGCGGACGTCGATCAGAACATCCTCCATGGTGGTCAGGCCCAAGTCCGGGATGCCGCAGGAACTGGCCGCCACCCCGCCGCCGGAGATGTACAGCGCCCGGAAGCCCGTCGCTTGCGCCAGCCGCGCCGCGTAGGCATTGATCACGCCGACGACTTGCAGCGGACATTCCAACTCCAACGCAGCCCGCAAGCGGTCGCCCGCCGAATTTGGTGCATTCATGTGTGGTCCTGCCACGGTGATCGGTCCTCTTTGGCGGCTTGTCCGCCGCGGGCGTCCTCGTCCCGGCTGCCGTTCAGCATCGTTCGAGGAATCGCGGTCAAATGACGCGTGAGCGGCAAGGCGCTAGCCGCCGGTATTGCGGGCAAACCGGACAATCAGGAACCGGTGGCTCGCGCCCAATGCCGCTTACTTTGTAGCGGCACGGCGCGAGCCGTCCGGTATTACAGTCGGAAAACCGGGCGGCTTGCGCCGCTCCGCTAACAAAAACGCCCCCAATGGTCCCAAAGTAAGAGGCATTGGGCTGGCGCCATTCCGCTCACTTATTGCTCGAACGATGCCTGACTTGGACGCCGAACAACAGGAGTTTCCCAGACGCCATCCTGAGTATCAGAGCAGATAGGCGGGCATTCATCAACCGTACGTAAGCTCGGCGGGGTGGGGCCGCGGCAAGATCGCGACGCGTGATTCATGTACACGGCCCGACTGCGGGTATTGGTCTTTGGACAATCGCCTCGGCTTGCTCGGCCCGCGCTGCTCGCCGATAATAGCAGGTAGTCACGGCACAAGGTGGTGCGCGCGGGGCGTTGCCCACGCGGTTAAACGAGCCAATACCGGCCGCACACGGGATCGAGGCTTGCCGGAAGAATTGGAGATCTGCAATGAGTCGACGCGATTTTCTCAAAGGAGCGCTGGCCGTCGGCGCTTATCACGGTTTGTCGTCGTTCGTGCCCTCGCCGGCCGGGTGGGGCTTGTCGGCAGCCGAGGCGGACGCCCCGCCGGCTCGATGGACGCCCGCCGAGCCGCCGAACCGGCCGATTGGCACGGCTTACGGCGTTTTTCCCGGCCGCGTGGTGTGGGTCCACGATTCGGGCATCGCCCGCTGGGACGGCGACACGCACGCGGGCGGCTGGTACGAGGACCGCTTCGTCAATGCCCAACGCGCCGATCAGATGCTCTGCGACACGTTGCGGTTGGTAACGGGCGCAAAGACAGACGCAGCAGCTTGGAAGAACTTGTTCCGGTACAGCAATCGGCAGCGGGGGCGAGGCGACGTCGGCTACCAACCGGGGGAAAAGGTGGTCGTCAAACTTAATCTGAACTGCTGCCAGCGGCGTGTGAATCCGGCCCAGGGGTTTTATAACACACCTCAGTTGACTCAGGCCCTGTTGCGGCAGCTGGTCCGGCAGGCGGGGGTGCGAGAAGCCGATCTGGTCGTCGTCGATGCGTCGCGATTCGTTCCCGACTCGATCTTCGATCCCTGCCACGCCGAGTTCCCCGCCATCCGGTTCGAGGACCGCGACGGCGGCGAAGGCCGTTTTGGCGTGCTGCCCGACCTGGGCACGGCGGTCTCGTTTGCCGATCCCGCCGCACCGAAGCTCGACAAGACCTATCTCCCGAAATGTGTGACGGGCGCGACCTACCAGATCAACGCGGCGGTCTTGAAAGGGCACGCCCTGGCGGGCGTGACGCTCTGCGCCAAGAATCATTTCGGCTCGCTCTACCGCGAAAACACCGGCCCGACCGACTCGCACCGAGGCTGGAATCCGGCGCACCTGCACCGGTCGATCACCAGCACCAGCCAGCCGCCGGGCAGCTACAACGCGATCGTCGACCTGATGGGACACCCAGACCTCGGCGGCAAGACGATCCTTTATCTGCTCGACGCCTTGTACGCCGCTCCCCATCAGTCGAAGCTGCCCGAGCGGTGGCAGTCGCCGCCGTTCGGCGGAGATTGGACGGCCAGCGTATTAGCGTCGCAGGACCCGGTCGCGCTCGAGTCGGTCGCCGTCGACTTCTTCGCGGCAGAAGCGAGCGCGATCCGCATGGTGGGCGCGGTTGACAATTATTTGCACGAAGCGGCGTTGGCCCAGCAACCGCCATCCGGGACGCGTTACGCCCCCGCCGGCGACGGCAAGCTCTTACGGAGCCTGGGCGTCCACGAACATTGGAACAACCCCGAGCAGAGGCAGTACACGCGCGATCTCGGGACGGGCGAGGGAATTGAACTGGTAAAGGCGTGACGCCTAACGCGGGCTGCCCGTTGGAGTCCACGCTTTAGCGTGCGCGCGAGGACACGCTGAAGCGTGGACTCCAACAGGCGCACATCGGACCAACTGAGACGGCCGCGATCGTAATTCATCTTGTTCCACCGGTGTTGCAGCACATCCGTGGATTGTAAAATACCGGGACGGGAATTTGCCTTGATGAACTTTGTTTTTGTGAGGAAGAACCATGCATCAGCCCGAGTTGACCTTCCCCGCCGATATCGAATTGGAATACAAGGTTCCCGAGGGTTCGGACCCCGTACAAGAAGTGACCAAGTGCGTCCAGTTCTGCAAGCAGGCCCTGGCTTAGAATAACTCGCGCAGCCGTTCCGCCAGCGATGGCACGGCGGAAGGATCTACCGCGCCGGTGCGGACATATTGCTGCCAGGCGGGGACGCTGTTGCCGAAATCTTCGCCGGTAACCACCTTCAGAGAATTGATGGCGCGGTGTTGCAGGGCGGGGTCGGAATCGTCTAACGCGAGTCCCAAGGCCGGGACCACGTCCGGAGTCCGGTAGTTTTCCAAGGCTCGAGTGGCGGCGATGCGCACGTCCAACTCGGCGTCCTTGCTCAGGACTTCCGCCAGCACCGGGATCGCCTCTTCGCTGCCGCGACGCCCCCACGCGGCACAAGCCGCAATGCGCACGCTGGCATCGCGGTCCTGAATCGCCGCACGCAGGGCTTCGGTGGCAGCCGGCGTGGACAGCTCGGCCAGTGTCCGGACGACATGCGCACGGTACAGCGGCGTGGGATCGTCGGCCAGAGAACGCGAGAGATTCGCCGCGATTTGTGCTTGTTCCGCTTCGCTCATACTGCCGGCCCGGCTCCGCAACGCTTCGAGTTCCTCGAGGCGCGCGTGCAAACTAGGCCGGGCTTGCTCGTCCTCCATCCACTGACTGCGGTACCACATCCGATACGGGGGCGTGCCCATGCAGCCCCACGAGAGACCGATCGTCAGGCAGAAGCCGATCACGACGACGAGTTTGCTGGCGGAATTCCACATGGCAACAGGCGCACCACGGTCGAGCCGTTGTTCAGGAGTCTGTCCAGGAATCAAGACGAGCGGGCGGGACTGTAGCAAAACAACCGGAAGCGAACCAGACGAATTTGTTGGTTTGCTTTCTGTCTTTGGTCACGCGCTGGAATTTCCCTCGCTGACGCTTCGGGTTACGATGAATTCGGGCTCCCCCCCGTGGAAGCTGCCATTCGCCGCCAGAACTCGAAAGGCGTGGCCGGCCGGGCGTGGACGTGGCGGCGAAGCGCCTGACCGATCGCCGGGCCGAAGGGCGGAGGCAGTTGTTCGGCCGTTTCCCGGGGGACGCCGCGGACGATTTCATCGTACGTAAACGACGGCTCGATGCCCATCGCCACTGCTAGCAACACCAGTCCGGCGTGGTAGATGTCGGTCGGCTTGCCGACCTGGCCGAACTGGGCGGGGTCCAAAACTTCCGGGGCGATCATCCAGGGGACGGTGGGGTTTTCGGACTGCACCTCGTGCTCGAACCGGCTGACGCCCAGATCGCCGACCTTGAACGTGACCGACTGGGTGGGGCTGATCATCAACTCGTCCCGCACGTAGGTCCAGAAGACGTTCCGCAGATGGATGTCTTTGTGGACATAGCCTTGGTCGTGAATAAAGGCAATCGCCTGCAACATGCAGCGGGCGATTGGCGGGATCCAGTCAAAGCCGTCGTAGTCGACGATCGAGAACAGCGAAGCAATGCTGCCGCCGCAACGTTCCACCACGATATGGAACGTCTTGTCGCGTTCAAAGGCGTCGTACACGTACGTGATGTTGGGGTGCCGCAACGTAAACAGCGAAGCGATTTCACGCTGCCAGTTCACACGCACCTGGTCGTACGTCTGTTGGTGCGGCACGAGCACCTTGACGACCAGATTGTTGCTCCACTGGTCGGTACAGGCGAAGGTGGCCCCGTAGGTGCCGCGTCCCAAGGCTTCGCCGACGGCATACGCGTTCTTGCCGTGCGTGATGATCTCGCCGGGAAACGGCCAGCGAATCGACGGGGGCGGCAGCGGTCGCGTGTTCATGGTCGCGGCGGTTCTACGTGGGATTCGGCTCCGGGCCGGACGTCGGCAGTTGGCTTAAGACCGCGTTCAGCTCGTCCGTGCGGACCGGCTTGACCAGCACCGCATCCATCCCCGCGGCAAGGCATTCCGCCCGGTTTTCCGCCGAAGGATGAGCGGACAGCGCGACGATGGCGACGTGCCGGCCGGTGTCCCGTTCCAGTTCGCGGATCGCGCGGCTGGCTTCCCTTCCGTCCATCACTGGCATCTCGACGTCCATCAACACTACATCGAAGACTTGGGACGCGCATGCGTCCACGGCGTCGCGTCCGTTGCCGACGACATCGACGGTGTGGCCGGAAGACCGCAGCAAGCTGGAAATCAGACGCTGGTTGACCTGTCCGTCCTCCGCCAACAGGACCCGCCGCGAACCGGAGCCGGTCCGCGCGGCGGAGAGGTCCGGTTGCGTCCGGGTCGCGGCCGGGAAAGCCGTGACGGCTGTCGCATCGGCGGCCCCGTCATCGGCAGGCAAGGCGATCGTGAACCGCGTCCCTTGACCGCCGGCACTCACGGTGATTCTCCCGCGATGCGCTTCGACCAACTGCTTGGCAATCGCCAGCCCGAATCCCGTGCCCCCTTTTTTGCCATGCGTCCCGAAAGGCTGGAACAGCTTGCCCAGCACTTCGGGCGGAATCCCCGGGCCGTTATCGGCGACGAGTAATTCGACGCCGTCCGGCGTCGGCCGTGCGCCGATCGTCACCGCCGCTCCTGTCCGTCCCTGCATGGCCTCGGCCGCGTTCCGCGCCAGGTTCCGCAGGACGCGGGCCATGCGTTCCGGGTCGAAAGCGAACTGTAACTCGGCGGGCGCATCGATCTGCAGCGCCACGCCCAGCGTCTCCAATTCCACGCGCAGCAGCCGCAGGTGCTTGCCCAACAGCGTCGCAAACGTCCCCCGCACGGGCTTGACCTGAACCTTGCCCCGGCAGAACTCGAGGCTGTCGTCCAGCAGGTCGAGGGCCACGGCCAAGGATTCGTCGATCAGTTCCAGCTGCTCTTCCCGGCCCAAGTCCTCCCGGGGCCCGTGCTGCCACAATTCGAGCAACTGTTGGACGTTGGCCAGTGGTCCCCGCAGATCGTGGATGATGTACGCGATCGCCTGGCCGACGGCCGCCAACTGCTCCACCTGCTGCAGTCGTTGCTGCATCTCCATCCGGATCAGGCCGGACGAGACGGAGCTGGCCAGCAGCTGCACGACCTGAGCTTCCAGCGGTTGAATTCCCGTACGCGACATTTCCGAGCCCCAGTCGCGCGAACCGTACAGGACGCCGACCACCGCGCCGCTGGAACCGAAAACCGGCGAGCCGACGACGGCTTCGACGTTGTCCAGACTCTGATGGGTATTGCGGGATTGCGGGGTGCCGAAAAACGTCCGCCCCTGATCGACCACGCGCGTCAGGACGGACCGGCTGTAATCCAGCGCCACATTCTGGTCTTTGGCCCAGCTGGCGACGATCCGCCAGTCGGCATCCTGGCGCAGCAGCACCAAGCCGCGGTCCAGCCCGACCAGGTCCACGATCGCCCGCGCCGTTTCCTGGTAAAACTCCGCCGAACCGACGGCCGAACGTTGCACGGACAGCAGCGTTTCGAACCAGACGGTCAGCTTTTCCGCCGTGGGGACGTCGCCCAGGCTGGCCAGCGAAGGGCGCGTAACCGTCGGCAGCTGGCGGGTTGCGGGCAGAGACACCGTCTGGAACTCTTCGCCGTCCGAATCCTCCGGGCGCGGCAGGTTGGCCAGGGGCTCGGCCTCGTGCGGCGCTAAATCGATCGTCGTGCGGCCGATCCGCAGGCGGACCGGCAGGTCGACCTCGCCACAAGCGCCCTGGCCGATCTTGATGCCGTCGGGCAGCTCCAGATCGTTGCGGCCTACGTTCTCGAAGCGGACCCGCGTGGGCCCTACCTGCTCCAGTACCAGGTGCCTGCGGGACACATAGTCGTCATCGATCACGATGTGGGCGTCGTCTCCTCCCGGCTGGCGGCCCAGGACGAGGACGCCTTCCGGATGGAGGTACTGCCTCTGCTGCTTCGGGTTCTCGATCGTGATCAGAAACATAAGCTTGTGTCCGCTTGCCAATGCCGACATTCTTAGCCCCCGACATTGGCGTGTCAACATGTCCGGGGTATGCTGTTGTCCCGGCGGCAGCGTGGCACAGCAACGGTGGCCGAAATAAGTTCCCGATGTTCGAGACTCCCCGCCGAGCTTGCTCGGTGGAAGCGGTGATTCTGCACTAACCCGTCCAAGCAAAGCGTCCCCTCATTCCCCCCCCGCCGCCGCTTCGCGGCAGCGGGGGGGGGGGGAAATGAGGAGAGTGGTTGGGGTACTGGCTCTAGTGCAGAATCAGGGGCTCTACCGAGCGAGCTCGGCAGGGGCCCGAAATCAGCGTTCGAGTCTATCGTGCGGAAATCGGGAAGTTATTTCGGCTCCCGTTCCGCACGCTCGTCCGAAACGTCAGCAAGGTCTTTGCGTCAGTTGAAGGAGTCGGATCGCCATGACATTCTTCTCAAATGCGTGCTGTACGGCGATCTTGTGGGCCGGAGTGCTGGCGTCACCGGTTTCCGCCGGCGAAATTCCGGCGCCGGCCCCGCTTCCGCCCAACGTCATCGTTTTCCTGTGCGACAATTTGGGGTACGGCGACATTGGCTGTTTCGGTTCGCGGGTCCACCGCACACCGAACGTCGATCGGCTGGCGGCAGAAGGTATGCGGTTGACCAGCTTCTACGCCGCTAGCGGCGTGTGTACGCCGTCGCGGGCGGCCCTGATGACGGGCTGCTATCCGCGCCGCGTGGGCTTGCACCTGACGCAACCCGACGGTGCCGTGCTGCGGCCGGTTTCGCCCAACGGTTTGCACCCGGACGAGGTGACAATGGCTGAAGTGCTGAAAGCCGCCGGGTACGCCACCGCCTGCATTGGCAAATGGCACTTGGGCGATCAAGCGGAGTTCCTGCCCACGCGGCAGGGTTTCGACGAGTTCTTTGGCATTCCCTACAGCGACGACATGGTCGAGAACCGCGAGCGCGGTTGGCCGCCGCTGCCGCTGATGTGCGGCCGGCAGGTCATCAATGCGCCGGTCAATCGCAACCTGCTGACGCAGAAATATACCCAGGAAGCCGTCAAGTTCATCACCGCCAATCGCCAGCGGCCATTCTTCTTGTACTTACCCCAGGCCATGCCGGGCAGCACCGCCCGTCCGTTTGCCAGCCCGCGATTCCAAGACCGGTCGGCCAACGGACCCTACGGCGACAGCGTCGAGGAACTGGACTGGTCGACCGGCGAGATCTTGGACGCACTGCGGGATCTGCAATTGAACCACCGCACGTTGATCGTGTGGACATCGGACAATGGCGCACCCCAACGGCGGCCGGCGCAAGGCAGCAATCGGCCGTTGCGCGGCTGGGGCTACACCACATGGGAAGGCGGAATGCGGGTGCCGTGCATCGTGCGTTGGCCGGGCCGGATTCCCGCCGGCGCGAATAGTGACGAAATCGTCTCGACGATGGATCTCTTGCCCACACTCGCACGTTTAGCCGGTACGGTCCTGCCGCCGGACCGCATCATCGACGGCCGCGACGTGTGGCCGCTGTTGAGCGGTCAGCCGGACGCGCGATCGCCGCACGCAGCGTTTTATTACTATTTCACGGACCAGTTGCAGGCCGTCCGCTCGGGCCGCTGGAAACTGCACCTGCCGCTGCCGGCCAAACGGACGAACCTGGCGGGGGGCATCGCCCCCGCTCAAGCGGAACTGTACGATCTGGACGCGGACATCGGCGAGTCAAACAATGTGGTGGCAGCCCATCCCGACGTGGTGCAACGGCTGACGGCCCTGGCCGAAGCGGCTCGCGACGATTTGGGCGACGGCCCTGCGCCGGGCAAACGCCAGCGCCCTGCCGGCCGGGTTGGCCATCCCATGCCGCAAGTCTTTTGCGATTGACAACTTGCGGCTCGGCGATAGGATTGTCGCAATCCGTGGTTCGAATACCCGCTCGCAAGAGCGTTTAGGAGAATGATCTGATGAGCGATACCCAATTGCAGGCCGCACGTGCCGGCGAGATGACGGCGGAAATGAAGTTCGTTGCCGAACGCGAAAGCTTGACCCCGGAACTGGTCCGAAGCGAAGTCGCCGCCGGGCGGCTGGTCATCCCGGCAAACAAGATCCACTTGGCAGGCAAGCTCGAGCCGTTGGGCATTGGGATCGCCGTCCGCTGCAAGATCAACGCCAACATCGGCAACTCGGCGGTCACCGGCGACGTGGACGGCGAGTTGGAAAAGCTGCACACGTCCATCCACTATGGGGCCGATACGGTGATGGATCTGTCCACCGGCAAGAACATCGATGCGATCCGTGCCGAGATCATCGCCGCTTCGCCGGTGCCGATCGGCACCGTGCCGATGTACCAGATGCTCGAAGAGTTGGGTGGGCACATCGAGGACATGACGCCGCAGCACTTCCTGGACATGGTGGAACATCAGGCCAAGCAAGGCGTGGATTACATGACCGTGCATTGCGGCGTGCTGCGGGAGCATTTGCCGCTGGCCGTCCGGCGCGTGACCGGCATTGTCAGCCGCGGCGGGTCGCTGATCGCCAAGTGGATGATGGCCCACCACAAACAGAACCCGCTGTACGACCATTTCGACGACTTGTGCGCAATCATGCGTCAGTACGACGTGACCTGGAGTCTGGGCGACGGGTTGCGGCCGGGATCCTTGGCCGACGCCAGCGACGCGGCCCAGTTCGCCGAATTGGACGTGCTGGGGCAATTGGTGCAACGCAGCTGGGCCAACGGCACCCAGGTGATGGTCGAAGGGCCGGGGCACATTCCGATGGACCAGATCGAAATGAACGTGCGAAAGCAGATCGAGATCTGCCACGGAGCGCCGTTTTACGTACTGGGGCCGTTGGTCACGGACATTGCGCCGGGCTATGACCACATCACCAGCGCCATCGGCGCCGCCATCGCGGGCTGGACCGGCGCGGCGATGTTGTGCTACGTGACGCCCAAGGAGCACTTGGGTTTGCCCAACAACGAAGACGTCAAGCAGGGCGTCATCGCGTACAAGATCGCCGCCCACGCGGCGGACGTCGCCCGGCGGCGTCCCGGTGCGCGGGACCGCGACGATGCGCTCAGCCGGGCCCGGTTCGCGTTTGACTGGAACGAGCAGTTCCGCTTGTCGCTGGATCCGGAAACGGCGCGGGCCTATCACGACGAGACGCTGCCTCAAGACAGTTTCAAGGACGCTCATTTCTGCAGCATGTGCGGCCCCAAATACTGCTCGATGCGGATCACCGAGGATATCCGGCAGCTGACGGCGGAAGACGGTGCGAGCCTCGTCCAGTTGGAGGCGGCAAAGTCGTAGGTCCTTGGTCTGCGGCGATGCAGCGCCGTACTGCACGGCAAGGAGTTCCACGTGGCGGAGCGCACGGACGAATCAACGCACGGTGCAGCGGGCGCGCCGCCCAAACTACACGCCGACCGGTCGTTTTGGGGCCTCACTGCGACCCAATTCCTGGGCGCATTCAACGACAATCTGTACAAGCAGCTGTTGTTGCTGCTGTTGGTGGCCGTGCCGGCGGCCGCGGGCGGCGACGGCAAGCCGCGCGATTGGCAATGGATTGGGCTGCTGATGTTCTCGCTGCCCTTCGTACTTTTCTCCGGCTACGCGGGCTTTCTGTCGGACCGCGGGAGCAAACGCCGGATCATCGTGGCCGCCAAAGTGGCCGAGATTCTGATCATGTCCGCGGGGGCCCTCGGCTTTCTCTGGTACTCCCGTTCCGGAATGGCTCTGCCGGTCGTCGGTGCGCTGTGTCTGGTGCTGTTCTTGATGGGCGCCCAGAGCGCCTTCTTTGGCCCCGGCAAGTACGGGATCTTGCCGGAGATGCTGCGCGAACGCGACTTGCCGGCGGCGAACGGGCTGGTGTTGATGACTACCTTTATGGCGATCATCCTGGGCAGCGCGTTGGCGGGAACGCTGATGGATTGGGCCCACAGCCAATTGTGGCTGGCGGGGCTGGTTTGCGTGGCCATCGCCGTGCTGGGCACGCTCACGTCGTTGGCGATCCGTCCGTTGCCGCCGGCTGCGCCGCAGTTGCAGTTCGAATGGGAGATGGTCGCCATTCCGCGTGAAATGGGCCGGCTGCTGGCCAGCGATGCGCCCTTGCGGCACGCTCTGGTGGCCTCGATCGTGTTCTGGCTGACCGCCGCGATCGCCCAGCCGGCGGTCAATGCGCTGGGCAAGCTTCAACTCGGCCTGAACAACGAGCGAACCAGCTATCTGGTGACCATCATCAGTCTTGGGATCGTCATCGGCAGTGCCATTGCCGGCGCCGTGGCACGCGGCGGGCAGAGCACTTCCGTTCAACGCCTGGGCGCCTGGGGAATGGTTGCCCTGTTTCTCCTGATGGCTGCGCGTGGCGGACCTCGCGATCACTTGTTAGGCTATTGGGGTAGCTTGATTGTGTTGGGCAGCGTGGGGATCTTCACGGGCATGTTTGCGGTGCCTTTGCAGGTCTTCCTGCAGAGCCGTCCCCCGGAGGGACTGAAAGGCCGGATGATCGCCACACAGAATTTGTTGAACTGGATCGGCATCTTTGCGTCGTCCGGAATTTACTGGGCGGGCGCCAGCGTTCTGCGCTGGTTGCATTGGCCCGAGAACGGGATGTTTGCCCTGACGGCGCTGCTCATGCTGCCCGTGGCCTGGTGGTATCGTCCCGGGAAGTGACCCGGCTGGGCAGCAACTGCAACGAGGGAGGAGATGGTTGATGTTAGGCGTAACTTTGAACGCCGACGACTATTTGGCGCGGCTGAAACAGGAATTGGATCGCGTCGACCGGGCAGCGCTGCAGCGCTGGTCGGATTTGATTTACCAAGCCTGGGAGAACGGCAAGTTCGTGTTCCTGATCGGCAACGGCGGTTCGGGATTGACGGCCAGTCACTTCTGCGAAGACCTGGGCAAGGGCACGATTCGCGACGCCGACTTGCGGGACGAGTCGAAGAAACGATTGAAGGTACTCAGCCTGACCGACAACGTGGGCTGGATCATGGCGGTCGGGAACGATCTGGCGTATGACCAGATTTTCGTCCAGCAATTGATGAACTATGGGACCGCGGGCGACGTCCTGATCGCCATCAGCGGCTCGGGGAACAGCCCCAACGTGCTGTGCGCCGTCGATTGGGCGAACCGCCACGGACTGGCCACCTTTGGCCTGACCGGCTACGATGGCGGCCGGCTAAAGGGGATGCAGCAAGATGGCCTGCACGTGGATTTGCACGATATGGGCATGGTCGAGAGCATCCATGTATGCCTGCACCACTGGGTGCTGAACGACGTCTTTGCCCGCATGCACGGTGAGGGCAGGTACGCGGCAAGCCCGTAGACGATCTGGTTGAGCTGGTTGCGATCAATTCTGCGGGGAGGGGCCTGCATGTTCCTGGGTATCGAAATCGGCGGCACGAAATTGCAGCTGGGCGTCGGCGACGGCGAACGTGCCGAGTTGGTGGCTTGGGAGCGGCTGGACATCGACGCCAGACGCGGCGCGATGGGCATCCTGGAGCAGATGGATCGCGCGGCAGGTGGCTTGCTGCAGCGTTTCCCCGTGGCCCGGATCGGCATTGGTTTTGGCGGCCCCGTCGACATGGCGGCGGGGCGAGTGACCATCAGCCATCAGGTCGACGGCTGGCGGGATTTCGAGCTGGCCGCCTGGTGCCGGCGGACGTTGGGCGTGCCCGCCGTGCTGGGCAACGATTGCGATTCGGCCGCCTTGGCCGAGGCCCGTTACGGCGCCGGCGCTGGACGACAAACCCTGTTTTACGTGACGGTCGGGACGGGAATTGGCGGCGGCTTTGTCAAGCAGGATGCACTGCACGGCGTGGGGCGTCCGGCATCGGCGGAAATCGGTCATTTGCGGCCGGGACTACACGCGGACCGGCCCGACGACACGGTGGAGTCCCTGGCCAGCGGGCTGGGGATCGCCGAGACGGCCAAGAGGCGTTTGAGCGGCTCAGTCGCGGTGCCTTTCCACGGGGAAGCACTGGGCACTCACCGGCGGCGCGGCGGGGGCGACGGGCCGACAACCGCCGAACGGTGGGAAGAGGAGTGTCGCAACGATCTGCTCGCGCGGGCCGGAGGCGATTTGGAAAACGTGACGGCGAGACTGGTCGGGCAGGCGGCGGCGGACGGGAATCAACTGGCCGTCGAGGTCCTGGACCGGTCGTGCCAAGTCTTGGGCTGGGCTGTCGCTCAGATGATCACGCTGTTGGCGCCGGAGATCGTCGTGGTGGGCGGCGGCGTGTCGCTGCTGGGCGAAGAATTGTTTTTTGCTCCGTTGCGCGACGCGGTGCGGCGATATGTATTTCCGCCGTTGGCGGAATCCTACGAGATCGTCCCCGCCGCGTTGGGCGAGTGGGTCGTGGTCCACGGAGCGATTGCATTGGCGGCGGGAAAGTTGGAGTCCAGCCTTTAGGCTGTCTGCCCGGTAAAGGGAAAGACAGGCTAAAGCCTGGACTCCAACTTGACTAATTTAACGAGAGGTACAAACCATGCAGCGACGAGAGGTTTTGCGGGCGGCGGTGGGTCTGGCAGCGGCGGGGGCCGCGGCCGAGTTGCGGTTGACGGGGCAGGCGGCCGAGCCCCACGATCGCATCACCGTTGCGGTCATGGGCGTGCGCGGCCGAGGCGGTGCGCTGCTGACCACGTTCGCCGCCCAGAGCGATGTCGACGTCAAGTACATCTGTGACGTGGACGCCAAGACGTTGGACTCGCGAGTCAAACAGGTTCAAGAGATGACCGGCAAGCGGCCGGAGGCAGTTGCCGATTACCGTGTGGCGTTGGACGATGCCGGCGTGGACGCGTTGGTGATCGGAGCACCGGACCATTGGCACGCCCTGCCCACCATTCATGCTTGCCAGGCTCGCAAGGACGTGTACGTGGAGAAGCCCGACGGCCACAACATCCTGGAGGGCTGCACGATGGTGGCGGCGGCCCGCAAGTACCAGCGCGTCGTTCAACTGGGCACGCAGGCCCGCAGCGGGAAACTGCAGAACGAGGCGATGGCCTGGATCGCCGAAGGCCACCTGGGCAAAGTCCGTTTTGCCAAGGCGTGGGAGAGCGCCAGCCAGGGCCCGATCGGCTATCCGCCGGACGGCCAGACGCCCGAGGGCGTCGACTACGACCGCTGGCTCGGTCCGGCGCCGCTCCGGCCTTTCAACCCGCGCCGCTTTCACGGTTCGTGGCGCTGGTTCTTCGACTACGGCACCGGCGACTTGGGCAACGACGGCGTCCATCGGCTGGACGTGGCCCGCTGGGCGCTGGCGACGGCGGTTGCCGCCCAACAGGGACAGATCCCCGCGTTGCCGGCGGCGGTCTCGGCGCACGGCGGCAAGTACTACTTTGACGACGCGCAGGAATGGCCGGACACGCTGATGGTCACGTACGACTATCCGCAGGCCCATTGCGTGTTGACCTACGAAATGAGGATCTGGACACCGTATCCGTTGCACGACGAGGCCGAAGGCTCAGGCGTCTGTGGCGACAATGGGTTCGTGGTGATCGGCAACAGCCGCTGGCGGGCGTTCGACCGCAAAGGCCAGCCGATCAAGGAATCGCCCGGGGGCGATGACACGGTGGCTCACGTGCGCAACTTCCTGGACTGTGTGCGCAGCCGGCAGAAGCCGAACGCCGATTTGGAAACGATCGGACATCCGTCCAGTATGCTTTGTCACCTGGGCAACGCCGCGTGGCGCGCCGGCCGGACGCTGCGGTTCGATCCGCAGACCAATTCGTTCGCCGGGGACGCCGAGGCAGACCGCTGGCTGACGCGGGCCGAGTACCGCGCGCCGTGGGTGCTGCCAAAAATCGAGGAGTTGTAGACGCCATGAAACCCCGACGCAGGAAGCAGCAGGAACCGCTGGGGCTGCAGCTGTTCCAATCTCCCCCGTCCGACGAGCATGGGCTGCCGTTGGACGAGTTGACGCAGGCGTATGCGGAGTTGATCGCCCGCGGCGACGATCCCTACACGCCGCTGCCGGATCCCGACGCCGGCGCTGCCGACAGCTGGGGCGACGAGGATCCGGACGAAGGCGAAGAACCGGCCGTCGACGAGGCGGACAGCAGCGGACCGCCGGAGCCGGCCAACCGCGAGGCGGCGTGCGAGGTCTCGCCGCGCACGATCCTGGAGGCGATGCTGTTCGTCGGGCATCCGGAGAACCAGCCGCTGACCAGCGAAAACGTCGCCGCGCTGATGCGCGGCGTCAGGGCCCATGAGATCGACGAATTGGTGGTCGAACTGAACCAAAGTTACGACGAGGAAGGTTGCCCGTACCGGATCGAATCGGTCGGCGCCGGATACCGCATGGCCTTGCGGGACGAGTTCCACTCGCTGCGCGACGTCTTTTACGGCCGCGTCAAAGCGGCTAAACTGTCCCAGGCGGCGGTCGACGTGCTGGCGATTGTCGCGTACAAGCAGCCGATGACGCGCGAGGATGTGGATGCGCTGCGCGGCAGGCCCAGCGGCAGCCTGCTGGCTCAATTGGTGCGCAGGCAATTGCTGCGCGTCGAGCGGTCGCACGACCAGCCCCGGACGCCGCGGTTTTGTACGACCGAGCGGTTCCTGCAGGTGTTCGGTCTACAAGGTCTCCGCGACTTGCCGCAGAGCCCTGAATAGCACAAGTAGGTAAAATGTCCCCTCTCGAACAACGCATCGCTGATAATGTCGCCCGCGTCCGCCAGGCGATCGCGGACGCCGCCGGACGAAGCGGCCGCCGCGCCGAGGACGTCACGCTGGTCGCGGTCAGCAAGTACGTCGGCTTGCCCGAGATCGAAGCCCTGCTGGCGGCCGGCTGCGATGACTTGGGCGAAAGCCGCCCGCAAGACCTTTGGCAAAAGGCCGACTCGCTGAGCGGCCGCCCTGTCCGCTGGCACATGATCGGGCATTTGCAGCGCAACAAGGCGCGCCGCACCCTGCCGCTGGTGACGCTGCTGCACGCCGGCGACAGCTCGCGGTTACTGGAAGCCGCGTCGCAGACCATGCAGCAAACCGGACGGACGCTGGAGGTTCTGATCGAAGTCAACGTCTCGGGCGACGCGACGAAGACAGGCTTGGGTCCTGACGAAGTCGAGCCGCTGCTGCCACAGATCGCCCGTTTGCCGCATGTGCATGTTTGCGGTCTGATGGCCATGGCCCGCTGGGGAGGAACGTTGGACGACGCCCGCGGAGATTTCGTGCGGCTGCGGGGTCTGCGCGACCGATTGGCCGCGTGCTGTCCGCCGGAGATCTCTCTGACACATTTGTCGATGGGCATGAGCGGGGATTTCGAAGTGGCGATCGAGGAAGGGGCCACCCTGGTCCGCGTCGGGTCGGCGTTGTTTGAAGGAGTGGAATCCTGATTGTCTTGCAGCCACATCCCGAAGGCGTGCTGTTGCCTGTCCGCGCTCAGCCCGGCGCCAGATCATCCGGCGTGCGTGGCGAGCAAGACGGCGCGTTAAAGGTCTCGGTGACGCAGATTGCCGAAAAAGGCAAAGCCAACAAGGCCCTGATCGGCGTGCTGAGCGACGCGCTGGACTTACGGAAATCCCAGTTGGAACTGGTCGCCGGCATGACCGCGGGCCACAAGCAATTTCTGGTCCGCGGCGTCACGGTGGAAGAACTTCGCCAACGGATCGACGCGATCTTGGAGTGACCGTCAGGAAAGACTCTTTAGCACCGTTAGGGTTTGACGATTTGCGCGTTGCGAAAGCTTGCTTGGCCCCCCTTCTTCACACTGAATCCCGGCCGGAGTGGGGAACCGAGCAGCGCCGTCCTGGCTTCGTCCCCGCGCAGCTTCCCGCTGGCGTAATAAGGTCTCTGCGACTGGCCGTCACAGGTGAAGAGGATCTCGTCTTTCCCGCGGATGATCTCCACGACGGCAGGCTTGTCGCTGTCCGGCAGGGAGATGCGCGCGTTGGCGTCGGCGCCCTCCAGATCGACCATTTCAACGGAGTTCGCCCCTTGCAGTTCTACGGTGAAACGGTCGCCGACTTCCAGCACATCGGGCCAGAGCACTTTGAGGAGTGCATGCTCCCCGTCGGTATAATGCAGCGTCGTGACGCCCGCCAAATCGCCGCGGCGAACACCCTGCCCGGCCGCTTCATCCATTTTCTCCCAGCGCTTCCTGGGGCGAGCGTAGGTCAGGTACATAACCTCCTGCGGTGCCACGCGCCGCTCTGGTTTCGAAGCGGTGACAGGAGGAGGGGTGAGGGGCCGTTCCGCGGGGGTGGCCACCTTCCTGGGCAGGCGACTCGAGGACTTCGGCCCGGGCGGTCCAAGTCGGTAGACGAACAGAAGCAAGCAAATCGTGACGGCAACTCCCATCGCTCCCAACGCTCCACCGATCAGCTTGTAGATCACGGGAAGATGTTTGCCGTATTTGCCGACCGACCAGAGGATCTTAGGCTCGACAATTCCGCCGATCCCAAGGAAGAAAGCAATCGGGCCCAGGCAAAGAATAATGAGCTTGCCGACATTCTGGGAATCGATCATGTAATGATTCAACAGCAGCCCGAGCGCAGCGGCTCCGGCCATTCCCGCAGAAATCAGCCGTCCATGGGGCGGCAAAGGCTGAGATACTCCGTTGCTCATTCAACATCCTCCGACGATCTACGTGTCGAGGTATTCAATGGGAACGCCTTTGCCTTCGCGCAGGCTTTGGCGAGCACGAAGGTCGTCCCCAAACCGCATCCGATCCTGAGGTCGGGAGTAACCTCGCAGTTGCTTGCTTGATTCCGCTCGCCTGCATCCCAACGTTCGTCGCTGCGATCAGCCCAGGCGTTGGATGTGGGCCGTGACCCAATTCACCAACTCCGCCCGCGACAGGCGGCCAGCAGCCAAGTGCAAAATCGTTTCCTCCGCGTCATCAACCTCGGCACGCAATTCATAGGCATTGAGTACCAGAAACGTCTCCATCGCGGCGTGCCCGACGCGTTTGTTGCCATCAACGAAGGGGTGGTTCATCACCAACGAAAAGCATATCGCGCTCGCCTTGGCTTCGATCGTAGGGTACAGTTCCTCGCCGCCGAACGTCATTTGAGGTTGCGCGAGGGCCGACTCGATCGCCCCAAAATCACGGACGCCGCCTGCGCCGCCGGATTGCGCCAGGACGCGACGGTGGATTTCCAGAATCTCGGGTAAACTCAGGTATCGCGTCACGCCAGTCGCTGGTAGAGTTCGCGGTTCTTCTCAAGGACATACTGCACCGCCCGATCGAAGTCCTCGGCCGGATGGGACACAAGATCGTTGATCGCGGCTCTTGCCAGTTCGTTCGCATCTACCTTCAACGTGAGCGCAAGTTCCCGGAGACGCTGCGATTGAACCTCATCGAGTTCTAACAAAATCGTCATGCTCAGCTCCCCCGATACGACCGCCCTACGGTAGGCGGCGAACGATAGCAATTACTCGTGCCCCAGCCCGCAACACGTCCACCCGGCAAATCTTTCGACAGCAATTCTCTCGACACCGCGGTCCCCAAAGGCGGTTCCGCCATTAGAATTCCGGGAGGCCATCGGCGAACCGTGTTCTGCCGGGCCGGTTGACTGGTTCTCCGCTGTCTGGATCAACCTAGCCGATTTCTTGGCGGATGCAAGCCTCTGCTCCCTCTGACACTCAGCTCGCTCTGCCGCTGTGCGTGTTCACGCCAGGTTCGCAAGAAGGCGCCCTGCGGAACTCGTGGTCCAGCCCCTCTTCCTCGACAGCCGTGCCCGGCGGCGGCACAGTGCGAATCCGTTCGGGAGGTATGCCCCCCAGTCGCTCCCTCGTCCGGTTCACTTCGCCCGCCGGAATACCTTGTCGGCGAAGTCCAGGTAGCATTGCCAGTCATCCAGGGTCAGGTTGTGCTTTCCCTCGCGGATGTGGTAGTGGGCGCCGTCGCCGTGCAGGGGCTCGCCGATCGCCGGCATCTCCGGCGACGCCCCCAGACCCTGCTTGCCAAACAGCCGGTAAACCGGCCCGGCGTGGACGACGCTCAGAAATTCGCCACGCGGATCGGCCCACAGGTCTTGCTCGGCACTCCCCACGCACACCGCCCGCGGCGCGATCAGCGCGACGAGCATGTGTTGATCGACGGGCAGCGACGCCTCGCATCCGCCATAGGTCTTGAACGTCTCGTTGAACCAGTGCGGGAAGCCCTTGTTGATCTTGGCCACCGTCTCCTTCTCCTTGTTCTGCCGCCGGCTGAGCGCGGCCCCGCCACAGCCCGAATCGTTGGAGCAGACGATGGCGAAACGCTCGTCCCCGGCGCCGGCCCACAGCGCCGTCTTCCCGCCGCGCGAGTGGCCGATCACCGCGACCTTGTCGCGCGCAACGTCCGGATCGGTCTCGAAGTAATCCAGGCAGCGGCTTGCTCCCCAAGCCCAGGCGGCAATCGTGCCCCATGCGTCAGGCCCGCGCGGGCCGTCATCCAGCAGCCCGTGGATGCCGTCCTTGAATCCATCATGCTTGTCGGGATCCGCGTCCGCGTTGTGGAAGGCGGCGATTCCGTAGCCCCGCGCGACCACCTCCTCGGCGGGCCAGAACTCGCTCTTCAACTTCCGCGTCGGATCGATATTCTCCGGGCCGCGGTTGCAGATCAACAGAAAGGCCGGGACAGGCTTCGGAACCGCGTTGGGGACGAACAGCGTCAGGTGAATCGTGAGCGCCTTTCCCGCCGCGGTAATGGTGATCTCGACCTGCTTGAGTGTCGCGGCGCCGTCCATCGCCTGGGAGTCTTCGCGGACGACCCTGAAGCTCTTCTGGTACGGTGTGGCGGGGACCCGGCCGTAGACGTGCGTGCGGAACAACTCCAGGATCTCCGGGCGACGGACCGCCGTCCAGTCGTCGGCCGTGGCGATCTTCCTGCCAGCGACGGTCGTGAGAGCATCCGGCAAAGTGTAGACCGGCATGTCGGGCGCATCCGGGCGGAAGACCCTTCTTGCCGCCGGCTCCGCGGCGCATGTGTACCACGGCGTAGAAAGAACCAGAAGCAAAAAGGGCATCAGGGCAACGCGAGTCGAGGAACAGGTTCGTCGCATGGCTGCTGGTCTCCGTTGGTGTATCGAGCCAAAGTCCTCGTGAGAACGCGCCATTCTGGCATTCGGGCTGCCGCTTGGCAAGGCAACCCAAACGCTGCAGAAATCCTGGCGAACGGTGAGGCGTAAGCCCACCGGTGTATGGTCTTTACGAGCCCAACGCCTGCCGTCAGTTGATTTCACCGAACATGATATGGTCAACCCGTCGCGTAAACGTGCGGTCATGCGGAACACCGGCGGGCTTACGCCAGCCGTTCGCCAACCGGTCCGCAATTACGGATGCAATGTCAGCCCGGGAGTGCCGATTGCCGGGTATAATCGCCCGTGGATCCAAACCTCGAAAAAGGATGCGCGGCGATGAGCATTTTGATTGGAGCAGAGATCGAAAAGGCACTGGACAACGGATCGATCAGAATCGAGCCGCTCGACAGATCGCAGATCGGACCCGGGTCCATCGACCTTACGCTGGGGAACGACTTCCGGGTATTCAAGAAGCGGTTCGAGATCTACCACGTCAAGAACGATTCCCGGTTCGAGGACATCACCGACAGCGTCCACGTGGAGGACGGAAGTTACCTGGTGATCAAGCCGGGTGAGATGGTCCTCGGAATTACGCGGGAGCGGATCACCTTGGCCGATGACATTTCCGGCCGCCTCGAAGGACGAAGCCGGTTCGCGCGGTTCGGCCTTGCGGTTCATGTCACCGCGGGCTTCATGCACCCGGGCATCTCGAACCATCAGGTTCTGGAAATCGTGAACCTCGGACACGCACCGCTGGCCCTCTATCCGGAAACTCGGATTTGCCAATTCGTCTTTGAGAAGTGCGACGGCCATGCAACGTATCAGGGGAGATTCGCCGGACAGAGCAAGCCCTGAAATCGGGCCCTGACAACCGCCCGGTTGCAAGCCAAAGACAACCAGCTCCCTTTGGCGTCTGCCGCCCGGTGACCGATGCGGCTATCCTCAGCCGTCAGCAGCTGTTTCAAACTCCGCGACGTCGCCGCTCCCCGCGTGAATTCCCACCAGGCGGCCGTAGACCGAGTACAAAGCCGGCACGGTGATCAGCACCAGGACGGTCGAGGCCATCAGGCCGAACGCCAGGCTGGCGGCCATCGGCACTAGCACCTGGGCCTGGAACGAGGTTTCCACGAGCATCGGCGCCAAGCCCGCGACGGTGGTCATCGACGTCAGCAGAACCGGGCGGAAGCGCCGCCGGCCCGCTTCCAGCAGCGCCGTCCTCAGCGGCGTGCCCGCCTGCAGCCGTTGGTTGATAAAGTCGACCATGACAATCGAGTCGTTGACGACCACGCCGGTCAGCGACACCAGGCCGAACATGCTGAAGATCGTCAGCGGCAGCCCCATCAGCGCGTGGCCCCAGATGGCGCCCATGAAGCCAAACGGAATGATGGTCAGGATCAGGAACGGCTGAAAATAGGACCGGAATTCCAGCGTCAACAGGCAGTACATGCCGAAGATCGCCAGCAGGAAACCGACGAACAGACTTTGCATCGATTCGTCGCTTTCCTCCCGCTGGCCCTCCCAGCGGACGCGCACGTTGGGGTGCTTGGCGAACATGCCGGGGACGAAGTTCGCCTGCAGGTCGCTGACGATCTGCGATGCATTGGCGCGCGTGTCGTCCAAATCGGCCGTGACCGTGATCGACCGCAATTGGTCGACGCGATTGATTTCCGAATAGCCCCGGCCGATGGTCACGTCCGCCAGTTCCGTCAAGGGCCGCTCGGATCCGTCGCCCGTGCGGACCCGTACTTCGTCGAAATCCGCCAGCGAGCGGCGCTGCTGTTCGGGGTAGCGGACCATCAGCTTGACCTCGTGCCGCCCGCGCTGCAGCCGCATGACCTCTTCACCGTAATACGAGGCCCGCACCGTCTCGGCCAGATCGCCCGCGGTGACGCCCATCGCGAGGGCCTTGTCCTGGACCCGCAGCTGGTACTCCCATTTTCCCGGCGACGAATCGTCGCGGATATCAAACACGCCGGGATACTGCGCCAGACGGGCTTTGCACTCCTCAACCGCCGCCTCCAATTGGGCCACGTCCCGGGTGCCCGCCAGCAGTTTGAATTCGATCGGCGGTCCGCCCGGTCCCATGTTCGCGCTGCCGAAGGTCAAGCGTTCAGCGCCGGGGAACTCGCCCGCATCGGCCCGCCATTGACGAAGGATTTCTTCGCTGGTGACGTCGCGTTGCGAGGGATCGACCAGTTCGACGTACACGCCGCCCAGGTGACTGCCCGAACTGCGCGACTCGGGGCCCAGCGAGCCTGCGCCGGTGACCTCGCCTACCGCCCGGTGAGTCAGCGTCACGACGGCGAGATGCTGCGCGGCAATCCGTTCGTCGACCCGCCGGATGGCTTCTTCCAGCTTCCGCGTGGCCCGCTCGGTGACCGCGGCCGGGGTCCCGTCGGGGTAGGCGACTTTGGCTTCAATAATCCGGCTGTCCAGTTTGGGGAACAGGACATAGGGCGTGAAACCGGAACGCACCAGGCCGGCGGTCACCAGCAGGGCGGCAAGGCTGGCCGCAATAACGACTGCCGGATATTTCAGGCTCCAGCCGATCACCGGCAGGTAGAACCTGGCGACGAACCAATGCACGGCGTGATCGGTCCCGCGGTTGATCCGGGCAAACAGCGCCGTCAGCGGCCGCAACGGGTACAGGACGACGCCTAGCACGCGAAATATCAGGCTGTCCCGGTGAGCCAGATGGCAGGGCAGCACGAGCGTGCTCTCCAACAGCGAGATCGCCAGCATGGAAATCACGGCGACCGGCATCACCGCGATGAACTTGCCCATGACGCCGGAGACAAAGAACAGCGGCACAAAGGCCATCACGGTAGTCAAAACGGATGCGGCCACCGAAGACCACACCTCGACGGTCCCGTTGACCGCCGCCTCGACCAGGCTTTCGTGGCGATCGCGATGCACGTAGATGTTCTCGCCGATCACGATGGCATCATCGACGACAATTCCCAGCACCAGCAAAAAGGCGAACATCGACAGCATGTTCAGGGTTTGGCCGCAGCCCAACAGGACCGCACTGCCGCCCAGCACCGCGATGGGAATCCCGATCGCGACCCAAAAGGCCAGCTTGAGTTCGAGGAATACGGCCAGCACCAGAAACACCAGCACCAGGCCTTGCAGCCCGTTGCTCAGCAACAGATCCATGCGGTCGCGGACGTCGATCGAGCTGTCCTGCCACGAGGTCAACTGGTACCCGGGCGGCATGGTCGCCGACCGCTCCGTGAGGAAGGTCTGCACCTCCTCGACGATCGCCAGCAGATCCTCGCTGGACGTGCGGTTGATCGCGATCACCATGGCCGGCTTGCCGTTCACGCGATTGCTGGCCGTGGTGTCCTCGAAGTCGTCCCGGACGACGCCCAGATCAGCGGCGGTCAGCACGACGCCGCGGGCATCGGTGACCAGTGGAATGCGGGCGATGTCCGCGCCGGTTAGCCGCTTGTTCTTGCCGCGCAGCAGGATATCTTGCGAGCTGGTGTTGATTTTGCCGCCCGGCAGCTCGATATTCTCGCGGCGCACCGTCCGGGCGACTTGCTGCAGCGTCAAACCGTATTTCCGCAACGTCGCTTCGGGAATCTCGACGTCGATCTGGTACTTGCGGACATTGGTCAGGTCCGCCTGCGAGACCGAAGGCAGCAACAGCAGTTCGTCGCGGATCTGCTCGCCCAGTTCGCGCAGCCGCCACTCCGCTTCCGGCGAATCGGCCTCTGGGCCGATCACCCCCACGCGGATCGCCGGCGACCGGAAGGTGATCTGCTGGACCTCGGGATCTTCGGCCAGATCGGGAAAGCTGGGGATGCGGTCGATTTCGGCCCGCACCTCGTTGAGGATCTTCTGCACGTTGACGTTGGATTCCAGGTACAGCACCAGGTAGCCCGCGCCTTCCTGCGCGACGGCGACTTGCTTCTTGAGGCCGCTAATCGAGCGGACGGCTTCTTCGATCTTCTGGCAGATGCCTTCTTCCACCTCTTCCGGCGTGGCGCCGGGATACGGCACCGTCACCAGGATCATCTCCAGATCGAACTCCGGAAAGACCTCGCGGCGCATCATGGCCAGGCTGACGCCGCCCACAATCAAGATGGACAACATCAGCGTGTTCATCGCCGGTGTGTTGTGGACCGCCCAGCGGATCAACGATCTCATGGCGCCGGCTCCCGCAACGTCAGTCCCGCGGCTGCGGGCGGCCCTGCGGCGCCGGCGTTCTCCTGGCGGTTGCCGGCGGCGTCCGGCGCCACCGTCCGGATCTCGACTTGGGCTCCGTCAGCCAACCCCTCGGGAGGTGACAGTACCAGCTGGTCCGACGGCGACAGATTGGACTCTTGGGCCGGCGTCACCCAGTAGCGGTGTAACTGGCCATCCGCAGCCCGCTCCTCCAATCGCTGGACCAGGGCCAGCGGCCCCAGCTGCGTCAACCGGCCGTCACGCACGCGCCAGACGCGTTTGCCGGGTTGCACCGTCTCGTCGGGAATCCGCACCAGCGGCGTATCCAGACGGACGTGCAACAAGACGGAGACGAACATCCCGCGGACCAGGGCCGGCGGAGCGGAGCCGGCAGGTTGGTTCGCTGACGACCCCACCGGCGTGGCCTCCCGGGGACGCGCGACGACCACTCGGCAGGGCGCGGTCCGCGTCCGTTCATCCAACCCGCTTCCTTCGAACCGGGTCAGCGTGCCCTGCCATGAAAAACGCAGGTCTTCGCGGCCGGCGAACTGGTAGATCACCGTGGCGGCCGTCCGCGGCACGCGATAGGCCGCTGCCGCGCCGTCGTCCGCCATAGTGCTGGCCGCCATAGTGCTGGCCGCCATAGTGCTGGCCGCCATAGTGCTGGCCGCCGGCGGCGAATCCGCTGCGGGCCGCTGGCGCCACAGCCAGTACAAGTCGTTCATTTCCAGGCTGACTTGCACCTCGACGCTCGATGTGTCCTGGATCGTGAACAAGGCCGTACCCCGCTGGACAAAGCTGCCCTCTTCCGCACTGTCCCGCACGATCACGCCATCGACCGGCGCGGCGATCTTGGTACGTTCCAAATCGAGTTGCGCCTTCTGCAACGCCGCATGGGCCAATTGGGCGGCGATCTGCAGCCGGTTGCGCCGGACCCGGTTGGCACGCAACTGGTTCTTCAACGTCTGCAGCGTGTTGTCCGCCACCAACACCGCCCGCCGGGCGCGGTCCGCCTCCGACTCGCTGATGCTCCGCGAAATCCGCAACACTCGATCCAACTCGTTTTGCTGCAGTTCCCGGTCGCGTTCCGCCAACACAATCAGCGACTCGATATTGGACAGGTCGACATCGATCTCGGCCAATTCGGCTTCCGCTTGCTCCTGTTGTTTCTGAGATTGCAGCACGGCCAGTTCATAATCGCGTGGATCGATCTCGAGCAGCGGCGTCCCGCGTGGCACAAAGTGGCCGGCGCGGCAAACATCCGATTTGAAATGGACACGGCCCATGACCTCGGCCGCCACTTCGATATCCCGCAGCGGAGCGACCACCCCGTCGGTTTCCAGGGTCAGATCGCCCGCGAACGACTGGACGGCGATCGTCTCAAGTTGCGGAACCTGCCGCTGGTTTTCGGGTTCGCGCGTCTCCTGTTTGCGGCTGCCCATCGCCAACATAACCGCCACGCCGGCCGCCAGAATCAACAGCGGCATCGCGGAGCGAACTAGGAGGTGCTTCATGGTGGTTCCCTCAGACAGTATAGGCGGCCGGCGACTCTGGCAACCGCTGGGCGGCATCGGCCGCGACGCCGGGCGGCCGGGTTAACTTTCCGACCGCAGCCAAGGCAACGGCCGTGATGTGGTCGGCCAGATCGTCCAACGAGTAATGCGCCTCGCGCTCGTCTGCCGGCACCAGGATCGCCAGTACTTCGCGGGCGATCCGGTAAAACAGGCACTGCCCCACCACACTGAAGCCCAACTGGTGCCGGACGTGCGGTGCAATCGAATTGGGGAGCAATTCGTCCAGAACTCCTAACAGCAACTCAAATTCCGGACGAAAATGCTGCTCGACCACTTCCTGGCAGGCCCCCGACGGGTTCAAGATCTCGTGCAAAATCAGTCGGGATTGCCAAGGTTCCTCGCCGACGCCCGTCATTCGCGAAAGCATCGTGTGGACAAAGATCCTCAAGCGGACTGCCGGCGGCATCTGCTGATCCAGCGCCGGCATCGGAACCTGCTGCATCCGCAACAGCCGCGCCCGCTTGACCGTCTCGACGTACAGCTTCTCCTTGTCGCCGAAATAGTAGTTGATACTCGCCGAGTTTACCCCCGCTGCACGGCAGATCCCGCGGATCGTCGCCGCTTGAAAGCCCACCTCGGCGAAGATCGGCCCCGCCGAGTTCAAGATCCGCGAACGCACGTCGTCTGGCATGAATGTTCGAATTCTCTGTCTGCACCAATTCAGGGTCGCGCCGATCGGCGCGATGGATGACCGCAGGAACGCATTAAGCAGGCGCTTCAAACGATTGTATCAAACAGCTGTTTGATTGGAATGCCGCTTCGCGTTTTGTTCTGCGGCAGGCGTTGCGGTCACCGCTCCCTCTGGAACGTGATGGGCGACGTTGACAGCACCAGGCGGTACTTCGCGCGGTTGTCCAATCGCCGGTATCCCGCGGAATCTTCAATCCGGCCTATCGGTCGGCGACCGCATCGATGGCTTGCAGCAAGCCGGCGGAAAATAGCACGTCGTCCTCGGCGAAGGGCGGCGTATCGCAATCTCCAGACGTGATTCGATGATCGCGATCCGAAACCTCCGGCAAGTCCAGCCAATCGGTCGACGCCGCTGCAGGCCAGATCGGTGATTCTGAATCCGAGACGGAGTTGGCCGCGCCGGTGGGATTCGCAACGGTGGAATCGCGGACGTTCCAGTACAACGTCGGTGCGGTGGGGAAGACAGGGGCCTCAATAGCGCCCCCACTGCTGCCCGCCTCGCCCTCGCCATCCGCGACCGCATTGAGGTGATTGATGACGCTCAGAACGTCGTTTGCGTCCACTCGTCCGTCGCCGTTGACGTCCCAGTACGAGGGCGGGAAATCGGCTTGGATCGACGGCGTGGGCAGGACGCGGGCCTGATAGTTGTTGATATTGGTGATCAAGGCCAAGGCATCCAGAGGCGCGACCTGGTGGTCCGCGTTGACATCCGGAGCCAGGAGAGGGTTTTTCCAGGGGCAGTCGCCTAAGTCGACCACGGCCACAATTACGCGGGCGGCTGGCGACCAGTCGCCGTCGGCACCCTGGAGACGATAAGTGAATTCATCGGGACCCGTCCGTCCGGTGGCAGGTGTGTAAGTGACTCGGCCTGTCAGCCAGTCGACGTTGACGTTGCCACCGCTTGGCGGCTTGACGATCGCGACGACGGCCGGACTCAGTGGAACACTGCCGAAGTCGTTCTGCAGCACGTCGATCAGGACAGCCGCGTCCTTCTCCGTCATAACACGATCCGCGTTGGGAATGAGCGGCCCGGGGTCGCTGTACGGCACGACAAAGTCGACTTTGACATTAGCCGTCCCCACGCCGATGCCGGTGATCTGGATCGGCTTGATCAACTTGCCGCCGGAGGCGATCAGATCGTACGTGCCGCCGGGCACCTGCAGCGAGTATCCGCCGGTCGGGCCCGTGGTGGTCGTGTAGGCCGTGCCGACGGTCCTCGCCGTGGCGGTAATCGTGACGCCAGCCAACCCCTCGCCCACGGAAAAAAAGTTGTCCGCGATGACCTGATCGGAAAACGCGACGCCCGTCAGAAACGCGGTGCCCGAGCGATTAGCGAACGTCTCGGTCATGTCGATGCCCCAGCCGGTGCGGAGCCGCACGCCGACCCCGATTTCGCGGTAGTCGTTACTGAGCATATTGACGCGGTGCCCCCCACTGGTAAACAGCAAATCGTGGGCTTCGGCCGCACCTGCGTGGATCGCGATGTTTTCGCCCCAATACCAAGCCGAGTAACCAGCGGCGGCAATCCGCGCCCCCGGGTTCTTGCCATCCGGGTTCGTGTGAGCAAAGAAATCCCGGTCGATCATGTCCTGGCTATGAGCGGCAGCGACATCGATCAGGATCTGGTTCGGGGCCAGTGGTGGTTTCGGAGCCGTGGAAATCGTTCCCGGCTGCAGGTCTGCGTTCAGATCGATTCCCAACCGGGCGGCTTCCGCTGCCGGATTCGCACGCGCCCGGTTAATCAACTCGATGACGAGCTGTTCATCGTCCAACATGGTAATCGCGGCCAACAGGCAGCGCGATTCCAGGAGTTCAAGAGTTGGTCGGCGTCGAAGGCGGTGAGGGAAACATTGGGAACGAGTGACGGCGCGCTGAATCATATCACATCCACCAGGTATTTGATGAATCGTAAAGCATGATTTCGGGAATACTAAACAACGAGGTTGGGACCTCAAATACCAATATGAACGGCAAAAATGTTTTGCCGCTGGAATGCCAGCAGGCTGCCGGAATTGCCCTATCTTTGTGGATTGCCACGATTTTGCGGGGCGATGAATTTGTCAGTCGTTTGGAAGGACAGGTCAGAGCCCGCGTGCAGGTCCGTCTTGACCTTCTGATCCGCTCGTGCGTCACACTGGGCGGCCCAATCTAGCCATCAGGTGTGTAGCTTACGGCTGACGCGAGGGCTGCAAATCCGCAAGAACCAGGAGATGCGACGGGAAAAGTACCTGGAAAAGGCAGGGGAAATACCTGAACAGCAGGCAGGCGGATTGTTGATTTGCGGGAGCCAACTGCGTGGGATAGGCTTCCAGCCTGTCGGGATCACCCAGTTACAGGTGACTATGCTGCGCCGTTTTTCCATTCGACAGGCTGGAAGCCTATCCCACGATTAAACCAACAGCCCGCAGACCACGGAGGGGTCTTGATGGGATTGCCGCCCAAAATGCTAGCGGTGGCGGCAATCGCCCCAATCGCCGGCGTGTGGAAGGCGATCCCCCTCGCTGACGCTTCGGCTTGCGATGCAAGGCGTTTCGAGGAAGGCCCCACCAAGTACGATGCCTGCTGACGCTCGCCTCAGCTCAGCAGTAGCTGCAGGTCGTCGGCCGTCAGATTGCCGATCACATTGTTGTCGGCCGAGACGATCGCATCGGCCAACTCGCGTTTTTCCCGCTGTAGCTCGATGATCTTCTCCTCCACCGTGTCCCGGCAGATCAGCCGATAGGCAAACACGTGACGGCCCTGGCCGATGCGGTGGGCGCGGTCGACGGCTTGCGCCTCGACAGCCGGGTTCCACCAGGGATCGAGGATGTAGACGTAATCCGCGGCGGTCAGGTTTAGACCGTGTCCGCCGGCCTTGAGACTGATCAGGAACACGGGGCATGCCGCATCCTGCTGGAATCGCTTGACCTTAACGCCGCGGTCGCGCGTCTGACCGTCCAGGTATTCGTACACGATCCCCTGCTTGTCAAAGTGCTCCCGGACGATCGCCAGCAAGCTGGTGAATTGGGAGAAGATGAGCGCCTTGTGCCCTTCCGCGACGACCTCGGAGATCTGCTCCATCAGCAGTTCGAGTTTGGCGCTGGCTTCGCCCGTCCGCTTGGGATCGACCAGTCCGGGATGGCAGGCGGCCTGGCGCAGTCGCAGCAGGGCTTCCAGGACATGAATCTTGGCCTTGTTCAACCCTAACTCGGCGACGCGCTGGTTCAGGCTGGAGCGATAGAAGTCCCGCAGTTCGTCGTACAACTTCCGCTGCTTGGGCGGCATTTCGCAGAACAACGTTTGCTCGGTCTTCTCGGGCAACTCGGTCAGCACCTGTTCCTTGGTGCGGCGGAGCATGAAGGGCCGCAGGGCGCTGGCCAGCAGCGGCACCGCCGAGTCGCCTTCTTCGCGATTGCGGCCGTTCTTCGTCAACGACGCAAAGGCGCTGGACCGGCCGAGCATGCCGGGGTTCAGGAACTCGAACAGCGACCACAACTCGCCCAAGTGGTTCTCGACGGGCGTGCCGGTCATGGCCAGGCGGTGATCGGCCTGCAGCAGGCGAGCCGCTTTGGCTGCTTGGGCGTTGGCGTTCTTGATCGCCTGGGATTCGTCCAGGATCGCGTAATCGAAGGGGATCTTACGCAATTCGACGATGTCCCGCCGCAGAATCCCATAGGTGATCACGATCACGTCAAAGTTGGCAAACTGGTCCCGTAGCGTGGCCCGCTCCAGGCCGGAATAGTCCAGGACGCGCAGCTGTGGAGTGAATCGGGCCGCTTCGTCCTTCCAGTTAAACACCAGGCTCTTGGGGACGACGACCAACGACGGCTTGCGCGTCTGGCCTGCCGGCAGCAATTCCGTGCGGCGCGATTCGAGCAGCGCGAGTACCTGGATCGTCTTTCCCAATCCCATGTCGTCGGCCAGACAACCGCCGAATTGGAACTCGCGGAGGAAGTTCAGCCAGCCCAGCCCTTCTTCCTGGTATCGCCGCAGCGTTCCGACAAAGGTCTCTGGTGCGTTGACCGTGCGTACGCCGTCAAACGACCGCAGCTTGCGGCGATACTCGTCAAACCGCTCGTCGACCTGCACATCGTCCTGGGCGGCCAGCAGCGCGTCCAGCAACAGCGCCTGGGACGAGCCGAACTTCAGCTTGCCTTCGTGCTGCTGACCCAAGTCGGCCAGGCTTCCATACTTCTTCAGCCACTCTTCCGGCAGCATCCCGTGCGTGCCGTCGTCCAAACGGACGTATTTCTCGTTGTTCCGCAGGGCTTTCAGCAGACTGGGCAGCGACGCCGACACGCCGTCGAAATCCACCTTGCCGTCCAGTTCGAACCAATCGATGCCCGTCGCGACGCTCAGTTGGACGCGGCCGGGACGGCGGATCAACCGCCCCTCGGATTCGACCAGCCAGCCGTGGGCGGTCAACTGATCCACGATCTGGGGCAGCTGCTTATGGAAAAAGCGAAGGTCCGGCTCGTCGCCGCGATAGTAAGACGGCGTAAAAGGCTCTAGGCCAAGACTGGTTAACTGGCCGAACAGTTCCCGCTCCTTGTCCGGCGAACGCAACACCAGGCGATTCTTGTCGGCTTCGAACCACGCGGACTGGCGTTCCCGCAGAGGCACGTTCCGTTCGCCGTACCGGAACGACACGGTGGCGAACAGGTACCGGTTTCCGGTGTACCGCTGAGGCGAGCGAATGGAGATCTTGCCCTGCGGTTCCGGACGGACCTGCTCCAACTGCAAGTTGGCCGGCAGGTCGACGACCGGCAGACGCGAGGACCCGCACAGGTATTCGAGCAAGTCGCCGCGCTCCGCGTACGGGACTTCGACCGTCGGGTGTTTGCGGAGCGTAGAAATCCAAGGGAAATCGTCGCTGGCAGCCAAGCGGGCCAGTGTTTGCGGGAACAGAACCAGGCCGTTGGCCAGCAGCAAGACGGCATCGCTCAGCGGCATCGCCTGTTCGCCCCGGCACAACTGCCCCTGGATCGTCCAACGCTGACGGGCATCGTCGGGCTGGATGGACAAGCGGAACTGCCACGGCGGACCGTCGTCCCAGGCGACCGCGCGGCCCTCCTCCAACGGGACAGCGCTGTTCAGCAGCCAGACGAACCGCCCGGTGCCGCACAGCCGCGGCAGCAGCGTATCGTGCAACGCCGGCGAGACGGAACACCGATTGAAGGCTTGCGAGTCGGCGTAAGAGCCGCCGTAGTACGAGCCGTAGTACGAGTCGTTCTGCACCGTGTTGCCCAACAGCAACTGCAGCAGTTGCCGGTCCTCGGGACCGTAGCCGCCGAAGCGATCGGTGCGGCGCACGTTCAGCCGCTTGATCTTGCCGAACCCACCGCTCTTCTTCGTTTCCCGATAATAGAAGTCGACAATCAGCGTCCCGCGTTCCAGGCTGGCGGCGACGTTCAGCAGATACCAGGCTTCGCTGCGCCGGCCGTTGGCATCGAACGCTTCGCCACGGGGCGCGCCCGGCGAGACGTATCCCGGAGTCTGCGTTTCGTTCCCCCGGGCCGGCGCCAGTAATTGCTTCCAGGGCGCAGGGCGAGCGGGTGGTTTGGGACTCGGCGGGCCAGCCCCGGGCTTGCGAGGCGGAGCTGCGTAATTCGGCGACGCCTTGTCAGCCGGCTTGCGGCCCCAACCCCCAGGCTCCGCATCGACTTCCTGCTCATGCATCACGATCAGATTGGGACCCTTCACGATATGGGGCGACAGCCCTTGCGCATCGGCCGCCAGGATCGTGGCCCAAACGTGCTTGCAAAGATCCCCTTCCGCATACCGCGGGCAGCTGCAATAGGCGTCCACGGCTCCGTCGACCACACGCGACCAATCGAGATCCACCTCATAAGGTTCGGGACTGCCACCGCTGACCAAGGCGGTGACGCCAAACCGGCGTTGAGCCGTAATCTCGACGCAACGGCCGTAGTAGTAAGCAGCTCCGCGGCTGCGCGTGGCACTGTCGAAAGAGCTGGAACAAGATCGAGTTAGGGCCACGGATTGGCACTCCTTGCACTTCAGCAAATAAATTTCCGTCTGCTCAGCGCCGGACGAGTAACTCGCCGCGGCCGCCTTCGATCAGGTCGCCGTTGTACAGGTCGAATCCGGCAGCCAGCGTGTCGTCGGACATCGGAAACCCCAAACTCCGCACGTGCCGCAGCAGCAACGCCATGGCCTCCGGGCGATAGTGACACGCGAACCGGAAGCTGGGCAGGATGGGAAACGCTTCGCCACCCAAGAATGCGATCGTTCCTCGCCGCATGCCCGCTCCATGCCGGATGCCCACCGCACCGGATACCAAGATCGTGCCCGCCAGCATGTTGAACCCCGCCAGATCACCCGCGGAACCTACGGCCAGCAGCCCGCGGCGCATCGAATGGCCGATCTCGTTGCCCACTTCGCCGTGTACGAGGATCGTGCCGCCGGTCATTCCCTGAGCGCTGCCGCGGTACGCCGCACCAATCAGATGGCCGGCTCGCCCGCGGACATGGATCAGCCCGCCATGCATCTCGCCGCCAACCCAGTCGCCGGCATCTCCGTCCACGTGGATCTCGCCGCCGGTCATCTCGCTTCCCAAGTGCCGGCCCACATTGCCAGCGATGTAGACCCAGCCGGTGTTCATTCCAGCCCCGATCCAATGCACGCCCGTCAGATCGCCTTCCCACTCCATCCGTCCGTCCGCCGAATCGCCGGACACGCCGAAAAACTCCGCCAGCGGGACTTTAGTGTTCCCGTGGAAGATCGCCAGTTGTTCGATTTCCGCCAGCGGCTTGTCCCGCACGGCATCCGGAGTCACCCCTTCGACTTCAACGGGGATGCTGGACCGGCTTTTCAGGACCAAACGCAGAGTCATGTTCGTTACGCTCCCCCCAGAGCAAGTTCTGACGCGGTATGAGTATAGCCAAATCGCCGCACCTGGGCTAGGATGCCAAGGGAACAACGGATGGCGTCTTACCTGCATGCCCCAACGCTATGCTATTCCGTGGCATTATCTGGTAGCACGGATGGCAAGGCCGGGGCACGGATGACGCGTGGCATGTTCCAGGTCCAACTGCGAGAACCATCGTGACCAGTGGCGGAATCATCCTTTGTGGAGGGCTGAGCAGCCGGATGGGCAGGCCCAAGGCCGGTTTGCCCTTTGGTCCCGAGCTGATGTTGCAGCGCGTCGTGCGGTTGCTGGGGCAAGTCGTCGAGCCGTTGGTCGTAGTCGCGGCGGTGCAGCAAGAATTGCCACCGCTATCGCCCCAAGTTCGCGTGGTCCGCGACCGGCGCGAAAATCGCGGGCCGCTGGAAGGACTGCGCGCGGGGCTCGAAGCTCTGCAGGGCTGCGCCGACGCGGCCTATGCGACCAGCTGCGATGTTCCCCTGCTCGTCCCCCCGTTCGTCCAAATGATGCTCCAGCGACTAGACGGCCATCAGGTCGCCGTTCCCGTGGACGGCGAGTTCCATCATCCGCTGGCCGCGGTCTACCGCACGGACGTTCTGCCTGAGGTCCAGTCGCTGTTGGCCGCCGACCAGCTCCGTCCCCGATTCCTGTTCGACCGTGTCCGCACGTGCTGTGTCCCCGTCGAGGAGCTCCGCGCTGTCGACCCGGACTTGCTGACGCTGGCGAATCTGAATACCCCCGCCGACTACGCCGCGGCAGCCCGCCGCGCGGGATGGGAAGTGCCGGCCGAGTTGCGCGAAGCGCAGGACACGCAACGCAGCTAGGCCGCCGGCTGAGGCAGGAGGAACAGATCGCGGATCGGGCAATGGAAACCAGGCAGAACGTCGCCACCGGTCAACTCACCGTCGGCCCGTAGCGTCGCGCCGGGACCGTCCGGGTGATGGACGCGCACGGTCCGCGTCACGGGATTGACCACCCAGACCAGCCGCACGCCGGCCTGCAGGTAATCTTCCACTTTGCTGTCCACGTCATACGCCAAATCGTTGGGCGAAACGACTTCCACCGCCAAATCGGGCGCAATCCGAATGTGGCCATCCGGCGGCAGCTCCCTGGGCAGACGCCCAAACCGGATGAACGAAACGTCCGCCCGCCGCACCTTGTCGCGATCGTCCGGAAAGCATTGGAACGAAGTGCCTTCGGGAAAGACCCAGCCGAGACGCTGGTCATCACAGAAACGGTCGAGACGTGCAAAGACCCTTCCCGCAATAAAACTCGACTTCGCTCCCATCTTTCGCTCCACCAGTTCTCCCTCGACGAGTTCGTAGGCATCTCCGTCTGGCAGCGTCAGGAGTTCTTCAGGACGGTACTGAATGTTGGTCGCCACGGTACTCATGTTCAAGCCAAACCTGAGCGTTCAAGGATATGCGAGGATTTAACGGTAACCTCCACCGTATTATAGGCACACGCCACGGCACATGTCATCCCCGGATGATCCGCAGTAAAGACAACGAGGGATGGGTCAGCAGGGAAACGCTTGACGTGGCGGTCTCGAATATGCCATCCTACACCGTGTTGACCCGTAGCGATCGGGGGCTGGGCGGGGCTAGGAGTTGCGATGATGACGCTTCTGAGATTGGTTTTGGGTTCGCTCGGTTGGGCAAGGCCATGCTTCGCCGTCGTGGTTCTGCCTCGTCGGCGTGCCGTCGTGACGCTGGCAGTGGCATGGGTCGCCCTGGCTGTCGGCAACGCTGCGCTCCATGCTCAGGTGCCTGGCGATACGGAGACGCGGATTCGCCGCCACTTGCAGGCCGGCGAATTTGGACCGGCTCTGGCCCTGGCCAAGGCGATTCCGCAGCCGGCCGTTCGAGACCCGCAGCTGGCTGCGATCGCCCAAGCCCAAGCCGGATCCGGCGCCAGGAACGCGGCCTTGCGGACGTTGAGTGGCGTCCGCGACGATCGCGTGCGGACTTATGCCCTGGATCAGATAGCTGGTTCGCCTGTCGCCGGCGCCCAAACGGAACCAGGTGCTGCGGGCGGAGCCACGCAAGCGGATTTCGACACGTTGATCGACTTGATTACGTCAACCATCGCGCCACAGAGTTGGGATACGGTTGGCGGTCCTGGCGCCATCGATTCCTTTCCGACCGGTGTTTACGTGGATACCAGCGGACTGATGCGCCGCACGCGATCCGGTGCGACGGCTACCGAACTGACGGCCCTTCGCGAACGTGCGTTGTCGGCCGATGACAACCGCGACATGCGGCGGGCCAGCGGCTTGCGCAAGGTCTCTCTGACTCGTCTGGAGAAGCACGTCCAGTTCCGCGCGGCCTGCGGCCTGGGACCTAGCGAGGAGATGAAGAACCTTGCCGGCTTGCACAAGATCAAGTATGTGTTCCTGTATCCCGAATCCCGCGATATCGTCATCGCCGGTCCCGCTGGGCCTTGGGCGGAGGACGAGGAAGGCCGCTGCCGGAACGTGGATTCGGGCGAGCCCGTCCTGCAGCTGGACGATTTCGTCGTGGCGTTGCGCAATGCGCGCCAGGAGGGCGGACGGTTCAGCTGTTCGATTACGCCCCGCCGCGAGAACTTAGCGGCGACGCACGCGTTTCTGAACGAAACGGCCAAGACGCCGTTGAAACCCGGCCAGCGCGACCAATGGCTGGCCAAGATCCGCAGTCTGATGGGCAAACAGGATATCACCGTCGCAGGTATCGACCCGCAGACGCGCGCGGCGCGGGTGATTGTCGAGGCCGACTACCGCATGAAACTGGTCGGCATGGGTCTGGAAGACGGCGTGCTGGGCGTCACCAGCTATCTGGATTCCGTGCCGGTGCCGGAGGGCGGCGCTCCGGCGCCGATGAGCGTCCTGCGGTGGTGGTTTACGATGAACTACGAGCCGCTGCGGGCGACCCCGGGCCGTGACGCCTTTGAACTGCGCGGCACGGGCGTGCAAGTGCTCAGCGAGAACGAAATGCTGACGCAACGTGGCGAACGCATCCACACCGGCACGGCCGACGAGCTGAACGAACAATTCGCGCACAGCTTTACCAAGCACTTTGCCCAATTGGCCGCCAAGTACCCGATTTACGCGGACTTGCGGAATGTCTTTGATCTGGCGCTCGTCGCGGGGTTGATTGTCGCCGAGGACATCCCGAATCAGTTCGACTGGCCTGCGGTTCATTTCGCCGAGGGCACGCGATATCGCGTCCCACGCAGCATCGCACCGACCGAGGTGGAAACCGTGATCAACCACCGCGTTATCGGCCAGAAACACATCGTCGCCGGCGTCAGTGGCGGCGTCTCCGCCGACGCCAGCCAGCACATCCAGAAGCCGGCCATCGTGATCGACGACTACGGAGCGCTGCAGGCCGGGCACACTGCCAGCGGGCCTAGCGATTTGCCCGAGGACGCCTGGTGGTGGGACTGAACGGGAACGGAACTTGGCGGCCGCGGTGAAGTTTCCCACGCGGTTGTCCGATCAGTATCTTGTCCGGAATTCCAGAGAGGAGGCTTCCCGCGATGGCGGAACGTACGAAATTTCAAGAGCGGGCGATCAAGAATTTCTACGATAATCGCGAAGCCATCGCCTTGCAGCGCGTTCAAGAGTTGGTAACGGAGTTGTACCTGAGCGAAGGCAAAAAGCGGGAAAAACACTGGAAAAACGTGGCGACGCATCTGCAGAAGTTAGGCGTCGCTCCGGAAACCATCGACCACTTGGTCGCCCAGAACAGGCCCGAGTTGGTCGCCAGTCTCATCGAGAAGCTGATGGGAAAGGCGTAACCGCGATCCGTCGGCAGCCAAGCCGGAGTCCAGGCTTCACCCCGTCCGAGTTCAAGTTGGAGTCCAGGCTTTAGCCTGTCCGCGTTCAAGTTGGAGTCCAGGCTTCAGCCTGTCCGCGTTTCTGCGTTGATCGAAATGGTGCAAAACGCTAGCAGCCGCTCTTGCTTACTACGGTTCAACGATCTCATACGGCACGGCCGGCAAGGTAACCGACGGCATGGACTTCTGTTTTGCAGGCTTCGCGCTGCTTTTGGCCGACCCGGACTTCTTGCCCGTGGCCGTCAGGATCAGATTACCTTTCTGGCCCGCTTTGACCTTGGCAGCGTCGCTTTGGATCAAGACCGCGACGCCCTGGCGTGACCGCGCCACGCTTTGGATGCTGAGGCCCTCCGGCGGATCGTTCAGTTTCAGATCGATCCTTTCCGGGGCAACGTTTTGAGGAACGCCGAGAAGAATGCGGCCGACTCCCCCGGCGGGGATGCGCGTGGGAAGGTTGCCCAGGATCTTCACCGCACTGCGCGAGGAATCCCGCCCGGCCACGGCCACCCGCAACTCCTGCACGGGAACCAAGTGGCGGTACGCGAACGCCTGCATCATGTCCTCGGCCGGCACGACCTCGTGAGAAACCTCGCGGCCCTGAATCATCGCGCGGCCTTCCAGACTCAGGCGGACGGGCCCGTTCGGGGATGCCGACGGCACCGCCAGCGTGACCGGCACCTGCTCCTTCTCCCCGGGCAGACGGTTGCCGCTGAGCGCGAAGCCCGGCGGCGCGTCCTTGAGCGCGAGGGTGATTTCGCCCGCAAAGCCGTCTTTCCTTAACGCGTATACGGTCAGCGGAACGGAAGCTCCAGCCCGAGCGCTGATGCTGGCCGGCACGACCCGCAATTCAAAATCCGGCCGCGGAGCGCTGATCCGCAACCGATACGCATACTCCGGGCCGCCCTGATGCTGCATATCGCTCAGGTGCAAGAAGTACTTCCCATCCCCGGGCAACGCTACGGACAGCCGGGAATCGGCGTGATGCGTGGCCAGGCCGGCCGCTTTGTCTTCGTAGTCGTCGTTGGCGGCCACCTGCCGGCCCGCAGCGTCGGTCAGCTTGAGCACCGAGTCCAGCGGCGAGTTCAGCCGGCGCGCGTAAACTTCCGCGACGATTTCGTCGCCGGCACGGCCCTCGAAACAAAACACATCGCTGTCATCCGCCTGACCGATGCGCCCGTTGACGATCACCGGAGCCGAAACCTGCTGCGCTTCGGCCTGCTGGCCGTTGGGTTCGGCTTCCAGGCATTCCGGCAGCGAGTCCACGGCAAATGGTACACGGCCGGAGATCCAGGCATCGTTCTGTCCGGCAAGCGGATAGACCCCCGGGATCCTGTCCTTATTGTCCACCGTCAGGCGAGTCTCGGGCAGATTCCAACCGGTCAGTTCGACGGCGGTCGGCTTGCCGGCCAATCCGCCCAGCGGAAAGACGCCGGTGACAAACGGCAGTTCGCCAATGGTGATGCGATACACGAAATCTTCCCGGCCGCGGTAGATGGCGTCCTTGATTTCGACGACGTATTCGCCGTCCGCAGGAATCTCGCAGTACAGCACGGGATCGGGATTGAAGTGGTAGTCGTCGTCGTAGGCCAGCTCCTTTCCTTGGGCATCGTAGACCGCCAGCGTGGCCTGAAACCATCCCGGGACGGCATCGGCGATATACGGGATCAACTCCCGCGCCTGGGCGGCAATCACGAGCTTCTGGCCGCGGACGGCCGCAAATCGATAGCGGTCCGCCTTGCCGGGCAGAATCTGGCCGTTGACGACCGCCGGCAGTGGGACTTTCATCTCCGGTTCCCGGCTGCGGCTCTTGGGGGCGACCGCGGTTTTCGCGATGGCGCTTTTCTGCTCCGAGAGATTCTTTGCCGGCTGGGCCGAAAACTCGGGTAACCGGCCGATGCAAAACATGAGCGGATTGGACAACCCGGACGGCGTGGCGATCCTCAATTCCCGCTGGCCGGGGGCCGCGTCTGGAGCCACGGTAATCTGAAGGACGGCCAGTTCGCCGATGGCCGGATTGGCTGGGCGGCGGACGGCCGAGCCCATCTTTTTTCGGATCTCGTTCAGTTGCGCGTCATCGGCGGCGGTCCAAGTCGCCCCGGCGTACTTCTTCTTCAGCGCCTGAAGTTCCTTGTCTTCGTCTGCGTCGTCGGTCTTGACGGTCTTGGCGTTCTTGAAGCTGCGGAAAGCCTCCAGGGCCCGAAAGTCGTTGCGCACCACGGCCTTTCTGGCCAGCAATTCATCGATCTTGATGCGCAGTTCGTTCAGTTCCTTCCCGGAAATCGGCTGGATCAACTCGACGATCTTGGCTTCCACCCCGCCGCCGGAGACTTCCACCGAGTTGACGCCCGTCAGGAATTGGCCACCGATGACGGCTTCAAAGGTGCCGCCCTGCCGGCCGCCGGCGGGATAGACGTAACCGATGTGCAGATTGCGCTGCTGCTGAGCCTGCGCCGCCGGCGCGGCAGCCAACAAGGCCAAACCCAAGACCGCATACCCTCGCGAGGGAACCATAGACCGCTCCTGTCCTTACATGATTTCTTTCAAGCGTCCGCCCGATTTCGCGCCGTCCGCGGCGGCGGGCAGCACGGTGGCTACCTGCCCCTGGGGATGCGGCAACTTGGCTTCGGTATCAATGCCCAGCAGTTCGTACATGCTGCCGATCAGGTCCACCGGATACACGGGCCGGTCCTTGACCTCTTCGCCTTTGTCGGTGGACGAGCCAATCACTTGGCCCCCCTTGAATCCGCCGCCGGCAACCAGGACGGAAAACACCTTGCCGTAGTGGCTGCGGCCGCCGTTCCAGGGCGGTTCCCATTGGACCTTCGGCGTTCTGCCGAATTCGCCGCAGCACCAAACGATGGTGCTGTCGAGCAGCCCCCGGTCCGCCAAGTCCTGCAGCAGCGTGCCCAGCCCCTTGTCCAATTCAGGCAGTTTGCGCTGCATGGTCTGGAAATGGCCTTTGTGCGTATCCCAACCGCTGTAGTTGATCGTGATGTAGGGAACGCCTTTTTCGACCAGCCGCCGCGCCAGCAAGCAGTCCTGGCCGAACGTGGTGCGTCCATAGCGTTCCCGCAACTCGTCCTTCTCCTGCCCCAGATCGAAGACCTTGCCGGCGTCGCCCAGGATCAGGTCGTAGGCTTGTTTGTCGCATTGATCCAACGCTGCCAGTTGGGAATCACCGGGCATGGCCTGCGCCAGCGAATCCAATTTTCCCAGGAACTCGCGCCGCTCCTTCTGCCGTTGTTCGGTGACGCCTTGGGCGACGACGCCTTCGACTACGAACGGAGTTTTCGCCGGATCGCCGCCCGTGGCAAAGGGCTTGTAGCGCGATCCCAGGAATCCCGCTTCGGAAAACCGGCCCTGCGGCTGCGTGACCACGATGTAAGGCGGAATCAAGCCCTTGTATTCCGCGTCATACCCGTTGAACAGCGCAACCACGGCGCCGGCGCACGGATACACGTCCTGGCCGCCCGGTTCCCGCGCGGTCTGAACCATGTAGGCCGCGGTCTCGTGGCCGTTGTTGCCGTGGGTCATGCTGCGGATCAGCGAGTACTTGTCCGCCTGCTGGGCCAGTTGGGGCAGCATTTCGCCGATGCGGATTCCCGGTACCTTGGTTGCGATCGGGCTCTTCAGCGGCCCGGTGAAATCGGAACCGGCGTCGGGCTTGGGATCAAAGGTGTCGATATGGCACGCCCCGCCCCACAGCCAGACTTGAATCACCGACTTGGCTTTGGCGTTGGCCTTGACGGCGCCCGCCGCCACCTGGCCGCGGACCGTCAGGTAGCTGCCGGCCAGCAATCCACCCGCGCCGAGCAAACCACGCCGGACTGCCTCGCGCCGCGAGATCGGCTCGCCGATCGGCGCTACGATGTGAGAACCGCTTTTCGAACCCATATCGTTCCTTTCCTTCTGCACCGCGCTGCGGGATGTTAATGCCGGTAAAGAAACTCGGCGCTGTTGATCAAAGCCCAAGCGAGGTCCACCGCCGCCTCGCGTTTGGACGAAGCGGACTGGACATACTCGGCCACCGTCTTCAACTCGTCTTCGGTCGGAAACCGCGACAGGATGGTGAGGTACAGGACCGCCACCACCTCGCCCGGCTGTTTCGCGTCGCTGGATGCGGCAGGCTTGTTGAACTTCCCCGGCTTGCGGGACTTGTTGAACTTGCCCGCTGCTTGGGTGCCGGCGGACGCAAACAAGGCCTGCAACACCGGGCTGTTTTCGATCTTTCGTTGGATGTGGCTCGAATTCAGCAAGTGCAGCCGCTGATCCGCGGTGGGCCGATTGCTGCGTTCCGACTCCAAACCGGTGTCCCGCGAAGGCCGGCCGAATTGTTCGAGGAACGGGCTGGTGATGCTGCCATCCGGCAGCGCGATTGAGCGCTGGCCTTCGGGAATAAAGGTGAAAGGCTCCGGAATGGGGCTCGAATACTGCTCCGTCGTCCCCGTGATCTGGTTCAAAGCGTCGATCAACACCTCCGCTTCCAGCCGGCGCAACGGATATTGGGCGAACAGGGCAGCCGCCTCCGGTTTGTCGCTCTTCGCCACGGACGACAGTTGATAAGTCTTCGAATTCAGGATCAGCCGGAACAGTTCCTTCAGGTCGTACTTTTCTTGGACCAACTCCTTTTCCAAATAAGTCAACAGTTCGGGAATGCTCGGCGGATTGTCCGGCCGCATGTCGTCCGGCTCGTGAATGATGCCTCGCCCCAGCAGCCAGGACCAGACGCGGTTGACAATGTTACGCGCAAACCAGGGATTGTCCGGAGCCATCAGCCAATCGGCAAAGACCTGCCGCGGATCCTGCCCCGCAGACAACGGGGCCCGCGTCCCATCCGGAAACACGGCCGCCGCCCCGCCGGCGTCCGGGTCCGGTGCCTTGTCGGAATCGTAGGCCACAATCTCCTCTTTCCATTCCGTCGTGGCCTTGAAACTGATCTGCGAAAAGAACGCCGCCATGCCTGCCAGCCGTTCTTTGGGCCACTGGTCCGCCCGTGTTCCCATGAACGTCAAGGCTACGGCTTGGGCGATGCCCTCGGGAGTCTTGCTCTGCACGGCGCGGTAAAAGTTCACTTGGCCGACGCGGAAATTGCTGCCATTGGCCGTCAACATCTCGCGGACGAATCGATCGTAGGGCACGTTTTCCCGGAGGCTGGTCCGAATCCAGCGGTGGTACGCCTGGGCCGCGTTCGGCCACAAATTGATGGGAAACTCAGCCTTAACGCGCAGCAGATCGCTCCACTTCATCGCCCAATAGTCCGCGAACTCGTCCCGCTCCAGCAGGCGATCGATCAGAACTCGCCGTTTGTCGGGGTCCTGGTCGCTCAGGAATGTTCTCGCCTCTTGCGCGGTGGGCAGCGTCCCGATAACGTCCAGGTAGATGCGGCGGACAAAAACCGCATCCGAGCAAAGATGGGCCGGTTGAATTCCCGCCTGCGCCAAACGGGCAAACACCAATTCGTCGATTTTGCCTTGCGGGGCCGCGTCGGCTTGACCTTCAAAAATACGCGCGGCCGGTTTGTCGGCGTCCGCACCGATCACGGTTGCGGTTAGGAGAAACGCGGTGATCAGAGGTGTTTGCATCGTTGAACTTCGACCAAGGTGAGTTCTTTGTTATCATCAAGATGCGCAACATGTCGCCTTTATTGGCATCCGCAGGCGAGTCCAGTGGCCGATTTTTGATCCCGACGCGTCGTCGTGCTGCCTTGCCGACACATTTAACCCCAGCGCAGGTCCGAGGTTTCGCCGGAATCAACGTCCGTCATGCGACGTGATCCCTCGCGGATCCCCACCTCGAGTTCTCGCCCCGCCTCGCGGGCTGTCGATTCATGTCGTGGCGTAAGCTGCCAGCTTGCGAAATGGGCAACGGAAGCAAAATAGCAAACTGAACCTAGGCAGGGTCGGCAAGCTGGAAGCTTACCTCACGTGCCACCACCGAGTAAATCAACAGCCCGCTCGGCCGACGGGGAAGATTCTCTATTCGCGCAACATGTTACGCAATTACACTTTTGGGTCATCGCGACTGATCATCGCCTCGAACACCCGCCCGCGGCGGACCCGCCGGACGGTGAAAATCGCGTTGTCCGTTCGAACCACGTCGCCGGGTTTGGGCGATTCGCCCAAGTGGCGATTGAGCCATGCCGACAGGGTCTCTTGCGGGCGGTCCAGCGCCGTGCCCAGGCGGGTATTGACCTCCGCCACCCGCACGCCGCCACCCACCATCCAGGTCCCGCCGCTGAGCGAATGCAGCAGCCGCGGCAGGCGATCGAACTCGTCTTCGATCTCGCCCACCAATTCTTCGACCAGATCTTCCAACGCGACGATTCCCAAGGTCCGCTCCCGGTTGTCCCGCACGACGGCGATATGGACATGCTGTTCGACAAACAGCCGCAGCAGATCGGCGGCCGAATCGTCCAGGGCCGCATAGTGCAAGGGCCGGATGATGCCCTCGAGGCTGGAATCGTTCGGGTTGGTCCGCATGAAGTAGATCATTTCTTTGAAATTGACGTAGCCGATAACTCGATTGACGTCGCCGTCCCGGCATACGGGGAATCGGGTGTGGGCTTCGAGATGAGCGACGATCAGCGCTTGCGGGAGGTCCATTCCGGTCGACAAGAAGCTGACGTGTTCCACGGGGATCATGACATCGCGAATGCGCAACCGGGACAGACGCATGGCGCCTTGGATGATGCGTTCCTGATGACTGGTAATCTGGTTCGCCAGCCGAGCCATGCCGGCCAAGGCGGCGATTTCATCGGCAGTGGCACGCGTCGCTCCCGGGCTCGATTTGCCCTCGAACGGCCGGTTGATCCAGTGAACCACGGACAGGATGGGCCGGAATGCGCGGATCAAGATCGACAGCGGCTGGGCGACCCAAACCGCGATCTCGCGGTTGTAACGCACGCCGAGCGTCTTCGGCAGGATCTCGGTGAATTGGAGCATCAAATAAGTGAACACGAGGGAGAAGACCAAAATCCACCGGTCCCCAAACAACTCGTCGAATTCCGCTCCCGCCACGGAAGCCCCAATGGTGTGGGCCGCCGTGTTCAAGAACAGGATGGCCGCGATGGGACGCTCGATATTCGCCTTGAAGCTTTGCCAGATCGCACCGGTGCGCGGACGGCGGGCGGTGATCTGAGCGACTTGGCTGGGAGTCAGACTGAGTAGTGCCGCCTCCATCAGCGAACACGCCGCGGATATCGACAACGCCACAGAAACGCTTAAGATAAAGAGCCACATGCTGCACCTATCCTCCTCGGCAGGCGGGCTGTTGACTTAACCGTGGGATAGGCTTCCAGCCTGTCGAATGGGAAAACGGCGCAGAGCAGCCACCTCTAACCGGGCAATCCTGACAGGCTGGAAGCCTATCCCACGTATGTTTGCTCCTGTAAATCAACAGCCCGCAGGGTTCGTCGGTTCTTGGCACCGGCCTACGCTGGCAATGTTCCAGTCGCCGGCGCGCGTGCCAAATTGTTACGCGCTAAGTCCGTTAGGGGAACCCCCGAAAGATCTTTGCCGTGGCCTTGCGGATCGGAATGCTCGGCCGGAATGTTCCGGAATGTTCTGGCAACTGGCATTTTGCAGGTAGAGGCATTACGATAGCGGCGGTTGGCGACGGGCTCAGACGTACAGAATTCAATTCTCGCGGCCGATCGCCCGTCCACGTGGAAAACGGTTTGCCCGCGAGAATTGAATTCTGTACGTCTGAGCCCCTTCCTGGATCGCTTGTCCTCAGGAGACGGAACCATGACGCGTTACGGATTGCCCCTGCTCACCGTCCTACTGGTCACGGCGGCCGCCGTTGCCACCGCCGCCGAGGACTGGAACGTGCTGCCGCAAGGGACCGATTGTCCGCCGCAACGGCTGCTGTACGAGCACCTGCAGCGCGACGCATTGCAGCTGCTGGCCCAGCGTCGGCAAGCCTTCGAACAGCTTCAGACGCCGGATCAGTGCCGGGCTTGGCAGGCCGAGCGGCGGCAGCAGTTCGAGACCGCGATTGGCGCGTTTCCCGAACGCTGTCCCCTGGATCCGCGAATCATCGGCAAATTCGACGGCGATGGCTATCGCGTCGAGAAAGTTATCTTGCAGAGCCGCCCGCAGCATCATGTGACCGCGGCGCTGTTTCTGCCTGCAGACGCGGGACCTTTTCCGGCGGTGCTGGTCGCGTGCGGGCACAGCCGCACGGCCAAAGCCTCCGATTATAACCAGGCGATGTGTATCGCCCTCGCGCAACACGGCATCGCCGCTCTGTGCTACGATCCCATCGGCCAAGGCGAACGCTCCCAGCAAATCGACGCCGCCGGCCGCCCCGTGCAATCGGGCACGACGACCGAACACTTTCTGATCGGGACCGGCTCGATCTTGGTCGGCCGCAATACGGCCCACTATCGCATCTACGATGGCATGCGCTGCCTCGATTATCTGGTCAGCCGCCAAGATATCGTCGGCGACAAACTGGGCTGCACGGGCTGTTCGGGCGGTGGAACGATGACCAGTTACCTGATGGCCTTGGACGACCGCATCGCCTGCGCCGCTCCGGCGTGCTACGTCACGACTTTCGAGCGGCTGATCCAGACGATCGGGCCGCAGGACGCCGAGCAGAACATCTTTGGCCAGCTGGCCTTTGGGATGGAGCAGACCGACTATCTGCTGATGCGGGCCCCGAAGCCGACATTGGTCTGCGCGACGACCGAGGATTTCTTCGACATCACCGGGACCTGGGACACGGCGCGGCAAGCCAAACGCTTCTTCGGCTGGCTGGACGCCCCCGAATGCGTGGACTTGGTCGAAGCGAACGGCAAGCACGGCATCGGCCCGCTGGGGCGGCGGACGATGGTCCAGTGGATGCGCCGTTGGTTGGCGGGCATCGACCAATCCGTGGCGGAAAAGGAAATGAAGTACTGGAAGGAAACCGAGTTGCACTGCACGCCGCGCGGCCAAGTGCTGTTGGAACCCGGCGAGCGTTCGGTGTACGACTTGAATGCCGAACGGGCGGCCGCGCTGGCTAGCCAGCGCCGCGCGCTTTGGAAGGGGGGGCCGCCCGCGGGCCTGCGGGACGAAATCCGCCAACGGATCGGCGCACGCCCGCTGGCCGATCTTCCCAACCGGACGGCCCGCACCGTGGACTCCGTGCCCCAGGATGGCTATCGTATCGACCGGCTCGTGCTGGAGGCCAAGGAACAATTGCCGCTGCCCTGCCTGCGGTTCGTGCCGGACAAGCCCACGGGGGCTGCAGCACTGGTACTCGACGGCGACGGCAAGGCGGCGCAGGCAGGCTCGCAGCCCGACGTTCCAACCATTGCCCAGCAATTGGTACGGCAAGGCACCGTGGTGCTGGCCGTCGACCTGAGCGGCCTGGGCGAGACCTCCGTCGGCCAGCCCTCCCCTACCTTGTCTGCCGAGTGGAAGGAGGCATCCCTGGCCTACTTGATGGGCCGCTCGCTGGTCGGTTTTCGCGCCCAGGAAGTGCTCGCCGCCGCCCGGTGGGCCATTGGCGAGCAACGGCCGCCGGGGGGCAAGATCTTGCTGGTGGCCCGCGGCCGCGCGGTGGTCGCGTCCTTGCATGCGGCGGCGCTCGAACCGGACTTGTTCGCCGAGTGCCGGTTCGAAAACGGCCTCGACTCGTGGCATGCCATTGCCGGCAAACCCTGCGGCGAACATCTGGCCGACGTCGTCCACGCAGCGCTGGCCAGCTACGATTTGTGCGACCTGCGCACACTGCTCGGCGACCGGCTCAAGTCCTAAGATCCGAGAAGGGGGTCCGCCCCCTTGTCGTCCCAAACCATTTTCTGAAAGACAGACTTTAGGTGGCCTCGGCCAACTGCCTGGACGGACAGTCAGGGCTTAGCTTGTTGAATGAGGCGAAGGTGAATGAAGCGAAGGTGGAAGCCACCAAAACTGGGTAATCCTTGCTCGACGGACAGCGATACTACGGGGCGCATTCGCGATCTACACCCAAACCTCCCATGTTAGACAATCTTGGTGGCTGTCACCTTCTGTTCCCCCGCCGGTTTTCACCCTGTGGTTGCATTCCGAGAGGCGAACGGCCGGCGTCAGCCCGCCGGTTTCATCCCGTCGTTGCAT
>CAZXYZ010000054.1:0-72263 GCA_964645045.1 uncultured Pirellulaceae bacterium | reverse complement strand
GAAGCAAATAATGTACCCAGCGGACTTTGGAGAGCGTCGGATAGCACGGATGGCAAAGCCGGGGCACGGATAGAATGAGGAAAGTTCCGCTGCGGCCGAAGGCCGCGCCAAGTCTTCCGCGTTTCCAGAAACCATCCGGCCTCAATCGCCTCGGGCGCGGGTGGCCAACGCGTGCAGCGTGTCCAGGTCGAGGCTGGAGGTAAGGCCCTGCACCGAGCCGTCCGCAAACAGGAAGAAAACGACATCCGTGTGCGGCGAGAAGAAGTCGTAGGGCTCGCTATAGGGGCTGTTCAGCGTGCGATTGCCGATCCGGGCCAGCACCATGGTAGGCGCGAGTTCCAGGGTGGCGATGTACACCGGAGCGCCGGGCGTCGTCCGCACCGTGCCCCCGGTCATCACGCCCGGCCAGGCCGACTTGGCGAACATCGCGGCCCGCTCGCCTACCGCCATCGTGCGGGACAACCCGTCGGTGATGTCGGCGTAGCGCGTCCCGCTGTTTCGCAGAAACGGCCCGTTTCCGTGGTCCGGATCGGTGTTGATCAAGCCGCCTTCGATCGTATCGAATCGGCCGCCCTGCGCCCCCGTGGCCTGGATGACCCGGTACGAGCCAAAACTAGCCGCGTAACTGTTGGTGGCGACTTGGCCCAGGGGCGCATTTAACTCGTCCAGAACCGTGTACACCCCCGTGCCCGTATCGCTGGGACAGATCAGATAAGGAATTTGGACGATCCGCTGCGTGGCATTCGCGGGGTGCTCGACCGCTCGATGGAAGTCGATCTCGGCGCTGAGCGGAGCTTGTTCCACAAAAGGCAAGAGCAACGCCGCCCAACCCCAACCGGGTCCGTTGGGCACCGTTTGCACGAACGGCGGCGGAGCGTCGAACCGCCGCGAGTTCGCATGGCCGATCGCGGGAACGGGCGGCGGCGACAGAGGGGCCGGTGGGGGGGCGCTAAAGATATAACCCGACGGAAGGGTGCGGTACGTGTTGTGATACAAGTGTAGAGCGACGCCTAGTTGTCGAAGGTTGTTGCGGCACTGGGTCCGGCGAGACGCCTCGCGCGCCGCTTGAATCGCGGGCAGGGCGAGCGATACGAGGATGGCGATGATCGCCAGCGCGACCAGCAGTTCGACGAGCGTAAAGGCGGTGGTTCGGCGCATCAGATATTTCTCCAGACGACGCTTGGATTATACCGCATGCGGCCGGAGTTGGCACTGGCGATTTCTCGAACGATGCTTAGTTGTACAGGGCCACTTTTGCGATTGCGGCGAGCTGCAAACCTCTGGATAGATGCAAGTTAGGCCACCGCCGAGCTTGTCTCGGTGGAGCCTGTGATTCTGCACCAGACACGCCCAATCCAAGACCCGTCCTCTTCCTTCCCCGCCGCCACCACCGCCGCTTCGCGGCAGTGGTGGCGGCAGGGAAGGAAGCGGTTTTCTCCGGCCGGTCGTAGTGCAAAATCATCGCTCCGCCGACGCAAGGTCGGTGGTGGCGGAAGTGCTTATGCTTTCGCGTGTTACATCACTTCCGCCACACAAAGTGCGTTGTCCAATTAGCACCGTTCGAGAAAAAAGTGAGCGGCAAGGCTCTAGCCCAATGCCACTTACTTTGGGACCATTAGGGGCGTTTTTGTTAGCGGAGCGGCGCGAGCCGCCCGGTTTTCGGACTGTAATACCGGACGGCTCGCGCCGTGCCGCTACAAAGTAAGCGGGCTCGCGCCTTGCCGCTCACTTGGCACCTGGTGATTATTCCTCGAACGATGCTTAGCCTGGCGCGGTCACGCGGCGCAGTTCACGGCCGGCGGCGTCGAGGACAATCAGTTCCAGGGGCATCTGACCGAAGGCGTGGGTCGAGCAAGACAGGCAGGGATCGTAGGCTCGAATCGCGGCCTCGATGCGATTCAACGCCCCCTCCTTGATATCGGCACCGTCGACATAGCGTTTGGCCACTTCCTCGACGGCCCGGCTCATCGCCCAATTGTTGTTGCCGGTGGCGACGATCAAGTTCACCTTTTCGAGTTGGCCGTTGTCATCGACCCAATAGTGATGGAACAGCGTGCCGCGGGGGGCCTCGAGCACGCCCACGCCTTCGTGGTTGGTAACGCGGCCGGTACACAAGATGTCTTTGGACAGGACTTCGGGATCTTCCAGGATCTGACGCGCCCGCTCGACGGCGTACAAATCTTCGACCAGCCGGGCATAGTGGTAGTACAGCGTGCCTTCGACCACGCGGCCGCCGCAAACTTGCTGGTAGATCTCGTATTCCGTCTGCGCCAGCGGCGTGGCCATTTTGTCCGCTGCGTTCAACCGGCCCAAGGGTCCGACCCGGTAGACGCCGCCGGGCCAACCGCCGTCTTTGAAGAAGGGGAATTTCAGGTAGCTCCAGGGCTCGACACGCTCGGCGATATAGTCCAGGTACCTGCTGCCGTTGAACCGGTGCAATTCCTGCCGGTCCGGGCCGACGTGCCGCAAATCGCCGTCGTACAGTTCCACGGCGTTGTCGGGGCTGACCAGGCCCATGTAGCCGGACGGGAACGAAGCGAACTCGGCCAACAGCGTGCCGTTGTGCCTCGCCCAATCCTTGATGATCGCGAGCGCTTCCTGGACATAGCCGATCATCGTGCCGATTTCGGCCAGCAGCGCGTCGCGGTCATCCAGATCCAGGGCCTTGTTCACGCCGCCGGGGACGGCAAAGTTGGGGTGAATGCGTCGGTCGCCCAGCGTCGAGATCAGCGATTGGCCGAATTTGCGCAGCTGGATGGCCTTGCCGACCAATTCGGGATTGGCCGCGTACAAGCCCGCCACGTTGCGGATGGCCGGATCGGCGTCGAAACCCAGCAGCAGGTCCGGGCCGGCCAGCTCGAAGAAGTGCATCGAATGCGACTGGATCGTCTGGCCCATGTGCATCAGCTCGCGCAACAATTGCGCAGGACGCGGCGCGGTCACGCCCAGGATCTGGTCGCACGCTTTGACCGAGACCAAGTGGTGACTGACCGGGCAAATCCCGCAGATGCGTTCCGTGATCTGCGGCATCTCGAAGAACATGCGGCCTTCGCAGAACTTCTCGAAGCCACGGAACTCGTTGACGTGAAAATAGGCCCGCTCGACCCGGTTGTCGTCGTCCAGATGGACCACGACCTTGGCATGACCCTCGATCCGAGTCACCGGTTCAATCACGACTTTGCGCACCATTTCAGACTCCAATTTCTCGTCGTCGTTGGTTTGTGGGCAGTGAGCCAATCACTCTTGTAAAGGTGTCAAATGGGTTGGAGTCCACGCTTTAGCGTGTATCGGCGGCGGGTTTCGCCCGCCTGGCAGCCTAAAGGCTGTACTCCAACTGAATCGTCTGCCACCTTTTCTTGAGAAATCCGACCTTTACCGGGGTGAGTGACCTAATTTCAGGTGGCAGCCAGACGTCCGACCAATGACAACTGACTAATGACAATTTCCTCAATGCCAATCCAAATACTTGCCGCGCAGTTTGGGTTGGCGGCCTTCGACCAGTTCGCTCAGGACATAAAAAATCGCATCGGCCGACGGCGGGCAGCCGGGCAGGTAGATGTCGACCGGGACGACCTGGTCCAGCGGCCGGACCTCCTGCATCACCGCCAGGTCCTCGTGCTGGGGGACCATCCCGTCCAGCGTGCTCTCGGTCTCGATGTACGCCCGCCGCAGGGCCACGGCCGCCGTACAGGCGTTGCGCATGGCGGGCACGCCGCCGAATACCGCGCAGTCGCCCAGCGCGATCAGCGTCTTGCAGCGGCTGCGCATCTGCCGGGCAACGTGCTCGGTGGACGAGTTGGCGACGGCGCCTTCCAGGATGCCCACGTCGACGCCTTGTTCGTCCGGGTGTTTCAAATCGGTGATGGGCGTGCTGCACAACCGCACCCGTTGCAGCAGTTGCACGATCCGCTCGTCGATATCCAGGAACGACATGTGGCAGCCGGCGCAACCCGCCAGCCAGTCGGAAGCCACGCTGACTTTTTCGCTCATCAATCTCTCCTCCGCCATGCGGAGCCATTCCCCCGTTGGGGAACATCGGCAATTCTGTGTCGATCTTTGGTTCGGACCGCCTACAACGACTTCTGGACGTCCGTCATCGAGCCGTACAGCACCGCGTGGCCCATCAGCGACGACAGCGTGGCCAGGGTCACCCAGTCGGGATGGATGTCGCGGGGCGCTTCGGTCAGCGGAACCACTGGCAGCTCGCGGCCTTCCAGATTCACGATACTTCCCTGCTTTTCGGTCCACAGCCGCGCCGGCAGCACCACGTCGGCCTCGTTGGTCCAGGCGGTGCGGTACGCGGACTGGATCACGGTGAACTCGGCTTTCGGCAATGCCTTGCCGTTGGGCAGTTCATCACCGGCCAGCACGAACAACGCGTCGCCCTGCACGGCCCGGGCGGTCAGCCCCAGGCGAGCGGCGCCGGCCGAGTTGGCTCCCTCGATCAACGGCAGGAAACGTGCCTTGCGCGCCAGTCCGCGGAGCGCGGCGTACACGGCGATGCTCAAGTTCGGCCCGTACATCACCACGGGATGCTGGGCCGACTCGACCGCCGACTTGACTTTGGAGATCCCGTCCAGCCGCAGATGGTACGTGTACCGCAGCCGCTCGAACGGCGATGCGCCGGTGTGCGCGATCGCGTCCAGCTTCATCCGTTGCTGGGCATACGCGTCCAAATCGGTTCTGACGTCGTTGACGATGACCAATTGAGCCCCGCGATCGTACGCCCGTTTGGTCAGGTAGCCGACGACCTTCTGGTTTTTCAGCAAGTCGCCGCCGACCACGACCAGACAATCGGCGTCGTTGATGTCCGCAATCGACGCGGGCTCGCCCACCTCGGGCGGCACCTCGCCGTGCAGCAACGCCACTTCGTCGCTGTTCAACATCTCGTTGAAAAAGCAGCTGAAGGCGACCAACCCTTCGTTGATCGTGCGGGGCGAGACCAAGCCGGCAACGTTGCGGGTTTCCCGCAGACGCTTGGCCGTGACCTCGAACGCCTCGCCCCAGCTGACCGGCGTCAGCCGGCCGTCCTTGCGGACCAGCGGCTGCGTCACGCGGGGTGGTTTGGCGTCCGCCGCGTCAAAGCGGCCCTGCGCGCACAGCAGGCCGCCGTTGTGACCCGTCCAGTCGCCGTCGATGCGCAGCAGCAGGTTGCCGCGCGTCAAGCATTCGATCCCGCAGCCGACGCTGCAACCCAGGCACGTCGTCTTGGTACGTTCCACTTCGGTTTCGTGGCCCAGGAACGAACTGCCGCGGTCCATCAAGGCGCCGGTCGGGCAGACTTGCAGACAACTGCCGCAAGACACGCACGTCGACTGGCCCAGCGGCACGTTGTCGTCGGCGCAGACCATCGTCCTCGCTCCGCGCTGATGCACGCCCAACGTGTGGTTGGCCGAAATCTCGCGGCACGCGCGGACGCACCGCCGGCAGAGGATGCAGCGGGCCTGGTCATAGATGAAGTACTTGCCGCTGGCGTCCACCGGCCATTGCTTCTGATAATTCGGCGTGTGCTCCCAACATGTCATGCCGTAGCGGTAGGCGAGTTTTTGCAGTTCGCAGTCCGTCGTATTGTCGCTGCCGCTGGCCGGGCAGAACATGCAATAGTGCGTCCGTTCGGAAAAGATCATCTGCAACGCGAAAACCCGCGACGCGACGACGCGCTCGCTCTCCGTCTGGATCACCATGCCGTCAAAGATCGGGAACGTACAGGCGGGCTGCAGCGTGCGCTGCTGCTCGATTTCCACCAGACAAACGCGGCAGGCCCCTTCCGGCGGCAAGGCGGGGTGGTAGCACAACGCAGGGATGTCGATGCCTGCCGCAGCGGCGGCCTCCAGCACGGTTTGGCCGGCCCGCGCATGAATCTGGCGGCCGTTGATCGTGATATTCACGACGCCCGTAGCGATCATTGGGACCTCGTATTGGTCAGTTGTCAGTGGTCAGTTGTCAGTGGTCAGTGGTCAGTGGTCAGTGGTCAGTGGTCAGGGGTCAGGGGTCAGGGGTCAGGGGTCAGCGGTCAGTGGTCAGGGGTCAGCGGTCAGCGGTCTGGGGGGCAGCGATCCCTTCATCCTTCATCCTTCATCCTTCATCCTTGACTTCCCGCTTCCTGCGGTCTGGGGAGTTTCATCACGTCCAGCCATTCCAGGTCGCAGCGGAGGCAGCGGCGGGCCTCGTCTTGCGCGGCTTGTTCGTCGAAGCCGGTTTCCACTTCGCGGAAATTGGCTTCGCGTTCGTCCACCGGCCGACGCGGCGTAGCGGGGCGGTGACGGTCGGCGTAGGCGGCCAAGTCGACCACTTGCGGGACGTCCGTGCGGTCGGGCTCCAGGTACGGCTTGACCAATTGTCCGGTCTTCAGCCAGTGATCGACCGCTGCCGCGGCCAGATTGCCATGGGCCACAGCCTCGACGATCGTGGCCGGACCGGTCACGGCATCGCCGGCGGCGAACACGCCGGGCCGCGTGGTGCTGAACGCGTCGTCGACGATGAACGTGTCGCCGCGGCGGCGGGCCACGTCGGCACCGTGGAGCCACGCCACGTCCGGCACTTGACCGATGGCCGGGATCAGCATCTCGACGTCCAGCACATACGACTCGCCGCCCAACGGCACAGGGCGGCGGCGGGCGGTGTCGTCAAAGTCGGCCAAACGCTGCTGCAGCAGCCGGACGCCGGTGACGGAACCGGCGCCCAGCACCTCAACCGGATTGACCAGCGTGTGGAACCGGATGCCTTCGTGCCGCGCCGCTTCGATCTCCTCCGGCAGATGCGCCGCCGGCATATCGTCGCCCGCCCGGCGGTAGATCACGTGGACTTCGCGCGCCCCCATGCGCAACGCCGACCGGGCCACGTCGATCGCCACGTCGCCGCCGCCCACCACCGCAACGCGCTTGCCCCGCACGTCCGGCAAAGGCGTTTCGCACGGCAGTCCGGCGGCGCGCAACGTAGAATCGCCCGCCACGCGGCTGAGGAACTCGACGCCGTCGACCACGCCCTGCTTGTCGTCGCCCGCGACGCCCAACTGGCGGCTGCGGTGTGCGCCGATGGCCAGAATCACGGCGTTGTACCCGCGGGCGCCCAACAGCTCATCCAAAGTGAAATCGCGGCCCAGGGTCTGATTGCAGCGGATGTCCACGCCGGCTCGGCGGATGTTCTCGATCTCGGCCAATAGCGGCCCGCGCGGCAGGCGGTATTCGGGGATCGCCCAGGACATCATCCCGCCCGCCACGGGATATTTTTCATAGACCGTGACCTGGTAGCCGCGTTGAGCCAGCCGCAGCGCGGCGGTCAAGCCGGCCGGGCCGGCGCCGATCACAGCCACCTTGCGTTGGGCCGCCGCAGTGCGTTCCGCCGAGGTGCCGATCGGTTCCGGCACCCAGGACTTCTCAAATTCGTGGTCCGCCATGTAGCGTTTGACCAGGCGAATTGCCACCGGCTCGTCGATTTCGCCTCGCCGGCATTTCGTCTCACAAAACGCGGGACAAGCGCGGCCGCAGACCAGCGCAAACGGATTGCGGCGACGGTGGATAGCCAGTCCTTCGGCATAACGGCCTTGGGCGACCAGCGCCAAATAAGCCGGCGTGTCCACGCCGGCGGGACACGTGTTGACGCAGCGGGCCCGCACCAAGGCGCGGCACTGGCCAGCACGGCATAGTTTGTCGTCGATGTGCGTAATGAACTCTTCCTCGAAGAATCGCAACGCGGCTAAGACCGGTCCGGGCGTGCGCTGACCCAATCCGCACAGCGACGAGTTCATCATGTTGGTCGACACGTCCTTGATGACCTGCAGATCCTTGCGGGACCCGTGGCCCTCGCTGATCCGCGTCAAGGCTTCCAGCAGCCGCTGGCCACCCACCCGGCACGGGACGCACTTGCCACACGATTCGGCGGCGGCGAACAGCAAAAAGTACCGGGAAAATTCGACCATGCACGTGTCGTCATCCAGCACGATCATGCCGCCGGAGCCCATCACCGCGCCGGCTTCGGCGAGCGAATCGAAATCGACGGGCGTGTTCAAGGCGCTGGCGGGCAAACAACCGCCCAACGGACCACCGGTCTGGACGGCCTTGAACTTTTTCCCCTGAGGCACGCCGCCGCCCACATCAAAGATGATGTCGCCCAGCGGGATGCCCATCGGGACTTCAATCAGCCCGGTGTTGTTCACCTTGCCGGTGAGGGCGAAAACGGCCGTCCCCGGGGACTTCGGCGTGCCGATGCTGCCGAACCACTGCGCCCCGCGCAGGATGATCTGGGGCGTCATGGCGTAGCTCTTGACGTTGTTGATGTTCGACGGCTGGCCCCACAATCCGGCCACGACCGGATACGGAGGCCGCGGCTTCGGCTCGCCGCGGCGGCCTTCGATCGAGGCGATCAAGGCGGTTTCCTCGCCGCAAACAAACGCTCCCGCGCCCTCTTTGACCTCGATATCAAAGGCAAACCCCGTGCCACAGATGTCTGCGCCCAGCAGCCCCAGATCGTGCGTCTGGTGGATGGCGATCTGCAGCCGGTCGATGGCCAGCGGGTACTCCTCGCGGCAGTAGATGTACCCTTGCGTGGCCCCGATGGCATAGGCGGCGATCGTCATGCCCTCGATCACGCTGTGCGGATCGCTCTCGAGAATCGAGCGGTCCATGAACGCCCCGGGATCGCCCTCGTCGGCATTGCAGATCACGTACTTCACGGCCCCCGGCGATCGGCGGCAGATCTCCCACTTGGCGCCGGTCGAGAAACCGGCGCCGCCGCGGCCCCGCAGACCGGATGCCTTCATCTCGCGGATCACGTCGTCGGGCGACATTTCGCCCAGAACCTTGGCCAACGCCGCGTAGCCGTCGCGGGCCACGTACTCCTCAATCTGCTCGGGGTCGATCACGCCGCAATTGCGCAGCGCGATGCGGACCTGTTTACTGAACAGCGGCATGTCCTGGTAGGAAGCCAGCGCGCGAAACGCCTCGGGTCCGTCGTAAGACAGCCGCTGGACGATCTGGCCCTGGATCAGCGTCTGTTCGACGATTTCCGGCACGTCCTCAGGCTGGACGCGGCAGTACACGACACCCGGCGGTTGCACGACCGCGATTGGGCCGGACGTGCAGAACCCTCGGCACGGGGAAGGGCTCAGACGCACGTTGCGTCCCAATGCGCGGCGCGTCAGTTCGACTTCGAACGCCCGCAGCACGCGTTGGCAACGGGCGGACGTGCAACGAGCGCCGCCGCAGACGGTCACGCTGCCGCTGAGGGCACTCGAAGGGGAACTTGAAATTGGCTCCATGCAATCACGCCTTCGTCATTAAGTCAGGTTCATTTAGGAACTCGTCAAGTCTCCGCGATGAAAAATTCCGTCACGCGTTCGACGCCATGCGGCCCACGACCCACTCCTTGACCGGCTGGCCTTTGATCACGTGTTCTTCGATCAGCCGCGGGACCATCGCCGGTTGGACGTTGGCGTACGCGATGCGGCTGGTGCCGGCCTGCTGGATGTCCACCAGCGGCTCGCGGACACAGACGCCGATACAGCCGGCGGTCACGACCATCGCGTCGATCTGCCGCTTGGCCAGTTCCTCTTCGATGGCTTGCAGCGTTTCCCGCGCCCCGGCCGCGACGCCGCAGGTCCCCATGCCGACGGTGATCACCGTGCTGGTTTGGCGGCGCGTGCGCACGGCTTGGATTATTTCTTCGCGCAGTTGCCGCAGGTCGTCGAGGCTTTTGATCTCGGGCATGAACAAGCTCCCTTTCATTCCAGCGATTCCAGCCGCTGCACCAACGCTTCCGGGGCCACGCGGGCGATCACCTTGTCATCGACCACGGCAACGGGCGACAAGCCGCAGGAGCCGAGGCAGTAGACGATCTCGAGCGTGTATTTGAAGTCCGTCGAGGTCTTGCCGGGAGCCACCTGGAGCGCGCGTTCGATCGCCTCGATATTCTTGCCGCTGCCGCGCACATGGCAGGCCGTGCCGTCGCAGACACGGATCAAATGCCGGCCGCGGCGGTGCAAATGGAACTGGGCGTAGAACGTGGCCACGCCGTAGAGATGGTTCAGCGGGATCAGGGTCTTTTGCGAGATCGCCTTCAACACTTCGCGCGGCAGGTATCCATACGTGTCCTGCGCCCGCTGCAAAATCGGGATGACGGCTCCCTTGCGGCCTTTGAACTCCTCCAAAATATGGTCCAACAAACCGAGGTCCAGCGGTTCTTCCGCGGCGGACTCACACGCGCAAGTCGATCCGTTGCCAGACGAATTCATGGCGAGTTGCTCCTGGACATCAGACGATCACCGGAAAGCCGACGGGCTTTTCGCCGTTTTGAGCGTGGGACGCAGACATCCGGACGTGGGACGCACTCCGTCGCGCGCTGGTTGCCGCTGCTGACTCCCTCAGTCGCGTACCGTCCGGGGAGGGTAGACTGGCAAACGACAAAAGGACATAGAAGCAGAAACGGCAAATATAATAGACAAGACGACCGAACCCGTGTCAACTGTAGCTACAAGTATTTATATCGTCCAAAACGGGCAGGGCCTCGCGGGGTACGATCGTCGCAGGGTTGGCGATGGTCCCCGCACCGCTGGGCTGATGAGCGTGTTTCGTGTTTCCCACTCGGTTCGGTTTCCCGAGGGCACCTCTCCCTTTGGGAGAGGTCGGGCTCTCAGGCCTGGGAGAGGGCTGCCGAACCTCGGACGAATTACCCTCTCCGGCGGCTTAGACCGCGACCTCTCCCGCAAGCGGGAGAGGTGACAGCTTCGGCTTTCTGCACTTCGCATGACCCGCGACGCCGCCAGCCAATCCTACGGCGCCGAATAGCGGGCGAGGACTCCGCGTTTTTCCGCTACCTCGTCCTCGAATTCGTCGTCATCGTCGACCTCGTCCTCGAATTCGTCGCCGTCGAAGTTCAGTTCCACGTCAAACTCTTCGACGGGCTTGGCAGGCGGCCGGAGCGACACTTTGCGGCTCTTCTTCCCCGCGGCGGGCGCCGGTATGACCGCCGCGTCGCCGCCACCACCCCGCATCCGTTCCCAGTCTTCCAGTGTGATCAAGATCTCGCGGGCCTGGGATCCGGCATACGGTCCGACGATTCCGTCTTCGGCCATGAAATCGATCAGCCGGGCGGCGCGGCCGTAACCGATGCCCATCGCGCGCTGTAGCAGCGACACACTGCCGCGGCCCTCGCGGACGACCATGTCCACGGCGGTTTCGTACAGCTCGTCGCGTTTCTTGAACTCACCTGGCGTTCCTTCGGCCTTGTCCTCGACCTTCAAATTCACCAGTTCGTGGACGAAATCGGGTTCGGTCGTGCTGACGAAATCGACCACGCGAGCGATTTCCTCGTCGTCCAAATACGTTCCCTGGCCGCGGAGCAGCGTGCTGGTCCCGGGCCACAGGAACAGCATGTCGCCGTTGCCCAGCAGTTTTTCCGCGCCCATTTCGTCCAGCACGACGCGACTGTCCGTGCGGCTGGCCACCTGGAACGAGATGCGGGCCGGCAAATTGGACTTGATCAACCCCGTGATCACGTCCACGGTCGGCTTCTGGGTGGCCAGGATCAGGTGGATGCCGACCGCCCGGCTCTTCTGCGCCAAGCGGATAATGTGCTGCTCGACCTCCTTGCCCGCGGTCATCATCATGTCGGCGATTTCGTCCGCCACGATCACGATGAACGGCAGGTGCAGCGGGATGGAGGCCCGTTCTTCGTCCGATTCCGGGTTCAGCCGGCTCATCAATTCCTCTTCGTCCAGCTGGTTGTAGCTGGCGATGTGCCGCACGCCGGCACGGGCCAGCAGCGCGTATCGCTCCTCCATCTTGTCCACCGCCCAGGCCAGGATGGCTTCCGCTTTCTTCATATCGGTGACCACGGGGTGCATCAAGTGCGGCAGCCGCCCGTAACCGCTCAACTCCACCATTTTCGGATCGATCATCAGCATCCGCACTTCGTCCGGCCGCCGGGTCATCAAGATCGACGTGATGATCGCGTTCAAGCACACGCTCTTGCCCGTGCCCGTGCGTCCGGCGATCAGCAAGTGGGGCAGCGACGACAAATCGACCAGCAACGGACTGCCCGACACGTCTTTGCCCAGGAACAGCGGCACCCGCATCTTGCGGACCTTAGCCCCGCCCTCTTCGATCACCTCGCGCAGCCGCACCGTCTGGCGCTGCTCGTTGGGCACTTCGATCCCCACGGTGTTTTTGCCGGGAATCGGGGCCACGATCCGCACGCTGGGAACACGCAAAGCGATCGCCAAGTCGTCGGCCAAAGCGGTGACCTTGGACAGCCGCAGGCCGGCCTCCAATTCGACTTCGTACTGAGCCACGACCGGGCCGGTTTCGATCTCGACAACCTTGACCTTGAGCCCGAAATCGGCAAATGTCTTTTCCAAGACTTTCGCTTTGCGGCGGACCTCTTTCTCTTGCTCGTCGAAGCAGAAGTCCTCGGAAGGCATCAGCAGGTCCAGGCTCGGCAGGACGTAATCGAGGTGTTCCCGCCCGCGGCTGGCCTCGTCCAGGCACTGCATCACCGCCTCGCGGGCATTGCGGTCCGTCGGCTTGCGGATCCGCAAGTCGCCGCCGGTTTCCTCGTCCTCCTCGGCCGGGTCCGCCTGGACTTCGCTTGGAATCTTGAGCGCAGGCAGCCGCTTCGCCTTCCGCTTCGTCGCATCGTCGTCCTCGGCAGCAGCGATCGCTTCGTCCAGACCACTCAACTCATCCTCGGCGATGTCGCCCGTGGGACGGCTGCGGAATTTGACCGAGACCACCTTGTCATTCTCGTCCAACACTTCGTCCTCGACGTCCTCTTCTTTTTTCTTCGTCGCTTTAACCGGACGCCCCGCGGGCAGCAGCCGGGCAGCGCGAGCCGGTCCGATCAGCGCGACGGAAACGATCATGACGAACATGCGGAGCAGAACGTAGTCGGTACACAGCAGCAGTCCGCCGCCAAACAGACTGGCGGCCAGAATCAGACTGCCCGGGGTCGCGAACTGGGTGTGCAGGAGGGCCTTGGCCACGGCGCCCAAATAGCCGGCGGAACCAATAACCGGGCCGGGCGAGATGCCGGGCATGAGAATTGCGACAATCGCTCCAAGCCCCACGAGGGATGCCACCCAGCCGATCGTTCGCACCACCGGCGTATCGATTTCGCGGCGGCGCAGCAAAAGAAAGTCCAGCACCGCCAAGGAGACCAGCAGATAGTAGGCGCAAGCGCCCAACGCGGTGAATAGCAAGTCGGCGGCATACGCGCCCCAACGGCCGCAGCCGTTGGCGATGGTCTCGTTCTGCGGATAGACGACAATATCCGGAGCGTAGATTCGGCTTAGCGGCGTCATCGGCTCGCCAACCGGATCCGCAGGATCGTAGGTCAGCAAGGAAATGCCCACAAAGACCGTCACGACCAGCAGGCCCAGGGCGAACAAATCAGAAGCCAGGTTTCGATTCTCAAACATGGACACGACCTGTTGCTGTTACAGCAATTCGGCAGCGTGTCGTGCGTCGGTTCGATGCCTGGCAGTCTCGTCAGCTTTTGGGCCGACCATGGCCGCCAACTCCGTCAACCAACTCGGAAACGCCGCCTGTGCTTCGGGGCCGACGACCCGCGTGAGCGTCGGCTGTCATGGGCGCGTCCGTGCCCAACCACATTCCTTTATCTGGCTTATGTATTCGTCAAGCCTTTCGCAGTCTCGCCAGTTTGCAGGCGGCTAGCGTTGAGGTTTACCTGTCGTTTGCGATGCACAACATCGTTCCGCAGGGCACAAAGCGCAGGACCGAAACGACCGCCTGTTGCGACAGCCCGCGGGCGAGCGACGACGGCTTGCGGCGCACGCATCTGCGTCAAACTCGTCAGGATGCAACCGAAGCGGAGCAGGGATGGCGGCGGGCTTGCCGCGTGTAATTCTACACGGAGACTAGCGACAAGCCGCGCCGCGTTGGCCGGTGAGAAGAAAATTGTCCCCCCTCAGGTGCGATTGTTCGGACTGGCGAAACCGCATCGCGCAGGCAGCGCCGCTCGCTCAGGCCACAAACATTTGCAAGCGGAAAGGAAGCTGTTAGAGTTCGCGGCGCGTAGCGGCTGTTCCAAAAACGCCAAGGATGTCCGTAGCAGCGGTGGCCGAAATAAGTTCCCGATGTTCGAGACTCCCCGCCGAGCTTGCTCGGTGGAAGCGGTGATTCTGCACTAACCCGTCCAAACGAAGCGTCCCCTCATTTCCCCCGCCGCCGCGAAGCGGCGGCGGGAGAAATGAGGAGGGAGGTTGGGGCGCCGGCTTAGTGCAGAATCAGGGGCTCTACCGAGCAAGCTCGGCAGGGGCCTGAAATCCGCGATCGAATTCTATCGTACCGAAATCGGGAAGTTATTTCGGCTCCCGTTGCTGGCAGCGATTTGGGCATCTGGCGAGCGGCGAAACCCGCGCTACAATGGGGCGAAATAATGAATGGGACGGTGGTAGCTGTTCGTGCGCGTTCCCCCTGACCGCTGCCCCCTGACCACTGACAACTGACCACTGACCACTGACAACTGACAACTGACAAAACCATGACAATTCAGCAGCTGACCGACGAACAAATCCACAGTTGGACCCTGGAGGAAAAGGACCGCTGGTGGCTGGCGAACGTTTGGCGTGGCGATATGCCGCAGTTGACGGCTCGCGCTGCGGTGACGGGCATGTTGCTGGGCGGAATCCTGTCGCTGACGAACCTGTACGTCGGAGCCAAGACCGGTTGGACGCTGGGCGTCGGCATCACCTCGGTGATCCTCGCCTTTGGAATGTTCAAGATCCTGGCCGGGTTGGGTATGGCCCGCGAGTTCACGGTCTTGGAGAACAACTGCATGCAGTCGATCGCCACGGCGGCCGGCTATATGACCGGACCGCTGATTTCGTCCCTAGCCGCCTATATGATGGTGACCAACACGATCATTCCGATGGCCACGACGATTGTCTGGATCACGTCGCTGTCGCTGCTGGGTGTGCTGTTCGCCTTTCCGCTCAAACGCCGCTTTATCAACGACGAACAGCATCCGTTTCCGGAAGGCCGGGCGGCCGGGATCGTGATGGATGCCTTGCACAGCGGCGATCCCGGCGAAGGACTGTTGAAAGCCAAGATCCTGACGGTCGCGGCGGCGGTTTCGGCCGTGATCAAGCTGCTGACCAGCCACGACCTGCTGGTGCGGCTCAAGCTGGGCGTCCTGGCCGTGCCGGAATTCCTGGACGGCTGGATCTACCGGTTCTGGACGCCCCGACTGGCGGGCACGGAACTGCGTGAATTAACCGTGCGGCCGGACACCGATATCGTCATGTTCGGCGCGGGCGGCCTGATGGGCATCCGCACCGGCGTGTCGCTGATGGTCGGCGCTGTCATTAACTACTGTCTTCTGGCGCCGTGGATGATCCAACGCGGCGACATCCAAGGCCAGTTGGTGGACGGCGTCATGCATTACGGCTTTCGCCGGATCACCATCTGGGGCCTGTGGGGCGGCGTGGCCATGATGACTACGGCTTCGCTGTATGCGTTCTTCGCCCGGCCGCAGATCTTGGTCAGCGCCTTTCGGGGCCTGCTGCGCCGCCGGCAATCCGAAGACCGCAGCGACGTGCTGCGGGATATTGAATTGCCACTGCGTGTATTCGTCATCGGGATCCCCGTGGTGGGCACGGTCGTCGTCCTGCTGGCGCACTGGTTTTTCGGCGTCGCCATCTGGCAAGGTATCGTGGCGATTCCGCTGATCTTTGTGTTCACGCTGATCGCCGTGAATTCGACTGCCTTGACTTCGATCACGCCGCTGGGCGCGTTGGGCAAACTCACGCAACTGACCTATGGCGTACTGGCGCCCCGCAACATCACGACGAACATCGCCACCGCGTCGATCACCGCGGAAGTGGCCAGCAACGCGTCCAACTTGCTGATGGACATCAAGCCCGGGTACATGCTGGGCGCCAAGCCGCGCCAGCAGGCGATCGGGCACGTGCTGGGGATCTTTGCCGGCGCGCTGGCGGCGGTGCCGGTGTACTACCTGCTGTTTCTCAAGAACGGCCCGCAGCATTTGGTGACGGACCAGAACCCGATGCCGTCGGCGCAAGTCTGGAAGGCGGTTGCGGAACTGCTGACCCAGGGCATCAGCGAGTTGAAAGTCTCCGCCCAGTGGACGGCGCTCGTCGCGGCCGTGCTGGGCATCGGTTTGGAGGCGTTGCGATTCGCCACCAAGGGCCGGTTCTGGCTGTCCGGCGTGGGCATCGGCCTAGCGGCCATCATCCCCTTCAACACGGTCCTGGCGATGTTCCTTGGTTCGCTGTGCTTCTGGCTGGCAGAACGCAAGTGGTCCGATGTGGCGTCGGGGTGGCGGAGGATCGCCGTGCAGAACCAGGAACCGATCTGCGCGGGCCTGATCGCGGGCGGGGCGCTGATGGGCATCACCGCGATGCTGGAAGAAGTCTACGGCGTGCAAGTCTGGCTGTTGATGATGACCATCGGAGCCACGGTCGCGTATGCCCTGGTGATGCAGTCGGTCAGCGGGACGTTGAAAACGGGCCAGACTCCGTCGGGGATTCTGTCGCTGCAGTTCGCCTGGACGGCCGCCCGGGCTAATCAGATCATCGCCGATTGGGCGGATCGTGGCGTGCGGGGGCGGGCGGTGCTGAGTTTATGGCTGGACTACGGTTTCATCCTGGTCTATTCCGCGACGCTGGCTCTGATCGGCGTCGTTGCGGTGGAAACGCTGATCCCCGAACCGACTCTGGCTCGGCACTTGCTGATAGGGCTGTTCCTGCTGGGCGTCGCGGCCGCAGCGGTCTGCGACGCGGTGGAAAACGCCCTGCACTTGTGGTTCCTGTACGGCCATCCGCCCACGCAAGACACGCTGCCCGCGCTGGCTTCGCACTGCGCGCGGAGCAAGTTCGCCATCCTGATTCACTTGGCCGTCGCAGCCTTGGTGGCCTGGATGGTTGGCATGGTGCTGCCAAGATGATTTTGGGCGTTTGCGGTTCGATTCGTGTAAGGCAGTCCGCGGGAAGTCGACTACCACGGCTCCGGCCCGCAAGGCGGCTCGGGGGCAGAACTCACCCGCCAGGCCCACCGAAGCAAGAAGTAGCACGGATGGCAAGGCCGGGGCACGGATGACGGGCGACTGATCGAGAACGAAGACAGGAACGTGGACTGTTCTGCCGCTGGAGCCCTGGGTAGTCATTCGCTTTCCTCATCCGTGCCCCGGCTTTGCCATCCGTGCTATCCATCCCGCCGGTTACTTCGCCGCTTCCGGCGCCAGCACCGGCGTCGGCTGCGGCGACAACTTGGCGCTGGGCGTCGCGTCGGCTGGCAGGTCGCCGACGGCGTACTGGATTCCGTCCAGGTAGAACTGCAGCAGCGGCTTCTCGAAGAAAATGTGACGGCCGTGACCGAACGAGCAGTAGAACACGCGGCCCTGGCCGACCTGCTGGATCCAGGCAATCGGGTTGTCCTTGTCCGCGCGGCCGACCTCGGTGTCCTTGGCGGTCATCTTGCCCAGGTCCATGCTCAACAACACGCGCAGGTTTTCCCGCGAGTACGGTTCGCGCATCTTGTACATCTCTTCGCTGATCCAGAACCCTTTGCCGCCGAAGGCCGCCAGCAGTGGGTGCTGGGGGTCATCCAGCTTGACCGCACAGCGGCCCCACGGATGACCGGCGAACAACGCGCCCATCATCGCGGCCGCTTCCGGCCAGTTGTAGAAATTGTCCGTGGACGAGTGGACGCCCACGAGGCCCTTGCCGCCTTTGACAAACGCCAGCAGCGCCTCGCGATGCTGCGGATTCTCGAACTTCAACGCCGTGGTATTGTTGAACACGATGGCGTCGAATTCGGCCAGTTTCTCTGGCGTGAACACGGCCATGTCGTCGCTGGCGACCGTCGAGAACGCCCCCGTCTTTTGCCCCATCAACTCGAAAGCCTTGTTGCCCGCCACGATGCCGTCCGTGTGCCGAAAGCCTTCACAACGGTAGAACAGCAGCACCTTTCGCGGCTTGGCCGGCTTGGCTGTCGCCTTGTCGGGCAGCGCGTCCTTGATCTTCTGCACCTCCGCTTCCGGCAACGCGGGATCTGCCGCGGTACAGCGGGCGGCGACCAGGCAGATTGTCCCCGCCAAGGTCAGGAACGTGGCGAAACGCAGAGCAAGGTTGGTAGTGCGCATCAGGGGACTCCTTGACAAAGAGTGATTCCAGGTGTGGGTACGGTGCAGGGGAATCAGTAGACCACCGGTGTGACAGCAATGCAAGCTGGCGTGTGTGACCGTGGTTTCTGGCAGGTAGCCGCATTCGCCAGAATGCGGGAACGCCAGGAGAGCCCGCATTCTGGCGAATGCAGCTACAAGCTGGCGCAGTCGCGTGCATCCGGCCAAAGTTGCCCTGACGGCAAAGACGATAAAAGAGACACACGTCAACGTCCGATTTCGTTTCTCTTCTCCGGTGGTCGCCATGCTCGCTTCCGACACCAGCCACTTGTTCGCGTCCGCATTTTGCCCTCCCGGCCGGCATTTTGCTTGGCCGCTCGCGCTTGCCCTGCTGGCACTGGCCCAGGCTGGGTGCAGCGGCGACAAGGCCGCTCCGCCGGACGCTGCCGCCAACGTGTCGGCAAGCCCGCCCGAGGCGTCGCCCGCCCGGCAGATCCTGCAACGCCTGGTGGCCAGGTACCGCGAAGCGAAATCCTACCGGGATCAAGCCGTGGTCCGGCTCAAGTACCGTCAACAGGGCCAGTGGTTCGAGGACGAGGGCAAGCTGACCGTCGCCCTGGTGCGGCCCAACAAGCTGCAGTTGCGGGCGTACCAGTTGACGCTGGTCAGCGACGGCAACCGCCTGCACGCGGTGATCGCCGACCCGGACAGCAACGACATGGATGGACAAGTCGTCGTGCGTACGGCGCCGCTCCGGTTTCGGCTGGACGCAATTTACGAGGACCCGATCCTGATGGACGTCATGTCCGGCGGGATGGGCGGTCCGCCGGTAACCCTCGAGTTGCTGCTGAGCGATGCGCCGTTGAAAGAATTGCTGGCGTCCAGCAAGGGTGTCGAACTGGCCGCCGAAGGCACGGTCGGCGACCGCGTCTGCGACCGCGTCGCGGTGAAACTGGACGACGGACAGCTCGTGGTCTGGGTAGACCGCCAGTCCCACCTTCTGCGGCGGCTGGAATATCCCGCCGAGCGTCTGGCGCGGGAGATGGCGGCCGGCAATTGCACGGACGTAAGTTTGACCGCCGAGTTTCTGAATGCCCGCATCGACGAGCCCGTGCCGGACGAGGAGTTCGTCTTTGCCGTGCCCGAAGGGGCCAAGACGGTCAGCCGCTTTGTGCTGCCGCCGCGTCCGCTGCCGTCCGAGCTGCTGGGGCAGCTGCCCGGCGACTTCTTCTTCACGGGCTTGCACGGCGAGCGGCTGAGCCGCGATCTGTTGCTGGGCAAGATAGCGGTCCTGCTCTGGTTCAACGATCACCCGGCGTCGCACACGGCGATCGGCGAATTGGAACGCGTCCGCCAAGCGATAAAGGCCGAACCGCAGATCGCGTGCTATGCGGTGTGTACCGAGCCCAGCAGTGTCGGCCACGCGCAAGTGCAAACGCTGGCCACACGCTGGGCCGGCGACATTCCCCTGGTCCGCGACCTGCAGGCGTTCGGACGCGATTTGTTCCGCATTCCGTTCGCCCCGACGCTGGTTGTCTTGGATGCGCGCGGAGTCATCCAGGTCTTCGAGATCGGTGCGAATCCCAATTTGGCGGCCGAGTTGCCGGACCGGCTCCGCCTGCTGGTGGCAGGCGAGGATCTGGCCGGTCCCCAATTGGCGCAGTTCCGCCAACAGCAGATGCTGTATGAGAAGAAACTGATGGAATCGTCGCAACTGGCCCCGCAAGACGCCCGCGCGCCGCGCGGGCCGCTGCGAAAACGCTGAACGAGGCACGCATGACAGACTCCGCGAGCGAACCGTCGGCGGGCCGTTCCGCCGAGCACCAGGGCTGGGCCTATCTGGGAGTGATCTGTTTTGTCGCCACGCTGGGCGGCCTGCTGTTCGGTTACGACACAGCGGTCATCGCTGGCGCGATCGGCTTTCTGCGGGAACGATTCGCCTTGACGCCGCTGGAAGAAGGCTGGGCGGCCGCCAGCGCCTTGGCGGGTTGCGTCCTGGGGGCCGCCTTGGCCGGCACGATCAGCGACCGCTTGGGCCGCCGCCGGATGCTGATCGTCGCCGCGGTGCTGTTTCTGGTGTCCGCCGTGGGCACGGCCGTTCCGCCCACGCTGTTTTGGTTCGACGTCTTCCGGTTGCTCGGCGGCATCGGCGTCGGCGCCGCGTCGATGTGTTCGCCGATGTACATCGCCGAGATCTCTCCGGCCCGGATCCGCGGCCGGATGGTTTCCTTGAACCAATTGGCGATCGTATTTGGGATGCTGGCGGTGTACTTCGTCAACTACTACATCGCTTCCCTGGGCGACGATGCCTGGGACGTCCAGTCCGGCTGGCGGTGGATGTTCGGTTCCGAAGCGATTCCTGCGCTGGCCCTGCTGTTCCTGTTGCTGCTGGTTCCGGAGAGCCCGCGCTGGCTCACCCAGCAGGGCCGCCGCGCCGAAGCGGTCGGCGTCCTGACACGCATCAACGGCCCCGCGCAGGCCGAGCGGGAGATTGGGGAAATCGAACAGGCGATCGCCAGCGAGAGCAGTTCGCTAGACCAATTGCTGTTGCCCGGCATGAGGCTGGCCCTGGCGATCGGCGTCGTCCTCGCGGTGTTGCAACAGGTGACCGGGATCAACGTTTTCCTGTACTTTGCCCCGGAGATTTTCAAAAGCATTTCGGGCGCCGAGTCGAGCGCGGCATTGTTGCAGACGATCGTGGTCGGGGCGGTCAATATGCTGTTTACCGTGGTGGCGATTTGGACCGTCGATCGCTGGGGCCGCAAGCCGCTGATGATCCTCGGCTTTACCGGCATGGCGGCCAGTCTGCTGTTCCTGGGCCTGGCGGCCTATCTCCAGCGGACCGACACTTGGGTCCTGTTGTGCATGTTGGGCTACATCGCCAGTTTTGCCTTGTCCGTCGGCCCGGTCACTTGGGTCATTTTGTCGGAGATCTTCCCGACTCGGATTCGAGGCCGGGCGATGGCGATTGCGACCGTCTGTCTGTGGACGGCCAATCTGGCCGTTTCTCAGACGTTTCCCATGCTCGACAAGAATGAGTGGCTGGTCGCCACGTTCCGGCACGCATTCCCATTCTGGCTGTATGGAGCCTTCTGCCTGGTGGCCATCGTGTTTGTGATCGGCTGGGTTCCGGAGACGAAAGGCCGGACGCTGGAAGAGATCGAAAGAACTTGGCTGTGAGGCGATCAGGATTGCCCAGTTTAACTTGACCGAAACCGGCGAGACGTTAATATCCCGCCCTGCTCATCGGAACTGCCTTCGCCGGAGCGTGGGCCCCCTGGGGCTTCTCCTCGGAATAGCTCCGCAGGCAGGGATTGTGGGATCTTGTCGATCGAATGAAGTGGCCCGGGGAGTCATGCCTCCTGCGGGCCATTTTTTTGTCGCGACTGCGGCCACGGCCAGTCTGGAGGTTTCGCGGTATGCCAACGCGGCCTTCGGCCGTAATCAAATGAATTCAAGAACCTGAACAGGAGAAAACGGAGGGCACGGAGGCAAGCCCTTTCTCCGTTACCTCTGTTCCCTCCTGTTCAAAATGCATACAGCAGGAGAATAAATCGGCGCCTGGTCGTGCGGGATCATCCAGTTGGAGACGGATTCCCACGAAACGGAATGAATTCCGTTCTACGAGTCGTGGGCGGGAGGGTCCCTTGTAACTTGCTGCCGACAGCGACATGATAAGGGGGGCGGCAATCCCTGTGGTCAACCCAGCCAACTGCTCCCAGAACAGCAACTCGCGGAGACAACCTTTATGAAGGTCCGACTGAAGATTTTGCACGGCACCCTCCAAGATACGCACGGACATCGCGCCGGGGCCGAGGTGAAGGTCCGTGGTCCGCAATTCGTGATCGGCAGCGCGGCGGACTGCTCGATGTGCTGCCGTAGCGATTCGGTGCGTCCCCATCACTGTGAAGTTCGGCTCGACAAGGACGGGGCGTTTCTGCGACCGCTGTCGGACAAGGCCGAGACATTCATCAACGGCCGGCGAGTCGAAGAGGAACAAGCCCTGCAGGCCGGGGACCAACTGCGAATCGGACGGTTGGACTTTGAGGTGCTCATCGAGCAGACAACTCCCATCGCTGCGCCCGCGCCAAAGCCTGAACCGGAGAGCGACGTGGCCGGAGAGGAAATCAGCGATTTGCTGGCCCGGGCCGACGAACGCGAACGTACGATCCGGCAGGAACACCCCGAACTGCGCGTGCTCCATTTGGAGTCTGGCGAGAAAGATCCGGACGAAAAGGCATCCAAGGAAGCCGCCGCCGAGGAAACGACGTCGCCCAAAAAAACCGGCAAAAAGAAACCCGGCAAGCTCCCGACGCGTCCGCCCAAAGACGAGATTACCGGCGGAGACTCGACCGAAGCCGCTCAGCAGGCGCTCCGCAAGCTGTTCTCTAAACGCTAACCCTCCGACGCGGCCTGCCGTTGCCGCAACGCTTCGTACAGGATCACGGCCGCCGTTGTGGACACGTTCAGACTGTCCGCACGGCCCTGCATGGGCAGCGACACGGCAGTCATGTCGGCACCCTGCCAGACGTCCGACAGCCCGTCAGCTTCGCTGCCCAGGACGATCGCGGCGGGCTCCCGATACGAGATCCGGGTGTAGGGCACCGCGGCACCGACGCGCGCGGTAAAGATCCGCAGGCGCTGGCGGCGAAGCCAGTCCAACGTTTCCCGGCTGTTGGCGGCACAGACGGGAACGGCGAAGATCGTCCCCAGGCTGGCCCGGATCGCGTTCGGATTGTACAGGTCGGTCGCTCCGTCGGCGACGACGACGGCTGACGCTCCGGCGGCGTCGGCCGAGCGGACGACTGCCCCCACGTTGCCCGGCTTTTCGACGCCTTCGAGGACGATCACCAGCGCGTCGCCGGTCCACGACAACTGGTCCAGCGTGCAGCAGGGCGGCGTCGCCACCGCCACGGCGCCGTGCTCGCGCTGCCCGTACGCCAGTCGCGCAAACACGGCGGGAGCAACGCGGACGACTTCGATTCCCGCCGCCTCGATCGATTCCACCCAGTGCTGGCCGCTGGCATCCCTGGGCGGCAAGCAGGTGAATACCTCGCTGAACTGAACGCCCGCCTGATGAGCCCGCTGAATTTCCCGCAGGCCATCGATCAGGATTTGCCCCTGCCGGGTCCGATCCCGACCGTTGCGCAGTTTGACGGCACTCTTGACACGAGGATTGTGGACGCTGGTAATCAGGGGTTGCATCGCTGAAATCACTCCGTCCAGATTGCGGCCAAGCCGCTGGGCAGCTTGCGGCCGTCGGCGGTCTGCAGGAACAGGGGCTGGATCCGCACCGATGTCTCGTTGCCCCCCGCCACACCGTCGGCCAAGAGTCGCTTGACGCGGACCGGACCCAGCGCCGGTGTGTGGCAGGTCAGCAGGACAAACGCCGCCGGCTCGGCCAGGACCCGGGCGCACAGCGACAACAGCGGTTCCAAGTCCCGATCGATCTTCCACGGGGTTCCTTGGGGGCCGTGGCCATAACTGGGGGGATCCAGGATGACCGCCTCGTAACGATGGCCGCGCCGCATTTCGCGTTCGACGAACCGCTGGGCGTCTTCCACAATCCAGCGGATCGGAGCCCCGGCCAAATTCGACTGGGCCGCGTTTCGCCGAGCCCATGCCACCACCGGCTTGGAGGCATCGACGTGGACGACTTCCGCCCCGGCGGCGGCCGCCGCCAACGTTGCCCCCCCGGTGTAAGCGAACAAGTTAAGGACCCTCAACGCTCGTCCGGCGCGGCGAACCCGGGCGTCGATCCAATCCCAGTTTTCCGCCTGTTCCGGAAAAATCCCCAATTGCCCTAGTGGCGTAGGCCGCAACTCGAACCGCACCGACCGGTGAGAAACCGTCCAGGGATCCGGCCCCTGCCGCAGCCGCTTCCACTGCCCAGCGCCGTCGCCGAATCGTTGGTAGCGGACATCCGCCCGCTCCCATGCGTCAGGCGTCCCGCGCGCGCACGCATCCGCCGCAGGGCAAGGTCGATCCGCGACGATCTGCCCAAACCGCTCCAGCCGACGGCCATCGCCAAAATCCAGAAGTTCGTAGTCTTCAAAATTGAACACGCCAGCAATATAGCCTGCGCCGGTCAGGAACAGCAACACAGACGATTTGGGATCGCGGCGGAAACTGACAGGCTGGAAGCCTATCCCACGGGTTGATGACCGGCGAGACGAGGCCTCCGACCAACGGTGCATGTTTGTCCCACGGATGGCAGAGCGGACCCACGGATGAGTCGCTGGAAAAATCCGTGGGTCCGCTCTGCCATCCGTGGGCCCTCAGAATTTGATATTCCCGCCCAGTTTCCGTCCTGCGGCGCTGTCGGAGATTGACAGAAGGGGTTGTGATTGGGCAAGATAGATGCAAATGGTCCCCTGGTTGACCGGGCTTTCGTCCGGTGGCTTGTCTGACCGCGAGTTCTGTAGAACGGCACATTTCCCCGAAATAGGCGAGGGGCACGCACATGGCAAAAGGTGGAGATTTCACCGAAGTTCTGCTTCGACGAGGCGTCATTAGTCCGGAGCAACTTGCCGAAGCTCAGCAAATGGCGTCCGAGCATGATAAGGACGTCGGCGAATGCCTCATTCACTTGGAATACGCCTCCGCCGAGGACGTGGTCCGCGCGATGGCCGAGCACCATGGGATGCGGTACATCGACCTGACGGGAATCACGATTCCCGAAAACATCATCGAACTGGTCCCCGAAGCCGTGGCGCGGGAAAACTCCGTCATCCCCCTGTCCGAAGAAGACAACGTGCTGACGGTGGCCGTCAGCGATCCCTACGACCTGGAAACGATCGAAAAACTGCGGTTCATTCTCAACCGCCGGATCGAGACGACGCTGGCGCCCGAAGAGGCGATCCAAGGTGCCATCAACCGGCATTACGGCCAAATCGAAGGTGAAAGTGCCGACTCGATGCTGCAGGAATTCACCGATACGGCTATCGATTTCACCGAAACGGCAGAAGATGTTTCCGGTGGCGAGGCCGTCGACGAGAACAGCGCCCCCGTCGTCCGCTTGGTCCAATTGCTGATCTCCGAGGCGGTCCAGTTGCGCGCGTCCGACATCCACGTGGAACCGTTCGAGAACCGGATTCGCATCCGTTATCGAATTGACGGCATGTTGATGGAACGCGATAGCCCGCCACGCCGGTTGTTGGCGGCGATCACCTCCCGTATCAAGATCCTGGCCAGGATGGACATTTCCGAGCGCCGCCGGCCACAGGACGGTCGTATCAAGGTGACGGTCGGCGAGAAAGAACTGGACTTACGTGTCAGTATCTTGCCAACGAACCACGGCCAAGCGACGGTACTGCGAATTCTGGACAAAGACAATATCAAGATCGGTGTCCGTCAATTGGGCCTGTCCGAATACAACTACAAGCTGTTCCAAAACCTGATTCGGCGTCCCAACGGAATCGTCCTGGTCACCGGACCGACCGGATCCGGCAAGACAACCACCTTGTACGCGGCGCTCAACTACCTGAACCGGCCGGATCGGAAAATCATTACGGCCGAGGACCCCGTCGAGTACTACCTGCCCGGCATCAACCAGTGCGAAGTCAAGCACAGCATCGGACTCGACTTTGCCCGAATCATCCGTGCCATGCTGCGGCAAGCCCCCAACGTGATCCTGGTGGGCGAGATGCGGGATCAAGAGACCGCCTCGATGGGAATCCAAGCATCTTTGACTGGACACTTGGTATTCAGTACACTGCATACAAACGATGCGCCTAGCGCTATTACACGCATGGTTGACATGGGTGTTCCCAATTATCTGGTCGCCAGCAGTGTGATTGCGGTGCTTGGCCAGCGGCTGGTCCGGACGATTTGTCCGCGGTGCAAGCAGACGTATGTGCCCCGTCAGACCGAGTTGGACGAGTTTGGGATTCCGCCCGAGGTGGCTCAAAAGGCGTCCTTTATGAAGGGCAAGGGATGCGGGCATTGCAGTCGTGGCGGGTATCGGGGCCGAATTGGAATCCACGAGTTGATGCTGACGACCAGCAAGATTCGCGAGTTGATTTTCGCGAACAAGACCGCGGCGGATATCCGCGAGGCGGCAATTACCGAAGGAATGGCGACGTTGTACCTGGACGGACTGTTCAAGGTCATGAAGGGCATCACGACGCTGGAGGAGATTCTGCGCGTGGCGAAGCGTACCGAGCAAGACACGCATTTGGATTTCAGCCGAGTGGGGTAAGCTTCCAGCTTGCCAGCATTACGCATTTTCAAATTCAATGTTTTCCTGGATTAGGTATTTGGCAAGCTGGAAGCTTACCCCACGATTATTTGGCAAGCTGGAAGCTTACCCCACGATTATTTCAGCGGTCTCCAACGGGGACCACGTGGTCCGGCGACCTCGGCCAGCTTGCCCTGTGGGATGCGGTTCGAAAATCGTCCTAAACCAAGTTTTTTTTGCACAGACCGGGCGAGCCCTCAATAATCGGCTGCCTCGGGGGAAATGTCGGAGGCGAACTTTTTATGGCAACCATTCTCATCGACAAGCTGTTGCAGGCCTGCGTCAAGCAGGGGGCGAGTGATATTCACATTGCCGTCGGCCAGCCCCCCGTGTTTCGGCTGCACGGCCGGATGCGCAAGCTGGAGACCAAGGTCTTGGAGCCGGAGGACACGGTGGCGCTGATGAAGAGCATCACGCCGGAACGTTGTCAACGGGAGCTCCAGGAGCAGGGCGGCTGCGATTTCGGCTTTGCGTTTGGCGATCAGGCCCGTTTTCGCGTGTCGGTGTTCAAGCAGCGTGGCAACATCGGCTTGGTGTTGCGGCAGATTCCCAACGCGATGCTGACGCCGGAGCAGTTGGGATTGCCGGACGTGGTCACCAAGATGGTGCTGCGGCCACGCGGTTTGATGCTGGTGACCGGTCCGACGGGGTCCGGCAAGAGCACGACGTTGGCCAGTTTGGTCAACTATATCAACGAGACCGTAGACCATCACATCATTACGATCGAAGATCCGATCGAGTTTTACCACTATCACAAAAAATCCACGGTGAACCAACGCGAGGTGGGCGTGGACGTGCCCAGCTTTGCCGAAGCGATCCGGCGCGCGTTGCGTCAGGACCCGGATGTGATCCTGGTCGGTGAAATGCGTGACTTGGAAACGATCGAAGCGGCCATTACGGCCGCCGAAACGGGGCACGTCGTGTTCGGCACGCTGCACACCAACAGTGCGATGGGCACGGTCAACCGGATCATTGACGCCTTTCCGGGCAATTTGCAGGACCAGATCCGGACCCAGCTGGCCTCGTCCATTATCGGCGTGGTCGCCCAGTCGCTGTTGCCCAAGATCGGCGGCGGGCGCTGTGCCGCTTATGAGATCCTGGTCTGTACGCCGGGCGTGGCCAACTTGATCCGCGAGAACAAGACGTTCCGGATCAATTCCGCGATTCAGACCGGAGCCAAGCACGGGATGCAGTTGATGGACGATGCCCTGTTCAAGCACTGGAAGGAGGAACGGGTGACGATCGAGGATGTGCTGTCCAAGGCACAGAACCCCGACGATTTAGCCAAACGTATTGTGAACTCCAAGCGGGGAATCGAAGAGGAAGAACCCGAGCACGTTCCGGAAGCGTTCAAGCAATAGGCGAAACACATGGCGATACGACGTATCGGACAAATCCTGGTCGATCTCGGCTTCATCACCGACGAGCAACTCGAGATGCTGTTGGAAGAGCAGGAACAGCGTCCCGGAGAACTGCTGGGCAAGATCGCCGAGGACATGCAGTTGATCACCGACGACCAGCTGGCACAGGCCCTGGCCGAGCAGATGCACATGCAGGTGGTCAACTTGGGCGAAATCGATTTGGACCGGGATTTGATCGACACGATCTCCGACTCGATGGCCCAGCTGTACCGGGTGATTCCCGTGTTGAAGGAGGACCGCTCGCTGACGCTGGCCACCTGCGATCCGCAGAACCTGGCCATCCAGGACGAGTTGCGGAATTTTCTGGGCTACGACATCCGCCTGGTGGTGGCGACCGAAGGCGACATCAAGCGGGCGTTGGGCCGTTATTATGCGAGCGAAAGCGACAGCATCGAGGGCATCCTCAACGAGTTGGAGGAAGACGAGGAGTTAAAGGCGGCGGTCGAGGCCGCGTCCAAAGCGCACGGACCGGTCGATTTGACCAGCGTCGAGGCTTTGGCCGACAGCGCGCCGGTCCGCAAACTGCTGAACATGGTGCTGCTGATGGCCATCAAGGACCATGCGGCGGACATCCACTTCGAGCCATTCGAGGACGAGTTCCGGATCCGGATCAAGGCGGACGGAGTGTTGTACGAAATGGTCCCGCCCCCGCGGCACTTGGCGTTTGCCATCACGACGCGGATCAAAGTCATGGCGAACTTGGACATCGCCGAGCGGCGGCTGCCGCAGGACGGACGGATCGAGCTGTCCGTGGGCGGTCACCCCGTGGATTTGCGGGTCAGCGTGTTGCCGACGATGTTCGGCGAGAGCGTCGTGATGCGGGTGCTGGACCGTTCCGTGGTTTCGCTGGACCTGTCCCGCGTGGGCCTGGACGACGACACGCTGGCGCGGTTCCGCAAGTGCATCGACGTCCCCAACGGGATTATCCTGGTGACCGGCCCGACCGGTTCGGGCAAGACCACGACGCTGTACTCGGCGCTGGCCGAGTTGAACAAGATCGAAGACAAGATCATTACGACCGAAGACCCGGTCGAGTACGACATTGACGGGCTGGTCCAGATCCCGATCGATTCGGAAATCGGGGTCACGTTTGCCGCATGTTTGCGGGCCATATTGCGGCACGATCCGGATCGGATCCTGGTCGGCGAGATCCGCGACTTGGAGACGGCGGAAATCGCGGTCCAAGCGTCGCTGACGGGGCACACGGTGTTCAGCACGCTGCACACCAACGACGCGCCCAGTACGGTCACGCGGATGCGGGACATGGGCGTGCCCACGTTCTTGATCACTGCCACGGTCGAAGCGATCCTGGGCCAGCGGCTGGTGCGCCGCATCTGCACGCAGTGCCGCGAGCCGCTCGAGCCGTCCGACGAGGCGTTGGTCGAACTGGGGATGAAACGCGAGGACTTGCAGGGCCGGACCTTTTTCCGCGGCAAAGGCTGTGACGCCTGCAACAATACGGGCTACAAAGGCCGGCTGGGGTTGTTCGAGTTGATGGTCATCAACGACACGATCCGCGACATGGTCATGTCCAATGCCACCACCGACGAACTGCGGGAGACGGCCCGCAAGTTTGGCATGGTGACCTTGCGCGAAGCCGGCATCAAGAACATTTTCGGCGGCATCACGACCGCCGACGAAGTGATCCGCGAAACAGTAATGGAAGGGTGAGATTGGTCACTGGTCATTGGTCATTGGTCATTGGTCATTGGTCACTGGTCACTGGTCATTGGTTCGGGCGACGAATGACAAATGACAAATGACAAATGACAAATGACAAATGACAAATGACAAATCCGGAGTTTAGCCATGCCGACTTATGAATTTGAAGCAATGGACGCTCGGGGCGAAGAGATCCGGGACGTCATTGATGCGCCGAGCGAGGAAGAGGCTCAGACGACGATCCGTCAGATGGGCTATTTCGTCACCAAGATCACGGTCAAGAAGACCAAAGCCGCCGGGGCGGCCCGCGGGCCGAAAAAGAAACGCGGGTTTGCGTTCGGCGGCGGCGGCAGCAAGGCTGTGACGACGTTTACGCGGCAGCTGTCCATTCTGCAAGACGCCGGTCTGCCGATCGTCCGCAGCTTGAAGATCCTGGAGGGCAATGCCAAACCGGGCAAGCTCAAGAATGCGTTGATGGACGTGGTCGAAGAGATCGAGTCCGGATCGACGTTGTCGGAGGGCATGAGCAAGTCTCCCAAGATGTTCAACCGGCTGTACGTGAACATGATCAAGGCCGGCGAAGCCGGTGGCGCGTTGGAGATCATTCTCCAGCGTCTGGCCGACTTCCAGGAGCGTGCCGAGGCTTTGAAACGCAAAGTCAAAGGGGCCATGATCTACCCGGCGGTGGTGATCACCGTGGCCGTGGGCATCTTGGTCTTCATCATGCTCAAGATCGTGCCCGTGTTCACCAAGATGTTCACGGAATTCGGTTTGACGTTGCCGGCGGCGACCCAGTTGCTGATTGCCATGTCCGAGTGGGTCGTGAAGTGCTGGTTCCTGATCCCGCTGATTCCGGTTGGCATTGTGTTGATCATCAAGTTGGTCCGCAAGTTCCGGCACGGGCGGATCGGGTGGGATATGTTCGTCCTCAAGATCCCGATCATGGGGCTACTGATCGAAAAGAACATCATGGCCCGCACGACGCGGACGCTGGGCACGCTGGTGGCTAGTGGTGTGCCGATTTTGGAAGGGCTGCAAATCACCCGGGACACGTCGGGCAACGCGGTTTTCGAACGGTTGTACGGCAAGGTGGCCGAGGCGATCCGCGAGGGCGAGCCGATCGCCAAACCGTTGCGGGCCTACTCGAAACTGGGCTTTCATCCCATGTGCATGTTCTTCTGGTTCTTCACCGGGGCGCTGCCCGGCATGATGGTCATGGTCTTGCCGAACATGGCGATGATCGGCTTGAGCATGTCGGCCGGCTTGGGCGGTTTGCTGAGCTTGTTGTACCTGACCAAGATCAAGGCCCGCGTGGTCGATGATCTGGTTGTGAACATGGTGGACGTCGGCGAGGAAACGGGCGAATTGGATACGATGCTTTATAAGGTCGCCGACACGTACGACGACGAAGTCAAGGTCATGACGGAGAGTCTGACCGCGCTGATGGAACCCGTGATCATCGTCTTCCTAGGCTTTGCGGTCGGGTTCATCGTGATCTCGCTGTTCTTGCCGCTGGTCAGCATGATCGAGGGATTGTCGTAAGTCAGAAGTCGAGAAGTCGAAGAGTCGAAAGGTCGAAGAGTCGGATTGGTTGGAGTCCAGCCTTTAGGCTGCCGGCGCGGGCCACGAGCTTGGCCGAAGACACGCTAAAGCATGGACTCCAACGGCTGACCGCAGGTCTCCCGGATTCGGAGACCTTCGGTCGCAACGAGTGCGGGGTCGGGAGACCCGCGCACAACAGGGAGGTCGGGAGACCCGCGCTCAACAGGGACCCGCGCACAGGACGAAGTGACAAAGAAGAGTTTGGAACGCTAATCAACGCTGATCAACGCTAATCGTTCGGATGAGTGTCGATCAGCGCAGATGAGTGTTCCTTGAGAAGAACTCCGCCATTCGCGGGGGAAGTGGATTTGGGAACACTAATCTGCGCTAATCAACGCTGATAATCCGGATGAGTGTCGATCAGCGCAGATGAGTGTTCCTAGAAAAGTGTCCCTGCGGTTTGCAGGGGAAATGGATTTCTGGGAACGCTAATCAACGTTAATTCTCTTTTTCGTGGACACGCTGCCATGACAACTGTCAAACGTCGCCGCCGTGCCGGCTTTACCCTGGTCGAACTGCTGGTCGTCATCGCCATCATCGGCATCCTGGCGGCGATCCTCATCCCCACGCTGTACCGCACGGTGATCAAGGCTCGGCAGACGAAGATTGCAACGGAACTGAATCAGCTGAAGTTGGCCGTGGAGGCGTACAAACAAAAGTTCAGCGACTATCCGCCGGATTTTGGGAACATCACCCAGGCGTCGGATTTGGCCAACGCGTCAAACCTGGTGGTCCGTCACGTCCGGAAGGCGTTTCCGCGGCACCAGGAGAACCTGCAAACGGCGTTCTGGGACTCGTCCGCTACGCCGCCCCAGCCCCGATTGGACCCGTCCGAAGTGCTGGTTTTCTGGCTGAGCCAGCTGTGGGAAGACCCACGGCAGCCGCTGACCGGCTCGGGAAAGCAACACGTCCTGTTTCCCTTTGACAAGGCGCGGCTGAGGGATCCAGACAATGACGGCTTCTTCAGCTACTTCCCACCAGACGGCAAGGACGCGCCGTACGTCTACTTCGACAGCCGGACTTACTCGACCGCGACCTACCCCTGGCTGCCTTCCCCCGCGGGCCAACCCACGCAGAAGGCAGGCGATGTGTTGCGCCCCTACAAACGCCGGATCAACGCACAGCAAACGCAGACGGGCATGGAATACGCGAACGCCGACACTTATCAACTCATCACGGCCGGGTTGGATGGCGAATTTGGGGGTGTCGGTGTGAACGCCACTACGCATACGACGGACAAAGTGTTCAAGATCTTCGCTACCGGGGAACCCGATGACCCCGCGGATCCGGCGCTCGTCCAACCCTACGTCGCGGCCGACCTTGACAATATCGCCGATTTCAGCGACTTCAAGATTTTCGAGGACCTCCTGGAATGAACGCACGCCGGGGCAAGACAATTCGACGCAGCTTTACGCTGACCGAACTACTGGTGGTGATCATGGTCATCAGCATTCTGGCCAGTTCGTTGATGTTCGCCATGTACAACGCGGTGCAACAGGCCAAGGAATCGCGGACGAAGGCTCAGATTACCAAGCTGCACGAACTGCTGATGACACGGTGGGATTCGTATCGGACGCGGGCCGTCAGACTCCAGGGCTTGACAACCGCCACACGGCGTGATGCGCGGGCGGTTGCCCAATTCCGTCTCTTTGGCCTTCGGGATCTGATGCGACTTGAGTTACCGGAGCGGACGGCGGACGTGGTTGACGCGGAAATCAGTTATCAGCTTGGCAGCTATCCCGCCGTCAGTATTACGATGCCAGCGTGTGCGCGCGAGTACCGTCGGCGAGTTACCGCCCTTGATCCGAACACACCCAAGACACTGGCTGGCGGTGCAGCCGTTTGGACGGGTTCGTATCAGGGGGCGGAATGCCTGTACATGATTATCGCCTCGATGCAGGATATCACCGGCAACGCGTTGGATTTCCTGCAGGAAGGCGAAGTAGGTGACATTGACAGCGATGGCATGCCGGAGATTTGGGACGCATGGGGAAATCCCATTGAATTCTTGCGTTGGGCACCGGGGTATTTCGCTAGCCCAGGGCCGGACGGCAATTGGGGAATTGCCGGCGTTGACGACGATTCGAACTCGACGGTTGATGACATCAGCGAAGCCCTTTCGACCGGTAGCGACGACATGTTGACAGTGTCGGATTTGCAGAAGCGGGACCCGCTGAATTCTCACGATCCGTTTGATCCGCTCCGGATTTTCGCCGACGGATTTTCCCTGTACCCCCTGATTTTCTCGGCGGGTCCGGACGGGCGATACGACATCAGCAATGGTGACGGAGCTAATCCCCTTAGCTATACCACGGGGCCCACGTCAAGTAATGGGTTCTTCCCGAACAACCCTTATCATTTACCCAATCCTCCGGATCAGTTTCCGGTGGGAACGCCGATGGATGCGAACACCGACGGCGAACTGTCCTTTATGGACAATATCGTTAATCATGCTTTGGGAGGCTAACAAGTGTACCGGGTCAGGGCTGCAGAACGATTCCATCAGCAACGCAGACCGCGCCGTGGCATGACGATGGTCGAACTGTTGATCGTAGTCGCCGTCATGGTGATCATGATGGGGATCGCGCTGCCGATGATGAAGACCGGCATCGAAGGCCGCAAGCTGCGCGAGGCTGCTCGGCAGGTCAACACGGGCGTGACCGTGGCGAAGTCGTTGGCTGCCGAGACCGGACGATACGCGGGTCTGATTCTTGACACCGAAGCATTGCCGGAGGATACGACGAAACTGTTCGCTCGGCGAATGTTTTTTGCGGAGACTCCCCCGCCGTACGCGGGCGATATTGTGGGGGCTAGAGCGTTGATTGACGTATCGAACGCGTCTGCCTGGAAAGCGTATTTCGATGCCGGAAGTGGCAACTTGAATGCGGTCGCCAAAGTCGGCGACCTAATTCGCTTTGACTTTCGCCAGCCCGACTATGTGATCACGGGTATCCAGCCAGGTTCGGGAAGCGTGCTTTTTGTCGTCCAGTTTGCGGTGATGGTTGCCGGCTCTCCAGCGCCACCCCACAACATCTTTCTGCCGTTTCAGATAATTCGGCATCCGGAGAAGTCGAGTGCAACGCCCTTCGAGTTGCCAAGCGGGGCGGTGATCGATTTGAGCAGTTCCGGATTTGGCGTGAGCGACACGCGACTGGCGGCGGCGACGGGACCTGTGACAATCGTGTTTGGTCCGTCCGGACGCGTGGTGGGGGTGCTGAACATCAGTCTTAGCAGTTCTCCCACGGATACACTGCATTTGTTGATTGGCAATCTGGAAAACCTGGGAGCGTTGAATTTGGCCGATCCGTCAAGCCTTTGGGTCTCCGTTGGGCACCACGCGGGCCGCGTCACGACGGCCGAAAGCGGTGTCTCGGCGAGTGCCACGACGATTCAGGATGCGCGCGAATTCGCCCAATTGGCGCAAGCGATCGGAGGGCGGTAGCAATGGGTCACGTTATGCGTTGGAAATTGCCCCATGTAGTCCGGTCTCTTCGAGAACGGCTCCGTGTCTCGGCAAGAAGCGGTTGCGCGCGAGATCAGGCATCGGCCCTAACGGACGTCGGGCCGCTCAGGTTGAGCCTTGGACTCGGTCAAATTCGCCCACGGCGTGGCACCGTCCACCGTGGCGTCACGTTGATAGAGGTTCTGTTTTCGATCGGCATCGTGGCAGTCGGACTTTTGGGCGTGCTAATCCTTGTCCCGCTAGCAGGACTGCGCACCACGCAGGGTGCAATGGCTGACGGCGCTGACCGTCTAGGCCGTAACGCCATTAGGGCTTTCGACATTTGCCAGATGCGCAATCAGGAATCGTGGGCGTGGTACGACGTCGCCAGCAACACTTGCCAAGCGTTTTCCGGCGCCGATGCAATTTGTATTGATCCGTTGTACGTCGCCACATACACGGCCGTGGGGACAAATCTGTTCCCTTACAATCCGCCCTCCGGCGCGACGCAGATGGATCGTATTACCTTACGTTCGTATGTTTCAGCGGCAATGCCATCGCCCCCGCCGGGCGCGGTTGGTTCACGGGTTATGTCGCTTCTCCAAGCTGGTGGGATCTTCATGGGTGAGGACGACCTAGTGTTCAACCTCCCGGCCGATCGTACGCTGCCCGCAGAACAGAAATTCGATTCGTCGCGCGTTAAGCGTCAGTGGGAGGGCAAGTTCTCGTGGCTGGCAACGCTCGTGCGGAAGCAGACTATTCAAGGTGCCGGCAGCAATAGCGACTTGTATCTGCTGTCGATTGTGGTGTCGCATCGGCGGGATCCATTAATCGACGCGGAGCGGACAGTCGAGGTCGCTCCGGTTCCGTCCACCATAAGCATTGGCTACAACGGTGGGGACGTGTTGCTAAGTTCCACCGCCGAAGACAATCTGAAGATGAAGGAGGGCGAGTGGCTGATATTGGCCGGAATCGATGCCAGCGGCCGGAAGTCTTTTCAGTGGTATCGGATTCAAACCGCCGACGCGGGGCCCGTGCCAAATTCTGCGGGCACTGGCTATGAACGAGACTTGACCCTGTTTGGTCAGGATTGGCCATTCAGCCAAATGACTGGCAAGACTTGGGCAGTTTGGATTCCCGGTGTCATCGCTGTCTACGAGAAGACAATTCGTGTACCACTAAGAGCGGAGAGTGGATGAACTGATGGCAAATTCACGTGACATGACTGAGTTGCGGGGAATTCTCCGGCGAGAACTGCCGGTGCTTCAGGAGCGTTACGGCGTCGAGTCGCTGGGGTTGTTTGGCTCTTACGCCCGAGGCGAGGCCGGGCCGGAAAGCGACCTTGACGTGTTGGTCCGTTTTCGTCGCAGTCCGGGGATGTTTCGGTTTGTCGAAATGGAGAATTATCTCAGCGATTTACTCCGCATACGCGTAGATTTAGTGATGGCAAACGCGCTGAAGCCGAATATCGGCCAACGAATCCTTGCGGAGGTCGAGCCGATATGACATCGGCCCGCGACCATCGGGATCATTTGGATGACATCTGATTCACGATTATGTGAACGTCGACCTTGAAGTGGTCTGGCGAACTGTCACGGAAGACGTGCCACCCTTGATGCCAATGATCCAACGGGTTATTGAGCAGATGGCCGAGGCAGACACGGGGTCGTGTAACGCCGGCGGACAGGCTTGAAGTGCGAGTCGCTCACGCAACACAGGCTCGAGGCGCAAGCGAGTGAAGTGGCCGTTAGGTTTAGGGCGGCAGAAGAACAGAGCAGATACACGGGCTGCGGGCAAGCGGCCCCTTAGATACGGAGAGGCAGTCATGATTCGTCAACCTCAATCCCGGCGCGGCGTCGTCATCCTGGTGGTGCTCAGCCTGCTGGTGCTGTTCGTCTTGCTGGTGGTGACATTTGCCATCCTCGCGGGCCAGTACAGGCGAGCGGCTCAAGCGACTGCGCGGCAGGAGTGGCTCGGCGTCGACGCGGCCAAGGATCTGGATAAGGCATTCTACCAGTTGCTCCGTGATACTGGCACGTTCGGATCCGCTATCCGTGGCCACTCGTTGCTGCGCGACATCTACGGCGAGACCGGTTTCCACGGCAACATTTTTTCCGCGAATACGCTCAACGGGACGGGAGACCAGTTCTGGAGCGTCGTCGTCCAAGATGCCGGCCTTCGTGCCACATCGACGCCCGCGACCCAACCCTCAGACTATTCGCTCATCAAATTGGCCGAGCAGTACAGTGGTTGTGTACTCACCGTCACGACTGGCGAAGCTCAGGGAATATCGACCCGGATCGTACGGTATGAATACGCATTCGGTCCACCCGCAACAGGCACCTTTTATGTCGTCGCGCTAAAACGCCGTGACGGCCGAACGGTTTCGCCTAGCGCACTTGCCAATGCCGGTTTCGTGGTGAACGGTCGTCCCTTCCAGGGTACGGGAATTGTGGACGATTCCGCACTCACGCCGAATTACGCATGGCAAAACCCGACAAACGCCGGTGGCAGCAATGAACCGTACGATGCTGCCGACTATCAGAACATGTTTCTGGCAGGCGTCCCGATTCACTCGGGGCTCCGCGGTCCAGATCAGATGTGGGGCAAGGCAAACGTCGATGATGATGGCGATGGTATCCGCGACAATGTGACTGAAAGGCAATGGCCTGGGTCAGACGATCCGCCGATTGCTGCTGGCGCCGATGGTAAATGGGGCAAGGCAAACGTCGATGATGACGGCGACGGGAACACTGACAACAAGAGTGAGGCGGGGTGGCCTGACAGCGACGATTTCAACCCCGCCAATGCCGTGCCCCCTATGTACAAGAAACTTCCTGGCCCCGATGGTAAGTGGGGCAACGCAAACGTCGATGATGACGGCGACGGGACGATTGACAACCTTACTGAAGCCGGATGGCCCTTTTCCGACGACATAATCAAACTCGCCGATGCCGTCCCCACTAGTAGCGAAATTCTCTCTGGTCCCGATGGTAAGTGGGGCAAGGCAAACGTCGATGATGATGGCGACGGGACGATTGACAATTTTACTGAAGCCGGATGGCGCGGTTCCGATGACATCATCCCCCTCCTTCCTTCAGCGGGCTATTTAGTTGGCCCCGACGGTAACTGGGGTATAGCAAGCATCGATGACGACGGCGATACGATGATTGACAATATCAGTGAGGCCGGATGGCCCGGTTCTGATGACGTGCCGATCTCATGTTATGTGGACGGCAGCGTACCCTCTTTTCACCGGCCGGCACTGGCACACTACTGGAAGACGCAGGGGTCCTACGCGAGCATTGAGCGGCGAGTGTCACTGCGGCCGGTTGAGCCCAGCTTCGACGGAAGCAATCCGGCGTACAATCCTGTCTGGGGGCCTTGGGACATCGACAACGACGGCGACGGGACGCCGGACAGCATCTGGGTCGATCTCGGCCTGCCGGTGCAAACGTCCAAGGACGGCCGCCAGTATAGGCCGTTGTTTGCGATCCTCTGCCGGGACATGGACGGCCGGTTGAACGTCAATGTCCACGGACGAAAGGCGGATCTCCTGGCTTTGACCACCCCCGCGCAAGTTCTGCTTGCAGGAGCCATCACGACTCATTTGTTGCCGCGGGGGCAAGGGTATGGTCCGCCGGAAATCGCCTTCGACCGACTGTTTACCAGCCCGCAGCTGTTGATTAATACGCGTTACGGGGGGACGACCACGCCAGGCATGTCCGGGACCGACCTGATGGCCCAGGTGCGTTTTTTCGACCGTCCCCTGAACACTGGCTTCGGCGGGGTCTTTCGTAGCCCTGCGGATCTTCAAGGCGAACTCCGAATGGGACTCGACCCGCAGGGACACCCGGTGTACGAACAGTACTCCTACGGGCCCAGTGATTCCCCTTATGAGACAGACGTCACGAGCGATCGGCCTGGAGGCCAGAACGACGACGCTCCCTATACACCGGTTGAACTTGAGCGCATCCTGCGCCAGCACGACTTCGACGCATCCCAGTTGCCGTCGCGTTTGGCCGATGTACTCAATGCTTCAGGGCTCCGCGATCTGAACGGGGATGGCGTCGTGAATCTGACGGACGCCGCCATTGCGCGTCGTATGGTAACCACGGACAGCTACGATGTACCAGTCCCAGGCCTGGGGCATCTCCCAACGATCTTGGCTAGTGGCCTTCAGGCGAACATGCCCGCCTCCATCCAAAGCTTGCCGATCGGTCAACAGGTAACTTGGCTCAACAATCAATTGCGTGTCATGCTTGCCCCCGACCTTCTGAGGGGATTGCGTTTGGACATCAACCGTCCCCTTGGCGACGGTGAAGACAATAACGGAAATGACGCGATTGACGATCCACTCGAAGCGGGCAATAGCTCAGATCAGCTTTGGACCAACATTACACCAACCTTTTCGGGTATCCAATTCAATCACGCAAACCAAACCCCGTTTAGCGCGTCCACGAACGCCTTTGCCAGACAGATTCTGGCTCGTCACCTTTACGTTGCCGCCAGATTGCTTAACGTTGGGACAACTCCCAAGGAGGTTGCCCAATGGGCAATCAATGTCGTCGACTTCCGCGATCCGGACGCGATCATGACACCCTTTGAGTTCGACCCGACTCCGCTTGATGGATGGGATGTCGACGGCGTCGTCAACGGCTATTTGGGGATGACCAGTGCTGACGACGTGGCGGACAACATTGTCTGGGGCTGCGAACGGCCGGAACTGTTGATATCCGAGGTTCTGGCATTCCACGACCGGCGAACGGAGGATCTTGATCGGGAGACCCCACCCAACGGGAAACTCGCCGCGCAAGAGGTGGACGGAACTCAGGATTTCGATCAACGACTGCGCCCTGTCGGCTCCTGTTTCATTGAACTGTACAACCCGTGGAACGACACGGGGACCCAAAATACGCCTCCCGGAGAACTGTACTCTGGTTCGGCGGGCGTGCAGCTAAACCAATCGGCTGGCGGCTACCCAGTTTGGCGCATCCTGGTAGTCAACGCCAAACGCAAAAAGGCCGATGGCACCGAGGAGGATAATCCTGATTTCAGCAAGTCACCGGACGATTGGATGGGGTCGGGAGCTGCCATATCGACGGGCATCCCGGGTGAGCGCGGCATCTACTTCGCTAACCCCAGCAGTTTGCCCGCCGACGATGATCATGGTAAACGTCGCTTCTTCCCCAGCGCCAATCAGATCGTCGTTCCCCCAGGCAGCTACGCTATCGCCGGCTCACCCGGAATTCTCGGAGATGGTGTCACGACGGTGGGGCGCGTAACCAACGCGGTGGATTCCGACCAGGCTCTCCAATTCGCCCAGACGGAAAATCTGCCAACGGTCACGAATCAGACTCACCGGATTGTATTGACGGCAAATACGGTCGATGTCTACCACGGAGCCGCCGTCGCATCGTCTAACCCCGCGACCGTAGCGATCATCGACAGTTCGGACCTGGTTGGAGCGAATGTCCCAGGTCAGAAGCTCGGTATGTCGCTGAGTCTTTCGGAACCGGTTGATGGCTACCCGTACTACGATGTCACGAACACTCCCGGCCCGGGTGGGGTGATTTGGAAGCCAACTGGTGCCAATAACGAGGGGTCGTATCAGCGGCAAGACTCAACCATGGGGGCGATCGATCAGCCGCTTGACAGTGAATTCGGTTATGCGGAGGTTGCCACCCAAGATGGAACGATTCGCAACTTCTGCATTCTTCACCTCCAGCGGCTTGCCGATCCCACGCAACCCTGGAACGAGACTGGAAATCCTTACCGGACGATCGACTCTTCGCTCGCTGATCTGACGGTGTTCAACGGTCTGAACGCGCCCCATGCCGAAGACGCGTACAGCATCACGACAAGCGACGTTTACTGGTGCGTGGAACGGGGAGAGAATGAGGAACGGAAGAACAAAGACTATAAAGCCAGGGCTGAGAATTCCAATCAAGATCTTCCGTCCGAACTGAGAAGGACGCTTTGGAGTCCGGTTGCCGATAAGGACAGCGACCGCGTGCAGAACCCCGCGACGCCTGACCCCGTCACTGGCCACCATTTCGAATTCCAGTTGACTCGGTCCCTTGGCAAGGAGAACCACTGGTACACCAATGCTGGCGCCATGCCCTTCCCATGGTTCACATGGAACGATCGTCCTTACGTCAGCCAATACGAATTGCTGAATGTTCCGCACCGGAGTTCGTACGAGTTGTTGCGGAACTTCGCGTTGCGAGAAAGGCCGCAAGATGTCATGAAGTTCTCCAACTCTTACTTCGAGTACATCCGGGAAATCGTGCTGGCCCCACGGCAACCGACGCAGTTGGCTCCCGGCCCGGAGAAGTCGCCAAAGACAATGCCGGAGTTGTGGCCCTATACGGATAATGGCAGTGGTGCTCAAGCTATTTTTGGGCACACGGGGAATCGTCTCCGCTCGGATGCGGAACCGTTCTTCCAACTGCTGGAGTACGTTCACGTCCCGTCGCGATTCTCGGGAACAGAGACGATCTTCAATCCTATGGACTTTCAGAGCGGCACCGGAACTGAGTTTTTTAGCCCACCGTTCAACCGCCTCTCCGCGTACCGTGAGCCGGGTCGCGTTAACATCAACACCATCTCGCATCCCAGTGTGTGGGATAGTATTCTGAATGGATTCTCAGGACCGTCGTTCGATGAACTGGATATGAGTCGGCGTGGGAATTCTTCCCAAGTCGTCAGTCCTACGTGGTTCCTGAATCCGTTCCGTGCGCCGGGCAGCAGGCACCTTGTCCCTCCGATCGTCAAATCGCTTGAACCTACGAACTTAGCAGGTTCACCTGACTTCAAGGACATCGATGTAACACTTCTGCGGAGTTTTGAGTGGCTGAAGGAAATGCCCGATCCGACGTTCACAATATCGCCACCGGATCAAGCGTACCTTTACGTCCACAAAAGCAAGCCGCTGCTACAATCGGAGGCTTATGCGGATGCGGTTGATTGCCGGCGAAATTCGTACTTCCGCTACCAGAACCTGAACCGCTTGGGCAACCTACTGACCACGCGATCGAACGTGTACGCGATCTGGATCACGGTGGGGTATTTCGAAGTCGAGCCTACGACCGCTGACGCGTCGCATCCCGACGGATTGAGGGTGGCAATGGAGTTGGGGAGCGACACAGGTGAGGTGCGGCGTCATCGAGCGTTCTACATGATCGACCGCACGATTCCGGTGGCGTTCCAGCCCGGCGAGAATCATAACGTCGACGAATGCGTGTTGCTGCGGAGGTTTATTGAATGAGGAATGTCATTGGTCCGTTGTCAGGGGGAAATGGATGCGAAAAGAACGACGGAGCGGTGTCGGTGAATAGGGATAAGGGCGCGTAACATGCCGACAGAAGTGCAATACGTCTCGGACGCCGAGGGGACGCCAGTGGGCGTTCTTGTGCCCATCGACTTGTGGCGCGAGATTGCATCCGAGCGCGAGACGGCCTACCTGCTGAAGAGTGATGGCATGAGACAACGCCTCCTGGACGCTAAGAACCGGACTGAAGGCATCTCGCTGGAGGCCGCCCGTGCGCAACTTGGAATTTGATCCTGCGGCTCTGGATGATCTCGCCTGGGGGGTGAACTTATAGCGAAGTTGGAAGTGCGATTTGGCACCGTGGGTTGAAATTGACAACTGACCGATGACCGTTATTTGCCATTCGTCGCTGCCGGAACGCGAATGGTTGCAGGTGGACGCCGCCTCGACTGAAGGAGGAACTTCGATGCCTATGAGAACCAAAACCGTTGACTCAAGTGCGTCGGTGGCCATGTGGGACCGCGTGCTTCATCTGGACGAGTCCATGTCCACGACTGCCGCGCGCGCCTTGTTGAAGTTGCGTTTTCCGCCGCAGGATGTGGCGCGGATGCAGACTCTCGCGGCCAAGGCGCGACGTGGCGAACTTGCAGAGTCGGAAACCGTTGAGATTGATGCCTTCGAGCGGATGGGCTGCCTGTTGGACATCCTGCACTCCAAAGCCCGGCGAGTGCTGGGTGCCCGTCGGCAGACCGCGTGAATCAGATGGACCGTGCCTTGGAAACGATGGTCCGCCAGCGAGCGGGAGAGTGCTGCGAGTATTGTCGCGCGCCGGAAGAGGCTTCGTCGATGCCATTTCAACTCGATCACATAATCGCCGAACAACACGGGGGACCAACCGCCGCCTCGAATCTGGCCCTGGCCTGTTTCCCCTGCAATCACCACAAAGGTCCGAATCTGGGCGGCATTGATCCACAAACAGGGCGAAGAACCTGGCTTTTTCACCCACGGCGGCATAAATGGTCCCGGCATTTCCGCTGGGACGGTCCTGTCCTGGTCGGGAAGACGGCAGTCGGCCGCGTAACCATCACCGTTTTGGCGATCAATGCAGTATCCCGAATTGCTCAACGCGCAGCGTGGATAGAAGAAGGGGTTTTTCCAAGGTTATAGAGCATGAGCATCTTGGCTGAAGTCGACCGGCGATCGGGCTGAGCTGTGCGAGCATTAGCCGGAACAGGGACCGCTGGTGGCAGGAGAAACGATATGAGTATTCGTGTGTCACATCCGTCCGTTCGCGTACGCCAGCCAGACCGGGGCGGACGCCGCCGAGCCGGCTTTACGCTGGTCGAAATGCTGGTGGCGATGGCGGTCACGCTGATTCTGATCGCGGCCCTGGCCCAGGCTTTTGCGATCGTGGGCGAGAGCGTCTCCCAGGGGCGGGCCGCCATCGAATTGATGGGCAGCTTGCGGACAGCGGCCAACCAGCTGCAGGAAGATCTGGACGGGGTTACTGTCCCGGTGCGTCCCTGGACGGACGAGGGTGGCGGCTTGGGATACTTTGAAATTATGGAAGGCGTGGGAAACGATACCACCCCCTTGCCAGTCCTTCCCATGACGCCAACTGCGGTCCCAAAGCGAACGGTGCCGGACATGTACGGGGACATCGACGACATCCTGGCGTTCACCACGCACTCGAAGCAAGACCTCTTCGCTGGCGTGCGAGCGGTCGTCGACACGACGACGACGCCACGCACATGGAGCTACCTCGCGGAGCAATCGTCGACGGCCGAGATCGCCTACTTCACGCGGTTCGAAGACGTGGATGGGGACGGTATTCCCGGGCGTGGCGAGGTCACGCTGCACCGAAGGGTTTTCCTGGTCCGCCCGGACCTGGGGCAAGTACGGACGGGGATTGCCGCCGCCAATGCGTTGGCGGAATTGATGGAGTATCAAAGCCGCAGCGATATCTCGGTCCGCATCGAGGCCAGCGGCAGCGCGTACGATATCGTCGCCAACTCGCTGGCGGACTTGACGCGTCGAGAGAACCGGTTCGGGCATTGGCCGGCTGCAGGTTTTCCGTACGCGATCAGGCGGGCGATGTTGCTGCCCAGGGGAGCCGCATGGTCTAGCGCAACGGAGACATTTGCCAAACCTGGGTGGGACGGGACCGACGATGATTTGAACGCCACGGCGGACGATCTCAGCGAACTGGGTTGGTTCGGCTCGAACGACCGGCTGGATCACACGACGGTCGGGGTGGGAATCGGCGAGGATGTGCTGCTGGCTGAGTTGCTCGCTTTTGACGTCCAGGTGTTTGATCCGGCAGCGAAAGTGAAATCCTTGAACGGTGAAGCTCTGGTACCAAGTGACCCCGGCTGGTGGGACTCGACGGCGACGCTCTTGGGTCTGGGGGCTTTTGTCAATCTGAACTACGCCAACTACGTCGATCCGGCATCCGGCAACCCCGTCTGGAACGACGGTAACTCGCTGGGCAATGCAAATCGTTGGTCCTATTTCTCAGGGCCCCCGTCGTTTCGAATGGTCGGCGGCAATGTGAAATACCTTGGCGTGCCCATACTCTGGACACTGGGGACTGGATATTGCACGTGGTCGACGCATTATGAACGCAACGGGGTGGATGAGGACGGTGATGGACTTGGACCGGATTTGAAATGGGGCAAGGCAACCGTTGACGACGACAATAACGGCACCACGGACGACATCAGCGAGGCTGGCTGGCCTGGAAGTGACGACCTTGTTGACGAGGGCACAAATGGCTTTGATGATATTTATCCTGATATCTCCGGAAATACTTGGAGCAACGCCGTGAATGGCGTCGACGATGTCGACGAGCGGGAAACGTCTCCGCCGTACCCGGTCCCCCTACGAGGCATCCAAGTGCGAATTCGAGCGGTCGAGCCCGACACGCGACAAGTCAAACAAGCCACGGTCGTGTCCGACTTCATCCCGGAATGAGCGCGCGGACGCAGTTGCCATTGGCTCAGTCCGCCTTTTCCTCCAGTTCCTTGAGCCTGCTCAAGAGTCCTTGCACGGTCGCGGCTAATTCGGGCGGCCCGCAGGTCTCGCCGAAGCGTTCATAACACTCCGCTCCCAGTCGTTGCAACTGTTGACCGATTCTTACCGACGCCGCCTTGGCCGTTGCGGCGTCAGCGGCTCGGCGAACCGATTGCTTCGCACGATCCGCGAGCGATGACGGCGGCGTGGTATCGTGGGTGTGGAGTTGCTCCAGCTGCCGCATGAGGTCGTCGAGTTGGCTGTATGCCTGCGCCAATTCATCCGCATGGCGACGAGTCTCGTACACCGCTCGCCCCAACGCGGCATAGGCTTTCGGCAAAGACATGGTTCGGATTGTCGCCGCCTCGGCCTTGCGCGAGCCGGCTTCGGCCAGCGTCTTGGCGCCCTGGCCCCAACCGACCGCCACGCCCTTGGCCTTGTTCCACCATCCGCCCAGGCTTTCCTTCATCAGGTCCCCCGACGACCGCTGGGCCTCCTGCTCGGCGGCCACTTCCGCTTCCGCCTTGCGCAGTAAGTGCCCGGCCGACGTTGGCGCCGGCCCTTTGCCCTCGCCCTCTTCCGGCTGAAGTGCATACCCATCTTCTTCTTCATCATCACGATCGGATCCCATCGGCCCTTCCCCCCCTACGGTGTTCCATCCCCTCGTGCTCGGTTGCGGAGCCTGACGGCCGTTCGCGTCAAAAACGGTTTTCGGCCCGGATTATCTTAACACGGCCCGAGCCCGCAATCCAACGTAGGCGGAACACGAGCTCGCCTCGTGGGTGAATGAGATTTGCAGGCTATGGCCCCGTTTCCCCCTCCCTCTTCCCGTCCCCCACTCCCCGATTCCGCCGCCTCCGGCGGCGGAATCGGGGAGTGGGGGACGGGAAGCATGTGGCGTTGCCGGGTTAGCTCGACAATCTTTTTCACCCACGAGGCAAGCTCGTGGGGGTCTCGCCGATGCTCGTTCTTCGCTGCCTCCTTCGATGATGAACATTAGTGGAACAAAAACGGGATCGCATCGGTTGGTATTGACATCGACAAACTGAACACCCCAGGTCGGACCCGTTTTGACCCGCATTCCAGACCGCAGTGGGTCCGCCCGACAGCTCGCCGCGGCACCCCGGTTCCCGATCTGTTCCAGAGCGACTATGATGGTCGGTAGCAACGCGGGCCGAAATAACATCCCGATTTTGGCTCGCGCGCCAACGGACGCGGTGAAGAATTGGCCGCGTAGCGACCTCGTGAACCTGCCCGTGGGTTTCAACCCACGGTGGGAGTTCCGCCGAGATGCATGAGTCGCGTCGCGACGGCTGAACCGCCGAGCGTGTCAGGACGGAGCTTCAGTCGTCGCCGAGCGACTTTTTCGGATGTTTGCGATTGACCTCCGTGGGTTAAAACCCACGGCTACGATCGGTAGCCGCTACGCGGCAAAGACCAAAGAGCCGGGAAGTTATTTCGATCCACGTTGCTATGCGGCGAGCAACGGTGGCATGAAAACGGCGAGCGGCCGGCGTAAGCCCGCCGGTTTTCCGCATGAGCGCAATGCGGAAAACTGCCCGTTCAGACAAGACACCGATGGGCTGACGCCCAACGTTCGCCGGGACAAGACACCGATGGGCTGACGCCCAACGCTCGCCGGGATTTCGGCCACCGTTCCAGCAGTATCATCGCGAGAATTCGAGGCACCGCACGTGGGAATAGGAATCATCGCCAAGCTCATTTCCGACAAGGCCATCGGGTTTATCAAGCCGTGCGACGAGGGCGGGGACGTTTTCTTTCACTGCACCGCAGTGGTCGGCGCGTCGTTTGATCAGTTGAAAGAGGGGCAAGCGGTGTCCTTTGATCTCGACCGGACCCCGGGGACGCGCGACCGCCGCCGGGCGGCCAAGGTGGAACCGTGCGACGAAAAACTACTGGGCCGAAGCAGCCCGCCCGAGCCTCCGGCAACACGGCACCCGCGCGCGCGACGCCGAAAGCCAACTTGGCGCGAGTAGTTGAACTTGTAGGATAGGCACCTGCCGCCCCTACGGGCAACCCTGTGAAGCGTTTTGGTAGCCGCATTCGCCAGAATGCGGGGCTTTCGGGACATTGGACCCGCGTTCTGGCGAACGCGGCTACTCCGTTCCGCCCAATTCGCGGTCAGAAAATGCTGCACAGCGTTGCCCAACGGGGCTTGCGGGAGATCATGGTATCGCAAGCTGGAAGCTTACGCCACTTTTCTCGAACGGTGCTAAGTACCCGTCCAAGAACAACACCGCGGTTTTGTCGCCTTTCGCTCCGCGAAAGGACGTTCTTTCGCGGAGCGAAAGGCGACAATGCGACACTAATCTGTTCGGCGGTCCAGGGTTGTCTCCGGGGCTGGTAGGGGAGTCCTTTGCAACCACAGTTTGACCAAAAAACATCCAACTCGCAGGAGACCTTTTTTTCAACGACCCGATAAAATGCTAAAACAAAGACAAATGCACGATCTGGTTATAAATGGGGGGGTTATAAATGGGGGGAGCTGGTTATAAATTAATCTGTCTTCGTCTTCGTTTTTCCCATTTATAACCCCCCCCCATTTATAACCAGCCTCTTCTGCATTTCCTCGTTTTTGTCATCCGGTCTTGTCTAGCCATTTGGCGGGGCGTTGTTTTCTTACCTCAATCCTCCATTCACCCAACAAGATGGGACGATCTGGCCTGGGACAGGGCAGGGGCGGGGGCGGCAATTTCCGAACGTCATTTCGCATGAATTCACAACGGAAGGCCGAAGAGAAGCATCGCCCCAAAAATTGAATTTGGCGAGTTTTCGCGTGACATTCTGTTCGCGTCTGGCACTAACCTATTATGCCGCTTGCAGGCATAATGATTGACGCCCCAACGGCCGCGTTGCGGCGGGCGTCCCGGTCCTTTTCCCCCAGGAATTGGTCACGTTTCAGGACACAGGTTCCATGTCCAATCCTTTTCCTGACTACGATCCTGACAAGACGCTTTCGGTGGCGGCAGACGCGCTGCCGGCGGGCTCGCCGCCAGACGAAACCCAGACGCACGAAACCCAGGCGGACGAAGAGCAACTGGTCGAAATCCTGGACAGATACCTGTCCGAGCTGAAAGCGGGGACCGCTCCCAGCCGGGATGAGTTGATCCGGCGGCATCCTCAGTTGGCCGAGCGGCTGGAGGCGTGTCTGGCGGGGCTGGAGTTCATCCATCGTACCGAACAAGCGGGTCCGAATTCGCCCCAGCGCCTGGGCGACTTTCGGCTGTTGCGCGAAGTCGGACGCGGCGGCATGGGGGCGGTGTACGAAGCCGAGCAGATTTCGCTGGGACGCCGTGTGGCCGTCAAAGTCCTGCGGTTCGGCGCGGTCTCCGATCCGGAAGCGGTGGACCGCTTTCGCCGCGAAGCCGAAACGGTCGCCCGGCTGCACCATACGAATATCGTGCCGTTTTTTTTCGTGGGCAGCGAAGGCGGCGTGAATTACTACGCGATGCAGTTCATCGAAGGCCGAAGTGCTGGCGCAGCGGACCGAGCCGCTGGAAGTCCAAACTGTTGCCGACTGGGGCCTGCAGGCGGCCGAGGCACTGGCGCACGCCCATCAGCGGGACGTGATCCATCGCGATGTCAAACCCTCGAATCTGCTGCTGGACGAAGAAGGACGCATCTGGCTCACCGATTTTGGGTTGGCCAAACGCCTGGATGACGTCACGTTGAGCATGACCGGCGCACTGCTGGGCACGCCGCGGTATATGAGTCCGGAACAGGCTTCCGCAGCCCGCCACCGCATGGACCATCGCACCGATCTGTACAGCCTGGGGGCGACGCTGTACGAATTGGCCACGGGCCAGCCCGTGTTCTCGGGGGACACGCCGCACCAGTTGATCAGCCAAATCCTGAACCAGGAACCCGCACCGCCGCGCCGCCTGCGGCCGGATCTGCCGCGCGACTTGGAGACGGACCTGCTCAGGTGCTTGGCCAAAGAGCCGGAGCAGCGTTACGCGAACTCGCGGGCGCTGGCCGACGATCTGCGGGCCGTGCTCGACGGGCGGCCGATCCGGGCGCGGCGGGCCGGGATGGTTGATCGCGGCGTCAAATGGGCACGGCGGCACCGCCGCAGCTTGACGCTGGCGGGAGGTTCGGTGGCTGCGACGGTCGCCGTCGTCCTGCTGGCGCTGCTGAGCGCCGTGTGGTACGGGCACTGGCGGCTGGCACGCGTCGCCTTGGATACCGACCAGCCGCCGCTGGTGGCGGAAATCATTGCCGAGACCGGCGACATCGCAGCCCGGCAGACGGTCCCGACACAGCAGCCGATCGTGGTTCCGGCCGGCAACTATCGCTTGCGGGTTTCCGGCGAGGGACGATTGAGCGAGTCGTTCCTGCTGAGTCTGGATCGCAGAAATGCTCCGAAGATCACGCTCAATCTGGAGGAGCGGCTGTTGGCAAGGCCCATCGAAGTTCCGGCCACGTACCGGATCGTCGAGGCCGACGGCGGTGCCTTGGTCTTGACCGCGGACGACGAACTGATGCGTTGCTGGGACATGAATCGCGGCAGCATGCGTTGGACTCTGCAATTGACTAATCCGCCGGACCCGTTGCTGCGCGCCGCCGTGTCGCAGAATTGGTTCTGGGGTGAACCGCAACGGCTCAATCCGCAAGGCGGCTGGGATTTGTTCGACGATGGTCCGCACCTGATGACACCGGCCCTGGACTTGAATCGCGACGGCGATGCCGATCTGGTCTGGGCCAGTCGGCATGCGGCTCGTGTCGTGGCCATCTCCGGCAAGGACGGCCAGGTTCTTTGGTTGGCGACGCTGGGCGAAACGCCGGCCCGCCCGGATGCGGTCAATCCGCCAGGCAGCGGCCAAACCGGGGCCGACCGGGCAACGACCAGCGTACTGGCCGCACCGCCGGTGTTTGCGGGCGACTTGAACGCCGATGACATCCCCGATCTCGTCGTCACGGCGGCGGATCCGTCCGGCCCGGCGGGCGGCGTGCGGCGCTGGGTCGAAGCCGTGTCGGGCCGCACGGGTGAAACGCTGTGGAGCAGTGAGATTGCCGACCGTTGGTGTACGCTGCCATCCGGCGCCGAAGCCCCGGAGGCTTATCGCGATTACGGCTCCGGGCCGACGGGAATGCAGGGCCGTGGCGGCGGGTGGTCGCAGGAGGGCGATGTCGTACGGCGCAGCCGGGGCCGGACGACAAGGTCGGGGCCGCACATGTACATGCCGAGTGGAGCGTGCAGGATTTCCGTGAGACGCATCGGGGGTCCAACGGACGAATCCGGCCTGGCACTGGTTGCCGGCCAGCATGTGTTGACGCTGGCGCCGGACAACGGACAGCCGCGAGGCGCGCCAATCGACTGCGGGTTTCGGCCGGGTTTGTCGCCTCTGGCGGCGGATGTGGACGGAGACGGCAGCGACGAACTGGTCCTGTTGGAAGAACTGCCGGCACAGGCGAGTTGGGCGGGGCCCAGCGGCGCGCCTCGCACGCGGCTCGGCGTTGTGTCGCTGGTCCAGCGGCGGACGCTCTGGTCGCGCGTCATCCAGGCGGCTTGGCCCGGTCCGGAAACGAACACCTCGCCCGTGCCGCGGTGGCCCGTCATCGCCGACTTGGAGGGCGACGGAAGGGCCGAGCTGCTGGTTCCCCACGGAACGTCGGACGCCTCCGGCGGCTGGGAGCCGTCGGCTTGGGGCGAACTGGAAGTCGTCGATGGCAGCACGGGAAAACCGCGCTGGAGACGCCGGCTGAAGACAATGGATTCGCAAGTGGACCATTTCCTGGCGGGTCCCGATGTCGACGGCGACGGTGTGCGGGACGTCTTTGCGGCCGCGCTGTGGGGGACGCACTTCGACTTGTACATCGACGCCTTGTCGGGCGGCGACGGCCGAACGTTGTGGATCGGGCGGCAGCGGTTGCGGCCGACCGCCTTTGGCGAAGAGTACCGCTTGGCGCCGCCGCGTTGGTGGCAAGCGGGCAACGACGGCTGGCCGCAGTTCGTCGTTCCGGTTTCCGGTGAAGGATCGAATCCGCAGTTCGATCTGGTGTACACGTTCTCCGCAGGCACCGGTGAATTGGTGCATCAGAGCAGCCGACTGACGAACGTCGTAGCGGCCGATGCGGACGGCGACGGCGTCGAGGACTTGTTCGGGATCGTCCGCCGCGGCGAGATCGGTTCGCCGGCCAGCCAGAGCCTGGCCTGTTTTCGCGGCACGCGGCGGGAACGGTGGAGGAGTATCGCGACCGCCTGGTCGGCCGCAGCAGATTTGGACGGCGACGGACGGCGCGATTTGGTCCGCACGCTGGGCGACGGCACGATGGTCGCCGCTTCGAGCCGAAACGGACAACCGCTGTGGGCGTCACGCCTGCCGAGTTCGTCCAAGATGAGCGTGCCGCTGGTGGCCGCTGGGCCGCGGCTCGATGCCGTGCCAACAGCCTGGTATCTTGCCGAATCCCTGCTGTCGGACAGTCCTGTGCCGGACAACGGGGCGGCGAAGCGAGTCGCCGTCGGCGCGGCTGGTCCGGCCGCCGACGGGCTGGGAGATCTGGACGGGGACGGCACGGCAGACCTGCTCGGCTGTGCGGGACAGGCTTCGCGGAGCGGACGTTTCCGGCCGCTGCACGCGATTTCGGGAAGGTCCGGGCGCACGTTGTGGTCGGCGGAGATCGAGGTCACTCGGATCGAGGACGTGCTTGCCTTGGACGTGCGGGACTTGGATCGCGACGGCTTGCCCGAGGTCGTGTTCGCCGCCGGATGCGACTGGGGGTTTTCTTATGGGATGACCCGCAGTTCCGACGATCAACAACTGTGGCTGGCGGTGCTGTCGGGGCGGCGCGGCACCGTGGTGTGGAAGCACGCCTTGACGCGGGCCTACGGAGTGCCGCCCGGCGCGGGGCCGCCGGCGCATGGCTTCGATCAAGGCACCCTGCCGCTGGCTTACGGAGACCTCGACGGCGATGGCGTACTGGATGTAATTGTCCCCAGCGAAACGGCGCAGGGGCCGCCTCAGACGGAACTGCGGGCCGTCAGCGGCAAGACGGGGCAGCCGTTGTGGAGCCACACACTGCCCGCAGGCAAATACCCCATGACCGAAATCCCGCCGGCGGCGGTGACGGATCTGGACCAAGATGGACGCGAGGACGTGGTCGCGTTGGAATTCGATGACGTGACGAAGCCGACAGGCCGAATCGCTTGGCTGCGGGGACTCAACGGCGCCGACGGCCAGGAAAAATGGTCCACCCGATTCGACGTGGCTTCGTCGTGGGGACAGATCGACTCGCAAGAGACCAGGCAACGCTGCCGGCCGCGGCCGCTGTTGCTCCGGACCGCGGCGGGCCCGCCGCTGATCGCTCTGAATCTGTGGGACCAGTCGGAACGGGTCGTCGTGATCGACGCGATGGGGAAGACGGCCAGCGACTTTCGGCTGACGAGCGAGCAGGGGATGCATCGCGGCGAATTCCGCCTCTGGGCCTGCGATGCCGACGGTGACGGAAACGACGAAATCCTGCTGGCGAACCGTGACCAGTTGATGGCCATCCCGCCGCGGGATCCCGACCGTCCGTTATGGCAAAGGCCGGTCTTCAATTTGTGGAGCGACGAGATCGAGGGAGTCTTGCCGGCAGCCGGCGGCGTCGGCCCGTCGGTGATCGTCCGGCGAGTTTCCCCGCTGGGAGCCGTCTATGCTTTGGATGCAGCCAGTGGGCGGATGATTTGGATTGCCGCAGCGCCGACGCCACGTCGGGAAGGTCATCAGGTAATGCTCGACCGCAAACAAGTCGCCCTGCTGGATGCCGGCCGTGACCAACAGCCGCCTCATCTGTTCTTTCAGCACCAATTCGTGTCACGGGTGTGCGAGGCATCGCCGCCGGCCGAGGAGCCGGTCGAGGAAAACGGCGTGTCGCGGTTGGACGCTGGTCACGGTGGCCGAAATGACTTTCCGGTTTCCCTGCCCTCACCCAGCCCTCACCCAGCGGGCGAGGGGAAAAAGGCGAAAGCGATTTCGGCCACCGTTGCTACCGTCGCACGGCCAGCCCTGGCACCCGTCTCACGCGTGCCGGCACGGCTGTCCGGCGAACAAGACGATCCACGCCAAATTCGGAGATTGCCGTGGGCACAGGGAGACGGTCCGGTCTGGGACACGGCCCCCTTTGTCGCTTGGGGACTGTTCTACAGCCTGGGACTCGTCTACGTGCCCGGCGTGTACGTGTTCCGACTGATCCGCGACCGTCGCTGGAGTTTGCGGCGCCTGCTGCTGATGCCTGTCGTCGCCGCATGGGCGCTCATGGCGGCGCTGGCGGGCGGCAACGATTCCTCGCTGCTCGAACCCTTGGGCAAGGCGTTATTGGCAATCATGTTCTTCCCCGTGTGCGTCGCCGTCGTTCGGCTGGTACGATGGTCGCTGGCACGCCGGTGGCGACTGGTGGCCGGTTGGCTGGCCGCAACGGTGTTGGCCGCCGGCCTGACCGCCGGTGTGGTTCTGTCGGTTGCGCAAACGCAAGGCATGGGCTTGCAGCCGGGAGAACGTTACGCTGGGGACGGTTGGTATTGGGTCTGGTTCTTTGGCGCCTACCAGATGTGTTGGTTGCTGACGCTGGCCCTGCCGGTCGTTGGGACGTTCCGTCTCGTCGCTCGCTGGCGGCGGGTTCGTGTACCATGACGTCGGGAAATGCAGCCATCCACCGCTCACGAACCTGACGCGTCAACGAAGGATCGAGCCTCATGACGTCCCAACCGGATAAGCACCGTTCGAAAAATAAGTGGCGTAAGCTTCCAGCTTGCGGTGCCACCACCGACCGCAAGCTGGAAGCTTACGCCACGGCGCAATCGGACAGTTATTTCTCGAACGGTGCCAACTCGGATTTCCCGCCGCCCAACGCCGCCGCGGACGAAGGCACAACGTGGCTGGTACGTCACGAAGCCTATTTGAAAATGCTCGCCCGGCTGGAGATCGACTCCCGCTTTCAGGGCAAGTTCTCGGCTTCGGACGCCGTGCAGCAAACCATGTTGGAAGCGTGGCGCGGTTGGCAGAACTTCCGCGGCAGCACGGAGGCAGAGCGACTGGCGTGGGTGCGGGGGATTCTCGCGCACCAACTGGCGCATCTGGCACGGCATTTTGCCGGAGCCAGGAAACGCGACGTGTCTCGCGAGTTGTCCTTGGACGCGTCATTGGCACAGTCCTCCCAGCGGCTGGACCAATTGCTGGCGGGCGGCGGCCCGTCGCCCAGCGCCGTCGCCGTCGCCGCGGAACAACGGCTGCGGCTGGCCGAAGTGCTGGAGCGTCTGCCGGAGGATTACCGGCAAGTCATTCTGTTGCATAACCCGCAGGACTTGCCCTACGAAGAAATCGCCCGCCGGATGGACCGCGGCGTCGGTGCCGTCCGGATGCTCTGGGTCCGCGCCTTGGCACGCTTGCGCGACGAGATTCAAGGCGACTCCGACTGGCGGACGTGACCGTGCCAGATTTACCGTTTGTGCCGGATACGCATTTCATGCCGGCTATGCACTCATCCCGAACTATCAAATCAACGTCAACGTCAAATCCTGCTCATTCATTACTTGTTCACTTCCGATGTTAACCTGTGAAAGCCGGGTATACTGCGCGGTTTACGTAGTATTTATTCGCTCGGCGATTGTCTCGGTCCGCTGTGCGTGATGGGCGAAGTGGCGATTTCGCCGCCCATTTCGGCCAACGGTCTGGAAACCAGGTGACAGGTGATGTCGTGACACAACGAACTGCAGCTCGCTTGCGGTTGCACGTGGAAGAGGTTCCCAAGGTCAAGAGTCCTCGGTTGGACGAGGTTCGCAGCCTGCGCGGGCTGTGTGAATCCTTCCGCCGGATGACCGGGTGGTCCCTGCAATGCCATGCCGAAGGGCCACCGGCCGCGCATGCGGTTTGGTCGCGATCGATTGGTCAGGCGGAGGGAGATCGGCCTAGCGTGGTATCCATGGATTCCGGTGGAAGATCCCCTGGGGGAAATCGCGTGGTGTCCGATGCGCGTTGCAGCCAGGAGTTGGCTCAAGATCTGGCGGCCGCGATTGCGGACTTGTTGCAGGAACTCCATCAGACCCGGTGTGCGTTGTGGCAGCGGGAAGCCGAGTTGGCGGTCGGCGTTCCGGTGGCGCCTCACCCGGACGAACAGACGCATTTGGCCGAGCGACTGGAGACGGTGCTGAAGGCTGGCGCCCAAGCGGTAGGTTGCGAGGCGGCGGCCATTTATTTGTTGGACGACTCCACCCGTCAGCTGAAACTCAGAGCTTGCTGGGGCTTGCCCAAATCGCGGTTTGTCGATTCGCCGCGGCCGTTACGAGGGGCGGCGGCCGATTTGGAGGCATTGGTCGGACATGCGGTCGTCGTGCGGGACGCCGAGTTGCTGCCAAGTTGGCAGATCCCGGAGGAATTCCGCTCGGCCGTCTGTGTGCCGATCTCCAGTCCGACAACTCCGTTTGGGACGTTGTGGACATTTTGTGACCATGGACGCGATTTCTCGGTTGACGAAACGAACTTGATCGAAATCGTCGCCGGCCGGATCGCGGCCGATTTGGAACGCGCGGTGCTCTTGAATCAGACCGCGAAGCTGCGGAGTCTGGCTCGGCAATTAACGCACGCCGCCCAGTGGCAGCAACACCGCTTGCCGCGGATCAAGCCCATGTTGCCGGGCTGGGACCTTTCCGGCTGGACGGCGCAGTCGGGGGCGATGGGCGGTGATTTCCACGACTGGTTCGTTTTGCTCGGCGGAGACTTGGCGGTCGCCGTGGGCGATGCCCAGGGAAAAATGTTCGAGTCGGGGTTGACGACCGCGACACTGCACACGGCGCTCCGCGCGCACGCCGCCTACGGCCACACGGTTCAGCAGGTGGTTGAACGCATCAACGAAACCCTTTGGACCGCCTCCGTCGGCGATCAGTTCGCGTCGTTATTCTATGCGAACGTCCAGCCGGAGACGGGCGCGATCGAGCACGTCGCGGCCGGCCACGTCTACGCGGCGGTGGTGGGCGACTCACTACGCACGCTGGCCCCGTCGGATGCCCTACCGTTGGGCACGCAGCCTGACAGCGACTATGCCGCCGTCTCGGATCGGTTGGAGCGTGGGGAGATGCTCGTGGCGATCAGCGAAGGCGTCCATCGGTCCTTGCGAGGGCCCCGCGAGCGGGTGTTATGGCGGTTATTCCAGACCCATCGCGACCTGGATGCCGACGAGTTGATCCGTAAGACGCGTGCGTTCCTGGATCGACAATCCCACGAGGGCGGCATCGATGACCAGACGATCCTGGTTGTGAAACGTCTGGCCACACCTTGACGCGACCGCGTTTTTGCCTAGACTTTGGACTGCAGTGATTCCAGCCGCGGGAATGGCGGAATTGGCAGACGCGCTAGGTTGAGGGCCTAGTGGCCGAAAGGTCGTGCAGGTTCAAGTCCTGTTTCCCGCACTTCTACAGCATAAGGACTTACGGCAAATCGCCGTGAGTCCTTTTTTGCTTCTTGGGTTCAAATCGGTGGCAAATCGGTGGCACGGTGGCAGCTGCATGGCAGTTGCATGGATCTTCTTCCATCGCGTAGTACAGTAGCCACATGGCAAACGAGCATCTCGATCCAACGGATGAAGTGACGGCCCCGTCGTATCCCGCAATCGTGACGCACCATGGTGAACGGCACACGCTGTGGTACGTCGTCGATCCGACCGCTCCCGAGGCCGAGCAACCAGCGGTGATCCGGACGTTTTCCAGTCGCTCGGCGACTCGCGAAGACGTGCGGTGGTTCCTGGAGCATTCAAGCGACGTTCCAACGGAAATTTGAATTGTGGCAGACAGACCTTGGTCATCGATTCCCAGCAGAGGACACGGCGCATCCCTCTGCCGTCAAGGTCGCGTTAAGGGGGAACTGAAACAAGGAGTCGCGGCGTGGGGTCGGACGAGCTTGCGCGACTTGCCAAGCGTTCACGGGCAATTCCCCGCTTTTCGCCATCCGGCCGCCTGAGCTTCTTGTTCGGTGCAGAACCATCGTTCGCCTGCGGTTTCGTCAATTCTGGTCGCGGTGTAACTCCCGCACCCGTCGACGTGGTAGACCTTCTCTTTGTTCGACGAGATGTTGCCTTTGATGGTGCAGGCACTGTTGGCGGTGATTGGTGAACTGGAAACGGGCGCGGCGGCGGTCCCGGAATCAACGGAAGAAGCGGAACGTTCCGGCTCGGACTGACTGTCGGTGAGCAACCGCCAGGCGATCCAGACGACGTCCTTACGGGTCATGCCGATGGAAACATCGACGTTCGTTTCAAACAGGATGGAATGCGTCTGCGCGTGTCGAAGGTATCGCTGATACCATTCGCCGCCGGCGCTGGAATCGCCGTCAAAGCCGAGCGCGACGTAAGCCATTTTGAGCGCTTCGGCGAAGTTGACTGGCTGACCTGGTTTGAAGGTGCCGTCCGGGTAGCCTTGAATGATGCCGCTGTCCTTTGCGTAACGGACGTATGGTGCATACCACGCGCCGGGCTCGACGTCCGAAAAGACGGAGGTCGTCTCCCCGGACGTTGCGTCGATGCCTTTGGCGGCCAAGACGATTTTCAGAAACTCGGCTCGGTTTACTGTGGTTTCCGGCTTGAATGTTCCGTCGGGATACCCGCTCAACACACCGCTGTCCTTGCCCCAGCGGATTGCCGGCAAGTACGGATGCACCGCGGGGACATCGGCGAACTCCGGGGAGCTGTCACACGCGGCCCATAATCCCCGCCTTGCAGCTCTCGCTTCTTGCTCCAATTCGTTGTAGATCGTCAGTCGGGGGTGCGGATACTGCTTGTAACTGTGTGCGTAGCCGTCTCGGATCATGCCAGCGCCGATGTCTTCGCCGTCCAGTTCGACGTAACGAAGCATGCGGCCGTATCGGTCGCGGTCCTCTGCTGGATTGGCCTGAAGAAGGACTGCTTTGCCGTCGAGCAAGCCTTTCAGCCTGTTGCTCGCTTCCATTCCAAAACACTCCACGGCTTTGGTGGGATGAACGGTTTCGGGCGTGTCGATGCCGATGATGCGGACGGTCTCGCCGGTACCCGCGATATCGACTTTCACCGTATCGCCATCAATCACTCGCTGGACCTGCACTGAGCCGAGCGGGGTGGGATCTGCCTTGGCCATCGGGCTGGAAACTGGCAGCAGTGCGATGGTGACGAGGCTAATGATGGCAAGCTGCCTCGCTATGCGGTGGGACATAAAACGAGGGGAATGAAAGAAGTTGCCGCAACTGTAGACGAGCCGGACGCCAACTCGCAAGGCACTCCGGGGGCGTGGCCACGGTCGGTGCTGGTTCGGCTGGTTGCGACCGTTCCCCTCCCCTGCTCGCGGCCTCTTCGGCTTAGCACTGCGCATCCCTTTGCCGTCAAGGTCGCGTCCGGGGGAACCGGCGCAAGAAGTTCGCGGCGCGGCACGCTTGCGAACTTGCGCGGTTCCACGCTGTCGCTCCCCTGCTCTCCCTTGACGGCGGGATGCTCGTGCTGCCGGACACGATGCCGCTTGGCATCCCTTTCCCCTTTCACTTATGCCTGACCGCTCAACACCGGCGCGTACCTCCACATCCAAACGCACAGCACTTCGCCGTTTTTATTCCACATCCCCCTTTCCTCACATGCATTACTGCACGTTTGTCATCATCGGCGCCAAGGGCGATCCGGATGCGCTCGTGGCCGGTGCCCTGGCTCCGTTTGACGAGGCGTTGGCCGTGACGCCCTACCGCGAATACCTGCAGCCTTTCGATATCGAGCGGATGGCGTCGCATTATTCGCTCGATCGGAACGATCTGAATGCGCTGGCCGAGCGGATGAAAGACTGGATGGATCGCCCGGGAGGCGTGGACGAGCATGGCTTGTATTCCACGACGACTTGCAATCCCGATGGCCGCTGGGATTGGTTCGAGATCGGCGGCCGCTGGAACGGTTTCCTGAAGGGTGCCAGCCGGAATGTGATCAGCACCCGCACGCTGCGGAAGTCGCCCAATCTGAAGGACCGACTCCCCTACTACGTGCTGACGCCCGACGCCGCGTGGTTGGAGCACGAGCGGTACATCCCCAATCCGCATTCGGACGGACACTTCGAGATCAAGTCGGATGAGCAGTGGCTGGCCGAAGTGATCGAGGCGCTCGAGCAGTATCCAAACCATCGCGTGGTGTGCGTAGACATCCACTGCTGACACGCGCCGCCGGCATCCGTGCAGCCGCCAACCGGGCGGGCAGTTTCCGGCAATCCCCCTACTCTTTTCCCCAATTTCTCATGCCTAAATTTCTAGTTACCTACGTGGATTCGGTGCTCCGCGAAACGGTGGTCGAAGCGGATTCCGCGGAAGCGGCTGAAGAGGCTGCCCGTTTGCAGCTGGAAAACGCCGAGCATCACCACGTGTGCGATGCTTGGAATGACGACTGGGCGGTCGATCCGTACCGCCATGCGCCGTTGATCAACCGTCGCTGTTTCGAGTGCTCCGAGATCCGGGAGTAGTTGCTCGCGCACGGGGCTGTTGTCGCGTCTGGCGGAGGAGCCGGTCCCCTCCTCCGCCGATCGCTGGAAGGGGGCGTGGAACCCCCGCTGCCATGCACGCGGAATCATTCCCAGCCCGTACGCAAGCCGAACTGCAAATCGGCCGCCCATCCCCTCTCGGATTGGGTGCCTTGGCGGAGGGTTTTCAGGCGACGCGGCGGTGACCTTTCGGAAGGGTTTCGAGACCCTTCGCGCTGGCACCCTTGGAAGGCAGTCCCCCACTCCCCTCTCGCACCGATCGGCAGGGTGCCGGATAGGTGCCGAAACCGTGCCGTGGTAGGTGCCGTGGAACGTGTCCGAAACCCCGTCGAAAACGTACCGCCGAAAGGCTGCCGGAATGCTGCCGGCGCGGTAGGTGGGGGCTGCCGCCGGAGCTGTGCCGGTAGGGCTTCCGGTACGTGCGTGAAATGCGCTCTGGTAGCGGCTTTCCAGCGTGTCGGTAGCGTCGCGGTAGGGCGTCGGAAGGCCGCCGCGGTACGGGGGCGGTAGCTTCTCAAATGCCCTTCCCAAGATGGTTCCAGCTGGAGTAATCTCCGGCCGACATTCCCCTACTCCCTATGACGAAATTTCTGACGGTCGCGGAGGCGGCAAAACTGGTCGGTAAATCCCCCAGTTCGATCCGCCGGATTATCTACCCGATTCTGGAGAACGATCAGCATCCGGATCGGCACCAGATCGAACCCAGCCCGGACGAGGCCAAGGCCCTGCGGCTGAAGGGCGAAAATTTCCCCTGGCGGATTTCGGAGGAGTTGCTCCGCCGGCATGTGCCGGAGGCGGGGGCGAAGGCGGCGGGGGAGTCCAAGGCGGCACCGGCCGCGGGCGGCGATGGCTCGACGGCCCTCCTGGAAATGCTGCAGCGGGAGCTGGATATCAAGAACCGCCAGATCGAGACGCAGAACGAACTGCTCAAGGGACTCAGCGAGCGACTCCGGGAGGGAAACATCTTGGTCGGCTCGCTCCAGCAGCAGCTGGCTTTGCCGGAAAGTTCCAATCGCCAACGGGCGGAAGTGGTGCATACTGACGCCGAGCCGCCGCAGGCGGAGCAGGGGAGTGAGCCCGAGGCAACGACGACGGCAAAGAAGCGGGGACTGTTCGGCCGGATGTTCCGTCGTTAATGCCCATGTCCGTTCCCAACGCCACCAGTGGCACGCCCTCGCCCGCGAGCAGCCAACGCTACCGCTTGCCGGGCATCAGGCGAGAGGGGATTGCCCAGCTGTCGCTGCTGGAGACGGCCCTCTGGCCGTTGCGGGGCGGGGTGGTCGAAGGGGGGACGTTTGAGACGGCCTATACGTTCGCCAGCCAGGGCCAGTCCCGCGAGGCCCGCGTCAGCGTGTACTCTCCGCACGGCCTGCAGTCCGAAGACGAGTACGTGCTGTGGGGCTTGTTGGGTGTGTGCCTGTCCCGCAAGCAGCCGGAGCCGACGCTGCTGGCCACGCCATATTGGATCATCAAGCGGCTGGGGATGTCGTTGGGCGGGTGCCAGTACGATCAGCTGCGGGCGTCACTCGAACGACTCGCCGCGGTCGCGTATCAGAATACGGCTTTCTACAATCCGGTGACGCAGCAGCACGAGCGGATCACGTTGCATTTCTTCTCGAGTTTCCTGCCCACGCGGGGCCGGGGCGGTCCCGTCGATGCCGAGCGGGCTTGGCGGATCGAGTGGTCGCCGATGTTCTTCCAGATGTGTCAGGCGACGGGCGGCTCGCTGCTGTTTGATCTGGACGTGTACCGGCAACTGAGCCCGGGCGCCCGGCGGTTGTTCTTGAAGCTGAAGGATCGCTTCTGGCGATCGAAGCGGGTGTTTTTGAACGTGGACGACCTGACGATCCACGGGCTGGGCTTCTCGGCGGATCGGCCGTTGAAGAAACGGAAGTTCGACCTCACGGCGTGCATTCGCGAGTTGCTGGAGCAGGGGATTATCGAACTCGGCAGGGGACAGACCGGGCCCCAGGATCTGTTCCTCAAGCGAGGCAAGGGGCTGTACGTCGTGCAGTTCTTCGAGGGGCCGTATTTCCGGCAGCCGCTGGCGGAACGTTCGGCGGGCCGGTTGCAGAAGCTCACGGAGGATCCGCTCTACCAACCGTTGCAGTCGATCGGCGTCGATGAGGCGGGGATCCGCCGGTTGTTCAAGCAGCACAGTAGGGGACTGATCCAACGCTGGATTCGGATTACGGATGCGGCGATCCATGAAAAGCCGCGGGGCTTCCCGGGCTTCCGCACGTCGCCGGCGGCGTTCCTGATCGACGGCATCCAGAATGAACGCATGTCGCCGGACTGGATTTATGCGCACGAGAAGGAATCGAAACGCCGCCAGTGGGAGGCGGAGCGGGCGGCCGGAGCCGCGGGCGAACAGCAGTTGCGGGATTGCTACGCGGCGGAGCGGGCGGCGGCCTTGCGGGCGTTCCTACAGAGCCCGGAGGGCCGCAGCCAGTGCCTGGCCTACGAGAAGGGGTTCTTGGAATTCTATCGTCTCCGGGAACCGGAACGCTGCCACGAGGCGGCTCATGAGGCCGCGGTCGGCAAGGTCGAACGCGAGCACTTCACGTTTCCGGACTTCAGTGTCTGGTTGCTGAGTCAACGACAACCCAACTCATGATCGAACGCCTGTTTCCACCCTTGGTGTTTGCCGGACCTTTTCGACGGTCGGGTATTGGCGGTTGCCGGACCTTTTGCGGGGCGACTATTGGTGTTTGCCGGACCTTTTTTCCTGAGTGGCTGCGATTGCGTGGCTTTCCCAAGCCCAAAACGGGCCTGCGGTTTCGGGCCTACAAAGCGTTTGTTTATTCAAAGCACTTGTATAGCAAAAGAGGGGAGCGGGCTGCGGCCCGCCTGCTTGAATTTCTTTGGATGCGACGGGCAGGCGGACTGCAGGAGCAGTCCGCACGAGACGCACAACTCGAAGAAGAAAGAGGGGGGCGATCGTGCGGCGGTGGGCCGGGGCAGGCGTCGCGGGGCCGCCAGACGTTCGCCGGGCGATCGCCTCCCATGGCGGTCGGCAGCGGGGGAGTGGCGCGCGGAGCGCGACCGTCCATTCGGCTTGGGAAAGCCGCCAGATCCATGCTGCGAGGGGCAGCGCGTCGCGGACCTTCGGCCGCGACCCCCGGGCTGACGACCTGAGCTGGCACTCGTTCCTCGTGACCAACGCTTTGGCATCATCCCGGGGGTCGCGGCCTCGTACCTCGGCCCCGACGCGCTGCCCGCACGACTCAGGCCCCGCGGCCTGAACTACCGCGGAGCGGAACGACGCCGACGGCTAGTCGCCGTGCGGATCCACGGTGCGACTCTGCCACGCGCGTCCCGGTGCGTCCGTGCCCGAGGCACGGCGGGACGACGCGTTTCAACTCGCAGCGCCGGAGGCGAGCAGGCGTTCCACGTCCTCGCGCGTGAGCGTCTCCGGTTGCTTGCCGGCGTACGCGCCCGCGTGCATCGACAGCGACCAGGCCAGGCGGACGTCCAGCCGCCGCTGAGCCAGTTGCCACAGGGCTTCCTTGGCCCCTTCGTCGCCGGTCGGCTCGCAGTCGAACATCAACGTCACGCGGTTGGAGCCGATCTGGCCGGCCCAGCGGGTGATCTTCTCGGCTTGCGCGTCGGTCAGGCGATTGGACAGGATGCCCAGGGCGGGCACGCCCAGGTTGTCGAGTCCGATGACGTCGTTGAATCCTTCCACAATCACCAGGCCGTGCCGGGCGATGAAGTCGCGGTAGCCCTCCTCGCGGAGGCGGGCGGCGTGCTGGCCGAACAGTTCCTGGCCCCGATGAAAACCCTTGGGGAAACGGTGCTTGGCGGGCGGCTCCTTGCCCTGTCGCTCGACCGGGGACAGGCGGGCGAACTCCTGTTCTTTCTCATCGTAATGCACGTCGCGCCCGACCCAGGCGAGCACCTTGCCGCTCTCGGCAAGCACCGGGTAGACGATGCTGCCGCGGAGGCTCCAGCCGCGTTTGTCGCCGCCGCCATCGTTGGGCAGGTAGCCGCATCGCCACTTGCGCATCGACTCGGAAGAAAGGCAGGGGTGGCGGCGGACGTACCCCGCCGCGGCGGGATTCATCTGGGCGACGTCGGCGATGAATTTCTCGTCGATGTTGTGCAGTTCGCGGACGCGCTCTTCGGTCGCGTCGATCAGGGGCGTGTTGGATGGGCGGGCAGCCGGGGGCGTTTCGCTGGGAGCTGGGGCCGACGTTGGGGCTGGCGGCCTGGCGGTCGGCGCCGCGGTGCCGGCCAGGACTTGCTTGACCCGCTGAAATTCGTCGCCTTTGAGCTTGCCGCCGGTGGGTTTTCGCCCGGTGAGCCAGCCGTGCATCAGGGTGAGCAGGTTGCCGCGGAAGCCGCATTGGTAGGCGTGGCACTGGAAGACTTTTTGCGGGTTGCCGGTGTTGATCGCCAGTTCTTTCCGCCCCTGATGATCGCCGGGGCAGCCGAAGGGACAGTCGATCCGCACTTCGGGGCCGGTGCCTTTGATGTCCAGGGTCACGCCGCATTTGGCGGCGGCGGCCTCGAGGGTGGTCTCCGCTTGTAATTTATCAACATCGATGTAGCCAGGTCGATCCATGATGCTTGGGGGACGAGCGATCGAATGTTACCGTAATGCGACTACCATGTCCCATGCCGTTGTCATCAGCAAGCGTGATGCGGAGGTGTTGAGCCTGCTCGAAATGACGCCGGCCACGGCCGCACATCTGCAGCAGGCGAGCGTAACGTTTGCCGGAGAGCCGTTCCGCGATGAACGGCGAGTGCGGGAACGGATGCAGGCGCTGAGTGCGGCGGGGATCGTGCAGGGCTTTCCGGCGGCGGTGGCGGGTGGGGGATTGCGGCACTACTACCGGCTGACGCCGGCCGGGTTTCGGATGCTCCATCCGGAGTCGGACCGGCCGCCGGGCCGCCTGGTTGTGTCGGAGGTTCCGCCCTCCCGGTTCCAGCATGCCATGACGACGGCGGACGTGATCGTCCATACGCTGGTCGCCTGCCACGCCGCTCACGTGCAGATCCTCAAGTACCACGGCGACGGTCAGTTGACGCTGGAGATCGGGGAGTACCGGCAGCAGCCGGATTGCCATTTTCAGTTGGGGCACGGGGGGCGGGTGTTCAACGTGCTGTTTGAGATCGACAACGCCACGGAGCCGCTCGATTCGCTCCGCGAGCAGAGCATCCGCACGAAGCTGCTGGGCTACGAGACGTACCAGGATTGGGTGCTGCGCGGCTGGCGGGAAGGCGGCCGGCGGGATCCGCGGCCGTCGTTCCGCGTGGTGTTTTTGACGCGCGGCGCGAATCGGGCAAACCACATGCTCTGGCTGGCTCGGCAGTACGCCCGCAACCCCGATCGCCGGTTGGTCTATGCCGCCACGCAGGACGCGTACCTCGGCCATCCGCGGGCCGCCACGGAGCCGCTGCTGAATGATCATCATGGCGCATGGCGGGCGTTGTGCGATCTCCATCCCTCGTCGGCGTTCCTGCGGGAACCCGTGCGGCTGTCGCCGCCCTTGGGCGGGCCGAGCGTTTTCTGTTAGACTGCGCGGTAATGTCGCGTTCGCCCGCAGTGCTCGATGCGGGTATCAAGCCGCGTCCCCGCCTCCGCCGTTGCGGAATCAGGATCGGAGCCTGGGGGACCGAGACGCCGGCAGGGCCGCCTCGACGGATGCACGCACATCGGCGGGGCGGTTTTCTTGGCGACCCGTCTGGCACGGCCTACTTGTTGGCCGTGTCTGCCGCCTCAACACTGCAAGCAAGCAGTGCCACACAACCGTGCTTCGTGGAAGACGAAGCAGCCGAGGCCCGGAAACGTTTGGTGCTAGGATCCGCCCCGTGCAAACTTTGATCGCTGCGCCGGCCAACAACGAACGCGGACCGCGCTACATGGAAAAGGCGTTGGCGGCGATCCACCAGGCGCGTTTGCGGCAGGGGCCGATGACGCTGGCGTATGGTTGCGTGGACGGGCAGGTCGCGTTGCTGCTGCAATGCGGGGTGGGGGATCGGGAGGCCGTGCTCGGCCCGATTGCGGCCGGCTATCCGCAGTGCTCGCTGGCGGCGGTGGAGGATCCGATCGTGCCCGCCGGCTGGATGACGTGGTGCGTCGATGTACAGCTGACGCCCGAGCTGTTTCCGATCCTGCGTCACGCCCAGTTCGAGGACTTGCTCAATCACACATTCGCCGATCCGGTCAGCAGTTTACTGCGCGCAGTCCGGCCGGATGAATCGCTGTGGTGTCGCGTGGAGATCCGGGCCGCACCGGCCCCGCGCAGACGCTGCCATGCGGCGGGCGAGGCGGTGAAGCTGCTGGACCGCTCTTTCTTCCGCTCGCATCACCGGCTGGCGGCGTGCTTTGCCCGCCATGTCTTGCGGGGGCGCTGGCGGTCGGTGGCATGGTTGCTGGGGCGGGTCGCCGCCCGCAGCCAGTCGCCGGGGCATAGCTTGCTGGATACCTCGACCAGCCGGCTGCACGAGCGGGAGGAAGATCTCCAGGCGGCGGCCGACAAGATCGGCGGGCACTTGTTCGAGTGCCGGATGCGGCTGGTCGTGCAGGGGCCGCCGGAGCGGGAGTTGGAAGCGGCCGAGCGGCTGCGGAGCATGGCGGGGGCGCTGGGGGCGTTCACCCGCTCGCGGCTGGCGACGTTCCGGATCGGGAGCATCCGGCGGCGGGATTGCTCCCGCCGCACTTCGCCAGCGTTCTTGTTGTCGCATGAAGAGCTGGCCACGCTCTGGCATCCGCCGACGGCGACGGCCGCCCCCGAACGGATGCGGGTCAGCGAGTTCACGGAGCTGGAGGCGCCGGCCGTGATCGGCCCGGCGGCGGAGGAGGGGACCGTCGCCTTGGGCCGCGTACGGTTTCGGGACGACCGGCGGCTGGTGACGCTGGCGTTGGAAGATCGCCGCCGGCACCTGTACATCGTGGGCAAGACGGGCATGGGGAAGACGACGTTGATCCAAAACATGCTGGCCGAAGACATCGCGGCGGGCCGCGGGGTGTGTCTGGTCGATCCGCACGGGGACCTGGCCGAGTCGATCGCCGGCCTTGTGCCGTCGCACCGTACCAACGACGTGATTTTGTTCGACGCGGCCAGCCGCGAGTGCGTGGTGGGATTCAATCCGTTGGCCAGCCGCGATCCGTCCCGCATCGACCAGGTGACCTCGGGCGTCGTGAGCGCGTTCAAGAAGCTGCACGATTCGTGGGGGCCGCGGCTGGAGGACACGCTCCGCAATGCGGTGTTCGCGACGGTCGAGCAGGGGGGGAATTTGGTTTCCGTGATGCGACTGCTGGGCGAGAAGCCGTACCGGGAGCACGTCGTGCCCAACATTCGGGACGACGTGGTGCGGAGTTTCTGGATGCACGAGTTCGCGTCGTGGAGCGATAACTACCGTACTGAGGCCGTGGCGGCGATCCAGAACAAGATCCGCCCGTTCCTCACGAACACCAACATGCGGGCGATCGTTAGTCAGCCGGGTCGGTCGCTCGATCTGCGGCAGGTGATGGACGAGGGCAAGGTGCTGATCGTGAATCTGAGCAAGGGGCGGATCGGGGAGGACAACGCGACGCTGCTGGGTGCGTTTCTGGTGACGAGCATCCAGCAGGCGGCCATGACGCGGGCCGACATGTCGGAGGCGGAGCGGCGGGACTTCTTCCTGTACGTGGACGAATTCCAGAACTTTACGACGGGCAGCTTTGCATCGGTGCTATCCGAGGCCCGCAAGTTTCGGCTGTCTTTAATCGTCGCCCACCAGTACCTAGCCCAGCTTAACGACGAGACGGCCGATGCCGTGTGGGGCAATGTGGGCTCGATCGTGGCCTTCCAGGTCGGCAGCGACGATGCCGAGATGATCGCCCAGCAACTGGGCAAGTATCGCGGGCAGATTACGCTGGAGAACCTTTCCGGGTTGCCGAAGTATACGGCCTATGCGCGGCTGCTGATCGACGGGGTGCCGAGTAGTCCGTTCTCGCTGCAGACGCTGCCACCACGGAGCGAGTCGTTTGATCAGGAGCGGGCCGAGATCATCCGTCGCGTTGCCCGCCGGAGGTTTGCGGGCGACAGGCCCGTGGTGAGCAGCACATGAACCATCAACCTGGAGGAGATCGCCCGTTACGGCATTCCCCCCAAACTGGTGCTCGACGTGGTCGAGTCGATCGGGACCAAGACGCTGGGCGACGTCTACGAGGGGCAATTGCGGTTCCCGCTCATCGTCCGGCTGCCGGAGACCGACCGCGCGAATCTGGAGTCCATCGGGGCCATAGTCGTCACGACGCCCGCCGGCCGGTCGGCGTCACATGACACTTCGATCGGCACGCGACACGAGAACCCGCCAACTGGCCCGCCACCCACGGCGTCCGGTGGTTCGTCCGATACCACTCCGCCGTGCGGCCGTTTTCTCCCAGGTCGTAGCCGATGTTCTGGACGCGGCTGAGGACGGGGGACAATTGGCGACGTGTGCGGCGGTACTGCGACCTAATCTTGCACGTGAGGCAGTTCGGATGCGAGGATGGCCGTCTGGCAACCGACGCGCCGATTTGCCCGGCAACACGCCGGGCTTCCGAGCGTCCATCGATTCGCGCCATTTTTGAAGACGGTCCGGTTCGCCTAGGGAGCCGGAAAGTGGGTCATAACCCAAATCAGAGACAACCGAAACTTTGGTGTTTTCGGGGGCACGTCGGGTGGGCGGCGTGTCTTTACCTGCGAAACGGAGACACGCAGGCGAGACAAGCCGCTAATCGTAACCCGTTGTGGGAGCCGGGGATTTAACGAAAAAAGCCGGGGTGTCTAGCCTCGTCGTTGTGCGTTAACCCGCAGGTCGTCCTCTTTTCGCTCTAACGGGTTTAAGTTGAGCGGACCGGACACTCTTCGAAATTCAAAACAGAGACAAAAATGTCGCGCGCGCTCATAACCCGGACCCAGGGTTAGAAACTGGCGACTGGCAGGTTATGAATCGGGGGCCACGGGCCGCCCCACTGGGCCCAAGTGCCTGCGTTGGCTGGCAATGTTCGCTGGCCGCCTGGCCGCGATCGGGCGGGCGGCGGCCCCAATGTTTGGCATCGCGCCACCCGCAATCCTCAGCGTGGCACGACTCGCGTCACCTCTGGTACGATGGCGACTCCACAAAGCGTCCGGCGGGCGATGCGGGGGAGCGATGCGCGGGTGCTTTCCGCGAAAGAAGCAGATCGCTACCATGAAGGCCATCCCCATGGCAGCCCTGCTGCTAAAGCGGAAAAATGCCGGAACCACTTTCCGACTGCGAAGAAACACCCTTCCCGGTGCATCTAATATGGGTGAAGACGCTTGCTCCGATGACTCGATGACCGAAGCGGTAACCGCGTGCCAACAAGGCGACCGGTCCGCGCAGCGTCAGCTTTACGAGCAATGCGTTCAGCGAGTGTACGCTCTGGTGAGGGGCATGGTGGGCGAGCAGGATGCGGCGGACGTGACGCAGCAGGTGTTTCTGCAGGCGTTCCGCGGCATTGGGAATTACAAAGGCAGCGCGAAATTCCAAACCCGGCTCCACCGGGTGGCGGTAAACGAGTCGCTGCAACACCTCCGGCGACGGCGAAGATGGAAAGCGGAATCGCTCGCGGACGAACCGGTGGACGAATTCCGCGCACACGACGAACTCGCGGAGCAGAACGACCTTCTGGAACGGGCATTGGCAAGGCTCCATCCGCAGTTACGCTCGCTTTTTCTACTGCGCGAAGTTGCAGGAGTACCGTATCGGGAAATCGCTGAGACGCTTCACATTCCGGAAGGGACGGTCGGGTCGCGACTGACTCGAGCGCGGCAAGAGCTGCAAACGCACCTCAAAGACCTTGGTTGGGAACCGTAAGATGAATTGCTCGGAGGTCCACGAATTACTTTCCGGCTACTACGACGGCGAGCTATCGGCCGATGCGACGGACCAGATCGGTGAACATCTCGCTGGCTGTGACCGCTGCGTGCAGGATCTGGATGGGTTCAAGAGATTGACCCAGCTGGCGAGCGGTTTGCATACGCTGACGCCGCCGGACGGGATGTGGGACGAGTTGGAAAAAAGACTGGCTGACGCTCCGGTCGCGTCGCGTCCGTGGCGGGCGTCTTGGATGCGAACGTCACGAGGAAGCCTCGCGATTGCGGCGACGCTCTTGGTGGCGGCTGGCCTGGGTTGGCTGGGGTTGCGTGCTTCACACACGGCCAAGCATGAGGCTCAGATGGCAGCCGTCATCGGGCAGTATCTTGACACATTTCCGACGTCGCCTGCGAATGCCGAGCGGATTCTGCACACCCAATACGAGGGGCAGGCCGTCGACGTGCGGGAAGCGGTCCATTACGTGGGCTACACACCCGCCGTCGCCAGCGGCTTGCCCGCGAGTTACTCACTGGATCGCGTCTACGTGTGGAAGATGCCGTGCTGCACGTGCGTGCAAAGCTTGTGCAAGCGGGAGGACGGCACGACGGTGGCTATCTTCGAGCACGACAACGCGCAGCCGGATTGGTTTGGCTGTCAGGAGACGAACACCACAGACTGTAACGGCCAACGTTGTACACTTGCCCGACTGGATAGCCAGCTTGCGGCCACTTGGCAGCTTGGCCAGCGGCACATCACCGTGGTTGGTGCTCGCGATACCGAGGAGGTCGGAAAGCTCGCAGCCTGGTTCGCGGGAAATACCGCGAAGACGACGGTGGATCTATAGGAAAATGAGACCTACAGCGCCCCTGGAGCCGGCCGGTTAACCGCCGGGAAACGAGTCTTGGTACGGGTGATTCTCCGTCTGACTAACGGCGACAGCATCTACCGAGGCAGCACGTGACAAAACGTACCGTTGCCAGAGGCTCTCTAGTTGCCCGGTGCCTTCAATCCCATAGACTCCGCGCAAGGCTCGGTCGTAGCCTTGCTCCATCGCCAAGGCGAGAAATGGGACAAACCGCGACGGACTGTCACGGTCGATCAGGAACTGCGCGAGCGAAAGACTCTGCCCATAGAACGCGGGGATTTGATTAGCCGAAGTGAACTGCTGCAGTTCCAGCAGATCGGCCACCCGAAGTGCTGTTCCGTTGCGTACTGCCGCCAAACAATCGCGCTGGTGGAGCGCCCGCTTGCTTACCGAATCTGCGAGCACTGCCATGCCTTCGTCGGCCCAGCGGGGAGGCTGACGCCCGGCGAACGGGTCGGCCAACACGACATGAGTCAATTCATGCGGCAGTGCCGGCACTCGCCCCTCGTCATCAACGAGCAGGTCCATGCGACGTTCGGTGATTCTGTTTTGCTGGCATCGGATCAGCGTGCTGCCAGTCGTTTGCGCGGCTCCCGCCCCGACAGCCCGGGAGTAACTCGCGCGTGTCGCGTGCAGGACGATCTCGCACGGAGGGCGCCAGTCTTCGACTGCGGCCTCGCCGAGCCAAGTTTCTTGCAGTTGCTTGCGAAGCGACTTGCACGTGTTTGCCACTTCGGCTGCTGCCGGACCATCGCGGTAGGAGCGGACGACAAAGGACGGCGACTCGGCTTTCCACGCGGACTGTGGCCGCACGGCAACAGCCGGGGATGGGGTGATCGTGCGTAACCGTTCGCATCGGCATTTTTGAGCGAAGCATGCGGCGGGAGATGCGGCCAGGATGGCCAGGAAGATCGCAACGTTTCGCACGGGCGGAGACTCCGAAGGAAATGAGGACAGACGCGAGATCTGGATTCGACGCCGAATCCTTTGCACCACGTCCGGCGAAACGCAATAGGCATGCCGGTCCAAGGGAGTCGCATCGACGAACCGGCTCGACGCTTTTCCCAACCCCGGACTGTGCAACAGCTTGCAAAAAACGAGGACGACTCCGATCTCGTGTGCCTCGCGAGCGATTGGGAGCAGAACTGCCACTGATCTCCGCAGTCGGTGCTAAAGTGGCGGGCAGTCGTCGAGCCACTTTTTTCAGGAGTCATCGCGGATTCGTAAAGAAGTGACACACGGCTTGCATCTAACAGTTCAAAGCAAACGACAATTATCACGCGGCACGACAGCCGGGCCGCCGCACCGATGATGGCGTTCTGCCAGGAAGTTCGAGAATCACCTTCTGAGCCCGGCTAGGAGCGAAAGTGATGAAACGCTTGCTCTCTCTGACGTTGGCCGTGGCCGTGCTGGGCACATGGTTTGTTCCGAACTCGGCGCACGCTGGAATCCTGCAGAGGCTGTTCGGCTACCGGGGCAGCAGCAATGCCGTGGTGCAGCCGGCCCAAACCGAGACGAATACCTATCGCCGCGGCTCGTACGAGCCAATCGTGGGCAGCAACCCCAGCAACCAGGGCTCACCCAGTTCCTCCAGCCATCGCAGCTACGAGCGTAAGAAAGCTCCGTGGGAATACTCCAAAGCGGATCCGCGACGGTATTCGAGGTAGATGGCCCCCGGACCGCCAGATGCATCCAATACCGGCCCAGGCTGACCCAGTGATCGTGTCAATGTCGCCGAGCAAGCAGCATGGGGGAAGGCCTGACCGCTGCTGTGAGCATTTTCCTTCTGGGCACGAGCACCGCGACCGTTCGACGGCGCGAACCAAGTCGCAATACTCGTGCCCGATGTGCTCTGGTGTCGAATCGGATCAGCCGGGCGATTGGAAGCTGAGATCAAACCCGCCGGAAAAGTCGCCCATGTCAAGAAGCTGCGAGCGAAAGGCGAACACATTGCGATGGCCGGCGACGGCATCAATGACGCACCCGCCCTGAGCGAAGCTGACGTCGGCATTGCGATGGGCACCGGCACCGACGTGGCCATGCAAAGCGCGGGGATCACCCTCGTGAAGAGCAATGCCTTGCGACTGCGGAATGCGAGGCTGGAATTCGATTACAGGTCATGACAGTTTCATAGTGCAAGAGGTCTCCGTACATTCAGGAATCCCTGCAGTTTCATAACGTGCCAGTTCCGGCGAGCGATCCCATCGGATACCGGTCGATGTCCAATACATCTGCCCGCCAATCTGTCAGATCGCAATTCCACCAATCCTTGGACGCGGCACTGAACACACGATCGGCTTGGCTCGGCCATGCTTGGGACCGGCACAAGAATCGCCCGCGGTTTCGGTACGGGCGTGACCATCGGGCG